>JAZRTQ010000041.1:0-25657 GCA_045652165.1 Acutalibacteraceae bacterium | reverse complement strand
TTGAGAAAGGCGGCGAAAACTGATGGCAAAATCCGAAAGCAAAAATAAAATGAATATTTTTCAGGAAATGAAAAAATACTGGAACACTCCTGCTGAAGGAAAACATGTTCCGTATAAAGAGTATTTTTCGATTTTTGCCGCAGTAGGCGGTGATTACACCCTGAATTATCTTAAGAGCTTCCTTACCTTCGGTACGGGATGTTATCTGATTGCATATTACTACGAAATTCCACTGCTTACATTCAGTGCGATAAACGTATTTTTCATTGCTACAACATACTTCTGGAATCTCCTGACCATGGGTGTTGATGCAAATTTAGGTTTCCTTCCCAAAAAAATTGAACGCAAATATAATGCAGTATATCTGACCTTTGCTGTTTTGGGTTTACTGATGCTTATATTTGATTTCTCCTTTATTCTTCCCGATGGCATTGCCAACATCATAGATACCCGTTGGAAAGGTATCAACAGCTTTAACATTTTTAAAATATTCGGTGCGCACTTTTTGACAAACGGTTGGAGCGGTTTCAGAAATATTCTTATAAGAAAAAAGCTCCTCAAAAAACTCGGCAGATACAAAATTTTCGCATATGCAAATGTTATTCAGTGCCTCATTGTTGTTGTGCTTATTTGTACTCTTCCGCTTTACGAGCTTCCGCTCACGGACAGAGTGTGGACTCTTTATCTTCTTTTCCAGCTTTACACAATATTCAATTTCGTCGGCTTTACACAGTCTGTTGCAGATAATATCAGCCCCAATCCGCAAGAAAGACTGTATGTACGTTCGTTCCCTGTCAAAATCAGCCATTTTGTTCAGAATATCGTAAATGTTATTCTTCCCACTCTCGCAGGCGTAATGTTCCTTGACGGCATTAAGGATATCGGAATGTTCAGATACCTTCTCCCGATATTCTTCATTGCATCATCGGGAGTTATGTTCATAGGACTTCGCAATATCAAGGAAAGAATTCCGATGCCTCCCGTCGAAAACAGGGAATATCTTTCATTCTGGCACTGCGTTTCGGGTATATTCAAAAACAAATATCTCTGGATTGACCAGATTGCAACCTTGCTTGATTCGCTCGGCAACGGTATGCTCGATATGAAAACAGTCCTTCTTATTTATACATGGCGTGAAACGGGACTTATTTTCTTACTTTGTGAAATACTTTTTAAAATTTCAGGAAATCCCGGAGAGTTTCTTGCTCCGTGGATAAGAAAGCGATTCCAGTTCAAGCAGATGATAATTTTCAAGTATATCGTCTACGCAATCAGAAACGGCGTGTATATTCTTGCCATTCTTTTCCTTGGCAACACGCATATTCTTTGCGGTGTTGCAATCTATCTTGCAATGTTCCTGGCTAATACCCTTGAATCTGCAGTTGCTATTGCACAGAAAGACACAAAAATCAGAATCACCGATTATCAGATGTATATTTCAGGCGAACGACTTGAAGAATACCAAAAAATTATCAATTGGTTTACAACACCCATCACAACCCTCGTTTCTCTCATTATTCCGCTTATGTTCTACCGTGTGGGATTCACCTCTGACTGGGATGTACTTTATATGGGCGATGTAAGAGTTCAGTGTATGCTTATCGGTCTTGGCTTTGACCTTGCGGGATATGTACTGATGGCTCTTCCGTATCTGTTCCTTTGGGATTTTACGGATGAAAAGCACGCTCACATTATGGAGGTTCTCAAACAGAGAGCTGAAGCGGGAAACGCTACCGCTGAAGGCAATACAGGCAAGTTACAGGATACTGCAGTTGTTTCGCAAAATAAATAAAGATTCAGACTTTGGAGGTACTGAAATGAGAAACAAGAAAAAAGCTATAATTATTGCAATTTCTGTTGTGGTTATTCTCGGAATTATCGCAGGTGCTCTGGCATTATATTTCACAAGATATCACAAAGATAAGAACGACACAGAAGAATTATACAGACAAAACGTTGCTTCCGTAGGCTACGAAAACACCATAGAAACCGCGTATCCGTTTACCGATGTTTACGGTATCATAAACGAACATTTTAAAGCAGAACTGCCTGAAGGCAAAACCGAAAAGAAGGTTGCCGTTATCGGTTATGACGGTTGCCGTGCAGATATCCTTGCAGAAAAGCAGGGAAACGGCGCAATAAACTATCTGCTTAATAACGGTGCGTCAATCAACCTTACCTATTGCGGCGGCGTGAATTATCCTGCGGAAAACACTCAGGGAACTTCAACCGCTCCGGGTTGGTGCTCAATGCTTACCGGTGTATGGTCTGATGTGCACGGAATAACAGGCAACGGAATAACAAAATCAGTTGAACCCAAAATGCTTATGACAACCCTCATTGAAGAGGATGTTATTGACAACGCTGCATTTATCACAAAGTGGAAGGGCCACTTCACAAACATCAACTCAACCTACAAAGACGAAAAAGCATATTGCGAAGAAAATAACATTGACATTGACTTCAACCTCCGCAAAAATAAATCAGATATTCACACGGGTGCAATGGAAGAAATAACAAGCGAAGACTGTGCAGACTTTGTGTTTATTATTTATGAAAACACAGATTCTGCGGGACACGATTTCGGATTTTCGTTCAATAACCCCGTTTACAAAAACGGATTCAGAACCGAAGATAATTACGGCTACGAAGTAATCAAAGCTATCGAGGCAAGAGAAACCTATGATACGGAAGATTGGCTCATTATCGTTACTTCAGACCACGGCGGAATCGGAACAGGTCACGGCGGTCCGAGCATTCAGGAAAGAATGAACTTTGTTGTTATGAACAAGGAATGGGATTAAACCAAATCGGAACCTCCCTTATATATGCAGGGAGGTTCTTCTTTTAAAAAGGAGAATTGACCATGTCAAGAAAATACTCACATATAATAGTTATAGGCGTTGACGGTGCAGGCAGTTGGTTTAAAGTTGCTGACACACCGAACTTTGACAAAATATTCGAAAACGGTGCAATCACATATAAAGCCCTTTCTTCAAAACCAACCATCAGTGCAGAGTGCTGGGGTTCAATGCTTATCGGCGTTGGTCCCGAAATTCATGGGCTCACAAACGGCATAGTTTCTTCTGTCCCCTATGACGTGAATTCTCCGTTCCCTTCACTTTTCAGAAGAATCAGAGAAGCATATCCCGATGCCGTTCTCGGTTCATACTGTGACTGGAATCCCATCACCTACGGTATAGTTGAAAACAATATCGATGTTTCTCATGCCACGGCACACGACAGCGAACTGACACCGATTGTCTGTGATTATATCCGTGAAAACAAACCTGATTTTCTGTTCATTCATTTTGACAGTGTTGACGGCGCAGGTCACGGGTCGGGCTACGGACTTCCCGCTTTCATCGAACGAATTCACGAGGTTGATGAGCTTATCGGAGATGTTTACTCTGCAGTCAAAAATGCGGAAATGCTTGAAGATACACTTTTTATTGTTATTGCCGACCATGGCGGTACCAATGATGAAAACTGCAAGGGTAGCCACGGCGGATGGACTGACGAAGAAAAATATGTAACTTTTGCCGCAACAGGCAAGGGAATAAACAAGACTGAAATTGAAGAAATGAATATTCGTGACCTTGCTGCCATTGTGCTTTATGCTATGGGAATACAGCCTCCCGAATTTGACGAAATGGGTTGGACTTCGCAAATTCCCTACGGTCTGTTCGTGGATTATGAAGGCGAATACCGTGATATTTCGCACCTCACGGGTGCAGCATCGAGGATTTCGAAAAAGCATCACGAATCTGAGCTTGTTTAAGGAGAAACAAATTTCATTATGCTGAAAATAAAGAAAACCACAATAAAAATAGGTCTCGAAAAACCGCTGAAAATTCTTCATATGACAGACTCACATCTTCCCTTTTATTGTGACAGTGACTCTGAGAATATGATAAGACAAGGCAAAAAACGAAACGAGAAAAGAAGTGTACGAAACCTCAACAAGCTGATAAAGTACGGTGAAAAGAAATGCGATTTGATTGTTCATACCGGAGATCTTATCGACTACATATCAAAGCCTTGCGTTGAATTCGCGAAGGATTTTTTAAAGCGGGATAAGTTTCTTTTTGTTGCAGGCAATCACGAATATGCAAAATATGACGGCATAAAAGAGGATATGGTTTACCGTCTTAATAGTTTGGAAGAAATTGGCGGATATCCTGTTAATATTTTCTTTAATTCTTATATCATCGGCGGTGTTAATTTTATCGGAATAGACGACGCTTATCATCAAGTGGAATATGAACAGCTTGAAATGCTTAAAGAAGAAGTAAAGAAAGGTTATCCCATCATTCTTTTTATGCACGCCCCTTTATATGAAAAAGAACTTTATAAGGAAAGTTATAAATTCTGGAACGGGGAAATATGCCTGCTCGGCTCCGACTCGGAGATTCACCCCGAGGTCAAGGGAGATATAGCAGAGCCGACAGAAGCTTCAAAGGCATTTTACAAATATGTCATTGGCGAACCCCAAATTAAAGCCGTTCTTGCAGGGCATTTGCACTTTGCTTTTGAAAGCAAACTTCCCGGCGGTACAGTACAGTTTGTAACCGACCGCGGTGACAGAGGAAACGCAAGAGAGATAACAATATTATAAAAAGAAACAATCAGGCGCAACAATATATCTGTTGCGCCTGAAGTATATCCTGTTGTGTATTTAGATATTTCTATCGAGTAATCTCAATTTCCAATTTCTTCCTGCCTTAATTTTATGCTTAAATCAGTTATCGGGGATTAAATAATCTCCGAATATTTACTTTGCAGAGAACATCAGTATTACGGCTTTTTCACCCTCGGGAAGATCGAGAGTAAAGCCGTCACTCATAAGCTCCTCACCTGTCAGAGTATAAATCTTTTCGGGATTATCAAAATCATAAACCTCATATGTTGCCGTATTCACAAGGCCGTTGAGAACAACATTATATTCTGTGTCTTTTACCTTTGCTCGTTTATAAACAAACGCGGTTCCTGACAGACCGTCTTCTGCAGAATATTGCATTGCGTGCATTTCATCATTATCGAAACTGCCGAAGTCAAGCGGATAATAATTACCCGTCATAAGATCTCTCTGCTCATGGAAGAAATTGAATGTCGGAACCTGATGTGCATAGAAATCCATAAGCATAAGAGGCAATATTGCAGACCTTGAAGAATATTCGCTTGTCATATTCAAAGCAGTGCCCGAAATCGGAAGCCAGAACGAAAGTCCGTATGTATGAGCTTGCGTTGCATCGAAAAGATCGGTATGAACAGAGCAATTATAATCACTTCTCCAGAACGGAATGCTTCTGTAAGTCATTTCAAGGTCAAGACGTTTGCCGCCCGAAGCGCAGTTGTCAATGATAAGTCCGTCAATGTTTTCTGCGAGATGGTCAAGAAATCTGTAAAGATTTGTAACATAGTGATTTTCAGCAATACCTGTTCTTCCGTCATAATACTGTTCATCAGCTGTTTTCCAATAATCAAGAGCAGGGAAATTAAAATCCTGACGATAAATTGTGACTCCGTTTTCTCTCATCGAATTCAGAAGATATTCGCAGTAAAAATCAAATGCATCTTCGTCTGCGAGATTCCACATATAATTATCGTCACCGATATCTATCAGCCATTGTTCATGTTCAGATGCCACATTATAGAAAACTGTATCACGGTATACTCTTTCAGGCTCATACCATAAAACATGACCGAGACCTTTTTCTTTTGCATAGGAGGAAAGTTCAATTATGCCGTTATCATATCTTGATGTGTCAACGGTCCAGTTGCCGACTCCGTCATACCATCCTTCATTATAAGAGTACCACCCTGCATCCATCCAGAATGCATCTGTTTCATTGAAAACAGCAGCGTCAAAGCTATCAAGGATTCCGATTATTTCATCTGAAGTTCTTGTTGACATCGGGCCTGCAATTTCCATAACTGTATAGTGATTCTGTGTAACATTTTCGGGATAAACACAATTCATAATCCAGTTTCGGAAAAGATTAAAACCTTTGAGAGGATTATCATTATTATAAAAACTGACTGAAACAAGAGGTGAACGGATTTCTTCATTGGGAAGAAGATATGCCGCAAGATTTTCCTGTCTGGCGGTGATGTTTGTCACTCCCCTGCTTTCTGATATTGTTGCATCCCATTGACCTGTCCAACCAATACCCAAAAGCATACCGTAATTTTCACCGCTGATATTGAAATAAGGAAGATATTTTTCTGTGGGTTTGCCATCAACACCTGAAAAATGTCTTTCAAAAGATGTCAGATTCTTTCTGATAAGAGAAAAGTCGCTGGCTGCGGTGTTACTTCCCATTGAATAATAAAGCTCTGCATCGCCTGTTTCAAAGCCATAATCAAGAGCATAGAAATCGCTGATAACTCCCGAATTTCCCGCGCCCGTGTTTTTGATATAAACAGCCCATTGGCATATTGCGTTTTCTTCAAAAATTGTTGTTTCGACCTTGACTTCAAGTCCTTTTTCTTCGTTTTTACAGATAATAAATTCCGTTTGTCCGCCCTGATAAACCGAGCCGTATTCAGGTGACGGAGCAAAAACTTTTTCCCATTCCTGAGGGTTGAATTCCTCTCCATCAACCTTAAAAGTAAAATATTTTCCATAAGACGAAATGATGTTATCGTTATACCATTCCCTGCAAAGCTGCTTTTCTTCGTCTGAAATTTTCATTTCATCTGCGGATACGGTATCAAAAACAATTTCACGCTTATATTCGAGTGCTCTGATGTTTTCTGCATTCAATGTGCAGAATCCTGCACAGGAAACTGCAAAATAAATAATTGCGAAAAGAATATTCACAATTTTATATTTAAGTTTTGCTCTTAAAATAAAACTGATAAGCAGAGCAACAGCAGAAACACCGAAAATTGCCGAAAATGACTGTATAATAACTTGGCCGCTTTCGGTGACAGTGGAGTTGATTGAAGCATTGATGCCCCAAACCAAGCCGTGAACAAACACATTGCCTGCGAGAAAAGCCAAAAATTTGAGTATCAAACCCGATTTTTTGAAAACAGTTTCAACAAACACAAGCAGAAACCAACCCAATGCGAGTCCTGAAAGACCTGTGTAAAGATGCACATCAGGCCCGCTCTCTGTTCCGTAAAAAATATACCAGAGTGAATAAGCTGCATATACAAGCAGACCCAGCATCACTGTAGTAACAACATATTTGATGATTTCCTTTTTTGATGTTTTACTCATAAAGCTTCACCTTAAAAATTTTAAGAATTTTATTTTTGAAATAAAGATTAACGATTAATTTTAATTATAAATCCTTTTTTATTTTTTGTAAACAGATGTCAAAATTAAAAAATTGTTTTTTATTCATTTTTTCTGGCTGAAATGAGAGCACTGAAAAAATCGAAAAAAATTATTTTATCGCTTATTGCCGTTGTTTTAGTTATCTGCTGTATAGCTGCAGTAAAGTCGCTGGATAACAACAAGACTAACAGCACAGAAAACACCGACCCAACAGTTCAGGCTGAAACAACATCAGTCGATATTGCAAACGAATATTTAACACTCGAACCGTCAAATTCAGCTGATGTTAACGCTGATAACAACAAAACAACAGCTGAAACTGCAAATATTGAAGGAATTCCCGCTTCAAAAGAAGAGATTATCGCACTTTATAATGAAGCTGCAAATAAAGTTAAGTTGCAGACAAAAAGGTTACACGAAACTTCAAAAAAACCCGATACGATACCTCAAAATCAGTTCTCCCCTCTGCTCTCGAGTCAATGGCAAATCCCATGGTTGAAAAGTATGTCAAAGATGATGTTGAGCCTGTTGATTATCTGACAAAAGAAGAGATAATAGAAAATTATCCTGCACCCAAGCAAAATTATTCAAGCAAACTTACCGTACTGATTTATATTCACGGCGGCGGATTTACAGGAGGATGCGGTCACGAAAAGCATTTTGTCGGAGCTGTATGGGCTGAAAAAGGTGTTGTTTCAGTAACCGTCAACTACCGTCTTGGACCTATGGGTTTTCTTTGTCTTCCTGAACTCAAAGAGGAATCCGGTCATACGGGAAACTACGGACTTTATGATCAGATAGCCGCCATCAAATGGATAAAAAATAATATATCAGCTTTCGGCGGAGACGGAGAAAAAATAACAATTATGGGACAGAGTGCAGGCGCAATGAGCGTTCAGCATCTGTGTCAGAGCGATTACACCGACGGTCTTTTCCGTTCAGCCGTTATGTCAAGCGGTGTTGGAATGGGAGCTTTTATGATGAGCACACATGAAAAGAAATATGACTTCTGGAAAGAGGTTATGAAAAACACAGGCGCAAAAACGATTGAAGAATTCAGAAATGTTCCCGTTAAAATCCTTTTCCGCGAATGGAAAAAAGTCAAAGGTTCAGCCTTATCTGCCGTTCCCGTAAAAGACGGAATACTCATTAAAGATAAGCCTTGCATCAAAAACATTCCCTATATGGTCGGCTCAACAAGCCACGATATGGCTCCTGCCATTCTTTATATGATGACAAAAAGCCGGGCAAAGAAAAACAACGCTTATATGTGGCTTTTTGAACGTATGCTTCCGGGTGACGATAATGAAGCGTGGCACAGCAGCGACTTATGGTACTGGTTCGGCACTCTTAAAAACTGCTGGAGACCTATGGAGGAAAAAGATTATCAATTAAGTGATGTAATGTCATCATATCTTTGCAACTTTGTAAAATCAGGCAACCCGAACGGCGAAAACAAAAATCTTCCCGGATGGAGCAGATTCAAAAGTGATAAAGATGTTATAAGTTTCGGTGACGGAATTTCACCAAAGGGCAAGATAAAAATGCTGATATACAACACTCTTAAAAACAAACCTGTCGGCAAATAAAAAAGCCTCGGCTCAGCCGAGGCTTTCTGTTTATAAAGATTAAATCTGTTCATTCAAAAGAGATTTCATCTTTAAATATTGACTTGTTTTTTGAAACTGAAAGTTTACCGAAAAGTAAACTGCTGAAATCATTAACAGTTATCTCCTGCGGAGGAACAACAGGATATTCTGCATCATACGAATCGGATTTATGTTTTGAATTAACTTTAGTGAAAAGATAATTGCTTCCGATTCTGTGAACATAAAATCCGTCTATTTCTATTTTTTGAGGCAGATAACAAGTGTATCCGAAATTATGGTCTTCAGAGTTTTCCGCCTTGATAATATGGCTTGATATGCCTGTGGGATAAAACTTACAGTTTCGGATTATAAGCTCTCCGTTCCAGGTTGAACCGTAATCCGAACGCAAGTCAACAAAATCTTCTGCCAAAACTGTTGTATTCTCAATCAATGCTGTTCCGCAGCCTATGATTTTGATTCCGTGGTGTCCCAAAACAGAGTTTATAACAGTTGCATTAAGAACGCCCTGATGAGCATCAAAGCGGGAAAGCGCGCACCCGTCAAACACAAGGTTTTTGCAATAATTTGTGCCTGCTATTCCCCAATAATCGTTATTTGTGATATCGTTTGTCTGCTTGCAATTAATAAACATTGCATTAACAGCCGTTGCGGCACCGATATCATAGGTTCCCATTGTTACTGAAGTTCCCGCAGAGCCTGTTGTTATATACTTTTTATGGCCTGTGAAGGTGCAGTTTTTTACCGTTACGTCAGCACAGCAAGAAAGGCTGACAAAAGCCGAATACGGAGCACCTGTTTTGCCTTCATTTTTAATATCGTGATATATTCCGTCTATAACGGTATTTGAGCGTCTGACCTGAATACCTCTTGCATAATAGTTATATTCGGAAGAAGCATTATTGGCAACGGTTGTAAATCTGCCGCCTCTTAAGGTTAAAGTTTCGCTGTCTATAGGATAAGCTGTTGCGGCAGTTATTGAATCAAAATCCCAGATAAGCGGAGTTTCCGTTGCAATATTACCGTTTTTATCAACAATTATAACATCTGTCTGATTACTGCCTGAATTCTGATTTGCACCCTTACGGATATATCGTTTGACATTTGAATCGGTTAGCACAACCAGACTTTTTTCTTCAAGGGATGCCCCTATATTCTGAGCATCAGATTTAAGCGGTGAAACCTTATCGGTTATATTTATTCCGTTTTTTGAAGGAGCAATATTAAATATCCAGGCACTTCTGTTTTCAACCTGAGTATCATCAATTATAAAACGTGCGGTTGACCAATCGGTATCGGTCTTAATATAAGCAGTTTTGTTTGCGCCGCTGAAATAATATGTTGCGGTTTCGTTTGCCAAAACGCTTAAACCGTTTGCATTTGCATATTCATGAGTTTTTATAACAGCCTCAAAGTCATCTGCTTTTCCGTCGCCTATCGCTCCGAAATCCTCATATGTCACATAATCCGAAAAAGTTTTATTGAACTCATAGCCATCTTTAAAATCATAACTTTCTTGCGAGCAAAGCAAAACTTCATTGGCAAATGCTGTTATTCCTCTTGAAATGCCTGTTTTACGGCTTCCTGTTATATAAACATTACCGTTTTCAACCTTGAGGCTGAAACTCTCTGTATCATTAAGATTTTCGTTAATTATAAAGGCTTTTTCGGCGATGTTTTTTGTTATGTCAATTTTTATACCGCACGCTTTATAAAGCTCATCACAAACTGTTTGTGCGGCATAGGAATATAAGTTATTCTCTTCGATATCAGGGATAACAACAGAATACTCATCAACAGACAAACCGTTTACGGTTATCTCTTCGAGAGGTCTGACAATATAGGGACTTTCATAGTTACCTTTCTTCAGTTCGTTTTTAAGCTCTGTTTTTGAAAAAAGGAGCGAAATCGGAGTTGTGAAAACTGAAATAACACACATTATCGCCGCAATAATTCGTGAAAACATTTTATCACCCTTAAAATCTTTATTATTAACATTATAACTTTCACAGAAAAGTTTTGCAAGATAATATTATCCAACACTGTCTTGGTTTATTATTTTATTGAAAACTACAGTCTTATGTGATATTATAAAATCAAATCACACAAAGAAAAGGTGTTCCTATGGATTTTTTGAAACTTGCAACCGACAGATATTCTGTGAGAAAATTCACAGATAAGCCTGTTGAAAAAGAGGTTATTGATAAGATTATTGAAGCAGGTCATATCGCACCCACAGGCTGCAATTTCCAGCCTCAGAAGATTCTTGTTATAAACAAGGAAGAAACTCTTGCAAATCTTAAAGAATGCACAAGATGCCATTTTGATGCACCTTGTGCAATGCTTGTTTGTTTTGATAAGAATGAATGCTGGACAAGACCCTATGACGGAAATCAAAGCGGTATTATTGACGCAAGCATTGTTACAACACATATGATGCTTCAGGCGTGGGAACTCGGTGTAGGTTCAACCTGGGTTATGCACTTTAATCCCGCAAAAATGCGCGAAGCTTTTGAAATCCCTGAAAATATTGAACCTGTTGCTCTTCTCGTTATGGGTTATCCCGCACCCGATGCAGTGCCTAACGAAAGACATACGGTTTACAGACCTGTGGAAGAAACTGTTTTTTATAATGAATTCTGATATGATGAAAGTTATAATAGCTTGTCTTAACTCAAAATATGTTCACGCTTCGCTTTCGCCATGGTGCTTGCTTTCTGGAGTACGCGAATTTTCAAAGAATA
This sequence comes from Acutalibacteraceae bacterium, assembly GCA_045652165.1. Taxonomy (GTDB): domain Bacteria; phylum Bacillota; class Clostridia; order Oscillospirales; family Acutalibacteraceae; genus CAG-177. The sequence goes on along the minus strand of JAZRTQ010000041.1, from coordinate 14,015 downwards.
CCTATGATACATTGGTTATGGAAAGCACAATCAACGGTGACACTGAAAAATTTGCTAACGGAATTATAAATGAGAATCCTGATTTCGTTGCATTTTCCTGTTATATCTGGAACATCACAAAAACTCTTGAAATCTGCCGTATCATAAAAAACAAGCATAACTGCAAAATTATTCTTGGCGGGCCTGAAGTTGCATACCGTCCGAAAGATATTCTTAAAAAATATGAATTCATTGATTTTGTTCTTTCGGGCGAAGGAGAATGGACATTCCCTGAATTTCTTGATAATTCAAACGGTGATTTAAGCCTTGTTTCGGGTCTTACATACAGAAAAAACAATGAAATAATCTCAATACCCGAAAAGGAATATACCGATACTCCCCCCTCGCCTTTTGTTGATGAGTTCTTTCAAAATCTGAACGGAAGAATTTCATATATTGAAACCTGCAGAGGATGCCCTTACCGCTGTGCCTTCTGCCTTTCGGGAAGATGTTCACCGCTTCGTTTTTTTGATATAGCAAGAGTAAAAAATGATATAATCAGGCTTTCAAACAGCGGAACACAGACAGTTAAATTTGTTGACCGAACATTTAATGCAAATGCAGAAAGAGCAAATGAGATTCTGCTTTTTATCAAAGAAAATTACGGAAAAGAAATCCCGAAAAATGTATGTTTTCATTTTGAAATTGCAGGTGATATATTAAGAGAAAGCACCCTTGAAATTTTATCATCAATGCCTTACGGTGCAGTTCAGCTTGAAATCGGTATGCAGTCTTTTAATGAGGAAACCCTGAAAACAATTAACAGAAAAACAAACACAAAAAAACTTATTGAAAACATCAGAAAACTCATAAGCTTCAATAATATGCACATACATATTGACCTTATTGCAGGTCTTACTGGCGAAAATCTTGAAAGCTTCAAAAACAGCTTTAATATCGGATATTCATTAAAAGCTCATATGCTTCAAATGGGATTCTTAAAGCTTCTTTACGGTGCGGATATGCGTGAAAACAAAGAGAAATACCCCTGCACATTCATTGATGAGCCGCCATATGAAGTCACATCAACCCCCTGGCTTTCAGCTGATGAAATTAAAATGCTTAAGAAATGCGAAGATGCGGTTGACAGACTTTATAACAGCGGCAGATTTTTATTTACTCTTGATTACCTTACGGAAGAAGCGGGATATTCGCCGTTTGATATTTTCAATGACTTTGGCAATTCCGTTAACGGCAACAAAATGCGCCTGAGCGACTATGCCGAAAATCTTTACAACTTTTTCTGCGATAAATGCGACAAAGAGATTTTAAAAGAAAAGATTCTTTGCGATTTGCTCTGTTGCTCTTCATCGGTACAAATCCCCGATATTTTCAAAGCCCACGATCCCCGATATAAAAAGGCAAAAAAATATTTTCTGGAAAATGTTGATAAATCGGTTAAAATTGCAATTATCAAATCAAAAAATCAGGTTTTTGCGGTAAACCAAAGCAAAGAAAAAAACCTTCATAACAGGTATGAAGGCAATTTTTATGATATTTATAAAATAATTCAGCAGAATTAAAAAAGAGCAGAAAGAATTCATATCTTTCTGCTCTTTTTTTCAGAAAAAAAATCATTGTTTAAGGTTTGAAAAATAACAATACATCGTAACAAGCCCTGTGCTGAGCAAAAATCCTCCGATAATATCGCTGAACCAATGAACTCCTGAAACTAACCTGCCAACAACCATAAACACCGTAAAAAATATAATTACAACCGCAAGTCCGTTTCTTAATATCGGTCTTTTGATTCGGATATTAAACTGCATTAACGCCGTCGGCATTACACACATTGCAAGCATCGTTGTTGATGAAGGATAAGATGTTTCCAAACCACCATTAATTAAAACAGGTCTGTAATTTATAACTGCAGTTTCAAAAAAGATATAAAATACTGCAACTGCAAAATAAAAAACTCCCAATACCAAAATACTGAAATCAACCTTCAGAAAGTTTTTTCTTTTAATCCATTGAACAAGTCCCAATAATGCAAAGCCAGAAACTACCGCCAAAGGTACAAGCCCCAACCAGTCGGTAATGCTATACAAAGTCATATTAACACCGATAAGATCGCGGAAGAAACTGTTGATTGACGCTAAACCCACTGCTGTGTTTTTCGGACCGATAACCTGAACATCAATATACTTAACAGCTGAAGTCCATAAAACAAAAACACTTAACCAAAAAATTGAAATGTAAAAACTTTTTCTTTTCATAATTGTTTAACCAACCTTTTTTATATTTTATCTTTTGCCTGAATAAATTATAAAAAAAGGGGTAAGCAATCTCAAGAAACAAAGCGTGGCATTATGACACTGTCCGTGTCAACGCCATCTGACCAACATTAACATCTTAATAATCAAAAAAACAAGCAACACAGTCGCCGCATACGGCTGTAAACTGACAACAAAAAGGAAAACCGCAAAAGCATTGAGTGCTATCGATATTTTATTTTGAAATTGATTTTTGGGATTAAAATTTTGAAGAACAAAAATTAAAATTCCTGACAAAACCATAAGCACTGTAACAACCAAAAAAGTTATTTTCAGATACAGCGAAATCCCCTCAAGTGACGAAAGAGAAACCTCGCGGATAAGCTCACCTGAAAACTCTCTGAACAATGGCAGAAAAAAGAACATTGCAGTGCTCAAATCAAGCAAACCGAACACCAAAGAACGAATTTGTTTTTCCTTTTGTTTATTGTCTTCTTCTGCAGCGGTCAGCAATTCATCACCTGAAAGAAGATCATCTATTGATATTCCGAAAAACCTTGATATTTCTTTCAATGAATCTAAATTCGGATAACCTCTACCCGATTCCCACTTTGAAACAGCAGTTCTGGACACAAAAAGGTGCTCCGCAAGCTCTTCTTGTGTTAATCCTTTCTGTTTTCGCAATTCCTGTAATTTTTTATTAAATTCCATAAAGATTATTTAAACCTGCCGATAAAATTATTTAATGATTTCCATTTGTTTATTTTTAAATATTTGCCGCATTTTTCGTTTTCAATATATTCAATATCGTTCTCTGCTCTTTCATTAATCAACACAGGTAACATTCCGCAAGCGGACGAACCGTAAACATCAGGAATCATCCCGTCGCCGCAATACCAGCATTCAGACGGAGCAAGCTGTGCATATTTCATTGCTGTTACAAAAATATTTTTTGAAGGTTTTGTAAAAAGAACATCTGCGCTGGTGATGCAAAACTCAAAATCCGATGAGGGAATCCATCTTTTCAAAGAGAGCGAAAGGCTTTCTCCGCTCATCATATTGTTGCTTATAACAGCAGTGCGGATTCCAAGGTTATCAAGCTCTGCAAGAAGCTCGGGAACACCGTCAATAACAGTTCTTGTTGAATTGAATCTGTCAAATATTTCTTCTTGCTCTGCAACAGGAATATCAAAATTCAAGCCTGTGTTCATCGCAACATATTTCAAAACGGCTGATAACGGAATTTCAAAAGATTTTTCTGATTTTGACTTGACTTCAGAAAAATAACCAATATATTCTTCCCAATATTTTAAAAGCTGCGCATCAGTTGTTACTTCAGGATTAACCGCAGATAAACGGAATTTTTCAAGACCTGCTTCAGAATTACATTTACCGTCTTTGAAAAGAGTTCCGCCGACATCAAAAATAACCATTTTCGGCTTATTATTATATAACATATTTATCACCGTTTTAAATCATAAATACAGAAAAAACTGTTTTAACCCAATAAAGAATATGATTAAAGAAAGTGCTGTACCACGCGGCGGGGTGACCCTCCCCGTTTATATCAAATGAAGAAAACTGTTTATAATCTGCCGTCCAGTTAAATCCGCCTATTCGTTTTCCCTCCGAAACATCAGGATTCTGACCGCAGTCAAAAATCCGTGTAAAGTCGGAGGTTAATCTGTAATAATGACATACGCCTTTCGAATAACGGTAATTCGAATCGCAGGCAACAAGATAATTATTGCCGTTATTGTCATTAAAAGCACCGATCAAAACAACGGTGTGACCCGTTGAAAGCATATACGGTTTACCATAGTCATAATAACTGAACAAAACAGGTTTTCCGTTTTTAACTGTTTCAAACATATTCTGCATTTGTTCTTTATAAATCGGTGTTCCTCTTTGCACCGCAAGATTTTCGCAAAGATAGCTTGCCGCCGAAAGAGCCTGATAATAATTGATTCGGCTTATCAAATCACCGTTCAATTCAATTTCGCTCAAGCTTTCAGCTTCTGTTCCTTCAAGGAAATTAACCTCTCCGTAATAATTCAGAAAAACAGACGTTGCAATGCCGTAGCAAGATCCTCTGTGTTCCCACGAAGGATATGTTGAAAGAACTGCTGCAATAAGCGGTGCGGGAATCGGACCGATACCGAAATTCTTAAAAAAGTTGCTTATCATCACATTATAATGATTTTCAGTCATATAATAATTATCTTCAGCGGGATAAACATTACCGACTTCGCTGTTCAGAAAACTGAATGAATCTTCAAATTCAATTAAAGGATTAATCCACACCGCATATAAATCATAAATGTTACCCGATTTCAGGGTATCATATGCAACATATTCCGTTTTACCGTCAGGCTTTGTTGACCAACCTGCAAAAGCGTAATCAGAGCTTAATATTTCTGTTAAATCCGAAACAACTGCATCTTCCTTGCCGAAGCAGTCATAATAATCCGCTTTATCCGAACCGGTATAATGATAACGGATAACAGTTTCATTTTCAGGCGGTTCGGTTGAAATTCTTTCAATCGAAAACCCGAAATCGCTCTCTTCTGAATCCGTGCTCAAAGTAATCCGAAAACGGTTTACGGGAATATATAATGTTTTTCCAGAAAGCTCTTTGCCCCGAAAAAAATCGGAGATATACTTCCAGGAATTTTCATACGGATAAGAAACATAAAGATTATCACAGGTAACTGCTTCACCGTATTCTGTTTCAATATTATGTTGCACTTCGTTCAATGATGTTTCTTCGGAAAATGTAACAAACAATCCATCCGCCGCCATTGAATATGTATATTCCCAAGTGCAAAAAATATCATTCTGATAATTATGCTCACTTTCGGGGTAAACCTCACCCGATGTATAAATATAACCGTAAGTTTTAGCATAAGCCATTGAAACTGTTGCAGAAACAATAATTATCAAAACGAGAATAAATGCAATTATTCTTTTCACGAACTCACCTTCGGATTCATATTTTGCTTTTAAAACTTTTCAATAACCAATAAATTGTTACCAATTATATTCAGTTATTTCGTTATCAATTTCCCAAACCGAAGGGGTTTTGTTTTCATAAATATCAAGCGGCTTTACAGTATGAACTTTCTGATAGATGTTATATGCTTCTGAAAGATCCTTTTTCTGTTCTTCAGTTATTTTATCTGTACAGGAAACAAAAAGCGGTGAATTGCTGTAAGAAAGTACGTGAAGCCACTGCTTATTCTTTTCCCAAGGAATGCAGTCATCAAGAATACCTACGCAGTCCGCATCACACATATAGAAAGCTTCATTCTGAGCAAGCCTGAAAGCAAGCGTATTAACACCGTTTTTCTTTGTTGACTCCCATTCTCTGCCGCTTGTGTCATTACCTGTGCGGTTAATTTCAACAAGACCTGCGCAAAGATGTGACACTGTGTTACAGCCGATAATATACATATCGCCTGCTGCATCTTTGATGAGTCTGTAGAGATCAAGAACAATTTCGGCATTGGTTTTTGTTCTGTCATAAAAATGCCAGTCATTAATTTCCGTTGTTGAAGGATTAAGCTCGCTTCCCCAGCCTCCGAACAAATCAAAGGTTGTGAAATCATGCTTTAAAAGCTCGTAACCCCAGCTTTTTATTCTTTCAATATCTGCTTTGATATAAGCCTGAACATCAGGATGGGTAGGATCAAGATATTGCTTTTTACCTTTTCTGCAAATACGCATATCTTCAGTAATTGCAGAATCACGGTTATGAAGAAGTCTTACCCATATGCCCGGTCTTGCTCCGATTTCTTTGATTTCTTCTGCAAGCTTTTTCATATCACCGAATTTTTCGTTTGGTATCCAAGGACCTTCGCACGAATTAATCTGCCAGCAGTCATCAATAACCTCAAAAGGCTTATTTTCAATACCCTTAGCTAATTCCACCTGAAATTTTGCATCTGAAATTATTTCTTCATAGCTGCTTTTTCCGTATGCATAATACCAGTTATTTCCGCCATATACTCTTTCTTTGGTTAAAATCGGATTATCGCAAAGAGTTTTGCAATAATCACAAAGGCAAGAATATACATCATCGGAATCATACTTTTTATAAACAAATGTTGCAAGGTGAATCTTTCTTCCGTTAAGTTCAACACCGCAGCCGCCGTTTCTGCAGTCGATTAAGGCTTTTATTCCGTTGTCATTATATCTGAAGCTGATAAAAGCATTCGGCTGTGTTTTTACACCAAAGCCAAAACATTGAGTCTTATCGGTTGCAATAAAATACCACGGCATACATCTGTCGTTATCCGAAAGCTTTCTGAATTCAAGGTCACCGTAGCTCCTCTCCCATACATCGCCGAGAACATAAATATTCTCACTGCTGCTGAACTGCCATTCAAGCTCTATGAATTTGACCTTGTCATTATCAGCTGCGAGATACAAATCGAGCGAGCCGTCATTGACAACAGCTTCTGTTACGGCATCGTTTAAACCGTTTTCACAAATTATATTTTTGCTGAATTCATTCAAATTAAATTTCATTTTCTCACCTTATTTTAATTATTTACCAAACAAAAGGAACCAAACGGTATTTAACTTTACTTTTATATTCCGAGTAGCCTTCAAGTTCTTTACACAGAAGTTCTTCCTCGTTTTTTATTCGTTTTGCAATTAAAATCGGATACATAAGAAATATCAGGAACGAGAAAACCGAACCGAGAACAAGCGGCATTGCAAGAAACATAAGCAAGGTTGCAAAATACATCGGATGTCTGACAATACCGTATAATCCCGTGTCTATAACCTTCTGATTTTCCTGAACCTCTATCACTCTGCTGAGATATGTGTTTTCCCTGAGCACTTCAGCATAAAGAATATATCCTGTCAGAAAAACCGCAGCTGCAATTATCGAAACACCTTTCGGCATAACCAACCACCCGAAACGGAAATCAAGTCCTGCAACAATAAATCCTGCCAAAAACATAAGTCCGCTGAGCTTCACAACAAGTGACTGCTCTTGCTCTTTTTCTTTTGCATCGAGCCGTTTTTTCAGCAACTCGGGATTTTTAATCATCATAACAATTCCTGCAACGAACATAGGGATAAACAATATTCCCATAAAAAACCAGCCGTTAAAATAAGAAAGAGTTCCTGCAGGTAAAAACACCAATAATCCGACCAGAACAACACCAAGCAAAAATTTTATTATAGCCTGAACAAACAACTTTAATTTCATCAAAGCACCTCATTTTCAAAAATTGCGTTCAAATTATATTTATTCATTTTCCCAGCTCTTTTTTAATAAGCTCAGTTATTCCTTCGGTTATGTAGTCGGCAAGTTCTTTTATTGACTCAACACCGTTTGCCATTGCATATGATCTGAATTCTTTAATCATATCTTTATCGTTAACATTATCTCCAACCGCTATAACATCCTCATATTCAGCGCCGAGAATATCCATAAGAATATATAATCCCTTTGCTTTGTTCATATCGTTTCTGACAATATCAATGCAAATTCCGTTTTGCAAAGGATTAAGCTCATCGCTGAATTTTTCGGCAACCAATGCGGTTATCTTTTCTGCTGTTTTAAAATCGGGAAGAGCAGTACTGATTTGATTGAAATAAGGGATTTCAGGAACATTTTCCATAGTATAATCCCCCGCTTCCAGACAATCGTTTTTGTCAGTAAACACTCTGCAGGGAAATGCAGTTTCAACATCACCCCAAGGACATCCGTTTTCGATCAGAAGCTTCAGAAGAGGAACTGCGATTTTTCCGTCACACCTTATATCAGAAACAACCTCTCCGCTCGGCTTAAGTATCACTGCTCCGTTATTTGCAATAAGGTAATCGCATCCGAACTGTTTTTCCTGATATAATTTCAAAATATTCTTGGGGCCTCTTCCGCTTATAAGAGCAAAAACATTTCCTGCCGAACGCCACTTTTCAATGGCATTCTTTTTAGCATCATCAATGCCACCGTGGTTAAGCGTTCCGTCATAGTCGCTTCCGATAATTTTCATATAAATCACCCATAAAAAGTATATCATGGCAACAATATAAAATCAATCAAAATAAAAACGGCAGAGATAACCCTGCCGTAAATTTTATGCTGCGAGGAATTTATATTTTGCAATGCTGTAAAAATAAAACCAAAGGGATAAATAAAAACTTGAAATATTATTCTCTGGAGCAAGCCCTTATGGTTGGTTCGCTTCCGTCAGAGCCGAAAAACGGCGAAATATTATCATTTTCATATTTGAGTCTGTCCTCTTCCTTGCGGAAATCGGGCACATCATATGGCATTCCCTTTTCAATAGCACTTCTGTGAGCAAGAATTGCGGTTGATGCCATTGCTGTTGCAAAATATTCATCCATAACAGGTCTGCGATTATTTCTTATGCAGTCAAAAAACTCGTGCACAACCCAGAAATCTCCGCCGCCGTGTCCCGCTTTTTCAACTGCCGCTTTTTCTTCAGCACTAAGCTCTGGATAATAACTTTGTGTTGCTTTCTCGCCATCAGGAGTATCCCACTCATTATATCGGAGCATAATCTTATCGCCGTCACCCCTGATATTTTCAACCTGACCTTTATCGCCGCAAATTCTGTAAGAATTCCAATGGGCACCGAAAGCCGCACAGCCCGTTACACGAAAAACGGAATCATCATCATTCAGAATTGTTATAATTGTTGCACGGTCACCCGGACCTCTGCTCAGAAGAGAATCTTCAGGAAACGGATAATATGCTCCCATTGCCGAAACTCTTATCGGAGTTGAGCCTGTTGCAAGCATAAGAGGAGCAAGAGAATGAGTTATATAATAGCTTCGCGGTAAAAGATTTCGCCAATGTTTCTTATAAGGACGGATGCTGAGAATTGTTTCTTCATCATAAGGATCAAGCGGATGATTATATTCGCCTTCTGCAAAAAGCACCTTGCCGATTTTTCCACTCTGATAAACTTTCCTGATTTCCGTATTGAATGACATATAAGGATAGTTCTCGGAAAGCATATAAAACGCTTTGCTCTTTTCTGCTGCGCGCACAAGTTCAACGCCCTGAGCCATTGTTGCATTTGAGGTGCATTCGCTCAGAACGTGAATATTTCTTTTCAAAGCTTCAATTGCATATGGAGTATGCTCATGAAAATAGTTGCAAAGAAATACTGCCTGCATTTCTTTATTTTCAATAAATTCATCAAAACTTCTGTAAAGAGCAACACCTTCTCCGAGGATGTTTTTCGCCTCTTCAAGTTTTTCTTCATTCATATCACAAACAGCAACAACTTCTCCGTCATTTAAAATAATATTATCATAAAAACCCGAACCTCTTCCAAGCCCGAATATACCCATTCTGATTTTTTCCACAGTAATCACTCCAGAATAAGAATAATAATACCTGCAAATGAAAGAACAACCGCAAAAATCTCTTTCTTTGACGGTTTTTGACCACACATAGCACTTATTACAGTTGAAACAACCATTGTTCCTCCCGTTACAAACGGATATTGAACCGAAGCAGGAAGCACTGCCAGAGCTATGAGAAGCAGATAATTGGCTATTTTGTTAAGCACACCGTAACCTACGGTGCAAAAAACAGCTTTTTTATTTGGCTTTTCAAGATTCTTTCTTATAAAAATGAGAACAACGCCTGAAATAACCGCTGAAACTATAGCCATCCATATGCTGAAAACTGCGGCATTGCATTTTTCATACGATGCCGACTGAAAAGCCTTTGAAATAACACCCGACATACCGTTCAGAATAAATACACCCGCATAATAAACCGTGCCTTTTTTCTTCTCACCTTTTTCCGCTGTAAAAGCAAGTGCAAGAGTTATTAATAAAAGGCATCCTGCTTTTTGAATTGTAAGGGGTTCATCATAAAATATAATGCCTGCAAAGAAAGGCAAAACCATTCCGCCAAGCATTGCAAAAATCGAATAAAGCGAAAGATTTATATGTTCAAAAGCTTTTAATGAACAGAAAGTATAAAGCAAAGAATTTACTGCCGCAACACTTGCCATTATCAGCGTGAACGGAGTGAAACCAAACTGAAATTTATTGATAACAAGCAAGCAAATCAAACCGACTACACTGCTGAGAAACGCAAAGAAAAATGTTGGTGCAGCACCGCTTCCTGTTTCTTTTTGATATTTATCGTTAAACAAAAACTGAACTCCGAACATAATGACCGAGAGTGTAATTATCGCATAATACATACAATGTCCCCTTTCACGTGAATTATATTCCATAATTTTATTTATGTAAATAGCAAAAGATTGAAAACCAAAGATTTTTCTGTTAAAATGATGTCAAAGGAGTGGTTGTATGAGCAAAAAAACAGAAATATTTATTAAAGACAGAGCAGACCCTTTTATCACCAAGGGAAGCGACGGTTGGTATTACTTCACGGCATCCTATCCGATGTACGGCAAAGACGACCCAGAGGGTTATGACAGAATAATTCTCCGACGAGCAAAAACAATTGATGCTCTTGCAACCGCAGAGGAAAAAGTTATCTGGGATGAAAAGAATTCCGACTCGGCTTTCCGATATATATGGGCACCCGAAATACACGAAATTAACGGCAGATGGTATGTTTTGTTTGCTGCAAGCGGCAGCGAAAACAATGTCTGGGATATAGATTGCCATATTATAGCTTGTAAAGGCAATGACCCTTACAAAGATTTGTGGGAAGATAAAGGTAAATTCTCCGCTTGTGACGGTGATGATTTTTCATTCAGAGGCTTTTCGCTTGATATGACATATTTTGAATGCGGCGGAAAAAGCTATGTTGCCTGGGCACAGAACGGCGGAAATTCAAATGTTTATCTGGCAAGCGTAAATCCCGATGAACCTTGGAAAACAACCTCTCCCGCTATGCTTTTAACAAAGCCCGAATATGATTGGGAAAGAGTAAACATTCCAGTTAACGAGGGCCCTGCCGCAATGATTCACGACGGCAGAATTTACCTTGCTTTTTCTGCTTCTGCAACGGGTCCCGAATACTGCGTAGGTCTTATGTATGCTGATGAAAATGCCGATTTGCTTGATATAAAAAGCTGGACAAAGCTCAATAAACCGCTTCTTACCTCCGATGATTTAATTAACGAATACGGTCCGGGACACAATTCATTTATAAAAGACGAAAACGGCGATTGGATTTTTGTTTATCATTCAAGGGATGAGATTTGTTTTAACGGCAAATGCGGCTATGCAGACCACGACCCGCTTTATGACCCCTGCAGAAGTGCAAGAATACGCAGAGTTCAATGGGATGAAAACGGCTTGCCTATATTGAATAACTGATTGAAATATGCTCTGTTTTCAGGGCATATTTTTGTTTTTACCGAATACTTTTGCAGAATAACCGAACACTTTAAAGTGCTTGAATCATCAAAAGAACGGTTGTATTATAATCGTGAAAGGAGGACCCTTGTATGAAATACACCATAAAAATCGATAAAGAAACAGAAGAAGAAATTCTGATTTGTGTCCGCAAAAGAACAAAACTTATCGATGATATTGAAAACCTTATTTTAAATGAATCGGTTGCGCTTACGGGATATAAAGAGCGCGAGGCTGTTCTTTTAACTCCCGCAGAAATTATTTGTTTTATCGTTGAAGAAAACAAAGTTTATGCATTAACGGATAATGACAGATTTCAATTAAAACAAAGGCTTTATCAGCTTGAAGAAATGCTTGATGACAGCTTTCTTAAAATCAATCAGTCCTGCATTGCAAACACAAAAAAGATAGTTCGTTTTGATGCTTCTTTTGCGGGTGCTCTGTCTGTTGTTTTCTGTAACGGATACAAAGATTATGTTTCCAGAAGAAATGTTAAAAAAATCAAAGAAAGGTTCGGTGTTAAATTATGAACGGATATTTAAAAAAGTTTTTGCACAGAGGTCTTATTTTCGGCGGTTTCGGTCCGATAATCTGCGGAATTGTTTTTCTTGTTATTTCAAAAACATCAGAATCATTTTCATTAAGCGGTTCTGAGGTTTTTCTTGCAATAATTTCAACCTATATTCTTGCATTTGTTCAGGCAGGAGCAAGCGTTTTTAATCAGATTGAAGAATGGCCGCTTGCAAAATCGTTGCTGTGCCATTTCTCATCACTTTATGCAGCTTATGTAATTTGCTACATTTCAAACTCCTGGATACCTTTTGACCCCAAAGTTATTCTTATTTTCACAGCAATTTTTGTTGTTTTATATTTCATTATCTGGATAACCGTTTATTGCTGCGTTAAATCCGCAAGCAAAAAACTTAATTCAAAACTTAACTAACAAATTTTTATTTTCTATTGTATCCCTTCAATTTGTTTGCTATAATAAACTTGTATATTATAAAGCGAAGGGAGCTTTTGATTATGAAAAAAACTCAATGGTATAAGGACGCTGTGTGCTATCAGATCTGGCCCCGTTCATTCTGCGACGGTAACGGTGACGGCATAGGCGACCTTGAAGGCGTTCTTTCAAAGCTTGATTATCTTAAGGATTTGGGTATTACCTGCATATGGTTCTCCCCTCTCTATTGCTCACCCAATGCCGATTTCGGATATGATATTTCAGATTATAAAAATATTTCACCCGATTACGGCGATAACGAGCTTTTCAAGAAAGTTCTCGATGAAGCTCACGCAAGAGGAATAAAGGTTATTATGGACCTTGTTGTTAACCACACATCAGATGAACACGAATGGTTCACAAAAGGTATTGATAAAAACAGCAAATATCATGATTATTATTTCTGGCGCGATGCAAAGGGCAAAAAGCTCCCCAACAACTGGTCATCTCTCTTTGAAGGCAAGGCTTGGGAATATAACAAAGATAATAACCAGTATTATCTCCACCTCTTCTCAAAGAAACAGCCCGACCTTAATATGGATAACCCCGCGGTTCGTGAAGAGGTTAAGGATATTATGAAATTCTGGCTTGATATGGGCGTTGACGGCTTCCGTGAAGATGTTATCACATTCGTATCAAAGAGAAAGGGTCTGCCCAACGGCTTCCCCATTCCTCAGGCTTGCGGTATGGAGCATTATGCAGATGGCCCCCGCATTCACGAATATCTTACCGAATTCCGTCAGGTGCTCAATAAATACGATTGCTTTGTTGTTGGCGAAGCACCGATGATGACAGTTAACAAGGCTCTTAAATATATCAAAGAAGGCCCTGATCAGGAGCTTGATATGATGTTCCATTTCCAGCATATGGGTGCAGACTGCATCTTTATGGACTGCCTTTCCGTTCCTTTCAGCCTTAAAAGACTCAAAAAAGCTTTCTCAACATGGCAGACAGGTCTTTACGGCAAAAGCTGGAATGCTCTTTATATGGAAAACCACGACCATCCCAGAATCATCAACAGATTCGGCAGCGTGAAATACAGAACAGAAAGCGCAAAATCAATTGCAAACTCATATATGCTCCAGTGCGGCACTCCCTTTATTTATCAGGGTCAGGAAATCGGTATGATAAATATTGACCTGCCCAATGTTGAAGACTATCAGGATGTTTTTGCAACTAACAACTATAAAACGCTCCGTCTTCTTGGTTTCTCCGAGGAAAGCACAATTCGTCGCCTCAAGACAGGCAGCCGAGGCAATGCAAGAACTCCCGTTCAGTGGGATGAAAGCGAAAACGCAGGCTTCTCAACAGGTAATCCCTGGATGCCCGTTAACCCCAGCTATAAAGACGGAATCAACGCAAAGGCTGAAATGGAAAATCCAGATTCGATTTATAATCATTACAAGGCTCTTATCAAG
>JAZRTQ010000040.1:0-46443 GCA_045652165.1 Acutalibacteraceae bacterium | reverse complement strand
GTGCCGGCTCGAAGATAATTTCGGTTATACTCGGAGCAATCATCGGCGGATTTATGTGGAGATGCAGAGGTGACGGTGGATTCGGCTCATCGTGGGGTCTTTACAGCGTTGGTCTTGTGCTTATGCTCCTCATTTATCACTTCTACGGCAACCGAAAGGGTATGAAATATGAAATGATACCTTTGGGCGGACTTATGCTCGGCTTGAGTGTTACGGGCTACGCCACGGTTCTTGAACAGCTTGCGGGCGTTGTCTGGAGCGATCTGCCTTATTCGGGTGAGATGCTGAACGGTCTTGAACCCGTATACACAGGTCCGAACGGTGATGTTTATGCACCCATTGACCATATCAGCGGTGCCGTGATAATCTTCCTTATGGCATTCACCCTGATTCCGCTTTTCGCATTTTTTGTCACTTCTCTTTTCTCGGGCAAGGAATATAAAATCAAGCACTACATAATAGCCATAGCTGTATATATGGTGTCTCAATTGATTTTCAAAGCAACTGTTTCACACTTAATCATTAAATTCATCAACCCCGATCAGGTCGCTTATGCTGCACTTGGTCTTGAGGCATACGGACACAACTATGCAAGCCCGATGGCGGCATATATGAGCCATTTTCTCGACAGAGGCTGGACTCAGGATATTCCGTTTTTTGAAAACTACTATATGAGCATTGAGCATATTTCCGATGCTCTTTCAGTTATTGTTCTTTCGGCTTATGCCCTTGTTTTCCGCAAGGACAAATATACCGGCTTCGGCTCGCTTATTCTGAATCTGCTCACGGCAGTCACAACAACGGCATTTACCCCTCTTGTTTCAAGCCGCTTTGACTCAGGTTTCTTCAAAGGAGTTGAATTTTCCGAAACCTTCAGACGCTTTGCAACTTGGGGCACATGGGAATTCGTTACGGGCTTTTTCATCGGTCTGTTTGTTATGGCATTTCTTGCCCTTACTGCCGGAAAGAATAGAGAAAACGAAGAATGTGATATGTCACCTGTCATCGCTGACAAAAAAATCAATTTCGGTTTCAACTTCATTCTGACGGTATTCATTCTCGGTGTGACACCCGCAAGAGCAATAGGTATCAGGTTTGCACGGCTTCTTGCTCACGCAGGAGTGCTTACGGATGATGAGCCTCTCGGCACAATTCTGACCGTAGTATTATCAATAATATTCGGCTTGTTTATGATTAAAATAATGAGCAAAAATATGCTCAGAAAAAATTCAAATGCCTTTGATATGTCACCCATAAAATTTGCAAAAATCGCACTTCCGTCATATCTCGGCATGTGTTTTACCGTATACTTTTTCTTTGACAATGTGGGAATTCGTTACATCAAAGAGGATATCACCGTACCGATTATGCTTGTCGCATCGGCGTTGATTGCAGCGATTTATATTCCGTTAAGAATGACACAGAAACGCTGTGAAAAGCAGTAATAAAAATATTCAAATCAAAATATCGGTAAAGACAATAATTGCCTCGGTAGTTTTACCGGGGCAAATTTTTTCTACAATTGTTTTATTCATCTTTTCAGCCATTTGCTTAAACTCCCACGCACCGCCGAAGTTGCGGCTAACATAGGTTACGACGATATCGGATTTGGTGAGCATCCATTTATTGCGACAGTTTATGGCGAAGCGACGGGGAACGGTTTCTATGCCTTCGGGGACGATTGAGTGCTCGTCATATATCAGAATCGCTTAACCGTATTATATTAAATAGAAGACCTCCTTGCATTTGGCGATACCATACAAGGAGGTTTTGCTTTTACGGTTTTATGTAATCGGGGAATTCGAGGATGTGTGTTGTTCTGTCAAAAAGTCTGAAATCCAGGCCGTTATCCCACACAATGCAGGGAATACCGAAATTGTTTGCGGTGCTGATAAAATATTCCGCTCTTTCGGCAAGATTTTCGAGGTTGACTCTGTCTGTCCAGCCGAATTCTCCAAGCACAACACCATAGCCTTTTTTGATTATAATCTTGTAAATATCTCTGAGGATTTTATACATTTCATATTTTTCACGCAATGTGAGTCTGTTTTCGCAGTCAAGGAATTCGCTTCTGTGTGCCGTTCCGTAGTAGCAATGAATGGAAACGAGAACGTGGGGGTCATCGGGCAGTCTGAGTGCGGAAACGGGTTCGGTTTCACAGCGTGCCGCATAGGTTGTGATTGAAACAAAACGGCTTTCGTTTTTGCCTCCGCTTTCCCGTATGGCTTTGAGTGCCGCAAGGTTAAGATTATTGACTACCTCATAATGTTCGGATATTCCGCTCCATTCGGTTTCGGAGCCAACAACTCTCGGCTCGTTCATCGTTTCAAAAATAAGCCGTTCGTCATAGTCCTTGAAACACTCGCTCACCTGCGACCAGATGGCGGTAATAACCGCTGTTGCACTTTCTTCATGTGCTTTATCGGTAATAAGCCAGAATGTATCATCGTGATGAATGTTTATTATGGCGTACATTCCACATTCGAGAACCCAGTCAACAATCTGTTTTACACGGGCAAGCCATTCTTCGTCAATTACATAATTCTCATCGAGGTGCTGTGCCCAGGTTATCGGAATTCTCACCGTGCCGAAGCCCGCTTCTTTTACGGCTTCTATCATTTCTTTTGTTGTATATGGGTTGCCCCAGCAGGTTTCGCTTTCGAGACCCATTTTTTCGGCTGAACCCATTTCGCAGGCATCAAGAGTGTTTCCGAGATTCCAGCCGTTGCCTAAGTTTTTTGCAAACTCAACGGATTCGGTCTGCGGTGCTTCGGGGAAAAATACTGCATCAAAAACATTTGAAAAGCATCCGCCGAAAAAAGTAACGATGGCGGTAATCAATGCAACAACTGATTTCATCATAATATCTCTCCGTATAATGTTTGTCTGTAAGAATTATCTTATCAAAAAGGAGATTGAAAATCAAGCGAGTGAAGCATTATAGGTCCCGAACGCTTAAATGCAAACAGCTGAAACCGTTGATATGTAAGGAATTTACTCAAGCCGTTTCTCTAAATTCAACATAGCTGAAATGTAGTTTTCTGACTGTGTCAATGTTGAATTATTTTTTTGATTTTATCTGCGTGAAAATTATATGGCCTATTGCCTTCGCACCTTTTGTGATGTAGTTGAAAAGATTTCCTGAAACGCCTGTCATAACAGGGCTTTTTAAATCTTTTTCGTTTATTCCGTCAGCCGTACCTTCTCTTACGGTTATATTGTCTTTTGAGAAAGGTGAAATATCCGAGCTTTCGGGTGCAACGGCAACCGCACCGTCGGCAAATGCGCATATTTCGGTTTTTTCTTTGTCGGTGAGTCCGTTTTTGGAAAGGGGATATATGCCGAAAACCGCCGTTTCACTGCTTCCGTTATATGACGGTGCGATGCTTTTTCCCTGCGATGCAACAAGGGTATAAACATTAAGAATCTGATCTTTTGCTCTGCCGAAATGGTGACGCTGATTGCCGTAATATGTGCCGAAAGGATTCATTCGCACGGTTTTGTCTTTTTCAAGACGCATCGGGCAATGTGCCATTGAATTGAGTACCTGACGTGCATTTGCAACAATGATACCGCCGTTTTCATCATAAAGACCCACAAAACCGCCCGTAAGCTGATGATTGAATGAAGCAAGATAACTGTTCTTTTCGTCGCATTCGGGGAACGACTGCGTTCTGAACGATGAAATATCATCCATAAAGTTTCTTTTAATAACGGAAATATCGCCGTCAAGCATCGGGGTTAACTGGAAAGGAGCAGTTTCAATCCACTTCATATCGCTGAATCTGCCGAGTGCCGAATTTTCGGTTGAAATTGAAGTTGTTTCGGCGGTGTAAGGATAATTGACGGTTGTTCTCGCAAAAACGGCATCTGAAAATCCTGTTTTGAAGAAATCATAGGTAAAGCTTCCTCCGTTTATTTCTTCGGGCAGATGAATTTCGCCTTGAACGCGTATTCCGTCACCTTCGCCTGCAAGATCAAGCTGTGAAACCCTTGTGTTTTCAAAGTTATATCTTTTTTTGTTGTAGGTTATGAAAGACTGCAGAAATTCTTTTGTGCCGATAACTCTTTCATCACATTTAACAAATTCTATATTGCCTTCGGGAGAAAACATAACGGAAAGTCGGTCTGTTTTAAGCAGATTCCCGAACACGTTTTTTTCTTTTTTGCCGTCAAAACCGATTTCAAGCTCGTATTTATCCTTGATTTCTGTAAATTTCATCATCAGAAAGACAGATGAGCAGTCGTCTGCCGTAGGCACGGCAGTAAAACTCTCAAGTCCGTCTGATTCAACGGTGAGGCATAAAATATCGGATATTTTTCTTTTTATCTCAAGCTGAACACATTGAATCTTTGATTTGTTTGTGTTATAAACCGTCAGTTTTTCGGCTTTCGGCAATGTGGAAATTTCGCTTTGAATAACCTTATCGCTCAATTCAAGTGCGGTTTTTTCTCTCTGAATATTCAGCACGGGAGTTGCCAGACCAAAATGTGTTGTTGAGAGAAGAAGTATTCTTGAATCAAAAGAGGGCGAAAGCCTGTCATCTTTGCTGTTGACTTTTGCCATCATTCTTGCTCTTTCGATTCTTGTCCATATTTTTCTGTTGAACGGTTTTTCTGCCCAGGATGCATAACCCGTGAAATTGCCGTCTGCCGTATCGTGAGTGAAGCTGATTTCACCTGCGGGTTTATGATTTTTAAGATATCCGCCCGGGGTATCAAAAACAATATAAGGCAGGTCGGCTATTTCTTCAACAAGACCGTGAATGCCGTCTGTGTTTGCAATTTTACCCGTAAGAGGTCCTGCATCAAGCGTTTCCCAGAAAATTGCATCCGCATCCATATTGATGAAAATGAACAAATCTCTGTTGATTTCTCCGCTTTCCTGCTTTTTTCGCAAATCCTTTACCCACGCACGCAGACAACCCGCATCACATACATCGGAATTGCTGTAAGTCGGAATAACGGTCAGATTTTCGCCTTTATAGGAATATGTTACGGGGTTGAACGCAATTTCATCGGGAAGCTTCGGGATAATTGTTCTGAATGCGTCAAACGGCACACAGCTGTAATAAAGGCAAAGAGCCTTTATGCCGAGCTTATTATACAAACTGACTTGCGACGGAGTAAACATAACCTCCTGAGGGCGAACGATTTTTTCGCATTCGCCGAAGATATCCTCAAGACCGCTTCCGTGTTTATTGGTGACGGCAAGATTTATGCTTTCGCAGAATTCGTCCTCTGTCATTGCCGAAAGAGCGCCGTTGTTGAAGCCCATAATAATATTTTCATCGCCGTATTTTTCAACACGTTCCTTCATTTTTTCAATGATATCGGGAGCATATTCGGGCAGAATTTTCTGGAGCGAAAAGAAATTTTCGGTATCCCACGTACCTTTTACGGGGATGCCTTTTTCGTTGAATTCGGTCAGCACGTCAAGAATTTTTCCGATTATTCTGATGTCAGAGCCGAAACCGAGATTATCGTTTGTATCGCCTCTGTAGGAATGATAGCAGTTAACGTGAAAACCGTAAGCAACATGAATTTTGTTTTCGGTCATTTTTTCTCTCCTTAAACGTGCTATTTCTTTTTTCTGAATGCCGATACAACCTTGCTGGCGGATTTATAAGCATTTGTTTCAAGCGCGATTTCGGCTTCTTTAAGTTGTTTTCTTATCTCTATGCTCTGCGGACAGTGCTTTTCACATTTTCCGCAGCCGACACACTTTGAAGCAGGTGCATATGACTGTGACGCTGTGTTTTTGACATACTCCCTGAAGCCTTTGATTTTACTGTCAGTAAAGCATCGGTTATATGCAGAAAAAGTTCCGCTGATATTAACGTTTTGGGGGCAAGGCATACAGTATCCGCAGCCTGTGCACGGAACTTTCATCTTAGCGTTGATAGCTTTAACAACACTTTTCAGCATTTCTTCATCGCCTGCGGTAAGCTCACCGATTTCGGTGTCGGAAGCGGTTCTGATATTATCTTCTACCATTTCGTCGGAGTTCATGCCCGAAAGCACAACCGTAATCTCAGGCTGATTCCAAAGCCAGCGAAATGCCCACTGTGCAGGTGTGTGCTTAACGGAATGACTTTCAAAAATCCGTTTTGCATCCGACGGTAAATCGTTAACCAGTCTGCCGCCGCGCAGAGGCTCCATTATCATAACAGGAATTCCCTTTTCGCAGGCATGATTCAAGCCTTTGCGCCCTGCTTGAGTGTGCTCATCCATATAGTTATACTGGATAAGGCACATATCCCAATCGTAAGCATCAATAATACGGCAGAACATATCTGAATTTCCGTGATATGAAAAACCTATCTGGCGGATTGCACCGCTTGCCTTTTTCTCCTCTATCCACTTTTCAATCCCTATGCTTTTCAGGCGTTCCCAAATCTTAATATCAGCCATCATATGCATAAGATAAAAATCAACATGGTCTGTGCGAAGTCTTTTTAACTGTTCGTTGAAGAGCTTGTCGAGGATTTCTGTGCTGCGCATAAGCTGCGGAGGCAGCTTTGTTGCAATATAGACCTGATCGCGGATATTGTTTTTTTCAAAGATTTCTCCGATTGCCGATTCGCTTCCGGGATAAATAAACGCTGTGTCAAAATAATTCACGCCTTTATTAAAAGCGGACATTATCTGACGCTCTGCATCTTCCATATTTATTCTGCCCATTTTCTTTTTGAAGCGCATACAGCCGAAGCCCAAAACTGAAAGTTTGTTGCCGTATTTATCTTCACGGTATCTCATAAAACTGTCTCCGATAATAATTATTTTAAATTTTATTTGGCGTTGTTTGCTCTTATTTCTTCAAGCTCCTCAAGGATCTCAGCGTGCTGTTTTTCGTCAAGCGAATAGCCGTGGATGGGCAGAGCCTGAAGAACGCAACCTATAGCGGGAACAAACGTGATAAGAACAAGCATTGCTGATGTGATTTCAGGATATGCCGTTGCAAAATTGAGAGTGTAATCAAGACCCTGTGCGGAGGCGTTTGCGATATTCTCGGTGAGGGTGTTGATTGTTTCTGTGTAATTAACCACTGAGAAAATAAGATTTGTTACAATTGCGGTGATTGCTGCAGTAAGCTTCGATGTGAAATTAAGACCTGAGAAGAAGACACCATCGTTTCTTTTGCCTGTTTTATGCTCCATATAGTCAACGCTGTCGGCAATCATTGTTGTGTTATAAACAGTTGAGAAGCCTGTGAGGAAGCCTGCAATGAAGAGCATAACCATAAGGAACAGAATGTGCTGATATCCCACAAAGAAAATGAGTATGTAAGGCACTGTGTTGAGATATGAGGTTACAAGGTAAACTTTTTTCTTGCCGAATTTTTTTGCAACCGACGTGCTGATATTCATTGCAATTATCATACCGATAAGGAAAGCACCGCCCATTTTTATGAGCCAGAGTGTTTCGTCGCCGCCGTTACCGAGCACCCATTTGCAGAAATAGATGCCTGCAGTCATAAGGATTGTTTTGGTGCAACCAAGGATATTTGAAGCCAGAGCACGAAGGAAAAGCTTGTTTTCCCACATAAGCCTGAGATTTTCTTTAAGACCCGTATCTTTTTCTTTGGGAGCCTGAGTAATTCTTTCGCGTATAAACGCAAACGGAAGACGGAACAGAATGCCGCCAAACATAGCAATGGCAATAACCGCAAGCAGATAACCCTGCGACTCTGAAAAATATGCAAGGTCAGAATTTGCTTTGCCTGTGTTTGCAAACAAGCCGAGGTCAATTGCACCAAGCGCATCCTTAATCGGATAGAAACCGACGATTACAATACTGCCTACGCTCGAGATTGTTCTTGCGGCAGAGATAAGTTTTGCTCGCTTTTGTTCATCGGGCGTCATAAGAGAGGTAACACCCCAAAGAGGGATATCTCCGAGAGTATAAAGAGTTTCCCAGAGCAGGAAGCTGACTACAACATAAGCAATTTTAACGCCCATGGGAAGGTTGTTGATGGGCAGAAACATAAGAATCGTTGTGATGGCTATGGGGATTGGAACAAATTTCAGATAAGGTCTGCACTTTCCCCAACGGGTATGAGTTTTGTCAACAACGGTACCCATAATGATATCGTTGATGCCGTCCCACACTCTTGAAATGCCCATAATTGCACTTACGGCTATCGTGGGAATAATCAGGATATCGGTATAGAACACCTGAAGCACGGAGCCGATTATGGCATAAATTACGTTCTGACCGAACATACCTGCAAGGTAAACATTGCGTTCTTTGTTGGAATAATCACCGATGTCTTTTGTCGCATTCGGGAAAGACCAGCAAAACAATTCTTTCATTTTGTTTTTCATTCTGCACACCCCAAACTTTTTTGATAATTTGATAATATCATACGTGTAAGCAATATTCAAGATTATTATTTGCAATTGGAACTATTATATGGTAATATATGAGCATATCGGGAAAGGAAAGGCACTTTTGGTGCCGTGAATGATTATGGGAAAGAAAAAACATGTTCACACCATAGCAACAGCTCACCTTGACACCATCTGGAACTGGGACTTTGAAAGAACGGTTAAAAACTACATTCCGCAGACTCTTAACTGGAATTTTCATCTTTTCAAAAAGCTCCCTGAATATGTGTTTAACTTTGAGGGTGCATACAGATATGAACTCATGGAGGAATATTACCCCGAGCAATTTGAAAAGCTTAAAGAATATGTTGCAAAAGGCAATTGGTATCCCTGCGGTGCAGGCTGGGAAAACGGCGATGTAAATGTGCCTTCACCCGAAGCTCTTTTCAGAAATTTTCTTTTGGGTAATGAATATTTCAATGAAAAATTCGGTGTGAGAAGCCGTGATGTGTTCCTGCCCGACTGCTTCGGATTCGGCTATGCCCTGCCTTCAATCGCAAGGCACTCAAATCTTTACGGTTTCACAACTCAGAAGCTCAGTTGGGGAAGCACCTACGGCCAGCCTTTTGATATAGGCAAATGGTACGGACCTGACGGTAAATATATTATCGCAAGCATCAAAATGCATAACTACGTTGCCGTTCTCGACAATCTTCGCAAAAACAAGGCAATCAAAGAAAAACTTGCAGAGAGTGAAACACACGGTCTCAATGCCACTGAGATTTTTCACGGTATAGGTGACAGAGGCGGCGGACCTCTGCCGATTTCCATCAGAAACCTTCGTAAAAATATGAATAAGAACGATAAGTCGGATATAATTGTCCATTCTTCGCCGTCTGATAAGGTTTTTAAGCAGATTATGACGGAGATGACCGAAGCTGACCGCGATAAACTGCCTTTGTGGAACAATGAATTTCTTCTGACCGACCACGGCACGGCAGGCTATACCGCAAGGGCAATCAGCAAGCGCTGGAACAAACGCGGCGAAGAGCTTGCCGATATGACAGAAAGAGCCGCCGTCACTGCAGAATGGCTCGGCACGGCAAAGTACCCTCAGAAAGAACTGAACACCTCATGGAAAAGAATAATCAACCATCAGTTCCACGATGACTTACCCGGCACATCCGTTCAGAGAGCATATCTCCGTTCGTGGAACGACTACGGTCTTTCACTCAATCAGCTGGCTCACGAATACGAAAAGAGCATTTCAGCTGTTGCTTCAATGCTTGACACATCGTTCTGCAAAGGTATTCCCGTAGTTGTCAACAATCATATGGAATTCAGAAGAAAGAGCTGTGTCACCGCAACTCTTGACGGCGAATTCAGGTATATTTCCGTTTGCGACTGCAACGGGAATGAAATTCCGTCGCAGATTTCGGAAATCGGCAACGGAAAAACAACAATTTCGTTTATTGCAGATATGCCGCCGCATTCATATTGCGTTTTTGATGTTACCGTGAGCGGAACTCCTTCTGCAATCAGAACAGAACTCAAGGTTTCCGAAAAATCTCTTGAAAACGAGCGTTATACCGTCACCCTTAACGAAAACGGAGATATCGGCTCGATATACGACAAAGAAATTGGCAAAGAACTGCTCAAAGAGCCCATCGTTCTCGGAATTTTCGATAATTATGCAGGCGGTTGGTTTTATCCTGCATGGGAAATCAAATACAAGCAATCAATAAGAAATCACAACAGAATTGCAAAGCTTGTTAAATCAAGAATAATCGAAGAAGGTCCCGCAAAATGCACAATTCAGGTCATTCAGCAATGCGATGATTCGGTTTTCACAAATAATATTTCACTTTCCGCAGGCTCGGATATGGTTGAAGTTCAGTGCGAATTTGACTGGAACAATCAGAGAACGCTTTGCAAAAACGTTTTCAGTTTTGCCTGCTCAAATGAAGAAGCAACTTTTGACCTCGGTCTCGGAGCAATAAAAAGAGGCAACGCAAATCCCGAAATTTATGAAGTTCCTGCACAGAAATGGGTTGACTTAACCGATAAAAATGAAGAATTCGGCGTTTCCGTTTTAAGCGACTGCAAATACGGTTGGGATAAATTTGCGGATAACACTCTGAGAATGACGGTTATACTCACACCTCTCAACAACTCAAGACCCGCATCCGTTCAGAGCATGATGGATCTCGGTCTTAACCGTTACGGCTATGCAATCTGCGCCCATAAGGGTTCGGATATTTCAAGGGTACAGGCAGCCGCCCGTGAATTCAGCGCTCCCATGGCGGCTTTTGTTGCCGATAAACATACGGGTATTCTCGGCGCTTGCTACAGTTTTGCGAATATTTCCGACAACGAAATTATCATCCGTACAATCAAGAAAGCGGAAAACACAGATGAAATTGTTGTAAGAGTAAACGAAGGCTGCAACAAAGCTCATAAAAATGTAAGATTATCGCTTGGCAACGGCATAGTTTCCGCCCGTGAAATTTACGCTTCCGAAGAGCATATCGGTGACGCAACAGTAAAAGACGGCTCGCTTGTGTTTGATATGAATCCTTATGAAATCAAGAGCTTTGCTTTAACTCTTGCGCCTATGGATAATAAAGGAAAAACCGCTCCGTGTTCATTCATTGAGCTCCCGCTTAATACAAAGGCTTTTTCTTCAAATCAGTCACGTTCGGGTAACGGTATTCACGGCAAGAATTACACAATTCCCGAAGAACTTGTTCCGAATATCATCACAAGCGGCGGAGTTGATTTTGCTTTGAATAAAGGCGAATACGATTCTTTGATTGCAGACGGACAAACGCTCACCCTTGACGGCGGATACAACAAACTTGTTATTCTTTGCGCAAGCCTTGACGGTGACAAGGAATACACGTTTGACGTTGATGGCAAACCCGTTAAAATCAAAGTCAGCGACATTGAAGAAAGACCCTTCGCCTGGGATTTATACGGTATGAAACGCACCGCGAAAATCAAGACCGATGTTCTGGGATGGGAATGCACCCACACTCACTCCGCCAAAGGCGATGATTATGCGCATCAGCTTTTCTTCTTTAAATATGAGATAGAAACAAACGGTGCAAAATCAATCGGGTTGCCCTGCGACAAAAATTTATTTATCCTTGCCGCAACACAAATCAAAACGGACAGCGAATGCAAATGCGTCACACAGCTTTATGATACGGTTGAGCCGAGAGAATTCAACTTCAAACTTAAAACTCTGAAATCAAAGCTTAACTATATCTACAGAAAAGCAATCGCTTATGTCTGGAGAATTGACGATATCGGCAGAATTATTTATCTTCACTACAGACCGTAAGAATAGCTGTGCGGAAAAAGGAAACCCGTTCACAAATCAACTTTCTTTATGTACTCCAAGCCTGAGTCCGCATCATAAATTTCAAATATGTTTTCTGTAAAAATTACCGTCCGATACACAAGGTGTCGGACGGTAATTTTTTTATTATACGTTGAAAAAGTGCAATATATTGCGAAGCTTTATCTGCAAAAGGAATCGGTTATTCGATATGTTCAACTGCCGTCAGGCTTTAAATTCCACCGTTACTCAAACCCAAGCATTGCTGCGCAACAGAAATCAAACTATGTCCATGTTGTCATAACGGGTCGCCTTCGCGGACACGCATGGTATGGCGGATTTCCTTGGGGATAACGACTCTTCCGAGGTCGTCAATTCTTCTGACAATACCTGTGGCTTCATTTTATATCTTTCTCCTTTTTCAGACAAATCTTGATGTTATTGTCCGCAAAAGGTTTTGATTTATACGGCAGAATTTACTTTTTAAAAATGATATGTTATATTTAAAAGCAGAAAATATCGGGGAGAGTTTTTTATGAACAAGATTTTTTATTGCAAGTGAATATAAAATTTTGTGATTGACCCGAGATTTGAAAACGGCACGGTGAAACTTGAACAGTACGGTGTCGAATACACCGTTGAGGACAGCAAAGTTACGGAAATCAAAAACATCGGCAAAGGAAAGAAGAAAATTTATCTGCCGAAAACTGATGAAACAGTTGAAATCTGAATATAATTGAAAAAACTCGGAATGCAGTTGCACTCCGAGTTTTATTATTACTTACAACAGAATCTGATTGCTTCAGAGATAAATTCTGCAGTACCTTCTCCGTTTTTGTCGATGTTGGATTTGAAGCGTTCATCGGCAACATACATCTGTCCGAGACCTGCTAAAATTTCGTTAGTGCAGGTATAGAAATTGTCTGTTATATATTGCTGAAGCTTCTTGACGAGTAACTGTGCTGTTTCGTTTTCAGGTGTTGCTCCGCCTTTAAGTGCAGTTGCGAACTCGGCAAGAACAGCGTTCAGCCCCGCGTTGACATCGTTCCATTTATCAGCGGAATAGCCTGCGGTTTTCTGCTCGCTTTCTTTGTAGGCATCTGTGTTGCCCCAACGCTGTTTCACTTCGTTTTCAAATGTATTCATCGGATTATCTCCTTTTCGGCTTTGTTACCTCTGATAATTATATAGTTTGTTGCTTAAATTCATTTATCAAACCGAAGGAGTTTGATAAATTAAAATTTACAGGTTAGCCCATTCTTCTCTCGTTATTGCGAAAACCTTTGTGATTTCATTTGCATCATCCTTATACTCACCAACCTGTTTGCATCCGTAAGAAATTGCAGTTTTACATGACGGCTCATTTGTGTGTTTCATATAGGAATAAACCACATTAAACGATGTGTTATTAAATGTCCAATCCCTGACCGCAATCGCCGCTTCTTTGGCATATCCTTTCCTTTGCTTATCACCTCTTATGTGGTAACCGATTTCAGGTTTTATTTCGCCGTTGATAAGCTGCATTGTCAAACCACAGTCACCTATCATTTCATCGGTCGCTTTCAAACATACAGCCCACAAGCCAAAACCAAACACCCGATATCTTTCGATATTTCGCAAAATCCAGTTCATTACCCTTTTTTCATCAAATACACAGGGATAATGTTGCATTATGTCAGGATCTGCCAACACCTTATAAAGTGCGTCAAAATCTTCTTCCGTCATTTCTCTTAAGAGCAAACGTTCCGTTTCAATAACCATTATTTTATCCTCGACAAATTCTTATTTGTCAGTTTATTCTTCCTGTTTCATCAAGCGGAATGCTCTGAAACTCGGTGATAGAGTTTCTTAAGCCTTCAATATCCTTGATATTATAATTTCCCGAATTGAAATCAACAAAAATTTCTTCCGCTTTATTAACTGAATAAACTCCGTTTTCGGATATATCACTGAATCTCCGTGAAGAAGAGTATATATCCCCTATTTCTCTGTGTTTATTTAAAATCAGATTACTTCTGATTACACATGCAGGATTAGGAATATAAGATGCACTTTCGCACTGTGACTTATCATCTGTCATGGTTTTATATTCGGGGAATGCATTCTGCCAGATTTCGCTCTGCCACGGCGAATCATAGAGCGCATCCCACATATCTCCGCTTCCGATATAAGCGTGAGTAAACCAGCCGTTATTGAGTGCGCCTTCTCTTGCTCTTTCATCAAAATAAATTGCATTCTCACCCGAATTCACAATTATGTTGTTTTCAACAACATTATCTCTGCCACCGCCGATATGAATTGAGTTTCTCGGAATATTGATGAGCAGATTACCGTAAATCTGCTGACCCGAAAGCGCATCGTCAAGATAAATTCCGTCGGGCTTATGCTCTCCCGAGCCGATATTGTAAATGCAATTATATCTTATTACATTGCCGTACCATACCCAGCTTCTGCCTGAATAAATCGCACCTGCATCGTCGGAAAGCAGACAAACATCATGAATGTTATTATACTCGATAATATGATTATTGCCTTTATAGGTAATTGCTTCGTGAGGCGAATTTGCCATTTCATTGTGTGAGCAAACGTTGCCGACACCGAGCAGGGTTACTGCAGGCTGATAGGTCTGATAAATCTCCGACCAATCATGGATATAGTTGTTATCTGCCTTGCTGTTGCCCGCGGTAAGAGTTTCGGTATCACCGCCGTCAAGAATAATTCCGCCTTTACCTGTATGGGTAATTTCGTTGTTATATGCAAGGTTGTTGCTTCCGTTCATAACAAGTGCATTGCCTGCAACGTTTTTGATAAGACAATTCTGAACGGTATTATTGTTGCCGTTAATAACAACGGCATCCGATCTTGTTCCTTTTACGGTTATTCCGTCAAAGTTAAGATAATCCGCCTCTGCATTGATTATCGGTTTAAGCGATAAAGATAAGTCGATTTGTGATTCTTCAATATTTTCGGGTTTCCAAAGGCAAAGCAAACCGTTTTCTCTGTCAAGATACCATTCGCCCTGTGTTGTAAGCTCTTCAAGAACGTTGAAGAAATAATAAGGTGCTTCTGTTTTTGTTCCGTAAAGGCTTACAAACTTCGGAGAGATTTCGCCCGTCTGCGCATTGAAACTTCCGATCGGTGACGAAGCATCTGCCCAGTCATATTTCCAATATCCGAACATCCAGACATCATCGAGGGTTTTCCAGCCTTCAATTCTTTTTGCAAGTTCGGAGTTGACTCTGTAAACATCTGATTCGGGGTTACGGATTTTATCCCAGTCTTTAACTTCGGTAAGCGCACCGTCAGATTCTTTTCCGAGACCCGTTTTAACAACCTCTTCAGTGAGAAGATAATCGTTATCCGGATATCTTGCAAGAGTTTGTCTTTTGTCATTAATGAAAAGCTCGCAGTAAAGTTCGCCCGTGTAATCTCCGTCATAGCTTGATGCGGTGTGATATGAGCCAATTGCATATAACTTGCCCCAATTGTCTTTTGTGAGCGAATAGGGTGCCTGAGTCAGATCAACTGCAACTGCATTTTCCTGTGCTTCGGGTGTAAGTCTTTCAGATATTTCGGGATACTCTTTAACAGATTTAAAATCATCAGAAGAAAGTGTGACACCACCGTTGAGAATAACCTCACCGCCGACTGCACAGTATGTTATCGGACATTCAGCTGTACCTGAATCTTCATTTGTGAATTCAAGTGATGACACACGGTATTCGCCTGCTTCAATGCAGACGGTTATGCCTTTTCTGTTTGTTTTATCGGTGTTTCTGACCGCTTCAACAGCTTTTTCTATTGTAAGAAACGGAGATTCTTTTGTTCCGTTATTCAGGTCATTACCTTTTGTGCTTACATAAAAATCGTCGTTAATCATTTTATCAGCTTCCGTTTTTGTGTATGTTGAAAGAGTCGGTGCAGGAGCTTTATAATCCTTATAAATTTCATCAATTGCAAAAGGCACTATGTATGAATAACTGCCGATTGCAAATCCGATAAGAACAATAAGGGAAAGAATTGCTTTCAGAATCTTTTTATCAAAAATCTTGATAATACAAAGTAAAACAAGAATTATTACGGCAATAAATGACAGGTAAACAGGGACTACCAATGCGATCTGATTAAGTTCACCGTTGCCGATGAGTGCGTTGATAACAAGCATAAGTCCGACAAGAAGAACCGCAAAAACGGATGCGGTAACAACTGCATTCTTAACAGTTTTCTTTTTATCTGTTTTTTTGCTTATCGGTATCGAGAGCAAAGCACCTCCCAGACAAACAGCAACCGCAAGAACAAACTGAAGCACAGTATATTCATAACACAGATACTGCATATGGAAATAATAAAGACCGACTATGGTCAATGCAATGCCCGAAACAAGGCAGATGATTTTTGATATTATTTCATTATGTTTATTGTTTTTCTTCATCTTCAGATATACCTCAGAATCATTATTCATCAAAATGTTTTGATATCTTATTATAAATCTCTCTGCTGAATTTTACAACATTTAATTTGCTGGGTGCAACTCTCGATGTTGTATAAAATTTTCGGCATAAACCCCAGCTGCAACTGCGGAAATGCATTTTTCAGACCGTGTCAATGCTGTAACATAAATAATTTTGAACGATTAAGGAAAAACGGCCTTGCTCCGTTTGAAACCCGGAGTAAGACCGCGTAACTTAAAGATTTTCTGTGACAGGGCATTTATTTTTCTGTCTGTTTAATGGGGAACAATACATTTTAATATCCCCCTCGGATTTTTTATAACAATTTGTTTGTTATGCCGATATTGAAAGTGCCGCCATCCTTGTCAAACCACACATCCTCAAGTGCATAGTCATGCCAGTTTTTGGGGGATTTTTCGTTATTTACATATACACGGTTCGGATATTTTTTAAGCGAAGTGCGTTCACCTGCAATTGCCTTTGTAAAATATTCATACCAACCATATGTAAAATCCCGACTGTAATTGTTGTGATTAGGTCTTTTAAGCACACATTTCTGATACTCGATGATTTCATCCAGTATAACTTCATCAGACTCATAGGTTTTCAGCAGAGGTCTTATTGCGTCATAATATTCTTCAAGCCGAAAAATTGCCTCCATATGAGCAGCATACTCCGGACCACAGGTAATCTTACCGTAAACCTCTTCATTACGGTAATACGCCATAGATTTCTCAAGACAAATGTTTTTATAAAAATTATAAAGAAAGCGATATGGATTACTGAGGATTTCATTATCGGAATTACGGCACCAGTCAATGACGCTGTTATAGAAATCCTCATACGGAATATTTTTTTCATAGTGAAAATAAATCGCCATATTCTGAAGAATTCCGCAATTATGAAGAGATCTTTCAATGCAAGCGAAGATATTTGCCTCGATCCATTCCTCCTCATTCATAGTTGCCGTACCAACAACATATCTTGTTTTTTCTACTGTTTCCGTTTCAGCCTTACCGTGAGTAATAGAAAAGAAAACATCAGCAGTTTTTATACCGTATTTTTCAAGATAATCCTTTGCGCCCATAGGAGAATTCGGGAGAACTATGCAGTTATGAACAGTGATTCGTCCGTGCTGACCTGCTTCAAGAAGCATACCTATTCCCCGACAGAAAGATTCATAGGTTTCACACGGCAGTCCAAGAATAAGCTCTGAATATGTTCTGACTCCTGCATTTCTGTACATAAGCATTAACTCTTTGAATTTTTCCAGACTCATATTCTTTCTGCCGATTTTTGCTAATGTATCGGGATTAAGACTTTGAAATGAAAGTGTTGAGCCCAACTTGCTCAACCCGCATTTCTCAAATTTTTGACTGATTCTGAAAACAACGTCATGCCTGTCTTTGGCATAATTAATCTGAATACGTTCGGGATATCCGTATTTTTGGTTCGCTTCGATAATATGATCGGTTATTTCTTCATCTCGGTCATAAGCTCCGAAGTTTGCATCTGCATTCCAAATGTATGCAATTTTGTTTTTAGCAAACCACTCAATTTCCGCATGAACCCGTTCGATCGGGAAGAGCTTGACTTTTGAATTAGTGCATCCCCAGTCACAATACGCACAATTTCTAGGGCAGCCGCGGGTGGTTTCGAGAATAGCATCAAGCTGCATACCGGGGTTTTCTTTTATTATATCATCAAAGACACCCGAAAGATATGGCGACGGATAATCGACCTTTGTAAGGATTTTCACAGGGTTTGTTGTATAGCCGCCTTCTTTATTTCTGAATGAAAGGTTTGAAACTTTGCTGAAATCAGGCTCATCGTTAAGAAACTCTGTCAAAAGCTCAAGGAATGCCTCCTCGCCCTCTCCGTGAATAAGAAAATCAATATAGTCAAAATCTCTGAGGAACTCTTCATCTGAAGAAATATTATGCCCGCCAAAAACAGTGATGCATTCAGGATAAACCTCTTTGATTCTTTTGGCAAGAGCTTTGTTATATTCTGTGTTCCATACATAGTTTGAAAAGCCTATAACAGCCGGATTTTCGAGAGATACTATAACAGATTCAATTGCTTCACGGGTAAAAACGAATCTTTTAAAACAATATTCATTTTTTACAGTTTCATTTGTCCATGCATAGCTGACAAGAAGTCCTGCAGCATAAGGAAGATAAGCAGCCTTAAAATCATTTCCGCTGTAGGTTGTGGAGGCCTGAACCATATAAACATTTTTCATTTTGTTATCTCCTCACAAAGCTCTGAAATACATCTGTTATATAATATCACAGAAAGAAAAACAAATCAATATATAAGTCCTGCATCCACCTGCCATCTCCTTTATCATCTCCCATAAAAAGCCAGGTGATTTGCACCGATACACTGTGTTTTTTTATAACCGAAAAAATCATATATTCCGTTACAAAGCGATCATAATTTGACAAAAAAATATGTATATGCTATGCTTTATTTCATATGATAAACGCCGCATCAAGCCAACAGGAGGAGGGACAGAATTGAAAAAGAATGTATATTTCGTTCAGGTCAGCGATACTTACGACACCGACAAAAAGAGCACATTCATTCCCTATGCTGCTGGTTGTATACAAGCTTATTGCGAAAAAAATGAAACCATAGCACAAAACTATAAATTCGGTAAATTTATTTACATCAAAGAGCGAATAGAAGATGTGGTATCCCGCCTTGAAGCTCCGTATATGCTTCTTTTTTCTTGCTCTGTATGGAACACAGAATATAACAAAGCTCTGGCCAAAGCGGTTAAGAAAGCTTACCCTTCATGTCTGATAACTTTTGGCGGACACAATGTATCAGCTGACGGTTCAGAACTTAATGAGCTTGATTTTGTTGATTTTATTACACACCGTTTCGGAGAAGAACCAACCGAAGGGTTATTGGTAAACCTTGCTTTAAACCAACCGTTAGACTCAATAAGCAATCTTTCATTCCGCAACTCAAGCGGTGATGTCGTAACAACGAAATATGAAGCGCAAAAAGGAGATTCCTATCCTTCGCCCTATTTAGAGGGAACTTTTGACGAGATATTAAAAGATAATATATCTTTCTCTGCTCTCTTTGAAAGCAACAGAGGCTGCCCCAATTCATGTTCTTTTTGCGATTGGAGTGAGTTAGGCTCAAAAGTCAGACTGTTTTCATTGGAAAAGGTCAAAGCTGAAATCGATTGGTTTACCAAACATAAAATAGAATATATTTATTGCGTAGATGCAAATTTTTGTCTGTTTGACCGAGATGCGGAAATTGCCGATTATGTGGTTCAATGTAAAGAAAAATATGATTATCCGAAGGTGTTTAAGGTTTTCTTTACCAAAAACAGATTCGATTTTGTTTTTGATATAAGCACCAAATTTTTCAAAAGCGGTCTTGATAAAGCAAAAACAATTTCTTTTCAAAGTATGAATGACGAAGTGCTGAAAAATATCGGAAGAAAAAATATTTCCGTTGATTTTTTCAAGAAGCTTTTGGTAAAATATCAGGAACTGAGCATACCAACTTTTTCGGAGCTTATTCTCGGTCTGCCCGGAGAAACTTACGATTCTTTTTGTGACGGAGTCAATGTTCTGCTTGAAAGCGGCCAGCACTTTGGCATCGCCATTTATCCTTGTGAAATCCTGATGAACTCAAAAATGGGGCAAAAATCTTATATTGAAAAATACAATATAAAAAGCACCAAGGTTCCTTTCAGGCTTATACACTCTCAAAAAGGAAAAATCTCTGACGGTATAACAGAATATTCGGAATATATAACATCCACATATTCTATGAACGAAGATCAATGGGTAAAATCCTTGCTGTTTTCCAATTATATTCAAGCCTTTCATAATCTTGGATTACTCCGGGCCATTGCCATTTATATCTGCAATGAGCATAAAATCAATTATTCTGATTTTTACAGAAAGCTCATCGAGTGGTCTGAAAACACATCGGACACTCTTTTAAACAGAATATTCTTAAAAATCCATAAGCTTTGTCAGGGTATTGTTTTAAAACAAAATGAAATGTTTGACACATTTGATAAAACAGGAGATATTCTTTGGAGCTTTGATGAACTGATTTATCTGGAGTGCTTTGCAAATAAAGAAATATTTTATAATGAAATCAAAAATTTCATTAATGATTCTTTTGAAAAAAGTGATGTTACAGATTCGCTTCTCGCCTATCAATTCAATATAATCAAAAAAACGGAAAGCGGAAATGTTATTATAGATTCTGACTATGACTTTTTCGCTTACTTCAACAACATTTATGCCGATCAGTATCGCCCCCTTGAAAAGAAGCATATATCACTTCAGATATCTGACAATCTCAAAACAACAGACTTTACCGATTATGCAATAAAAGTAGTCTGGTACGGAAGAAACCGCAGAGCAACCGATTATACCGGCTCTTTTTATCAGGCAGATTATCTTAACTGAACCATGCCAAAACCCCCGTATGAATACATACGGGGGTTTTTTTAATTCGTTCTGTTTATTCTGTTGGGTGCGTTGGTATAAAGCATTCTTCCGTTACGGCGGCCATACCACACCATTTCACGGGCATATTCAACCCAATCCGCAGTATAAAACGGCGTTGAATATTTATATGATACTTTTTCTTTGTTTAATGGCTCATATTCATTTCTGAGTATTGCACTGAAATATTTTTCAAAATCATAATCAAATTCAGCTGCAAACTCAGTCTTTTCGGGTCTTAAAACAATTGATTTCTGATACCCGATAAGCTGATTAAGAAAAACATCATCTTTGATATAACGTTCAGCAAAAGCTGTTATTTCTCTGATAAACATCTCATAGTCATATAAGCACAAAAGGAACACAGCTTCTTCAAGAGGATATGTAATCTTACCGAATGTATCTATTTGACAAGTTAATCCTCCGTGTCCGTCAACAAAATCGTTCAGCACTTTCGACACCATTTTAAAAATGTTTTTCAGGAAAACACTTTCGCATAAGATATAATCGAAAAGTTTGCTGTAAAAATCATAATAGCTGATATCGTGTTCATGGCGGATATACATGGCGATACACTGCAGAATTCCAAAATGATGCATACTCTGCACACAGGTTGAAAACTCATTTGCGCGTATCCATTCCTGCTCGCTCATCGTTGAAGTTTCAACCACAATGCTCGAAAATCCCGAAAGAACATTATCCATATTTTCGCAATGATATTGGTTAAGCGAGGTTGAAACTGTTTTGATTTTAAATTTATCAAGATATTCTTTTGTGCTCATCCGGGAATTTGGAAGCAACTCGCAATAATATGCGCTTACAGAGCTATGCTGTCCCAATTCCAAAATTTCGCATAAACCTCTTGTAAAACTTTCATATGTTTCTCCGGGCAAGCCGAGAATAAGCTCCGTATATGTTGATATGCCTGCATCTCTGTATCTGGCAACTTGTAAAGCATACTCTTCTTTGCTGATATTCTTTCTTCCTATATTTTCAAGAACCTCGGAAGAAAGACTTTGGAGAGCAAGTGTAGCGCCTTTTCCGATACCGTTATCCGCAAGCAACTTATTAATACGGAAAACCCTGTCGTGATTACTTTTTGAATAAGACACCTGCAAACGATTCGGATATCCTGTCCTGTTCTTGA
Source organism: Acutalibacteraceae bacterium (assembly GCA_045652165.1). GTDB lineage: Bacteria > Bacillota > Clostridia > Oscillospirales > Acutalibacteraceae > CAG-177. Next base: position 24,676 of record JAZRTQ010000040.1, on the reverse strand, counting down.
GTTCCACCAACTTTTCCGCTATCAATTCATCTCGTTCAAACATTCCGAAATTTGCATCAACACAGTATACAAATTCCATTTTGTTTTCAGACATCCACTCCAACTCTGCCAAAACCTTTTCCAACGGAAATAACCTTACATTGGAATTAAGTTCACCCCAATCACAATAACAGCAATTATAAGGGCATCCTCGGTTGGTTTCCAACACACACGAATAACGGTATTTTTTGTTTTTGATAATATCATCAAAAATTCCGTTTAAATACGGCGAAGGGTAATCGGAAATAACGATCTTCTTTTCGGGTGTTTGTCTGGTTTCGTTTTCCTTTGTTCTGTATGAAATATTGGGTATTTCAGAAAAATCCGGAGTGCTTTTCAAAAGCTCCTTCAACACATCCCTGAAAGCTTCTTCACCTTTTCGGTGAACAAGAATATCAATAAAATCATATTTGTCAAGATAATCGGTGTTTGGCGGAATATGGTGTCCGCCAAACTCAATTATGCATTCAGGATACTTATCCTTTACTTTCCTGGCAAATTCCAAATTATATTTATAATTCCATATTGAGTTGGAAAACCCTACAAAAAACGGGTTTTCGAGACCTGCAACGCTCTCTTCTATATCTTCAAGGCTGTAAACAATACGCTTGAGCTCATATTCTTTTTTTATGCTGTCATCATTGAAAGCATATGCCGCAAGCATTCCGACTGCATAAGGAAGATAGTAAGTATCTCCGTATAAACAGCCCGCCTGCACAAGATAAATATTTTTCTTATTGCTCATTTTTTTCACCTTGAATATAAATCTCTGTTTTAAGAACTTCACTTTTTATTTCGGGGAATTTTTGAGAAACAAAAAGCTTGAAATCATCTGCCGAAACATTATCTTTTAAAAACACCAGCAGATATCCGCCGCCGCCCGCGCCGCAAATTGACACCGCCTCTGCCACGCTCAGGCACATCTCTGTTATGCTGTCTGTTTTGGCAGTTGTTGTCAACGGAGAAATCAATTTCAGAAGTTCTCTGTGAGTATTGATACAGCTGTAAAAGCCTTTAACATCACCGTTTTTAATTGATTCTGTCAATTTTTTATTGAGGTCCTTCATTTGCGAATAAGCTGAAATTGCTTTCGGATTTCTGTCAAGATATCTGTTAGCAACATCATTGACAATAAATCTTCCGAAATGTCGCTGACCCGTTGGCATCAAAACAGCTTTTTTTGCAAATATCTCCTGAATTATCTCGGGCAATTCTATTGTTTCCGTTTTAACATTTTGCGGAATACCCGGCGTCGACGAAACCAACTTCATTCCGGGAAAAAGACTGCCCGCCTGATCCTGCCAGCCTCCACCGGTTTTCATAAGCTGTTCCGCAACAAAAACCATTTCAACAATATCAGAATCGGTATAATTCAAATTGTACATTTTAGAAAAAGCTCTGAAACAAGCTGCAAGCAAAATACTGCTTGTACCAAGCCCCGAACCCTTATCGATTTTTTTAACTTCAATATTCAGCCTGAACCCTGCAGAAAGCTTTTCGGGCTGATTTATACCTAATGTTTTCAAAACAGCCTTATGAAGATTAAAATCCGAGAAATCATCCTCATATTCGGCATCGTCAAAAGAAAACACGGATTTGACTCCGTCGTTGGAAAACTCTATTGCAGATTCATCCAGTTTCTCGAGTCTCACATTTATAGGCAACATATCGTCTGTTTTCACCGCAACATTAACAACAGCACCGCCATTATCAACACAATAAGGCATCGCATCGGTCCATGTTCCGCTTAAATTCAGCCGAACAGGCATTGATACTTCAACACAGTCACAGCAGGGAACAAATATAATCGGGAAGCTTTTTTTCGAAAAATATTGACTGATTATATTTTCCCTCATATCCGAATATTGTTTTTGAAATATATTTCGTGTTAACCCGCTGATATACTGTTTGTTTTCAAGAAAATAATCGTAATCCGCATTCTCAACGCAAAAAGCCAGACTGACTTTTTCTTCATTTGCTCCGCAAACAAGTTTTTTAAATGAATCATCAAAATTCTGAGCTTTGTAAAACCTCGGAACATCCCATAATTCAGTCCCGTTTTCAAGCTCTTTCGGGTTTTCTTTGATATCAGTCATAACAGTAACAAAGCTGCCGTCATTTAACCTGAATCCGCAAATCACTTTGTTATTATTTACTGTTATCGGGAAATTGAATTTTATATCCGAAATAAGACAGCCTTCGCCAATATCGGATTCAGCTCGTAAACACACATTATCCAGAACTGTGCCGCAGCCTATTTTACTGCCCGATTTTACATAGCTGTTTATTTTCAGATGCTTCTCTGATTTATCGGAAACCTTCAGTGTGTTGTTCCTCAACTGTTCGTTGTTACCGAAATGAAGAAAAGGTTGCCCTTGAGCCACATACACATCAGAATTAATATCCGATAAATAATCATACAGAATATTTTTTATTTTAAAAATTGCCGATTCTTCAGATTCCGCTCCGATATAATCGGAATATTTAATTGATCGGCTTAAAAGAGGTAAGATATCAGAATAGAAGTTCAACTCTGTTCTGCTTTCTTTAATGATATCCAGAATGTTTTTATCCCGAACAATTTCCAGCAAACGACGAACAAAAAGGTCGTTCAGAAATGCCATTCCCGTATCCACAATAATCTGTTCGCACTCTGCAGAAACATATTCTTTGAGAACGGAAACATCTTCCTTGTGCAAAAACTGAACCAATTCATTTTTCTCGTTTTTTATCATCACTCCGTGTTGCGAGGCGGTTTTTAAATCTGAATAAATACCAAATGCAACACAGTTTGAAAAATCAGCTCTGATATTATCGGAATTAACCAGAATATCACTGCAAGCAACAATAACACCTTCCGAAAAGCATTCCGAAAGCGCTGCAATATTATTTAAAATATGCTCAAATAAAGTTATCGGTTCGCCTGAAACAAGCGTCTGTGCAAAAGCTTTGCCTTTAATCGCACAGTTTATTGTTCGTTTTGAGAAGCCTCCGCAATTTATGATTATTATTCTTTTATAATCATCATAATATTGTTCAACAGCCTTAAGTAATGCACCTGCGGAACCCACTCTTATTCCGAACTCGTCATCACAAACCACCTTGATATTATTTACACTCAAATCAAGCTGAGCAATTGTTTTTTCACAAAGATGTTTTTGCAAAAAGGAGCCTACAGTCAAAACAACCAACAAATCGTTATCCTTCAACCGCATTTTGCTCTTCACCTTCAAATTAATCTTATTTTAAAGTCTGTTTCCGACAATTTCCATAACGGAATCTATTACCGTGCGCTGTGTGTCTTTAAAAAGATACTGAACTGCCAAAAACCACACAAAAGCAAGCGCCAACATTATAAACTTATGTTTGCGGTAAATCTGCAAAAAGCTTTCAACCACTTGCGATGAAACAGTTTGGTCATTTAAATATATCAGTATCGCAGAGGCAACAAATATAGTATTGATAACCGTAATGCCTGTGTTATATCCAAACACAGCTTTTCCTGCTGCCACCAACAATACGGATAATAAAATAACCCATAAAAACTTTGCATTCTTCATTAAAAAAGCGAAATTGATTTTTTTGCCTTCCGATTTCACCAAAATATATTTTACTGTAAATGCCAAAAGCAAGCAGACATAAGGAATAACTGCAACCCAAAAGCTGCTTCTCGCTGTTAAATTTCCGATGTTCTGATATCCGATATCAAAAAGATATAAATCTCTCTTCAAGAGTTTCTCTCTTATAAATAATGACAAAACAAAAGCTATTACCGGCAAAGAAACATAAATAACCTTTGAGTTTTTAATATTTAATCTGCTTTCTGATTTTTTCTGATTCACATATGCAGGCACCGCTTTTGAGTTTTCCTGTGCCATAATACTGAATCCGTACACAAGCACAACAACAGGTATATGACAAGAAACCGACTCGGAATAAACTGTTGTTGAAATCAAAATATATAATGACGCGAACAATGTTTTAAGCTTTATCGACTCGCCTTTTATCAAATAAAAACAAAGAATCACAGCTGTAACAAACAAAAGAAGATATCTGATGTTAATGATGCTGCATTTCAAAAGAGGATCTGCAACCAAAAGAGCTGCACAGAGACCAAAAAACACATCCTGTTTTCTTGTCAGCATAAATACCGCTGCTGCACAGGCCGCACTGAACAGAAACACAACAAACATTGTAAGCATAAGTTCTGCAAGGCGATCCGTTCCTAACTGCATACTATTGAAATCTACTATGGAATAGTATGAGGGCAAAGACAAAAGATTTAACCCGAACAAAAATAATAATATTCCAAAAAAATGCGGAGAAAAAACTGAAACTTTTGTTTTCATAAATATTAACTCCCGTTAAACTATCAAGCAAAAATGAACATTATGAAATATGTTGCAAAACACACAGCTAAAACCATATGCTGCTTTATCCAACTTAAACATTCTTTGACTACATTTATAAAATCCGTATTGTTTCTTACTATAAAATAAACAATAAGTGAAAGCTGAACCAACAAGTTATTATAAAAATATTTGCTGGTTTCCCAAGAAAATATTATGGGTAAAATTATTACAACCGGCGAAACCATACATAAAAAGAAAATAAATTTCTGGAATTTGTTTTCGCTTGCAGATATACACTTTTTCCAAAAAATTCCTAACACAAGATATGTGGGAATCATAAGAAAAATCAAATCTGCCAGGCAAACTTTCCAGTTGCCCCACTCGATAAAATATATTTGAAAAGCTTTTTCGATTACAGTTTCTATCGAATCGAAATAATCAAAAAGCCATTCTGTTTCAAATAACCTGTAAACTTCAGGATCAATTGTACCTGTATATCTCGAGAAATAACAATCAATTAATTCTGCAGGAGTATTGAATCCCAAAAATTTTCCCGATAACCTCGCATAACCTCCGACAGCTATCATAGAAATATACGAGATTGCACAAATTATACCGTGCTTTTTCGAATAACCGTTTGAATAAAATTCCTGCAAAAGAATTATCGCAATCAGAACCATACTGCAAAACAAAAATGCAGGATTAACAAGTGTTGCAACAACACACAGAACAGGGACAAACCATATGCCGATTTTTCTGTCACACAATGCAACCGAAAAAAGTGTCAATGCCCAGAAAAGCTTATCTAATTTTTCATCCTCAAAATAATTGCGGAATGAACCGGGTAACAAACAAATAACAAAGCAAATTACAGCCACAGCAAACAATATCTCTGCATTGTTTTTCACTTTGTTCAAGGCCTTGCCTATGCATATAACCGCAGATATCATAAGCAGAACCGAAAACAGTATTGTAACATTCCGTATAAGCTCATCTGACACAGTATCATAAAACCAACTGATTACTTCGCCAACAAAACCTCTGCCTATGAAGCCGTGATCATATGTATACAGATAATGAATCATATAATATCCGCTTACACCGCTTATTCTGTTTGCTGAAATCAAGCTGACCAAATAGCCGCATAATCCTGTAAAAGGAATCAGATAACAAAGCAATGATTTTAATTTTTCACTTTTTGTTAAATTATAAAAAAATGTTTTTAATTTTTCCATAATTACATTTCACCCGCTTTATTTTTAGTCTTTGTTATAATAAAACGTATTTTTTGTATACCGAATACACCTATCCATTTTATAATTTATTAGTATATCATATACATAATTAAAAGTCTACCCTTTTAATATATAATATAATACCAGAAATATCGTTTCAGCACACAAAACAAAATATCTTTGTTGCTCTTTTCGGATTAATATGATATTATAAAAATCAACTGAGATGATCGGAGCAATAACAATGAAAGATAAATCAACCCTGATTTTTACGGGTGACATCGGATTTGACCGATATATGTATGAAAAATGGAATGATGAAGAGTTGATTTCGGGTGAAGTGCTTGATTTTCTTCACAGCGCTGACCACGTTATCGCAAATGTTGAGGGTCCCGTTGCGCCCGTTGAACAAAACACAACAAAAGACGGTGTGCAGCAGCTTCTGCACACAATTGACCCCGCCGCCGTAAAAGTTCTCAACAAAATGCACGCCGACATCTGGAACATCTGCAACAACCACATTATGGATGCGGGTGAATTCGGCATTAAAAGCACTCTTGAAATTGCAGAAGAAAACGGTGCGCAGACAATAGGTGCGGGAATGAACATTCACGAAGCAAGAAAGCCTGTTATTCTTGACGAAGCGGGCGGCATCGGTATGTTTGGCGTGGGCTATCAGCGTGCCTGCCGAAAAGCTGATGAAAACAAAGCGGGATGCTACAGTTGGAGCGACCTTGACGAAATCCAAAAAACTATAAACGAAATCAAAAAGGCCTGCCGCTGGTGTGTTGTTGTTGCTCACGCAGGCGAGGAGTTCACTCCCCTTCCGTCACCCTACACCAGAGAACGTTACCGCAAATATCTTGAAATGGGTGCGGATATCGTTATCGGTCATCATCCTCATGTGCCGATGAATTACGAAACTGTTGGCGATAAGGTTATTTTCTATTCTCTCGGAAACTTCATTTTTGACACCGATTATCAGCGTTCACAGTTCAACACAGAACTTGGTTTGCTTATAAAAATCAACTTTACCGAAACCGATTTTTCCTGGGAACCTATGGGTCTTGAAATAATCCGCGGCGAAGAGCATATCGTTAAAGCTCCTCTTCCGAGAATTTTCACGGATGTTCAGGAGGAAGAATTCAATCTTCTTTCCCCTCTTTCTGCAAAAATGCACATTGCCGCCACCAAAAGACAGATGACATATCTTAATCCCGCACGCTTCAAAGATGCAACCGAAGAAGAATGGGCAGAGCATTTTGCCGAGCCTTTAAGAACAGGAAGAGTTCCCGGCGAAACTCTTGATTTCTTTATTCTTTGTCCCCTTGCGGAAAAAGAAAAAGAAAAAGCCTGGAAAAAAAGCAAGCTTGAAGAAGTAAAACAGTATATTCTTGAACAGATGTAAAAAAAAGCACCGCAATGCGGTGCTTTAATTTTTTTATTTTATCAACTTGTCAACATCAGAAAGGCGGAGCCTTTTGGAAACAACATATGTTTTATATTCTCCGTCAGCCTTCTTTTCGCCGAAAGAGCCATAGGTTGAGGTAACGATCATTCCGTCATCAAAAACAACATTACCGCAGTAACCCGTATCGGCATTTGCCGAAAGTGCAGGTTCTTCCTGCTTTTTGAGATAGGTATGAGCAAGCTTTATTCTGTACTGACCCTCTCTGCCGTTCTTGAGGTCTTCATAAGTTCCTACCCAGGCTATCCAGCCTTCGCTGAACCAGTTTTTCATATGTTCAACAGAAAACTTCTCAATTTTTTCCTTATCCCTCTCAATTGAACGGAAGGTTATGAAAAGTCTGCCGTCAGGAGTGTAGTCTGCCTTATGACGCTCTCCGTTAAGTGCCGAAGGAGCAAAAACAGGCTTCGACCAGGTTTTGCCTTCATCCTGTGAAAAAGAAATAATTGAATTATATCTTTTGTTGTTGCAACGTGCAATAAGACAAAGCTCATCGCCTTTTCCGAAATCGGAACGGATAACCTCAACCTCGCACATTTTCGCATTCTTTTCAATCTTTCTGTACTTCGAAAAATAAGGTTCGGGCTTGCTCCATACCGCCTTGCCGTTTTCAAACGAAAGAATGGTTTTGTAATTTACAAATCCGCCCCAATGGTCATGGAAAAATGCCATCCATTTATCAACAAATTTTCCGTTTTCTTTAAGCCTTGTAAGTGATGCCATTGCAACGGTGGGAATAACGGTTACATCATCTTTTTTCGAGAATACAAGTTCAAATTCGCTCCAGGTTTTGCCCTCATCATCGGAAAGCGAGAAGTTGAAACCGCCTACTGTGCCTTTACCGTCGCGCCAATCGGGATTTCCGCAAATAAGCAGAATTTTATCCGGTGTTCCGTCTGAAAATTCAAGACGGTATACCGTGGGTGTTTCTCTTGAGTTTTCCCATGATTTGGGCTGATTTTCAATTTCGCCCGTGTATGTTACACCTCCGTCATAGCTTATTCTGCTTCTGACTGCTCCTTTGCCGTGACCCGACGGATAAACATCAAGAATACTGCCGTCTTTAAGCAAAACCGCATCGGGATGACCTATATAATCGAGAGCGTTGTCAACCACCGATGTTTCATAAAGATATTTCAGTTCATCGGGAGTGTTTTCGGGCATAACATCAAATCTTACAAGCGGTATCGAATAATCTCCCGCTCCGTTGGAGAAATAATATTTATCAAAAAGTTTTTCAAACATTGAGTTTCACACCTTTTATTATAAGGATTCTGCAACCTTCTTCATTGACTCATAGCCTTCCTTGCTGATGGGAAGGAAGGGTCTGCGGCAGGGACCCATATCAATACCCAGATGGGTAAGAACTGCCTTTTCGCACTGGAACACACCGTATTTTATCATTTCTGTTATGATAGCATTGGCTTCATTCTGGATTTCCTGAGCCTTTTTGATGCTTCCGTTATGGAACTCATCATAAATCTTAAGGAACTTATCGCCCATAAAGTTATATGTGCTGCCGATTGCACCGTCTGCACCCATTGAAAGACCGCCAAGGCACATTTCGTCAAAGCCGTTGAAAACAGTAACGCCTTCAATTTTCTCTTTGAACTGCTGAAGGTCAAAAAGATTTGCAGAGGTATGCTTGATGCCGACAAATCTCTTATCCTTGAACATTTCAGCTGCATAATCGGGAGTGAATGTGAAGCCGTTTCCGCCGGGGAAATTATAGATAACCATAGGGATGTTTACGCTTGAAACGATATCTGTGTAATACTGCTTTATTGCTGCTGCGGGGAAGCCGTAATAGAAGGGAGCAACAGCTGAAACCGCATCGTAGCCAAGGCTTTCAGCAGTTTTTGCCATATCAATTGCGGCATCTGTTGAAATAGCACCGCAATGAGCGATCATGGGAACCTTATCGCCTGCTGCTTCTTTGACAATACGGAAAACTTCCTTGCGTTCTTCGTTTGTCATAACCATGCTTTCGCCGGTGCTTCCGCCAACATAAAAGCCGTTTATGCCTTTTTCAAGGTTAAATTCAACAAGCTTTTTAAGTGAAGCTTCGTTGATTGAATAGTCATCCTTAAAAGGAGTAAGAAGTGCGGTGAAAATACCTTTCATTTCTCTCATTTTTAACATCTCCGTTTAAAATTATAATTTCGAAGCAAGATAAGCCGCTCCGAGTTTGTTTGCATCATTACCCATAAGAGCTTTGACAACTCTTACTTTTTTGAAACTTTGCATAAGCTGCATCTGAATCCGTTTATTGATTTCCTCGGTTATATAAACCTCGTTCATTATACCGCCGCCCGCAACAATAAGTGCAGGGTTGAAAATATAAACAAGATTTTTCAGACCTATAACGATTTCATTAATCCACTCATCAATAAGCTCTCTTATTTCAGGATTTCCGAAATCCGCAAAAACCTCTCTGCCGTTCATTTCTTTGCCGAGTTTTTCGCTGACAGTTTCGGTCAATGCCTTTGCCGATGCATAAACTTCATAGCAACCATTACCTCCGCAGGTGCAGGGATTGCCGTCAGGATGAGTTACCATATGACCGAACTCACCCGCAGAAAACGAACTGCCCGTGAAGAGCTTCCCGTTAATAAAAATTGCTCCGCCGATACCTGTTCCGTAAGTAAGGCAAATGAAATTTTCGCATCCTTTTGCGGCGCCGAAAACAGCTTCGCCGATCGCCGCCGAATTAACATCGTTTTCAACCGCAGTCGGAATGCCTGTTTCAGCTTCAATGATTTCTTTTATTTTCGTGCCTGTATAGCCGGGAATGCTGTCGGTTGCAAATATAATTTCGCCTTTTTCGCTGTTAACCTGACCTGCCGTTGAAATTCCGATTCTGTCAATGCCGTTGCAGTTTCTGATAATTTCAAGAATTCTTTCAATTATTCTTCTTCCGCCCTCGTGAGCATTGGTGGGAATTGAATTTTTTTCGGTGAGATTAAAATTTTCATCACAAAAAGCGTATTTTATTTCTGTTCCGCCTATGTCAAAAGCAAGAATTTTCATCTGCTTTCCTCCAAAGCCTTAACAAAACGCTTGGTTATATCCATAGGTCTTGTTATTGCGGTTCCGACAACTGCTGCATATGCACCGCTTTCGAAAGCTTTCACAAGCTCATCGGGTGCCCAGATTCCGCCCTCAGCAATAACGGTTGCACCAAGCTCTTCCTTATATCTCTTCATAAGGTTGAAATCAGGCAGAGGAGTGCCTTTGGTATAAGGTGTATAACCGCTCATAGTTGTGCCGAGCAGGTCAAAACCGAGTTCAAGCGCAAGCTTACCCTCTTCAAAGCATGAGGTATCCGCCATAAAGAGCTGGTCGGGATACTTTGCACGGACTTCTTTGAAGAATTCTTCAAATGAAACTCCGCCCGGTCTTGTTCTGTTTGTTGCATCAACCGCAATGATATCACAGCCGATTTCAACAAGTGCATCAACTTCTTTCATCGTGGGAGTGATGTAAACATCGCTGTCCTCATACACTTCCTTGATGATTCCTATAATCGGCAGGCTGACTCTTTCTCTGATAGCCAGAATGTCAACAACAGTATTTGCCCTTATGCCCACGGCACCGCCGAGAGCTGCGGCATAAGCCATTTTGCTCATTATGTAGCTGTCATATAATGGCTCTGTTGACAAGGCTTGACAGGAAACGATAAGTCCGCCCTTGATCTGATCGAGTATTTCTTTATTTGTTTTCTTTTCCATAAGCAAAATTATATCACGAATATTTTTTCAATTCAACTACTTTATATAGAATTCTTTCATATCGTCAAGACGAAGCAGCATGGGACAAAGACCCGCAGCCGCACCCGTATCGATATTAATCCAGGTGTCTGTAAAAATCGCTCTGCCCTTATATTCTTCGCCGTAAAATACCGTCGGTGTGTGACCGAAAACGGTTGTTATTCCGTCAAAATATTTTGTACCGATATCAGGTCGGGTCCATAGCAACTCTTCGGGAGTATACTCGCTGATTTTTTTATCTTTTCTGAAATTACCCAGACCGCTGTGAGTAAGAATAAAATCTCTGCCGTTTACTGAAACCGCTTCAATAAGCGGAGCCTCTTCAAGATATTCAAAAATATATTCAAGCTCGCTGTTCCGCATTATTTTTAATGATTCAACTGTTGACTGCCCGCCGTTTGCAACCCACGACGAATATATATCCAGCTTGCTTCCTGTCAATTCATCTATTGATTTTTCGGTGATTTCTTCAAAAACAAATCTGCTTCCCAGCATCATCGCTTCGTGATTGCCGAGAATGAGCTGAACATTCGGCTGAAGCATAATCCATCTGAGAATTTTTATTCCGTCATTGCCTCTGTCGATAACATCTCCAAGCACATAAAGAAAATCGTCTGCCGAAAAATTGACATTTTCAAGCATTTCCTTGAACTTTTCAAACGGATATCCGTGAATATCAGAAGTTACATAAATCATTTTATCACCCTATTATTATATACCACATTTTACCCTCCGAGTGCAACATCAAGCGCCATCATCAGGGTAAATCCGGCGCAAAAAGCCGAGCATTCTTTTGCAGTTGTTTCGTTTATAAGCTCATCAACAACAACATATATCATCGCCCCCGCCGCAAACCCGAGAAGATACGGCAAAATCGGAACTATAATTCCCGCCGCGGCAATTGTGACAACAGCCGCCAAAGGCTCGGCAATTCCCGAAAGAAATCCGCACAGAAAAGATACCGATTTTTTATGACCCGCCGATTTCAGCGGAAGAGAAATAATTGCACCTTCAGGCAAATTCTGAATTGCTATTCCAAGCGAAAGAGCAAATGCCCCCGCCGCCGATATATCCGTATTCCCCGAAAGCAACCCTGCATAAACCGCACCAACCGCCATTCCTTCGGGAATATTATGCATTGCAACCGCGAAAACAAGCATCGCTGTTTTACCCGGTTTTTCAATTCCCGCACAGTTTAAACTGACTCTTTTCACCGCATAATCAAGACCTATCAGCAAAAACACACCTAACCAGAAACCCGCAACCGCAGGCAAAAAAGAAAGTTTTCCTAACCCGACAGAACGGTCATTTGCAGGAATCAGCAGACTCCACACGCTTGCCGCAGTCATCACTCCTGCCGCAAAAGCAGTCAGTTTTTTATCGCAAAAGGGCTTGGCATTTTTATATCTCATAAACATAACGCAAGCCGCACCCAAAGAAGTTCCGATCAAAGGCAATAAAATCCCTGCCAAAACAGATAAGTTCAAAGCCCGCACCTCTTTCAAAAAAAGTTCTCATTCTTATACTATTCTTTCTTTGAAATAAGGTGAAAAAAGCGGGGTTGCCCCCGCTTTTTACATCATATCTTTTACTATTTTATCTGCTCTTGAACCTTTTTCTTCAACAAAGAAACTGCCCATCAGTTCTTCGACCTCAAGCCTTGACTGCTCGGAATAAAGATCTTCTATGCAAACCGAACGGTATTCCGAATAAACACTTTCGCCTTTATCTTTAAGGCTTTCTTTCATTACGGCAAAAACACAGTCATCATAAGTAATAATATCTGCGCTGTTATCATTCATTTCATAAACCTTGTCAAAAAATCCTTCGGGATAACCGTCGGAACCTTTTTTAAGAATTACCGAGGCTGATGCACTGTAGCCGAGCGACTGCATTGTTGTTGAAAAGCTGTCAACTCCGTCAATTGAAGCCACTATTCCGTTAAACTTTTCGAGAAGTTCATTCTTTTCTTTCTGGGATATCTGTTTGCCGTCTGCCGCATAAAAATATTCACATACCGCTCTGAAGCAAACATAATTCTCATTAAAATAATCCTGTATAACAGACTCGGATTCTTCATCATCGGTTCCTTTGTCATAAACCGTGTCAAAAATAGCCTCTGAATATGCCTGCGTTGTGTAAATCTTCGTTAATGTCTGTTTGGAAACTCCGATTTCATCATAATGATTTTCAAAACGAACCCAAAGATTATTTACGGTTTCCGAAACGCCCACCTTATCCGAAACAGAAAGGCTTAATCTCAGATTTTCAAACATTGTGTTTACCGCAACATATTCTCTGCAGCTTTCAATTGCCGCTGTCTTCGCCTCATCTTTTTTCAGTTTTTCGGAAAGACCGTAATCAGCAGGGCGCGAAATTACTTTATCAAGATAATAAGCAAATATTTCATTGTCTATTTCAGCTCCCGAGATAACAAGAACTGTTTTTTTGTTGCTTTGGGTGCAACCGCACGCCATCAATATGCATATCATCGCCAGAAGCAATGCCGTTAATTTTTTCAAAGGTTTCCCCCCTTGCTGAAATCTGATTAAGATTATATCATATTTTTTCGTTTTAATCAATGTTAATAAAAAAACTGATAAAAAATTCAAAAAAACTCTTTATTCCTAAATTTAAATGATGTATAATAACTGTGTATAAAAAATTAACAGGAGTGACTAATATGGAAAAAATCAAACTTTTCATTGCAGGCGACGAATATAACATTTCAACCGATAACGACCTTGATTATGTTGCTCAGCTTGGTGCAGAGCTTGACAGCAAAATCAGTACCCTTATGCGTGAAAACGCAAGAATATCCGTTACTCAGGCAGCTATCGTTACTGCACTTGAATATGCAGATGCCGCCAAAAAGAGCGAGATGACTTCAGAAAATCTTCGCGGTCAGATTCAGGAATATCTTGAAGATGCCGCAAGAGCAAGAACAGATGCTGAAATTTCAAAGCGTGAAGCAGAAAGACTCGCAAAAGAGCTTGCTTCAACAAAGGCTGCAAAATAATGTCTGAAATTCTTGCACCTGCAGGCAGTTTTGATGCCGTTATTGCCGCAGTAAGATGCGGTGCAGATGCAGTTTATCTTGGCGGAAAAGCGTTCAACGCAAGGCGTAACGCCTCAAATTTCACCGATGATGAACTTGCAAAAGCGATTGAATACTGCCATAAAAGAAACGTTAAGGTTTATATGACTCTTAACACCCTCATCGGCGACGGTGAGCTTGAAAGTGCATATGAAGCAATCGAGTGTGCCTGCCGAATCGGTGCAGACGCACTCATTTTGCAGGATTTGGGGCTTGCCGCAATTGTTAGGCAGTCCGCTCCTTCTATGCCTCTTCACGCTTCAACCCAGATGTCCGTACAAAGTGCGGAAGGTGTTGAAATCCTTGAAAACCTGGGATTCTGCCGTGCCGTTGTTCCGAGAGAACTCTCTGAAAAAGAAATCAGGAGTATCTCCGAAAAAACGAACGCAGAGCTTGAAGCGTTTGTTCACGGTGCTCTTTGTATGTGCGTTTCGGGCCAATGCCTTATGAGCTCCGTGCTTGGCGGAAGAAGCGGCAACAGAGGTCTTTGCGCCCAGCCCTGCCGTTTGCCTTTCGGTGTCAATTCAAAAGGCGGCAACAATCTAAGCCTCAAGGATTTGTCTCTTGTTGAAGAGCTTGACCGAATGAAAAATGCGGGAGTATGCTCATATAAAATTGAAGGCAGAATGAAAAGGCCCGAGTATGTTGCCGCAGCCGTAACCGCCTGCAAAAACGCAAAAGAAAATAAACCTGATGAAAAAATCAGTTCTTCTCTGCAAGCCGTTTTTTCCCGTTCGGGCTTTACAAAAGGTTATTTTGAAAGCAAACTCGGCAAGGATATGTTCGGCACCAGACGCAAGGAAGATGTTGAAAGTGCTTCGGGTGTTCTCAATGAGCTTTCAAAGCTCTATGAAAAAGAAACACCTCTTATTCCCGTCAGTTTTAAATTGGTTTTCAAAAAAGATATCCCTATGACACTTGAAACTTCTGCGTTGGGAAAGTGCGTTGTTTCTGTCAGCGATGTTTCCCCCGCAACCGCACTAAACAAGCCTTTAAGCAAATCCGAACTTTCGGAAAGACTTTCAAAATGCGGCGGAACGCAGTTTTATGCAAATAATATTGATATCGATTTCGAAGAGGGGCTTAATGCATCTGCGGGTGCAATAAATGCGCTTCGCAGACAGGCTCTTGCTGAACTTGAAACCGAATTCTGCAAAAACAGTTTCAAAGAATTTAATAATAATAAGTATACATTTAATAAATACTCAGCCGACAGTTTCGGTTTACGGGCAAGATTTTGCAGCGAAGAACAAATCCCCGACGATCTGAACGGAATTTCAACTGCAATTCTTCCCCTTGATGTTTCGGCTGAAACCATTCAAAAACTTAAATCAAAAGGGATTAAAACAGCCGCGGAAATCCCCTGCGGAGTATTCTCGAATTCACAGAAGTATATAGACAGACTTGTTGAACTTAAATCACAAGGTCTTGACTTTGCCTGCGCTTCTAACCTTGACGGAATCGGAATAGCAAAAAAAGCAAATATTCCTTTTATCAGCGGGTTCGGAATGAATATTTTTAACTCAGTTGCAATTGATGAAATTCAGAAACTCGGTGCAAAAGACTGCCTTGTTTCGTGTGAACTCGCTTTGTCCGCCGTTTCAAAGCTTGGCGGCAGTTTACCCAGAGGCATTTTCGCTTACGGCAGAATTCCTCTTATGCTGACAAGAAACTGTCCCGTTAAAAACAAGCTTTCCTGCGCGGAATGCAAAGGCAAAAGCTTTCTTGTTGACAGAATGGGAGTTGAGTTCCCCGTGATATGCGGCAACGGCTGCAGCACCGTTCTCAATTCAAGACCCGTGTGGCTTGCAGATAAAATGCAGGATATCCGTAACGTTGATTTTGCTCTTCTTTATTTCACAACAGAGAGCAAAAATGAATGTTCTCAGGTTATAAATGCCTATAAAAATGCCTCTTCACCCATCGGAGAATTCACCAGAGGCCTTTATTACAAGGGCGTTTTGTAGCATAAAACACAATATATATAATGTATATTGTTATAAACCACAATTCTGATAAAAAAATCGAATATTGATAAAAAAAGTGCTTGACTGCATGAGGTGTTTGTGATATGATAATTCTACCTCTGCAGAAGGGTTCTTTTTTTGTGCCCTGAAATGCAAAGTTACGCAGAGGGAGGCCTGAGCTCTGCCTTGGGTTGCCTGATAGACCCTAAGGAGGGCAAATTATTCCGAAAATGGAGGTGCCGCACATGGCTGCTAACGGTAAAAGAGTTAAGATTACCCTTTCTTGCACCGAATGCAAACAGCGTAATTACAACACAATGAAAAACAAGCAGAACACACCCGACAGGCTGGAAATGAACAAGTACTGCCGTTTCTGCAAGAAACACACAGTTCACAAAGAAACAAAGTAAGCGGGAGGATTAACCATGGCTAAGAAAGAAATTTCCCAAGCTGCAGAAAAGGTTGCCGCCGCTGAAAAGAGCAAAGAAAAGAAGCCTGCAAATCCCAACGGTAATATTTTCGTGAGAGCCGGCAAGGCAATCAAAAAGTTCTGCAAGGATCTCAAGGGCGAGATCAAAAAGATTGTTTGGCCCGATGCCAAAACAGTTCTTAAATCCACTGCTGTCGTAGTCGCAGTTGTTGTTGCATGTGCAATAATCATCGGCGTTATCGACTGGCTTCTTTCAGGCGGTATTTCGCTTCTCGAAAGAGGTGCGGAAGCACTTGCTGCAAAAGAAGAAACCACCACAGCTGCAACAGCCGCAGTGATGTCTCTCAGCAATTACTTCATAGGCTGAGACAGGAGGAATCAGGATGTCTGTTGACACAAGATGGTATGTAGTTCATACCTACTCCGGATATGAAAACAAGGTTGCGACCAATATTGAAAAAATGGCCGAAAACCGCAAAATGCAGGATCAGATTCTTGAAGTAAAGATTCCTGTCGAAATCGTAACCGATGCCGAGAAAAAGAAAGAGGTTGAGCGCAAGCTTTTCCCCGGCTATGTTCTCGTTAAGGTTGCCGTATGGCCCGATAAGGATAACCGCCCCGCAATGAGCGATGAGGCTTGGCTTCTTATCAGAAACACCAGAGGCGTTACCGGTTTCGTTGGTCCTGAAAACAAAGCAATCCCCCTTACCGACGAAGAAGTTATCAGGCTCGGAGTCGAGAAGAAAACCGTTGAAGTTTCATACAAGGTTGGCGACAGTGTCAACATCATAGATGAGCTTTTCGATGGCTTTACGGGTATTGTTGAAGAACTGGACGTTGACAATAATATGGTCAAGGTTTCAGTAGCACTCTTTGGCAAAGACACAACAGTTGAGCTTGAGCTTGACCAGGTTGAGCTTGCCGAATAAAACACGGTAATTTGAGGGCTATGCCCTTTCAAATTTAGCGTTCGGAAGAACGCAGTCGCCCGCATTAAGCGTGTCGGCTTCGTGGGAGGAGCAAAAAATGATTGCTCCGCAATTTACCACATTTTATGGAGGTTATTAATTATGGCACAGAAAGTTGTCGGCTTAATTAAGTTACAGATTCCCGCAGGCAAGGCCACTCCGGCTCCCCCTGTAGGTCCTGCCCTCGGTCAGCACGGCGTTAACATTATGTCCTTCACAAAGGAATTCAATGAGCGCACAAAGAACGATATGGGTCTTATCATCCCTGTTGTTATCACAGTTTACGCTGACCGCACATTCAGCTTTATCACAAAGACCCCGCCCGCTGCAGTTCTTATCAAGAAGGCTTGCGGAATCGAGAGCGGTTCGGGCGTTCCCAACAAGACCAAGGTTGCAACAATCACACAGGATCAGATTCGCAAGATTGCTGAGCAGAAGATGCCCGACCTCAACGCAGCTTCAGTTGAAACTGCTATGAGCATGATCGCAGGCACAGCTCGCAGCATGGGCGTTAAAGTTACTGATTGATGCACACTGTGGGAGGAAAAATCCGATTTAACCACATGATTGGGAGGAAAAATTAACATGAAACACGGAAAGAAATATAACGAAAGTGCAAAGCTCGTTGAGAGAGCAACTCTCTACGATCCTGCTGATGCACTTGAGCTTGCAGTAAAGACTGCAAGTGCAAAATTTGACGAAACAGTTGAAGTACACGTTCGTTTGGGCGTTGACTCAAGACACGCTGACCAGCAGGTTCGCGGCGCAGTAGTTCTCCCCAACGGTACAGGCCGTACAGTAAGAGTTGCAGTTTTCGCTAAAGGCCCCGAAGCTGACGCAGCAGCTGCTGCAGGTGCAGAAATCGTTGGCGCTGAAGATCTTGTTGCAAAGATCCAGGGCGAAGGCTTCATGGATTTCGACGTATGTATCGCAGCACCTAACATGATGGGTCTTGTTGGTCGTCTTGGTAAGGTTCTCGGTCCTCGCGGTCTTATGCCCAGCCCCAAGGCAGGCACTGTTACACCTGACGTTGCAAAGGCTGTTACAGAAGCTAAGGCAGGTAAGATTGAATACCGCCTTGACAAAACAAACATCATTCACTGCCCCATCGGTAAGGTATCCTTCGGTGCAGAGAAGCTCGGTGAAAACTTCAACACTCTTCTTGATGCTATCATCAAGGCTAAGCCCGCTGCATCAAAGGGACAGTACATCCGTTCCTGCGTTCTTGCAACAACAATGGGCCCCGGTGTTAAGGTTAACGCTAACAAAATCGGCAACACTGCTGAAGCATAATTAAAAAAATGCTTGACAAGCGCATATTTATGTGCTAAACTAATTAAGCTGTTCTTTTAAAGACAGCAGGTGCTTTTCGCATAAGGTCAATTGACCGCCTGCCGAGAAAGGATGCATAGTTGATATAAAACAGTATCATTATGTATTTACGCCCTTTCTGCGGTATGCGGAAAGGGCTTTTAATTTACGCATTCAATTCCTACGGAGGTGAAAAATAAAATGCCCAGTGAGAAAGTTTTAGAACAAAAGAAACAAGTTGTTGCAGATCTTACCGCTCAGCTTCAGAACTCAGTAGCAGGTGTTGTTGTTGATTACAAAGGCATCAACGTTGCTGACGATACAAAGCTTCGTAAGGAGCTTCGTGAAGCAGGTATTAAGTACTCTGTAGTTAAGAACACTCTTCTCGGTCTTGCAGCAAAGAACGTTGGTCTTGATGACCTTTGCAATGTTCTTGAAGGCACAACTGCTATCGCAGTTAGCCCCGAGGACCACACTGCAGCCGCAAGAATTCTTTCAAAGTTTGCTGAAACACACAAGAACTTCTCTGTAAAGAGCGGTTACCTTGATGGCAAGGTTGTTGACACAGCAACAATTGATTCGCTTGCAAAGCTTCCCACAAGAGAAATTCTTCTTGCAACAGTTTGCAACGCATTCAATGCTCCCATCGCATCATTCGCACGTGCTATCCAGGCTATTGTTGATAAGAACGGCGAAGCAGCTCCTGCAGCTGAAGAAGCTCCCGCAGAAGCATAATTATTTTACATTAAATTAAATTTTATTTGAAATTGGAGGAAAATAAAATGGCATCAGAAAAGATTGCAGCAATGATTGAAACAATCAAAGAACTTACAGTACTTGAGCTTTCAGAGCTCGTTCACGCAGTAGAAGAAGAATTCGGCGTATCAGCAGCAGCAGCAGTAGCAGTAGCAGCTCCCGTTGACGGTGGCGCAGCAGCAGCTGAAGAGAAGACAGAATTCGACGTAATCCTTGCAGAAGTTGGCGCAGAAAAGATCAAGGTTATCAAGGTTGTTCGTGAAATCACAGGTCTTGGCCTTGCAGAAGCTAAGGCAGTTGTTGACGGCGCTCCCAAGGCTCTCAAAGAAGCTGTTTCAAAGGATGACGCAGAAGCAATCAAAGCTAAGCTTGAAGAAGTTGGCGCAAAGGTTGAAATTAAATAATTTAACTTTTCAAAAACTTAAAGGCTCTTCAAATGAAGAGCCTTTTTTCTTTGCAGATATTAAAAAGCCTGTTTCAATAAGATGAAGAAGCCGTTTTCTTCCGACGACAGGCGTATGCGATACGTCGAGTCGAAAAAAACGGCTAAAAAGAAACATATAATTAAAAGTTTAATTCCATATGTAAATAAATTTGGCTTGCAAAGGTAATTCCCTCTGCAAGCCATTTTCTGTTTATTGGGTTTCTTTTGTTCTTCGCTTATTGAAACAGGCGATTTCCTTAATAATATCTGTAGCTTGCAATTACCTTACCGAGAATTACTACCTCGTCAACGATAATCGGTTCATAAGCGTCATTTTCAGGCTGAAGTCTGAAATGTCCGTTTTCTTTATAGAATGTTTTAACCGTTGCCGAATCATCAACAAGAGCAACAACCATTTCGCCGTTTGTTGCTGTCGGTGTTCTTTCAACAATAACAATATCTCCGTCAAGGATACCTGCCCAAAGCATACTCTCGCCTTTTACCTTAAGGGCAAAAAGCTCTTTGCTTCCCGCGCCGGGCATTGAAAAAGGAAGATAGCCCTCAATATCTTCAACCGCAAGAATGGGCGCACCCGCCGTTACCGTGCCGAGAACGGGAACGTGAGTAACATTTTCTGCCTGACCAACAATCTTGATGCATCTTTTAAGCATGGGAGGACGCTGAATATATCCTGCCGCTTCAAGAGAATCAAGATTTGCCTGAACAGATGATGTTGAACGCAGACCAACCGCCGCACCGATTTCTCTGACGCTGGGGGTCATATTGTCTTTTGCTTTTTCAAGAAGATATTCGTATATTTTTTGCTGAATAGGAGTTATAGGTTTCATATTTCATCCTCTTTTCATTAAAAAAACGGGGTTTTTGTTTAAAATATATTTCCTCGTGGCTATTATAGCACAAATGTTCGCGAAATGCAAACATTTGTTTGCATTTTTTTGAAAAAATTTTTATGTTTATTGTTTGAAACTCGCTTTATTTTATGATATAATAATTTTTCAGAGTAAAAATATTCATCAAGGAAGAATAAATGGATATATCAGCAACAAAAAATAACAACACGGTAAGCGGTGGCAACAAAAAGAATTTTCTTAAAATTGCCGCTCTGGTTATCTGTATCCTTTCGGTTCTTCTTCTCACTTTCCTTGCCTTAAAAAACACACTTTTCTTCCATCTTGCCCAAAGCAAAACACTTGACGGAAAATATCGCTCCGCGGCAACATATGTTTCGGAGTCAACAGATATCAAGGCGGATGTTCTTTCCGATTATATCAGCCTTCGCGTTTCAATAAATGAAAACTACCCCAATATGCTCGCTGAACTTGACCGCAATATTCTGAACGAGTGGTATTCATTGGTTTGCAATATAACTGAAAATCCTGAAGGACTTGATGAAGAAATCATAAGCAATTCCGAAGGAATAAAGCAAACTCTTGAAATAATTTTTGACAGACTTGAAACCTACAGTTCTCTTAAGCCGACTATCCTGAATGTAATGGATGTTTTTAATGAGATAAACCGTCTTTACACAAAAGATATTGACGGCAAAAATACCGCATTCTCTATTTCAGGCGAATATGAGCGCATCGGCATCTGGGAACAGCAAAATCAGGAACTTATAAACTTTATTTCAGCAACGCCCAACGGCGAAAGCATTTATCTTTTCAATTTTCTCACCAAAGAAATTGAAGGCGAATGCGCTGATTTGAAAAGCACAATGAACACGGTTTTTGAAAGTGGTTACACCGCGGAGGACCTTGTCCGATTCCAGGGAGATGCCAAAAAAACATTCCCGAATGTTCAGAACGGCAATGTTTCACTCAACGTTCTCGAAAAAGAAACCTATGAAGAATATCTTTATAAAGGTCTTTGCCGTTCGCTTATTGAAAACCTTATTGTTTATTACCAATAAATATTGACACAAAACAAAACGCGTGATAAAATTACCATATAAAGTCAAAGGGGAGTAGCTTTAAGGCTAAGCCTGAATTTATCTGTCAACATCCGTTGCCATCCGGCATCTGGCAGATAACCTAAAGAGGAAGCAAGACCTTTGGCAGAGAATCTTTTTCTCTGCCAAAGGTTTTTTAATACAGAAAAAATATTGAAAGGATTGAACAAAAATGAAGTTCTATCTTGAACAGATTGAGTCTGTTTTTGCTCACATCAAGAGCAGCGAAAACGGTCTTACTTCTGCAGAAGCAGAGAAAAGACTTGCTGAAAACGGCAAAAACAAGCTCAAAGAAGGAAAAAAGAAAACAATTCTCCAGAGAGTTCTGGAACAGCTTTCCGACCCGATGATAATCATTCTTATCGTTGCCGCTGTTATTTCTGCAGTAACCGAATGGTTTGAACACGGATATTTCCATTTTGTTTTCCCCACCGATACCGTTATTATTATGGTTGTTGTTGTTATCAACACAATTCTCGGCGTTGTTCAGGAAAGCAAGGCTGAAGCCGCAATTGAGGCTTTGCAGGAAATGAGCGCCGCAATGTCAAAGGTTATACGTGACGGCAAACAGATTTCCGTTCGCAGCGAAGATCTTGTTGTTGGCGATGTTATCATTCTTGAAGCAGGCGATGCAGTTCCCGCAGACTGCCGTATTTTTGAATCCGCAAGCATGAAAATTGAAGAAGCTGCTCTCACCGGTGAATCCGTTCCCGTTGACAAAATCATCTCTCTTCTTAAAGGCGGCGAAAACGGCGAAGTTCCCCTTGGCGACAGAAAGAATATGGCTTATATGGGTTCAACCGTTGTTTACGGCAGAGGTAAAGCAGTTGTTGTTGCAACTGCTATGGACACCGAAATGGGTAAAATTGCAGATGCTATTGCTCAGGCTGAAGAAGGCCAGACTCCCCTTCAGATTAAGCTTGCTCAGCTTTCAAAAATCCTCACAAAGCTCGTTCTCGGAATCTGTGTTGTGCTTTTCGCATATCAGATGATCGTTTCTTATATTCAGACAGGTGCAATGCCTGAACTCGCAAAAATCCTTGACAGCTTTATGGTTGCCGTTTCTCTTGCGGTTGCCGCTATTCCCGAAGGTCTTGTTGCGGTTGTTACCATCGTTCTTTCTATCGGTGTTACCAATATGTCAAAGAAGAACGCTATTATCAGAAAGCTTACCGCAGTTGAAACCCTCGGCTGTGCACAGATTATCTGCTCCGACAAGACCGGTACTCTCACTCAGAATAAAATGACAGTTGTTGACCACTACGGCGACAACGAAAATCTTATCGCAAAAGCTATGGCTCTTTGCTGCGATGCAAACATCGATGAAAACGGCGAGGTTACAGGTGAGCCCACCGAGGCTGCTCTTGTTGGTTATGCATATAAACTCGGCATGAGCAAGAATGACCTTGTTGCCGCTAACCCCAGAATCGGCGAAGCCCCCTTCGATTCAGGCAGAAAGATGATGTCAACAGTTCATCAGACTGCTGAAGGCATCGTTCAGTACACAAAGGGTGCTCCCGATGTTATTCTTAACCTTTGCAAATCAGCTCTTATCAACGGCGAAATCGTTCCTTTCACAGAAGAGGTTAAGGCAGCTGTTCTTGCAGATAACAAGAGAATGGCAGACCAGGCTCTCCGTGTTCTTGCAATTGCTTGCAGAAACTACGATGCTGCTCCCGCTGATTATGCTCCCGAGGCTCTTGAAACAGACCTTGTTTTCATCGGTCTTACAGGTATGATCGACCCCGCCCGTCCTGAAGTTAAAGCCGCTATAGAGGAATGCCGTTCAGCAGGTATCACTCCCATTATGATTACAGGCGACCACAAGGACACCGCAGTTGCAATTGCAATGCAGCTTGGCATTATCGAAGATGCTTCAAGCGCTATCACAGGTGCTCAGCTTGACGAAATTAGCGATGAAGATTTCGCAGAAAGAGTTACCGAATTCAGAGTTTATGCCCGCGTTCAGCCTGAACACAAAACAAGAATTGTTAATGCTTGGCGTGCAAAGGGTATGATTACCGCTATGACAGGCGACGGCGTTAACGATGCTCCCTCAATTAAGAGCGCTGACATCGGCGTTGGTATGGGTATCACAGGCACCGACGTTACAAAGAATGTTGCTGATATGGTTCTTGCAGACGATAACTTTGCAACCATCGTTTCAGCAGTTTCAGAAGGCAGAAGAATTTATGATAACATCAGAAAGGCAATTCAGTTCCTTCTCGGTTCAAACCTTTCAGAAGTTCTTTCAATCTTCACCGCAACAATTCTTAACTTCACTATTCTCAAGCCCGTTCATCTTCTTTTCATCAACCTTGTAACAGACAGTATCCCCGCTCTCGCTCTCGGTCTTGAAAGACCCGAAAGAGATATTATGCAGCGTAAACCCAGAAACAGCAAAGAAGGCGTTTTCGCAGGTGGTATGGGCTTTGATGTTGCATATCAGGGCGTTCTTGTTACAGTTCTCACTCTTGCAGCATTCTTCATCGGCGAATTCCTTGAAACAGGTCATTGGCAGTTCACAAACATTGCTGACTGTAAAGAAGGTATGACTATGGCGTTCCTTACAATGTCAATGTGTGAAATCTTCCATTCACTCAACATGCGTTCACAGAGAGGTTCAATCTTTGCAATGGCATTCAAGGGCAGCCACAATATTCTTCTTTACGGTTCAATGGTTGCAACACTTGTTCTTACAACTGTTGTTATCGAAGTTCCCTTCCTTGCAAAAGCATTTGATTTCTCACACCTTGACCTTGCTCACTACGGTATAGCAATTGCTATTGCATTCCTTATCATACCGATAGTTGAAACAGTAAAAGCTGTTCAGAGAGCAATAGCAAAGAAATAATCATAGCAAAATAAACTAGCAGCGAAGCTCCGAAAG
>JAZRTQ010000039.1:0-33904 GCA_045652165.1 Acutalibacteraceae bacterium | reverse complement strand
CACCTAAAAGTGCGCTTGCAAGCATTGAAAATCCGAAATATTCTTTAAAAACAGCTATCGCACCGAGCGACACCGCCGTTGTTGCTGTAACGCTTGTGCAAAGCCCGTCAACGCCATCGGTAAAATTAACGGCATTGATTGCCGCATAGATAATAACAATACCGAATATCCAGAAGAAAAATCCGATTTCAACAACTCCGATAAACGGTATGAACATATAGGGCTGACCTTGCATTGACATATAAAGGCTTGTGAGATAAGACAGAATAACCGCAAGCTGTGCGGCGGTTTTCTGTTTAATCGTAAGCCCGAGATTCTGATGCTTTACAACCTTGATGTAATCATCAACAAATCCTATAAGACCGAAAGCAAGAGCCATTATTATTCCGCTCACAAGCTTTGTATACATTTCGGATTTTACAAGACTGCCTTCACCAACAATATCGCCGCCCATTATTTTATCGGTTATAACCGTAACAACAACCGATGCACAAAGACCGATTATAAACATTATGCCGCCCATAGTCGGTGTGCCCTGCTTGCTCATATGCCATTTGGGTCCGATATCAAGAATGGTCTGCCCGAATTTAAGCTTTCTGAGCCACGGAATCATAGCAAATCCGAGAATTGCCGTAACAACAGCAGCACAAACACCTGCCAGAATATGAACGGTTATAATATTCATTATTAAAAACCCTTTCAGTTATTTTTGTCTAAATTTTCATAAACAGCAAAAATAACTTCCTCTAATTTCATACCTCTGCTCGCTTTGAACAGAACCGCATCATCAGCCTCAAGCATTCCCGAAAGTTTCTCGGAAAGCTCTTTTTTATCGGTAAAGCTTTCAACGGTTTTAACGCCGTTTTCTCTTGCGCCTCTTGCGGCTTCAAAAGAACGCTCTCCGTAAGTAAACAAAACATCAATACCGTTTTCAGCCGCTTTAACGCCGACTCCGTAATGAGCACTTTCACTAACGGAACCCAGCTCAAGCATATCGCCGATAACGGCAATTTTTCTTTTGGAATTCATTTCACCCAGAACAGCCATTGCCGCCGCCTGCGAATCAGGGCTTGCATTATAGCAATCCTCAATAAAGGTTATTCCGCACTTTTTATTTATTCTTTGGCGCATTCCTGCAGGAACATAGCCTTTGAGTGCTTCGAAAGCCTGCTCGGGTTCAATATCAAAAAACTGCCCCGCACTAATCGCACAAAGAGCATTGTAGATGTTATGACGGCCCGGGAAAGGCAGGATCACCCTGCCCGTGCCGTTTCCGAAATCAACAGTCATTGCGATTTCGTTTTCTTTGGAGGTTATATCAAATGCCTTAACATTACATTTTTCGTTTTCAATGCCGTAATATTTCACGGGATGAGCGCCCGGTCTTACGGTAACGAGCATATCGTCATCGCCGTTGAGAATAATCGGAGCATCGCTCTTCATTCCGTCAAGAATTTCAAGCTTTGCTCGCAGAATACCCTCTCTTGAGCCGAGCATTTCGATATGGGAAACACCGATATTTGTTATTATTGCAACATCGGGTTTTACTGCTTTTGTCATTCTCGAAATTTCTTCAAAACCGCTCATTCCCATTTCGATAACTGCGGCTTCGTGAGTTTTTTCAAGCCTGAAAAGTGTTAAGGGAACACCGATTTCGTTGTTGAGATTGCCCTCATTTTTAAGGGTGTTATATTTTGAAGAAATAACAGCGTGAACCATTTCTTTTGTTGTTGTTTTGCCGACGCTTCCTGTTATACCGATAACCTTTATATCAAAAAGGCTTCTGTAATAACCGGCAAGGTCAAGAAGAGCAAGCCTTGTGTTTTCAACAAGAATCTGCTTTTCTCCGAGTCCGCAATCGCGCTCGCAAATAACCGCTTCGGCACCGTTTTCTATCGCCTTTGCGGCAAAATCGTGACCGTCAAAATTTTCGCCTTTAATAGCTATAAAAAGACAGCCTTTTTCAATTTTTCTTGTATCGGTGCAAACACAGGCAAAACTGCCGTTAAGCTCTGTTTTTGAGCCTACCGCAGCCGCCGCTTCTTTAAAAGTCATAGGCTTCATTTTCAGCCCTCCGCATTTTCGGAAAGTATTTCTGCAACAACCTTGCGTTCATCAAAATCAATTTTTCCGCTCGCAAGAATCTGATAAGTTTCCTGACCCTTGCCCGCAAGAATGATTATATCTCCCGCCTGAGCGATTGACATAGCCTTTTTGATTGCAAGCTTTCTGTCAGGTTCAACAATAACCTTTCCCGCATGCTTGCTTACCCCCGCAACAATTTCTTCAATAATTGTGTCGGGGTCTTCGCTTCTTGGATTATCGGAAGTTATAACCGTTACATCCGAAAGTCTTGTTGCAATTTTACCCATAAGGGGTCTTTTGGTTTTATCTCTGTCGCCGCCGCAACCGAAAAGTGTAATTACTCTGCCCTGTGCAATTTCACGAACGCAGGAAATAACGTTTTCAAGTCCGTCGGGAGTGTGAGCATAGTCAATAAGAATTGTATAAGGTTTATCGGCAGGAACAACTTCCATTCTGCCGGGAACACCCGTACAGCAAGCAAGCTTTTCTATAACGGTTTTGAAATCAAATCCGAGTTCGATAAGGCAAACCGCTGCACCCATTGAATTATAAACCGAGAATTTACCGGGAACGGCAAAATTAACTCTGCCTATATCCCCTGTTGTTACAAGCTCATATTTAACACCCTGAGCGGTGTTTCTGATATTCTTTGCGGAATAATCGCAGTTATTGTTTTCAACGGAAAAAGTAACATTTCTGCACTCGGTTTCCGAAAGCATATATTCTGATGCTTCATCATCAATATTCACAACAGCGAGATCGGCATTCTCAAAAAGCATATGCTTTGCAGCCTGATAGTTTTCAAAGCTTCCGTGGTAGTCAAGATGATCCTGAGTGAGATTTGTGAATATAGCTGCGGCAAAATGAACGCCGTCAACTCTTCTCTGGTCAAGTGCCTGCGAAGAAACTTCCATAACGCAGTATTCACAGCCCGCTTCAACCATCTGCGCAAAAAGTGAAAACAGTTCATAGCAGTCGGGAGTTGTAAGCGATGCGGGATATTCTTTATCGCCCACAATATTTTTAACCGTACCAAGCAAGCCGTTTTTATATCCGAGAGAATCAAGCACGGATTTGAGAATAAAGCAAGAGGTTGTTTTTCCGTTGGTGCCCGTTACGCCGATTATCTTGAGTTTTCTTTCGGGATGACCGTAAAATTCGGCACAGAGGCGGGCATATGCGGCTCTTGTGTTCTTAACAAGAATCTGATTTTTAAGACCTAAATCCTTCTGAACAACAACTGCAGCCGCTCCGTTTTCAAGCGCTTCAGCGGCTTTTGTGTGACCGTCAAAATGCTTACCCTCGATGCAGATAAAGATGCAGTTTTCCTTTATATTGCGGGAATTATCGGTTATAAAACTAACCTCTGCATCCTCAAGCACTCCCACATATTCAAGCTCTTTTACAAGTGCTTCAAGTTTCATCGTCTGTCCTCCTGTATGCCGATTAGTCGGCCAAATCATCAACGCCCACAGTTGATTCAAAATAAACCGTAACCGTTGTTCCGTATTCAACTTCATTGCCTGCTTCAATGCTCTGGCTCCTGGAAATGATTTCGCCTTCATTCAAAGCATTGCCTGAAATGCGTATATTTAAACCGGATGATATTGCATATTTATTTGCCTGCGACAAAGTTAATCCCCTAAGGTCAGGCACCGTTGTTTTAAGTTGCTGTGCATTTTGTTCCGTATAAAGAACAATCACACCGTCTTTGGGAATTGTCTGGTTATATGCGGGCACCTGACTGATAACTGCATCGCCGTTACCCGAAACCTTAACTGAAAATCCTTCCGCTTTAAGCTTTGCTTTCGCATCTTCAACCGAAAGATTAACAAGATTAGGTGTATTTGTGTCAAGATAAGCTATTTCATCATCTGAATACTGTCTTTCAACGCCCATATATTCAAGCGTTTTTTCAACAACCTGAGCCGCAACGGGGGTGCATATCTGACCGCCGTTGATTCTTGTGCCCTGAGGCTCATCTATCATAACAAGAACAGCAATTTCAGGGTCATCAGCGGGAGCAAAGCACGCAAACGAAGCAATATAAACACCTGATTCGTTATATTTCTGCGATGTTCCTGTTTTACCCGCTACTTTATAACCTGCAACATATGCATTTTTACCTGTTCCTTTTGTAACAACCGCTTCCATCATTGACGAAACAGTAGAGGCTGTCTGCTCTGAAATAACCTGACGTCTTACTGTGGGTTTGGTTTCAGAAATAACATTTCCGTCTGAATCAAGCTGTTTCGCAACAATATAAGGAGTCATAAGATAACCGCCGTTTGCTATTGCGCTGATTGCGGTTATCATCTGAATGGGTGTTACCTGAAGTGACTGACCGAAAGCACAGCTGGAAAGCTCAACAATTCCGAGGTTTTCTTCTGTGTAATAGTTGTATCCTGCCTTGGGAAGAGTTTCGGCGGGAAGGTCAATTCCCGTTTTCTCGGTAAAACCGAAAGCTTCGAAATACTCATAAAACTTCTCGCTTCCGAGCTTCTGACCCATATTAATAAAGAACGGGTTGCAGGAATTCATAAGTCCTTCTGTGAGGTTCTGTGTTCCGTGGCCCTCTCGCTTATGGCATCTCATGGTTTCCGTTGCAACCTTCGCACTGCCGGTGCAGGTGAAGCTTGTTTCGGGACTAACAACATTTTCTTCAAGTGCCGCCGCAAGAGTTATGGTTTTGAATACCGAACCGGGATAATAAATATAACCTACCAAAGGATTTCGCCATATCTGATAAAGCATATTGTTTCTTATTGAAACTCTTCTTGCCGATGCCTGAGCCTGTGCATCATCGGGATATTTATTGATAATCTCCTTTCTCTGGAACTCATCAAGAGCCTCTGTATCGGGATTATCTCCCTCTTTGGTTATATATTCATAATCTTCTTCTGTAAGATGCTGAGGATTATTAAGATCGAAGCTGTCGATACAGGCAAGTGCTTTTACCGCGCCTGTGTGAACATCCATAACAACACCGTAAGCACCCATTCCGCCGCTTTCTTTGTAGGCCTCTTTAAGGCTTTCTTCAAGATATCGCTGAACAACTTCATCAACCGTAAGCACAAGACTTGTGCCCATTTCGGCATCATAAACGGTTTCAAACTCGTCATCCATAACCTCGCTGTTACCGTTTTGCGCCGTTATTATTCTTCCGGGAATGCCCGAAAGCTCTTCGTTATAATAATTTTCAAGTCCCTCTCTGCCTTCGCCGTCATCATTGGTAAAGCCGATAACGTGAGATGCAAGGTTTGAATAGGGATAATATCTTTTAACATCGGGGTCTATTCCTATAACCGTGCTGTATTTAATGCTTTTGGTTTCCTGCACGGGGTTACCTTTTGAATCGGTTGTGTAAACGCTGTATTTATAAGGCTCATCAAAAAGTGCTGTTACCGCTTCTTTTTCGGCAAATTCAACACGGCGTTTGATTACCATATATTTATATCCGCTCTTGTTCGCCTTATCGAGAATATTTTCATATTCAACACCCGTTATTTCGGAAAGCTTGCGGCAAACATCCTTTTTAAAGTTTTCGTTAACCTCGTCACTTCTGTCATCATTATGAATTTCGTGAGGATTTAAATATATCTTCCAAACAGATGCACTTTTGGCAAGAACGGTGCCGTTTGCATCATAAATAATTCCTCTTTCAGCATCTATAACGGTATCGTAAAGCTGATTTTTCTCTGCTTGTTCCTTATAATAATCGCTGTTGAAAATCTGAATTCTTGCAAGGTTACCAGCAACAATTCCGATAAATACCGTAAGAACCGCAAAAACCGCCTTTGCCCTCATATTGAATCTTGCTCTGGGCGACTTTCGCTCTGTTTCTTTTTTCTTTTTTAATAAAAACAACTTTATATTGTTATTTGCCAAAGCAAGTCACCCTTTCAGAAAAAAATGCCGTCTCAAAGCAGATTTGCAACATAGAATTTTTTAATCCTAACTGTTTTTTATCCGCCAAATTGAGACAGCCCTGATTTTACTATATGCTTGTTACGGTATTGCATATGCTAATTAAAGCAGACAAAAAACTTTCAAGTTTAATTGTCTGCTTTAATTTCAGCATTAACAGTATCGCCACCGGAAACAACTACTTTGTCGCCATCCCTGTCATCAAAGTAATATATCTGGTAACGCTCTATTTTTTGCATTCCCAAAACATTTACCGCATAGTCCTCAACTTTTTCGCGGGACATCAAGGCGTTAAGTGCCATATTAAGTCTTATATTTTCGCTCTTTGCTTCATCGAGCAAAATTTCTTTTTCGTTTGCCAGCGCCTTGAGTTCATAAACATTAAGTCTGGCAGAAAGAACACCGACAAAGAGAGAGAACATCACCAGAATAACAGCAAAAATCTTGAGTGCCTGCTTTGTTTCCGCCATTGTTTCGGCACGCGTATTTGCAACAGATGAAGCTTTGGGTTTTGCTGAAGGGTTTTCTTTTTTCTGCGGTTCGGGCTCGGGCAAATCAATTACGGGAATTGCTGTTGAAAACGCCTGTGAACCGAATAAGCTCAAATCATAAGCTTCGCTTCTGTTATACTCCGTCATTTTCTCTCCTCCTCTCTCAAGTGTTATATATTATTAATACATATATTAATCAAGTTTTTCCGCCGTGCGAAGTCTTGAACTTCTGCAACGAGGATTTTCTTCAAGTTCAGTTTTGCTCGGAGTTACTGCCTTGAACACTTTTGCCGCCGCTTTGTTGCCGCATACGCAGACGGGAAAATTCTTCGGGCAGGTGCATCCCTTTGAAAGCGGTGCAAGCGCCTGCTTTACCGTTCTGTCTTCAAGCGAATGGAAGGTAATAACGCTTACTCTGCCTCCAACCTTAAGGCAATCAAACATATCGGTAACTGCATTTCCGAGACCGTCAAGCTCACCGTTGACATATATTCTCAATGCCTGAAAAGTTTTTCTTGCGGGGTGTCCGTCACGCTTTGCGGCGGCGGGCATCGCAGATTTGATTATATCCGAAAGCTCGAATGTTGTTTCGATAGGTTTAATCTCTCTGGCTTTTACGATAGCCCTTGAAATCGACGGAGCAAATTTTTCTTCGCCGTATTCAAAAATGATTTTCTGAAGTTCTCTCTGTGAAAGTGTGTTAACCGCTTGTGCCGCACTCATACCTGAAATCGACATTCTCATATCAAGCGGAGCATCGTGGTGGAACGAAAAACCTCTTGAAGGTTCATCGAGCTGATGGGAGCTTACACCGAGATCGGCAAGCACGCCGTCAACCTTATCAATGCCGAGCGAAGCCAAGATGCTTTTTATATTAAAGAAATTATCGTGAACAACCGTTACGCAACCGAACTTTGAAAGTCTTTCTTTAAGAATTTCAATTGCTTCGGGGTCTCTGTCTATTGAAATCAGTCTGCCGTTTTCCAAACGGCTTGCTATTGCACTTGAATGGCCTCCGCCACCCGAAGTGCAGTCAATATAAATTCCGTCAGGCTTAATATCAAGCGATTCAATCGTTTCGTTGAACAAAACGGGAATATGATGAAACTCACCGCTCATCGGTCACCCTCCGCATCATCAAAATCGTTTGAATAACTTGTATCGCTGAAATCGAAATCTCCGTCAGCATTATATTTATCCCAGATATCTTTATCCCAGAGTTCAATTCGGTTATCCATACCGACAACTATCATTTCCTCATTAAGCTGAGCAAACTTTTTGAAATCTTCTTTAAGGGATATTCTTCCCGACTTATCTACCGACGCAAGGTCAATTCTGTTTGCAAGCTGGCGCTGTGCCCTTGCCTGCATCTCACCTTTATATGTACGAACGATGCCCTTGCTGAATCTGTCATATTCTTTTTCGGAGAATATGAGCAGGCAGGGATCGTTGTGAAGAGATTTCATAATAACAACGGGGCTTCCCAACTCACTTCTGAACTGAGGCGGTATTGACATTCGGTTAACCTGGTCAAACTTTCTCATTTCTGTTCCTATAAACGATGACATTTTTCCGCCTCCCTTTCGAATGAATTTTTGTGGATTTTTTAACCAAAAGCTCCCTTTGCTTCCCTTGAATGTTTAGATTATATAATATAAATTTCAAGAATACAAGCCTTTTTCGAAAAAATTTTTAGTTTTTTTCGTCAAAATTAATTAAAAATTTATTAAAATTGTGTTTTTTCGTTCTGCCGCACACAAGATGTTGAAAAGTCGGTTTTATGCAGTTAAAATCAGCATATCTTCAGGCTTTATATCTTTCTGAAGAGCACAGTTAATTGCCAGAGAAGTCAGCTTGGCTGCGCGTTCAATCATAAGGTCAACTTCTCTCGGAGTAACCATCATTGTTTTTGCGTCCTCTTCAACCTCGTTTTTTTCCGAATAATCAGAAACCAGCGTTGCGGCATCCACAACCGTCGGTACCCCTATTGCTATAACAGGAACACCTAATGTTTTTTCGCTTATTTCCTTTCTTGAGTTACCCACTCCCGAACCCGGCACAATTCCCGTATCGCACATCTGAACTGTATTCCCTAGTCTTGAAACACTTCTTGCCGCAAGAGCATCAACGGTTATAACAACATCAGGATTAAGCATTTTCACCGCACCCCCAATAAGCTCACCTGCCTCCGCACCGGTTTCACCTAAAACGCCCGTTGAAAATGCACTGACACTTCTTAAACCTCCAAGTCCCGTGCTTTCAAGCAGTTCGCCGGTTATATGACGCGTCGCAAAAATCATTGATGCGCATTTAGGGCCGAGTGCGTCAGGAGTAATTTTTATATTGCCGAGTCCCGCCACAAGAACGCTCCCCTTTTCGGGTATCATCCTTTTTATTTCTTCGCATAAAACTTCAAAGCTGTCATCAATAAACTGAGCGTGCTTCGCAAAAGGAGTTACTTCAACAGTGACATATCTTCCTATCGGCTTTTCAACAATTCTCGCTCCGCTTTCATTGACAACATCTATCCTTGAGACCTTTGCGCCGTTGGCTTCAAACCGTTCAATTCTAACCCCTTCTATATCTTTCTTACCCAAACATTCGCATCTTTCGAGCGCTAAATCAGTTCTGAAATTCATAAATTTATTTTCCCTCTTGATTTTTTCTGAAATATTTAGTAATATATTTGCGATAAATTGAAATATTTTTTAAAAAAATTCTTGCAATTTACAAAAAAATGTGATAACATATCAAGCTGTATGAAGAAGGAGGTGCCATTATGCCCAATATTAAATCAGCTAAAAAGAGAGT
Organism: Acutalibacteraceae bacterium; assembly: GCA_045652165.1. Classification (GTDB taxonomy): domain Bacteria; phylum Bacillota; class Clostridia; order Oscillospirales; family Acutalibacteraceae; genus CAG-177. The sequence continues at coordinate 24,590 of JAZRTQ010000039.1, read as the reverse complement.
TATCGTTAACAAGACCAGAGCTGCAAGAAACAAGTCACGCAACACTGCTCTTAAAACTGCTATCAAAAAGGCTCACGCAGCCGCTGAAGCAAACGCTCCCGAAACCGCAGTTCTCGTAAAAGAGGCTATCAAAAAGGTTGACCAGGCTGCAGCTAAGGGTCTTCTCCACAAGAACAACGCTGCTCGCAAGAAGTCAGCTCTTGCAAAGCTTGCAAAATAAGCAAATACGAAAAGATAACCGTGGTTGTAAAATTTTTATGACCACGGTTGTTTAATTATTGACAATCTCTATCAATTAGGCTATAATTTGCTTGTAAATAAAAATACGGAGGTTAGTTCAATGGAAACCTTAAAGAAAGTTCTTAAAGTTATCGGCATCATCGCTGCCATCGCCGGCATTGCCGCAGGTATTTATTTTGCAGTTAAAAAGTTCCTCGAAAAGAAAAACAGCACTGCAGACTGCGAAGAAAACTACGTTTCCTGCTCATGCTGCGAAGCTGAAGCATAAAATCGCATTTACCAAGACCCTGTTTCAAACAGGGTCTTTTTATTTTTCTTTCGGTTTCGAAACAAACGAGGCAATAATCCCGCATATTATGGCAACAGTCACTCCGCCCGATGCTGCAGTAAATGCCCCAGTAATAATTCCTCTTGCCCCCTGCTCTGAAATCGCTTTTTCAATTCCCTTTGCAAGAGTATATCCGAAACCCGTAAGCGGCACACCTGCGCCGGCACCCGCCCAATTATAAAGAGGATCATACAACCCGACTGCAGTAAGAAAAACTCCCGAAGTAACAAACAGCACAAGTATCCTTCCGGGAGTAAGCTTTGTTAAATCCAATAAAAGCTGACCGACCAGACAAATCGACCCGCCAACCAAAAAAGCTCTTGCTAAATCCGTCAAAATACCCATATTTTTTTCTCCAACACATTTTTATTTTTAGTATCATCTAAATTTTTCTTAATATTCCGCTTTTCTTGAAAATAACTATTGACAAAACACCCGAATATTAATAATATTTATATTGTGGTTTCCGGGGGGAAACAATAAAATTAATTTTAAGGAGAAATATCATGGTATTCGAAAAACTCAAAAAAATCATCAGTGAACAGCTTGAAGTTGACCAGAGCATCATCACAGAAGGCGCTTCCATCACCGGCGAACTCGGTGCAGACAGCCTTGACCTCATCGACCTTGCAATGTCAATCGAAGACGAATTTGACATTGAGCTTTCAGATGAAGCACTTGAGAAAATCAAGACCGTAAGCGATCTTGTTGCTTATATTGAGGACAGAACATAATCGGATAACATATCTTTTAACGCAGCGGTTTTATCGCTGCGTTTTTGTTTTTGACACGGTGTTTTTTGTGTGATATAATTTATTCAGGGTGATTTATATGATTTTAAAGAATGCAACAATATGCAACAGCAACTTTGATTTTGAAAAAGCGGATATTGAAATATCAAACGGTAGAATTTCCCGCATAGGCAAGCTCGACGGAGAACACATTGACTTTTCCGGATGCATCATATTGCCGGGATTCATTGATATTCATATCCACGGAATCAATATGGCAGATGCAACTGACGGCAAACCTGATTCAGCTGCAAATATGAGCAAATCACTTGTCAAGCACGGAATCACTTCTTTCTGCCCTGCTACAATGACTATTCCCGTTAACGAAATAAGAAAGAGTTTTGAATACATTGCAGACACTATGGGCAAAGAAGAAGGCGCATATATTCACGGCATCAATATGGAAGGTCCGTTCATCTCCCCCGCTAAAAAGGGTGCGCAGGCAGAAGAAAATATTATCGAACCTGATTTTGAACTTTTCAAAGAACTCAATTCTATCTGTCCTGTTAAACTTGTTGACATTGCTCCCGAAATAAACGGCGCTGAAGAATTTATAAAAAAAGCCAAAGAAATTTGCACAATTTCTGCCGCACATACAACCGCAGATTACGCTTGTTTAAGCAAAGCTATAGAAAACGGAATTACACACGCAACCCATCTCTATAACGCAATGAATGGGCTTACTTCGCGAGAGGCAGGTGCCGTCGGTGCCGTGCTTGACAGCGACAGTGTAACGGCTGAATTAATCTGTGACGGTATTCACATAAGCGAGCCCACTCTCAGAATCACATTCAAAGCGCTTGGCGAAAACAGAACAGTTGTTATCAGCGATGCTATGATGGCAGCAGACCTTGAAGACGGCGAATACACCCTCGGCGGTCAGCGCGTTATCAAAAAGGGTGCCGCAAGACTTGAAGACGGAACTCTTGCAGGAAGCGCAACCAACCTTTTTGAGGAATTTCAGAATATACTCAAATTCGGTATCCCTGTTAAGCAGGCAATAAAATCCGTTACAATCAACCCCGCAAAAGTTATCGGAGCAGATAAGTTAACAGGCAGCATTGAAGAAGGAAAAAATGCGGATTTGCTTGTTTTATCCGAAGATATGAAATCAATAAAAGCTGTTTTTGTTAAAGGCAAAAAAACAGTATAAAAAACAACCTGCTGTTTTCAAAACGGCAGGTTTTCTTCTTTATATATATATTAAATATAATTATATTTATATTATAAATGAAATGTTTCTTGCAGTATATATATATTATACTCTGTATATTATATAATATATATGTGAATATATACAGTAAAGTAGGTTCGCTTTACACATCAGGTGTGTAAAGTTTGAAAACTTTCGCATGTGGAAAACTCCGTGGAAAATGTGGAAAACTTTCGCGTATATTTCTTTTTAAGCATTAAAGCAGTAAAGTTTTCCACTTTACAAGCGTTTTTATTTCTGTTTTGACAAAATTTTATACAGTATATACCGTATAAGTGTGTGGATAAGTTTTGCAAGTTGAAGTGATTTTTCCGTCATTTTTGGTGAATACAATAAAAAACGCATTGAAAGAACAGATTGTTTTTTCAATGCGTTTTTATTCTTATTTTTACATAAATATGCCGTTTTTGCTCTGCGAAAATTCTGCCGAGCCGTCTTCTTTTATGCGTGTTACGGTCACGCCGTGGTTCCAATATTTTTCGGGAACATCTTTTCTTTCTCCGTAATGATACAGATTATAACAAAGCTCCTGATTATAAACCAGATAAATTCCTTTATAACGTGCACACCAATCGTTAACGTGGTCGTGTCCGCTGAAAACAGCCTGAGTGCTTCCCTTTTCAAGGAACGCATCAAACAAACCGCTGTTATAAGGCGAACTGCCAACACTTTCAAGCATTTCTCCGTAAAGAATTTCGCACTCGCCTGTGGGTTCATAAACTCCGTTGCCGTTATCCTTAAAAGCAAGCTCATATTCCTTAATGGGGATATGCATATAAGCCATTGATTTGAAATCGCCGTATTTCGCCTTCAATGAATCGATTTCATTTTTATAGAAATCAATCTGTTCTCTCTTTATGAAATCATAACCCTGAATATCTTTGGGAAGTCCGTATTGCTCGGTATATTCTTCTCTTATATCGCGGCCCGAATCAAACATAAAAAGAGCCTGCCTGAGCTTGCCGTTTTTGCCGTGAATTCTTACCGAATAGTTGCCGTAACCGAATAAATCCTTGGGGCCGTGCTTCGCAAGACAATGCTCATAATCGGAAAAGCTCTTCATCATAAGATACTTATAAAAGCCCTTTTCTTCTCTTACCTCGTGGTTACCGAAAACAATAGTCCAGTAAACACCGATTTTTTCCATCATCTGTGCAAACTGAATGGCATCAATCTGCTGAAATTTTGAAAGAATAATATCACCCGTCAGAACAACAAGGTCGGGTTTGATTTTTTCAAGATGCCTAACAAAATAATAAATTGTTTTATAGTTAAGGTCATGGTTTGTATCAATATGAAAATCGGTGCTTGAAACGATAACAAAATCCTCATCGGTTATGTTTCCGTTTTCATCAACCTTTGCAATATCCGTTGAATACTCATTTTCAGAAAGCACTTTAACTTTGCTTCCTATATGTTTGGGATTTGCTCTGCTGCAAAAAAGAGCCTTTGGATATTTGCCGCCTGAAGCTTTGAAAACAGCACTCTCTGCCGCAAGCCAGATTTTTATCAGACTCTGTCTGACAAAAGCCCATAAATTATACATAATATACCATCTCCAATCCCAATTATTATATTTCTTTAGGATTTTAATGTCAACATCCCCCGAGAAATTCTTTAGGAATTTTATTTTGTTCGGTTGCATATTATCTATTACACAATGTTAATTTTTAAAAATTTGACGGATTTTGTAAATAGATTTTCACAATTTATTGTGTTTATCGCTATTGACAACAACAATATATTGTGGTATTCTGTTGGTGAAATAAAAATTTCGAAAAAATCGAACATTTGTATTGACAAACGAATGTTCGTTTGCTATAATAAAATCATAGAACAAATGTTTCCACTCGATGTAAGGGGGATTTAAATATGTCAAACGCAGATATCATCAGAACCGCTCTTGAATTCGCTGCCGCAGTTGCAGTTGTTTTATGCTTCGTTTTCGAAAAGAAACTCATAAAATTCGAAACAAATATTGCAAGATTTTTTAAAGCTGTTGCCCGCACCTACCGCGCAAACAAGCAGCAGAAGCTCAGTTATGCATACGCAAGCGCAAATGTGCAGTCAAGAGCTCCCTCAGACCTTGAAGAGGATTTCGAAGAGGTTGTTGCTTTTACTGTTATCAACGGCGGTAAAAGTTCAGAAAGAGTAGCATAAAGTGCAAGTTTATATAAAAATCAGGCATCGGTTTTATTTACCGATGCCTGATTTTATTATTTCATATTATTTATATTAAGCAATCTTTGTTTCTCATTCCACAATTCCTGAGAAAGGTCAACATAATAGTTATGGGGATTTTCAAAACGGGTAACCTCATCCCAGAGCGTGTCAACCTGGGCCTTGCAATAAGCCTTTATTTCGTTTATATCTTTCTTCTGATATACACACTCGCCTTTTGCAAAAACAGGCTCCAGAAGCTCTCTTGCAGTGAAGTTGGTTACTTCTTTGCGTTTCCATGTGTAGTCGGGATCAAAAAGCTCATAGGGCTTTGTTTCATCAACAAACTCCTTGGAAAGCGTCATAAGGTCCGCTATAGCCTTGCCCGTTTCGTTATCGTAAAGTCTGTAAACTCTCTTATTGCAAGGTGTTGTTATTTTCTGAACATTTTCGCTGAGCTTGATTTTAGGAATAACCTCTCCGTCTTTTTCAACAGCAACAAGCTTATAAACACCGCCGAGAACGGGGCTTGATGATGATGTTATAAGTCTTTCGCCAACGCCGTAGGAATCAACCTTTGCGCCCTGACGGTGCATATCTCTGATTATATATTCATCGAGTGAGTTTGATGCAACAATAGAACAATCGGGATAACCTGCTTCATCAAGCATTTTACGAGCCTTTATTGACAAATAAGCAATATCACCGCTGTCAATTCTTATTCCTTTCGGTCTCTTGCCCATAGGCTTGAGAATCTCGTCAAAGGTTTTGATTGCATTGGGAATACCTGATTTTAAAACATTATAGGTATCAACAAGCAAAGTGCAGCTGTCAGGATATTCTTTTGCATATGCCTTGAAAGCTTCAATCTCGCTGTCGAAAAGCTGAACCCAGCTGTGTGCCATTGTTCCGAGTGCGGGAACACCGAAAAGCTCATCCGAGATTGTGCAGGCTGTACCCACGCAACCTCCGATATATGCTGCTCTTGCGCCATAAATTGCGCCGTCAAATCCCTGTGCTCTTCTTGAGCCGAATTCCATTACCGCCCTGCCCTCTGCAGCACGGGAAACTCTGTTTGCCTTTGTCGCAATAAGGCTCTGATGGTTTATACATAAAAGCACCATTGTTTCAATAAACTGAGCCTGAATAACAGGTCCTTTAACCTTAACAATGGGTTCACCCGGAAAAACGGGAGTGCCTTCGGGAATAGCCCAGACATCGCATTCGAATTTAAAGTTCTTTAAGTAATCAAGAAATTCTTCTCCGAAGCCCTTGCCTCTGAGGTAATTAATATCCTCATCGGTAAAATGAAGATTTGAAAGATATTCAACAAGCTGTTCAAGACCCGCAGCTATAACAAATCCGCCGCCGTCGGGAACCTTACGGAAAAACATATCAAAATAAGCAACGGTATCTTTAAAGTTATTTTTAAAATAACCGTTTGCCATTGTTATTTCATAAAAGTCGGTAAGCATAGTGAGATTTCTTGCAAGTTTTTCATTATTCAAGATTATCACTTCCTTTTCTTTATTATGAATTATTTTATTGAGTTTTACAATATACTTTTCAAACAAAAAAGTCAACACCCGCAAACAAATTTTAAACATATTTCATTTTCTTTGTTTAACTTAACTTTTTCTGACTCATCGTTAAAAAAGCAATAATATATCTTCAAAAAGCAAAAAAACTATTGCATTTTTATACAAATTATGATAATATAATACCCGTAGAGTGCAAATAATGCGTATAGTTTAAATGATATTGCAAAATTTATACTTTTTGTATAATTCAGCAAAGATTCCTTTTCAAACGGCACTCAGGAGGTACTATTTATGAGAATCAGAAAGCAGGCACTTGGCGACAGAAACATTGTTGGTGCTAAAGTTGAGGCAAGACGCAAAGAAATCAATATGAAACAGAAGGATTTGCTCACCCAGCTTCAGATAAAAGGTATTGATTTAAATGCATCAGGTCTTTCAAAGCTTGAAGGTCAGCTTCGTTACGTTACCGATTTTGAAATCAAGGCTCTTTCCGAAGTTCTTGATATGAGCGTAACCGAACTTCTCGGTATTGATGAATAAACATAAAAGCCGCATCTTAAAGATGCGGCTCTTTTTTATCTTGTTATCCCCTCTTCAACTGCGATATGGGCACAGATTTTGAGGAGTTCTGTTATTTCGGGCCCGATTTCTTCCGGATAAAACGGATTTTCTCTGACATCTTCGCCAAAAATCATTTCATAAAAGCAAGCACTTGCAAGGTAGCATCCGAGCTCATTGCCGTGCATACCGTCTCTTGTGAGTTTATCGCCAATCAGCGTTTGTCTTGCAGTCTGCCACGCTCTTCCGCTCGGAATAAACAAATCAATATCAGCCTCATAAGCTGCTTCAACGCAGGCCTGAGTTAATTCTGCATACATTTCATCCTGACTGTTGCCGTAATTGCCGAAAGCGGGATTTTTGCAACCGTTTTCATATGCCCATGTCTGGTGAAACATTATTTTTGCCTGAGGCTGCATCATACGGCAGTATTCTGCCAACTCTGCAAGATAAGGCGAATAGCTTTCTTTTATTCCGCTCAGAGGGCTGCATTGCTGAAGGGTTATAACATCCCATTCTTCATCCTCAACCGCCTCGTGAAGAGCAACACCGTCGGGTCGGCTCATTTCTGTTTCAAAAGGAAGAAACACCTCATAAAAATAATCCTGATTTTCTTCGCTCCAATTTGTCCAATGCTGCTCAAGAGAACATCCGCCTATGTGAAGATTGCAAAGCAGCAATTCTTTGCCCGCTGCCTTTGCCATTTGAGGCAGATAGGTATGGGCATCTGTTGAAAAACTGTTGCCTATTGATAAAACATTCATTATTTTTCACCTTTTAAAATTTTTGAAAGAAGTTGCTTGTCTTTTTCGCTGTTACATCTTTCCATAATAACAAAATAAATTGTTGCAAGGAAAAGATACGGGAACGGAACAAAGATGCCCGGATTTACGAGTGACATCATTTCAAGCCCGATATATGATAAAAACATTGCAATATTAAAAAATGTTAAATTCTTTGCAAGAGTTCTGATTCTGAGATAAATCAGATAGCCGTAAGCCGCAACGCCGAAAACGCCGAAGCTTCCGATAATCTGAATAGGTGAACAATGATACCAGCAAAGGGTAAATTCCGCGTTATTGTGAACATCATTATTGCCCATATATCCTATTCCTCTGCCGAAAATCGGATTAGAAAGAAAATCCTCTACGCCTCGGGGAATAAGCTCAAGCCTTATGGCATTTTCCGACGGATTCAGAAGACGTTCAATTGTATAGCTTACCATATCAACAAGGGAATGACGCATAACAAAGACACCTGCAAGGCAGAGAAGAGCAACAACAATAATTGCTTTTCTGTGGCGTTTATCAATAATCAGCATAACCGCCATACAAATCACAAGCTCTATCAGACCGAATATCATTCCGCCTCTTGAACCCGCAAAAAGAATTGCACCGTAAGAAAGCATACCTATGAAGAAATATCCGAATTTTTTAACAGACAGATAAAACGCAAACGGCATTGCAAGCATAAGCATTGTTGAGCCGTTGTTTCTCCATTGGAAAGGCAGAATATCAAATCCGCCGCTGAGTTCCGATGCTCTGCTGATATATTCCTCTGCGAGGCAAAAGCTGAGCAAGAGAATTGCGCTCACCATCATTTTTGCAAATCTGTCAGAAAAATCATAATCATATTTTTTATCCAGCGCTCCGCTCATATATGAATAAACAAAAAGCATACCGAAGCCGAGCATTATAATATAAAATATTGAGGTTGAAGAAAAATATTCTTTTGCGGTTATTATTCCAAGACCGCCGAGAGTTACTGCAATAGAGGTTGCAAGAATACCGTTAAAGCAACTGCCTTTTCTGAATTTGAATTTGTATAAAATAAAGTGAAGAAGAATCAGCACTCCCGCAACAACTGCAAGATACCAATACTTCATAAAATCATCAAATGAATGTTTACACCTTATTGCAAAACAAAAGGTAAGCATAACCCCCTGAAGAGGAGGAAGCCAATCATCTGTGAGGGTCATTGATAAACCTATGATTATGGCAAATATAAGCGTGCCCAAAACCTCTGTGCCGGTTATAACAACCAGGCAGGCAAGAGCAAAAAGTATAACGGTATACCAATCGGAAACCAAAAACTTTCTTATTCTTTCCATACAAACCTCAAATTATTATATAAATAATATTACCTATAATATATAACAAGCCTTTGTCAATGTCAATGAATGTTACAATTTTGTAAGATTTAAAAAGCCGCAATCCGTTGGACTGCGGCTTTGATTATATGCTTTCTCTATACTTTTTTCTTGCATATCTGAAAACAACATATGCAAGGCAAACAAGAACAAATATGCCTATGTAAAGAGCATATCTGCGGGCTTCGGGAGTCATTTTTTCTCCGTCATCAACAACAGTTGAATTTCCCGCACCGCCAAAGAAAAATGCGTGGTTTCCTTCGCCCTCGGGAATGTAGTTTTTAACATCATCCCATAATGTGCTCATAAGAGCAAGTGTTTCGGGAGAAAGGTTGAGGAAAAGCTGTGTTTTGAATTTTCCCGTTTCAGGATAAAGAATTTCATCCTGATAGAATGAATATTCGGGATTGTTGAAAACCTCGGTGTGGGGGCTTGCATAGCAGATATATTCAGCATTTGCAAGTGCAACATCGGGCTCAAGAAGGAAGTTGATATAAAGCTCTGCGGCAAGCTTATTTTTTGAGCCTTTGAGGATACACGCCGCATCGCAGAAATAGTTTACGCCTTCCTTGGGGAATACGAGATTAAGGTCGGGGTTATTATCTTTCATAGTAAGATAATCGCCCGCATAATACGGTGCAAAAGCTGCCTCACCCGATTCCATTTTAAGGAATACCTCATCGTTTACATAAACGGGAGAAACGCTTTTCTGCTCCTTAAGAAGCTCGGAAGCAACTTTCCAGGCAACCTCGGATTCCATATTATAATCCATTCCGAGAACGCTCTGTGCAATTGCAAAAGCATCCCTGGGGTTATTGAACATAAGAATGCTGTTTGCATATTCCTTATCCCAGAGAGCAGTCCAACTGTCCGGCGCTTCGGAAACCATTGTTTCGTTATAAATAAGACCAACCATACCGATGGTATAGGGCACGGAATATTCGTTTGAGGGGTCATAAGCAAGATTGAGATATTTTTCGTCGATATACTTATAATTGGGAATATTTGAAAAATCAATCTTTTGGAGCATATCTTCTTTAATCATACGCTCAATCATATAATCCGAGGGAATAACTATATCATATGAAACACCGCCGCTTTTGAGCTTTGAATACATAACCTCGTTGTTATCATAAGTATCATAAACAACTTCGATTCCGTATTTTTCTTCAAAAGCCTTGTTAACATCAAGTGAACCGTCGGTGCCGTCTGAAATATATTCGCCCCAGTTATAAACATAAAGCTTTGTGCCTCTGAGGGCATCTATGTCGCTCTGCTCTGCGGCAAAAGCAACCGTGCAGGGCATAAGCATTATAAGAAGAGCAAAAATTGCCGAAACAACTTTTTTCACTTCCGACACTCCTTTCAGAGAAATAATCAATTCTTTTTTTTGCTTTTTTCTTCGCTCTTGTTTTGTGCAACATTCTGAAGAATAAGCAACACAAGAATGCTTACAAAAATGATTGCGGAAAGAGCATACATATCGGGCTTTACTCTCTTTTTGGTCATTGAGAAAATCGCGATGGGAAGAGTCTGGAAGCCCGGTCCGCTTGTGAAATAGCTGATAATGAAATCATCAAGCGAAAGGGTAAATGCCATAATCATACCCGAAATTATACCGGGCATAATTGAAGGCAGAACAACTTTAAAAAATGCCGATACGGGCTTACAGCCCAAATCCTGCGCAGCTTCAGCAAGATTTCTGTCAGTCTGGCGAAGCTTTGGCAAAACATTAAGAATAACATAGGGCAGATTGAATGTTACGTGAGCAATAAGCAAAGTTCCGAAACCGAGAACTGCGTCAATATTAACAAGCTTACCCACAAAAACAAACAAAAGCATCATTGAAATACCCGTTACTATTTCAGGGTTAGTCATAGGAATATTGGTTACTGCCATCACGCTTGAACGGGCAATGCCCTTTTTATATTTATCTATTCCTACTGCCGCCGCAGTTCCGAGAACCGTTGCTATTGCGGAAGACGAAACTGCAAGAATTATTGTGTTTGAAAAAGCTCTGAGAGTTGCTTCATCTTCAAAAAGCCTTTTATACCATTGAAGTGAAAAACCCGAGAAGACGCTTGTGCTGCTTGTTGCGTTGAATGAAAAAAGAATGAGCACAAGAATCGGTGCATAAAGGAAAAGGAAAACAAGAACGGTATAAATTTTTGATGCAGCCTTCATATTACCATTCCCTCCTCTTCTCCGGTAAAGCGGTTCATAACCGCCATACTTATAAGAATAAGAACCATAAGAACAAGCGAAAGCGATGCACCGAGATTATAGTTATAGGATTGCTGGAACTGCCTTTCTATAACATCACCGATAAGGTCAAACGAACCGCCGCCGAGCTTCTGGGAAATATAGAATGTACTTACTGAAGGCACGAATACCATTGTTATGCCCGAAACAACACCCGGCATACTCATAGGAATAATGCACTTTCTGATAACGGTAAGTCTGTTGCCGCCAAGGTCTTGAGCCGCTTCAACCATTGAATGGTCAAGCTTTGCCATAACGGAATAAATCGGCATTATCATATAGGGCAAAAAGTTATAAACCATACCCAATATAACCGCACCCGAAGTGTTGATCATATGAACGGGGTCAATTCCGATTTTAATAAGAAATGAATTGATGATACCCGTATCCTGAAGCAACGCCATCCAGGAATAAGTGCGGATAAGAAAGCTCATCCACATAGGCAGCATAACAAGCATAATAAGTGTGCGCTGAACCTTTTCGGTTTTCTGCGACATTATGTATGCAAGCGGGAATGCAATAACAAGGCAAATCATTGTTGCCACAATTCCGAACCATATTGAGCGCAGAAATGTTGGCGCATATTTGCTCAATGCCGTGATGTTATCAAAGGTGAATGCACCTGAAGCATCTGTAAATGAATAGTATACAACAAAAATAAGCGGAGCAATTATGAAGAGCACCGACCAAACAATATACGGCGCAGAAACAAGCTTTGTTCTGAGAACTGAACGGTTATTCATTCCTCTTCCTCCTCTTCGGGATCGGAAAGCTCATCGAACTCTTCGCTGAAAGAGCTGTAGTCACCGTAAATGCCAGAATACTCAGATTTCTTCATAATATGAATCGCATCAGGCTCAATGAAAAGACCGATTTTGCTGCCCTCTGCTTGATAGTCTGTTGTCTGAATCATCCACTTGAAGCCGCCGATATCAACAATTATTTCAAAGTGAACGCCCTTGAAGGTAACGGATGTTACAACACCGCAAACCATACCTTTTTCGGGAGCAACAACATCAACATCCTCGGGTCTGACAACAACGTCAACCGCTTCGTTTTTGGCAAAGCCTTTATCAAGACATTCAAAACGTCTGCCTGAAAATTCAACAAGGCAGTCATCAATCATAACACCGTCGATGATATTGCTTTCGCCGATGAAATCCGCAACGAATGCATTTTTAGGCTCATTATAAATATCAAGAGGAGTGCCTATCTGCTGAATGATACCGCCATCCATAACAACAACGGTATCTGACATTGAAAGAGCCTCTTCCTGGTCGTGAGTAACATAGATAAATGTTATGCCGAGCCTTTGCTGAATATTTTTAAGCTCAACCTGCATATCCTTGCGAAGCTTAAGGTCAAGAGCGCCGAGAGGCTCATCAAGAAGCAGAACTCTGGGTTTTACCGCAAGAGCTCTTGCTATGGCAACTCTCTGCTGCTGACCACCTGAAAGTGAATTTATATTACGCTTATTAAAGCCCTTGAGGTTAACAAGAGCGAGCATTTCTTCAACTGTTTCTTTAATCTGCTTTTCAGGAACTTTCTTTATGCGCAGACCGAAAGCAACATTTTCATAAACATTAAGATGAGGGAAAAGCGCATATCGCTGAAAAATGGTGTTTACCTGCCTTTTATGAGGAGGCAGAGAATTTATTTTTTTGCCCTCAAAAATAACCTCGCCTTCGTCGGGTTCAATAAATCCTGCAATAATCCTGAGCGTGGTTGTTTTACCGCAGCCTGAAGGACCGAGAAATGTTATGAACTCCTTATCACGAATGTAGAGGTTGAGATTTTTTAACACCTGATTATCTCCGAATGTTACGGAGATATTTTTCAAATCGATAATAACATTTTCTTTCAATTATGCAACCCCTCTCTGCCTTTGTCTGAAACGACATTACGGCTTATATTTATACTTATTTTTATATAATATATGATAAGATAAAATATAGAGCAAAAACCCGCAAATGTCAACAATTTTTTTATAAAATCAGTGAAAAATCAGTTTCTGTTCAAAGGATTTTCAGAATTTGCTCCATTTTGCTCTTGTATGCTCTGTTTTTCTCCGTTTTGCTCGTTTTTTATGTTTTGAAATTTTTTAACAAATTAAAGCCGATTTCCAATAATAAGCTCCGATAAAAATGGCAATACTTTTATTGCCATTAAATAATTCGGGGTGATAGTTTGCAATTTAATAAAGTTGAGATATGCGGAGTTAACACCGCTAAGCTCAAGGTTCTTAAAGAAAGCGAAAAAATGGAGCTGCTGAAAAAAGCCAGAAACGGCGATAAAAAATCCCGTGATGAGCTTATAATGGGCAATTTAAGGCTTGTTTTGAGCGTTATTCAACGGTTTTCAAACAGGGGTGAAAATCCCGATGATCTTTTTCAGGTTGGCTGTATCGGGCTGATAAAAGCAATTGATAACTTTGATATGAGCCTTGATGTGAGATTCAGCACCTATGCCTGTCCTATGATTATAGGTGAAGTGCGCCGACATTTAAGGGATAATAATCCCGTCAGGGTAAGCCGTTCTGTCAGGGATACCGCATATCACGCAATGCAGGTCAGAGAACGACTGATAAACGAACTTGAGCGCGACCCCACTCCCGAAGAAATTGCGAAAGAACTCGGAATAAGCCGCGAGGATGTTGTTCTTGCTCTTGATGCCATAGTTGAACCGGTTTCTCTCAACGAGCCCGTATATTCAGACGGCGGTGACACGATCTATGTTATGGACCAGATAGGAAGCAATGAAAATGAGGATAGCTGGCTTGAAGAAATATTGCTCAAACAGGCGATAAACGATTTGAATTCCAGAGAGAAAAAAATTCTTTATCTGCGATTTATGAGAGGCAAAACACAAATGGAGGTTGCAAACGAGATAGGAATTTCACAGGCGCAGGTTTCACGCCTTGAAAAAGGTGCAATCAAAAGAATAAAAGATAATAACAAGGCATAAAAAATGCTGTTTCACATCATTGTGAAACAGCATTTTGCTTATTTTTCAATTACATAAGTTGCGTATGAAAGGAATTTACCTCTGAGGAATTCGCAAGCGGTGAATACTATTGAATCCTCATAAACCGTAACAAGCATTCCCTCGGAATTACGCATATAATGTTCGTTTGTATCAGGAAGATTTGCACTTGTTGACCTGGGTGATGAAACGCTTGAAAGATGCACCATTGTTGCGTATTCTCCGTTATAATCAGCTATGTTGAGATTGGGGTTAAGCTTCTGCATATCATATCTCCAATGGGAATGACCGTTGAAGAAAACAACATTCTTATATTCTTTCATCAAAGCTTCAAAACGAACCTCATCAGGGCAGCCTTCGGTAAACGGAAGATCATACGCATGACCTGCATTGTTCATAAGATTACCTTCACCCATAGCAAGATTTTCTCCCTCTACAGGGTTATTAAGGAAGGTGTGGAAGAAAAGGAAAACCGTTTTGTTGCTGTATTTTTCAAGCTGATTTTCAAGCCAGTCAAGCTGCGCATCGGTGAGTATTCTGCTGGTTGATTCATTATAATCCCACTGATACTGTGAAAGGAAGATAAAAACATCGCCGTTTGCGTTTTCGGGTGCGTAAACAAAATCAAGTCCGTTTGCCGCAACATCGGCAACACCGTCTGCTTTATTCTCGCCGTAAACGCCTTTATTTATAAGCTCCTGCCAGTTTGCAAGGTCAAATTTATTGCTCACATCATGATTACCTGTGCAGGTATAAACGGGGAAATCAACTTCAGAGGCTATTCTGTTAAACTTTTCAAACGAATCTCTTTCGCCGTTAACGGAAATGTCACCTGAAATGCCTACAAGCTCAACATCAAACTTTTCAATAAACTTAAGTGCATTCGGGAAAGCGATACAAGCATCGTCACCCGAGAGCGAGCCGTTGTATCTGTTGAAATGAACATCGCTGAGAGCTCCGAAAGAATAAACTTTCTCGCCGTAATCAGCCTGCTTTTCTTCAGGGATTTCATAAGAGCCCATCAGAATTCTGTTTTTGAAAGCAAGAACGGTTTCTGCTCCCTCGGGAATTGCGGTGAATTCCTGAATCGAAGCACTTCCCTCGCCTTTTTCAACATCAATATTTGCAAATTCACTGTAATAAACAGTGTAATCATCAACTTCAACAGAAAGCATTTCGAGCTCATCGGTACCCCAATAGAGTTCATATTTTCCGTTCATATCCGATGAAACAGTTACCGTGCCCGCCGCAGAGCCTGCGATGTTGTTTGCAAAAGCATAATCAATATCGGCACTGTTTTTAAAAATACTTACGGGAATAACAAATCCGTTAAGCGAAACAACAAAGCTCATAAACAATGTTAAAAATTTTATTACAAAAGCAGTCATTTTTTTATTTCTCCTTTTATTTCATCATTGCAACAGACATTGCAAAAAGAATCTGCGCGGGATAATAGCTTGAAAGCTCAACCGTTACCCAGAAATTCTTTCTTTTTACGGGTGTAAAATAAAGCAATGAAAGGCAGGTGTCGCTGATAACAAAGAGTATTGAGCCGATAAGCGCCATAACATAAGAGGGTTTTGCTCCCTGCTGAATTATAAGCAAAGAAGCATTTGCAACCTTATATATCAAAGCCGCAAAATAAACCGACATTATAATTCTCAACGCGGAATTAACCTTCATTTTAAGAACTTTTATCAAAACGAAAGCAACTGCTCCTCCAACAATTCCGATAATAAGTGTTATTATACTGAAACCGCATTGCAGAAGAAGGGCAACAATAAAAAATATATGCCCGAAAAGGAAATACATTGTGCCCAAAGGAATAAGCTTTCCTCTGAAGGTTGGCGCAATCTCTTTTATTCCGAGAAGCACATCGCCGAAAAATCCGAAGAACAAAGCAAAGCACACCAAACAGAAATAATAAACATTTTCGGGATTGAAGAGATAGCCCACAATCGCAACGGATATGAATCCGAAGCTTGACATAAACTTGCAGAGCATTCCCTCAAATGATTTGCCTTTTCTTCTGAAAAGCACACAACCTATGGCAAAAGCTATTGTCAGCACTGAAAGAAAATAACATAACGGTGCCATCTCAAGCCCTCCTCTGTTTTTCAACAACAGCCCATTTACCGACATATTCAAAGCCGGATTTTTTATAAAATTCAAGCAAACCGTCATTGCGGCAGAAAAGAAAAACTCTTTTTTCTTTTTCTCTGCCTGCAAGATATTTAACCAAAGCAGAGGCATAGCCCTTGCCTCTTGCCTCATTTCTTGTTGCTACCGCACCGAGCAAAACGCTTTTTTCGCCCTCAAAAAGAGCGAACGCGCAAGCATCGGGGTCTGCCTCTCCTATTGCGGCAAGACTTGCGGTGTTTTTATTAAGCCTTGCACAAATATCGGATAAAAACGCGGAATAGCTACCTAACTCAAAGCCGCACGAAACGAGCAAATCATAAAGCTTTTTCTTATCGGAATCAGTCTTTATAAGCTCATTTCCATAAGCTTTTTCGCCCTTATACTCAACGGTATAAGAACTTTTTGCATCGGTTATTCCGAGCGGTAAAAGATATTTTTCATCAAGAGTCAGCGATGAATAACCAACCGCATTCATAAAATGCGAAAGCTCTTCAAAATCGGCATTTTCGGTACAGCAGAGTGTCATATTTCCGTCCACTCTGCCGATTGCCGCAACGGGTTTATCATCAACTCTCTGCACCCAAAAGGTTGCAAAATCGTAATCTGCACCGTAGGTTTTGAAAAGAGCCGTTATTCTTGCCGCATATGCATCAGCGGGAAGAAAATCAAATTCATTGTAATTACTGCAAAGGCTCACCATTTTGCAAATTCCTCTGCAAGCTTTTTAATAAGACGCAGACTGTTTTCCGCATCGCTGTATTTGATTACACAGCCGGGCGAATGGAGATATCTGCAGGGTATTGAAACGGTTAAAACCTTAACGCCTCCCCTGCTCTTATGGATAACTCCCGCATCATTGCCGCCAGCAACAAGAGTTTTGGGCTGGCAAGGAATCTTTTCTCTTTCGGCAACCTCAAAAGCTTTATCAAAAAGCTCACGGTTATAAACGGTGCTTCTGTCCATAAACGAAACCGCACCGCCGTTGCCGCAGATACAAACTCTTTTTTCGTCCTTAACGCCCGAGATATCCGCCGCGGTTGTTGTTTCAACAACTATGGCATAATCAGGTGCTACAGTAAACGAAGAAGCCTGGGCACCTCTTGTGCCGATTTCTTCCTGAGTGCTGAAAGAGAACCAGCTATCATATTCAAGCTCACTTCTTATCATTTCAATAAGGAGTGCACAGCCCGCTCTGTCATCAAGTGCCTTGGCTTTTATGAATCCGTTGCCGAATTCAACATTATCCGAGCAAAACCAAGCCGCATCGCCGAGGCGGACATATTCTTCTGCCTCTTCTTTGCTCTTTGCACCTATATCAATGTATAAATCATCAATTTCGGGAATTTTTGCTTCGTCATCTTTCTTGACAAGGTGAATGGGTTTGATGCCGAGCGCACCCACAACGCCCTTTGAACCGACCTTTACGGTTCTGCCGATAATTACTTTTGTGTTTATTCCGCCGACTTTTGCAAACTTCAGAAAACCTTCGGAAGTTATGCCGGTTATAATAAGACCAACCTCGTCCATATGCGCATCAAGCATAACCCTATTTTTTGCAGGTTTCTTGCCCTTTTTGAACACGATGAGATTACCGAGAGGGTCCGTAAAATACTCATCGGCAAAATCTTTTATTTTATCAATAATGTATTCACGCACCGCATCTTCACGGCCCGAAATACCCGAAAGAGCACAAAGCTCTTTAATCATTTCAAGCATTTGCCCCGCCCCTTTCGGTTATATATTTCGCCATAAGCTTTGCGGTATTCTCTATATCTTCCAGATCGCAGATTTCGCAAGCGGTGTGCATATTGCGAAGAGGTACGGAAAGCAGAGCGGTTTTAACTCCTCTGCCCGAAACCTGAATTTCATCGCAGTTGGTGCCTGTTTTTCCGCCCATAACCTCGAGCTGATGAGAAATCTCATTTTTCTTTGCAAGTTCAACAAGCTTATTGCTCATTGCATAATCGAGCGAGGGAGCAAATCCAATCATTGTTCCGCCGCCGAGAGATGCATATTTTTCCGCACTCACTCCGGGGGCTGATGCAAAGCTTACATCAACAGCGATTGCTTCATCGGGTGCCGCAGCAAAAGCACCTGCCTGAGCACCGCTTCCGCCCGTTTCTTCCTGAACGGAAAACATAACGCTGATCTTGCAGTTAAGCTTTTTATCCTTGATCATCTCAAGACATCTTAATATTGCCGCAACGCCTGCTCTGTCATCAATCGAGGGAGAACAGACTCTGCTGCCCAGAAGCTCGCTGTATGCTCCGTTGAAAGTTATTCTGTCACCGGGAGAAACATACTTTGACGCTTCTTCTTTTTTCATTCCGATGTCAACGGCAATTTCATCAAAATCCGTTGCTTTATCGCCCTCACCGGGTTTGCTAAGATGAGGCGGAGTTGATGTTATAACGCCGAAAAGCTTTTCCTTTCCGTGAACGGTAACATCTGAAGCAGCAAGCACTCTTTTATCTGCACCGCCGCATTTTGCAACCTTAAGGAAGCCGTCAGCATCAACCGCCGTAACAACAAGACCTATCTGGTCAAGATGTGCATCGAGCAGAATATGAACATCTCCCTCGCCCATACTGCCCGTAACGCTGCCGAGTGCATCAATTTTTGCTGGCATATATTTTCCGAGAAAATCCGCTGCAACCTTTGCTGCTTCATTTTCAGCACCCGAAACACCCTTTGCTTCGCAAAGAGCCTTAAGCAAAGCCGAAACCTCGCTGAATTTATTCATAAATATTTTCCTTTCAGATTACACGGATTCCGCCTTCGGGACGGATATTAAGAACATAGCAGGATTTTTCGCCGAAAACAGCGCAAATCTTTGTTTTGAACTCTTCAAGAAGTTCTGCGGGAACAAAAGCCTGAATTGTACCTGCAAATCCGCCGCCGTGAACTCTCCATGCACCCTTGCCCTTGAGAATATCCTGACACATTGCGAGTGCAAGGCTTACGGGCTGTGATGAAGGAGCTTTGCAGGTGTAAACATTCTGGTTATACATATATGATGAGAAGCCGCTTTCGATAATGAGTGATTTGAATTCATCAAAATCGCCTTTGGCAAGAGCAGCAGCCTGCTTATCAACTCTTTCATTTTCATTGAAGAAATGAAGAGCACGAAGAACTGCTCTGTCGCCCGCTGAATCACGGATAACAGAAATATTCTTTTCAAACTCTGCTCTGTCAACATCGCGGAGAACCGATTCGCCGAGCTTTGAAGCCGCAGTTTCCATTTCACCTCTTACAGCCGCATATTCATCGGTGAGGTCTGCATGGTTTCCGCCTGTGTCAACAATGCAGAGAGCATGGTTGCAGGATGCAAAATCAAAATCAACCTTGTTGATTACGGGAACAGCGGGGTCTTTAAAATCAATCTGAACAAAACCGCCAACAGAGCAAGCCATCTGGTCCATAAGTCCGCAGGGCTTGCCGAAATATTCGTTTTCCGCAAACTGTGCAATCTGTGCAATTTCAACGGCACTTACTTTGCCGTCGTTATAAAGATGATTAAGCATTGTTCCGAGAAGGACCTCGAATGCTGCAGATGAAGAAAGACCCGAACCCGAAAGAACATCGGAAGCTGTTGCGGCATCAAAACCGCCGATTTTGTAGCCTCTGTTCTTGAAACCTGCGCAAACACCTCTTACAAGAGAAGCGGAACGGCCTCTTTCGTTGGGCATAACACCAAGGTCGCTGAGATCTGCAACATCCATTTTATAGCCTTCGGATTTAACTCTTACAATATTTTCATTGTTAACAGCCGCAACTGCAACAGCATCAAGATTTACGCTTGCCGCAAGCACCTTGCCGTGGTTATGGTCGGTATGGTTGCCGCCAACCTCAGTTCTGCCGGGTGCACTGAAAACAGCAACCTCTCTGCCCGAGCCGTAAAACTCTTCAAAGCTTTCTGCAATTCGGATATATCTTGCTTTCTGTGCTTCAATATCCTCTGCTTTATACATTTTTGAAAGGGCGGCATCATATTCATTTGTGCCGAGTTTTGCTTTAAGTTCACTTGATAAAATCATTTTTTATATTTCCTTTCTTTTCAAGATTTTTCTTTTTACGTTCATTGATATCTGCCAGAATTTTTTCAACCGCAGTCCATACTCCGTTAACGGAAAGCAACGATATGCCCGTAAAGAATGCAAGAAGCATAATCGGAACAAGAAATCCGGGTGAAAGCGGGTCGAACACATTACGACCTACAAATGTAAACGAAATAAGTCTTGGCATAAAGCCTATTACCGACAGCAGTATAAACCGCCAATAACCGAAATTGAAAGAGCCGTAAATTCCCGATATACTGTTAATCGGCATTCCCGGCACTAGGAAAAGAGCTATAAGCAACGCGGGATTTCCCGTTCCGTCACTTTTTATAAGCCTTCGGAGTCTTACATTTTTGCTTATCATTTTCCAGGCTCCTCCTGCTCCGAAACGTTTACCCGCAAAATATCTTATGCTTGTCAGCACACAGAAGCCCAAAACATTAACGGGAACTGAAAAATACATCGGAAGAATAACGCCTGTAAGAAAACATACCGTTGATGTCGGATATATCGGAATAAAGCTTTTTATTGCAAACAAGGCAATAATCGCCAGAGCAAACAGCCATTGCTGTTCTATCTCTGCTATTCTTTGTTCCAGATCCAAAAGCTGTTTTTGTATAACGGCATACCAATGCCATAATTCTTCAAACTGAAGAGAAAAAAGCAAAGCACCAATCAGCAATGACAAAACAAGAAATATTAATCCGCCGAAAAGCAAGATTTTTTTTGATTTTTGCTTTTTCTTCAAATAATTCACCGCAATTCAGTAAATTTTTCTAACACTTTATTTTATATTATATTTCACAGAGGGTCAATAATATTTCAGTATATTTTTATATTTTATTTTTTAAATTATGTGTTATAATGAATACAATAACCATTCGGGAGGCAAAAATATGAAAATATGTATACTTGACGGATACACCGAAAATCCCGGCGACCTTTCGTGGGATTGGCTTTCGGCTCACGGCGATTACACAGTTTATGACCGCACCCCCGCCGATTTGATTTATGAAAGAGCAAAGGGCTGCGATATAATCATTACAAATAAAACTCCGCTTCGTAAGGAGCTTCTTGAAAAGCTGACTGATGTTAAATATATCGGTCTGCTCAGCACAGGCTTTAATATTGTTGATTGGGAATACTGCAAAGAAAAGGGCATACCCGTTTGCAACGTGCCCAGTTACAGCACCTCCGCCGTTGCACAGCTTACGTTTGCACTTATTCTTGAGCATACAAACGCAGTTGCTCTTCACAGCAATTCCGTGCACTCAGGCGAATGGAGCAGTTGCAAGGATTTCTGCTATTGGAAAACGCCTTTATATGAGCTTGACGGCAAAACTCTCGGCATTATCGGCTTTGGCAAAATAGGCAAGGCAGTTGCAAAAATCGCATCTGCATTCGGAATGAAGGTGCTTGTTTCAACCAACCACCCCGCCCCCTTCGGAGAGGTTGAATTTGTTGAAAAAGACGAGCTTCTTGCAAGGAGCGATTTTGTTTCGCTTCATTGCCCTCTCACTCCGCTTACCGAAGGAATGGTTAATGCTGAATTTCTTTCGAAAATGAAGAAAAATGCCGTTCTTATCAACACATCAAGAGGTCAGGTAATAAATGAAAATGACCTTGCCGATGCATTGAAAAACGGCATTATAGCAGGTGCAGGACTTGATGTTCTTTCGGTTGAGCCGCCTGCACCCGATAATCCCCTTTTGGGAATTGAAAACTGCTTCATAACTCCTCACATTGCATGGGCAGGCTTTGAAACAAGAGAAAGGCTGATGTCTGTTGTGCGTCAAAACCTTGATTCATTTATGAACGGAAAACCGCAGAATGTTGTCTGGTAAAAAAATTCACGCTCCGAAAAAAATCGGAGCGTTTTTCTTTTATAAAAGTACCTTTGAAAGGAAATCCTTGAGTCTGGGGTTCTGGGGATTTGTGAAGAATTCTTCGGGAGAATTTTCTTCCATAATAATTCCCTCATCCATAAATACAACTCTTGAGCCGACTTCCTTTGCAAAGCCCATTTCGTGGGTAACAACAACCATTGTCATACCCGAAACAGCGAGTTCCTTCATAACATCAAGAACCTCGCCTACCATTTCAGGGTCAAGTGCTGAAGTGGGCTCGTCAAAAAGCATAACCTCAGGATTCATCGCAAGAGCACGCACAATGGCAACTCTCTGCTTCTGACCGCCCGAAAGCTGTGACGGATAAGCGTTTGCCTTATCTTCAAGACCAACTCTCTTGAGAAGTGATATAGCGGTTTCTTCCGCCTCTTTTTTGCTCATCAGACCGAGTTTTACGGGAGCAATGGTTATATTTTTGAGAATGGTGAGATTATTGAACAGATTAAACTGCTGGAAAACCATTCCCATTTTTTCGCGGTGTTTATTAATGTTAACCTTTTTATCGGTAATGTTCACACCGTTGAACTCAATTGTTCCGCCTGTGGGTTCTTCAAGACGGTTAAGGCAACGGAGAAATGTTGATTTTCCCGAGCCCGAAGGTCCGATAACAACAACCACTTCGCCCTTTTTGATTTCGGTGTTTATACCTTTGAGAACATCAAGCGAACCGAAGCTTTTCTGCAAATCAGAAACTTTAATAACAACATTATCAGTGGTCACTGTTACGAAGCCTCCTTTCAAGCAAGCTTACGCCCTTCTGAAGCACAAGAACCATTACGAGATAAATAAGGGCAACGGTTATGTAAGGAATATTCATATTATAAGTAAATCCGACAAGTGCATTTGCACCCTTCATCATATCCTTAACGGCAATGAAGCTTGCAACCGATGTTTCTTTAAGAAGAACGATAAACTCGTTTGCAAGAGTCGGCAGGGTGTTTTTGAGTGCCTGAGGAAGAACAATATAAATCATTGTTCTTACATAAGAAAAGCCAAGGCTTCTGCCTGCTTCAAACTGACCGTTATCAATAGACATAATTCCCGAACGGACAATTTCCGCAACATATGCGCCCGAATTCACACCGAATGCAATTATCGCCGCAATATTTTCGTGAACACCGTGCTGTCCGAGCCACAAATAATAAATTATAAGAAGCTGAACTATAACGGGTGTTCCTCTGAATACGGTAAGATAAAGCTTACAGATTGCATTAAGAAACTTTAATTTGCCTGTTTTATCATATGTTGAGCGGATTATAGCAACAACAAATCCCAAGGCAAGACCGATAAGCAATGCAACAAAAGTAATTTCAATTGTTATAAGCAAACCGTCTGTGATATGCCTGTAATTATCATTTTTGATTAAAACATTGTTTATGTCTTCTTTAAGTTCAACAAAAAAGCTCTTTACAGTTTCTGTTACGGTTTCAATAAAACCTGCATTTTCCGATACTGCTTCCGTTGCAGATGCAAATGCGGGAACAGCAAAGCACGCAACAAGCATTGCCGCAAGCGTAACTATCAGAACCGTGAGCGTTTTCTTTGAAATTTTGAAATCTCTCATATTCTGCCTTTCATAAATTAAGGGCAAGCGGAAGCCTGCCCTTGACTTTTTTAAATAATCAACTCTTATTCAGCGGGGATATATTTATCAACAATTGCCTGGATTGATCCGTCTGCAGTAAGCTCCGCAAGTGCGTTGTTGATTTTATTAAGAAGATCTGTGTTACCCTTTGCAACTGCGATTGCATAATCTTCTTCAGCATAAGCTGTTTCAAGAATTGCAAGTCCGTCATTTGCTGCAACGAAAGCCTTTGCGGGCTCGTTATCAATGATAACTGCATCAACAATACCGCTCTGAAGAGCTGCAACTGCTGCTGCACCGTTTGTGTATCTCTTAACATTCTCTTCGCCGAAATCATCTGTTGAATAGATATCGCCTGTTGTTGCTTCCTGAACACCGATGAGCTTGCCTGCAAGATCATCAAGAGTTGCTATGCCTGAATTTTCTTTAACGATAACAACCTGAACGCCCTTTGCGTAGCTTGTTGAGAAATCAACACTGAGAAGTCTTTCTTCGTTAACTGTCATACCTGCCATACCGATGTTAACAACACCGTTCTGAACAGCACTGATAATACCGTTGAAATCCATATCCTTGATTTCAAGCTCCATACCGAGCTTTTCTGCAATAAGAGCTGCAACTTCTGCATCGATACCTACGATTTTTTCGCCTTCATAATACTCATAGGGAGGGAA
>JAZRTQ010000038.1:0-35770 GCA_045652165.1 Acutalibacteraceae bacterium | reverse complement strand
GATGCCCTGGTTGCCGCTTGTAGGCTCGACAATTGTTGTATTTTCATTTATAAGGCCTTTTGCTTCAGCATCAAGAATCATATTGTAAGCAGTTCTTGTTTTGATACTGCCGCCTACATTAAGACCTTCGAATTTTACGAGTATCTCCGCACCGTCAGGGTCAGCCATATGGGAGAGCCTGATAATCGGTGTGTTGCCGATTGCCTCGAGAATATTGTTACAAACCATAATAAATTCACCTTCACCATTATATGTTGTATGGCAGAATTTGTATTTTACATAGCACAACAGTATAGATTATATATTAATTTAAAGATAATTACAATTCACAAAATAAAGTATATTTTGCTTGTAAAATAATGATTTTCTGTTGTTTTTGTATACTACTTGAAAAAATTACATATATAATGTAAAATTGTATTTCAAGAATTCTAAAAGGTGTGAGAGTAATGAGAAATCCGCTTGCCGACAGGCTCAGACCGCAGAGCATTGACGATATGGTCGGTCAGAGACATCTGCTCGGCGAAGGCAAGGCACTGCGCCGTATAATCGACTCGGGCGAAGTACCTAACCTTATATTCTACGGTCCTTCGGGTGTCGGCAAAACAACGCTTGCCGAGATACTTGCAAAGCGCACCAACAAATACTTCTGCAAGCTCAACGGCACAACTGCCTCAACCGCAGATATAAAGGATATAATAGCACAGTCGCAGACACTCAGCGCAATCAACGGCGTACTGCTGTACCTTGATGAGATTCAATACTTCAACAAAAAACAGCAGCAGACCCTGCTTGAGCATATTGAAAACGGAGCGATAACTCTTATTGCCTCAACAACCGAAAACCCGTATTTTTATGTTTACAGCGCAATTCTCAGCCGTTCAACAGTTTTTGAATTCAAGAGTGTTACTCCCGCCGAGGTTGAAAAGGCGGTCAAGCGAGCTTTTGATTTTATGGCTGATGACAGAAATGAAAAATACAGCATAGAAGACGGCGTTTATTCTCATATTGCAACTGCAAGCGCGGGCGATGTTAGAAAAGCGATGAACAGCGTTGAGCTTTGCGTGCTTTCGGCAAACGAGAGCGAGGGCGAAAAGCTGATAACTCTTGAAAATGCAAAGGCACTCACCCAGAAAAGCGCAATGCGTTATGACCGTGACGGCGATGAGCATTACGATATAATTTCGGCTTATCAGAAATCGATGAGAGGCTCGGACCCCGATGCTGCCGTTCATTATCTTGCAAGGCTTCTGGAAGCGGGGGATTTGGTTTCTGCTTGCAGAAGATTGCTGGTTTGCGCGTGCGAGGATGTGGGACTTGCATATCCGCAGATAATTCCCATTGTTAAAGCGGCGGTTGATTCCGCAATGATGCTTGGCTTGCCCGAAGCAAGAATTCCGCTTGCAGATGCGGTTATTCTTGTTGCCAACAGCCCCAAATCAAACACCGCCTACGGTGCGATTAATTCTGCTATGGCGGATGTGAAAGCGGGCAGAACGGGTCCCGTGCCCCGTCAGCTTCAGAATATGCACTATGACGGCGAGGATAACCCCAACAAGGGTCAGTTCTATAAATACGCACACGATTACAGCGGCCATTGGGTTGACCAGCAGTATTTGCCTGATGTGCTGAAAAATAAAAAGTATTATGAATTCGGCGATAACAAAAATGAGCAGGCAGCCCGCGAATATTGGGCAAGAATAAAGAAGAAATAATCAAACGGCTGTTTCAAAAGAAACAGCCGTTAATTTTTACGGTTTAATCAATATTTAATTTGATTTTGATTATACAGTGTGTTATTATCTGTGTGAAAAAGAAAAGGAGTGCTGTTATGACAGAGCGTTTATACTATAAAGACCAATATATCAAAGATTTTTCGGCAAAGGTTTTATCCTGCACTGAAAACAAGGGCAAATTTGAAGTTATCCTTGATAAAACCGCATTTTTCCCCGAGGGCGGCGGTCAGCCCGGCGACAGAGGCTTTATCGGCTCTGCAGAGGTTGTTGATACCGTTGAAAGGGGAGAAGAGGTTATTCATATCTGCATATCTCCCGTTGCAGAGGGTGAAGAGGTTGAATGCAAACTTGATTTTGAAAAAAGATTTCTCAATATGCAGCTTCATTCGGGCGAGCATATTTTTTCGGGCTTTGTTCATTCGGTTTGCGGCTTTGACAATGTTGGATTCCATATGGGCGAGCATTCGGTTACCGTTGATTTTGACGGCACGGTTTCTGCCGAAGAGCTTGAAAGAATAGAAAACCTTTCAAACGAAGCTATATATAAAAACATTCCCATCGAAGCGATTTATCCGAGCAATGAGGAGCTTGAAAACTATTCATACAGAAGCAAAAAAGAGATTAAGGGTCAGGTGCGCCTTACTAATATTGAGGGCGTTGACCTTTGCGCCTGCTGCGGCACTCACGTTGCTCTCACGGGCGAGGTGGGAATGATTAAAGCAACCTCGATTATGAATTATAAATCGGGCGTGCGTATAACTCTTCAAATCGGCAGAAGAGCACTCGAAGATTACAGAGAGAAAAACGAAAGCGTAAATAAAATTTCTGCACTCCTCAAGGCAAAAACCGAAGAGGTTGTTTCTGCGGTTGAAAGAGTTCAGGCTCAGCTTTATGAGGCAAGATTTAAGTACAATGCCCTCAAAAAAGAGCTTTTTGCCGCAAAATGCGAAAGTATTGAGGGTGAATTCTGCTGTATGTTTGATGCATCGGGTGAAGCGGAGGATGCAAGAGTTTTCTGCGATTTGCTTGCAGATAAGGTTAAGGTTGCCGCTGTTTTTTCGGGTGACGATGAAAACGGCTATAAATATGCAGTCGGAAGCCGCACAGAGGATGTCAGAGCAATGGGCAAGGAGCTTAATTCCGCCTGCAACGGAAGAGGCGGCGGAAAGCCCGATATGGTTCAAGGTTCGGTTGCGGCAACAAAAGAACAGATAGAAGCTTTTTTCAATAAATAAAAAATTCCGCCGTAAAGGCGGAATCTGAATCTCAGTTTTCGGGAGGAACAACAAGAAGGCCGGTGACGGAATCTCTGTTGATGAGGGCGGTGATAATATCCGCCATTTCTTCGCTGCTTTCTTTCATTCCGTTATCAAACCAAAGATGAAAAACAGAAAGAATGGCACCCGCATAAAAAGGAACGGCATATCTGCCTTCTTTGCTTTCGGAAGCAACGGGAAAATAATGCAGAATTCTCTGGCTGAGCATTTTTGAAAGCAGGTGATTTAACCCCGCATCGTAAATTGCTTGAATAACTGCGGCATTTTCCTGTATATACTTAAATATGTAGAGAATGATTTCTCTCAATGAACCCGCACCGCCGTAGCCGATTTCTTCAATAAGCTTTTCTTCGGCCTCTTCAAGGTGGCTCAGAAGAATTTCATCTTTGCTTTTATAATTGCGGTAATAAGCCATACGGGAAACACCCGCAAGATTGGTTATATCGGTTATGGAAATGTTCTCATAAGGTTCTGTTTCCATAAGACGGAGAAGAGCGGTAAGAATGCACTCACGGGTTAAAATATTCACTTCATTGTGTTTTGCCATTACATTTCCGCCTTTTTGTAACACTTTGGAATTTGTTGATGATTTGTTCATATTCTAATGTTACACTTGTAACAGTTACAAGTGTAACATTTTGATACATATTTTGTCAAGCAAAAGAGGTATTATATGCTTAAACTCAAAAACATCATAAAAGAATATCCCACGGGCGATGAGAAGGTTATTGCTTTAAAGGATGTTAATATTGAATTCAGACGAAATGAATTCGTTTCAATTCTCGGTCATTCGGGCTGCGGTAAAACAACGCTTCTCAATATTATCGGCGGTCTTGACCAGTACACAACGGGTGACCTTGTGATTGAGGGCAGGTCAACCAAGAATTTCAAAGACGGCGACTGGGATGCTTACCGCAACCATTCAGTTGGCTTTGTTTTCCAGAACTATAACCTTATTCCTCATCAGACCGTTCTTGCAAACGTTGAGCTTGCGCTCACCCTTTCGGGCGTATCAAAGGCAGAAAGAAAAGCAAGGGCAAAGGAAGCGCTTGAAAAGGTTGGTCTGGGTAATCAGCTTAATAAAAAGCCAAATCAGATGTCGGGCGGTCAGATGCAGAGAGTTGCAATTGCAAGAGCTCTTGTAAATAACCCCGAAATTCTTCTTGCCGATGAACCCACAGGCGCACTCGATACCGAAACCAGCGTTCAGGTTATGGATATTCTCAAAGAGATTTCCAAAGAGAAACTTGTTATTATGGTTACCCATAACCCCGAGCTTGCCGAGGAATATTCAACAAGAATTATCCGCCTTGTTGACGGTTCAATTGTCAGCGACTCAAATCCGTATACAGACGAGGAAGCTGAAAAAGAAGAAACAAAGAAAACAAGAAAAGAGAAAAAGAAGCTTAAGAAGCCTTCAATGTCTTTCCTGACAGCTCTTTCACTCTCATTCAATAATCTGCTCACGAAGAAAATGAGAACCTTCCTCACTTCGTTTGCAGGAAGCATAGGAATTATCGGTATTGCCCTTATTCTTGCCCTTTCAAGCGGTTTCCAGGCATATATCGATTCAATTCAGCAGGAAACTCTCACTTCTTATCCCATAATGGTTGAAAGCGCAACAATGGATATGAGCGGTATGCTTGGCGGAATGGCAGCCATTTCACCAACGGGCGGAGAGGTTGACCACGGACTTGACAAAGTTTATTCTAATACATTAACAACAAGTATGATGGAATCGTTTACCTCTGAAATCTGGGCAAACGACCTTTCAAAATTCAAGGAATTCCTTGAAAGCGACGAATGTGATATAGACCAATATGCAAGCTCAATTCAGTATTCCTACGGCGGAAAGATGAATATTTATTCTGCCGATACTGCAAACGGAGCAAATCAGGTTTATCCCAGCCCCATTATCGACCTTATGCACGGTATGATGGGCAGCGTAAATCTTGGCGGTATGAGCATTGATACCTCAATGATGGCTTCATACGAAAAATATTATAACTCGTGGCAGGAGCTTATCGATAACCCCGAGCTTCTCGAAACACAGTATGATGTTATAAAGGGCACATGGCCCAAGGCATATAACGAGGTTGTTCTTATTGTTGATAAGAATAACGAAATCAGCGACCTTGCAATTCAGGGTCTGGGTATTTCAACAGCCGCCGATATGGTGCAGGGCTTTATGGCTATGCAGAGCGGCGAGGATTTTGTTGCAAAGAAATATGAAATTGAATATGACGAGATTATCGGCAAAACCTTTAAAATAGTTCTTGAACCCGATTTCTTCGCATATAACGAAGAAACTCAGATGTGGGAAGATAAGAGTGAAGACGATGTTTATGTTGAATCACTTATCGAAAAGGGCGAAGAAATCAAGGTTGTTGGTATTATCAGACCCACAGACGGCTCGCTTATGGTAACAACAATGGGTGCAATCGGTTACACAAGCGCACTCACCGAGCACGTTATAACCGCAACAAACGAATGCGAGCTTGTTAAAAATCAGAAGGCAAATCCCGAAACCGATGTGTTCACGGGTCTTCCCTTTGTTAAGGAAGAAACACAGCAGACAGCTCCCGAAGCTTCTGCGCCCGAGGCAAAGCCCGTTTCGCTTGACCCGCAGATAAAAACAGAAGCTCCCAAGGTAAGCTCAATGGCATTCAAGGGAGAGGCTCCCAAGGCAACACAGACCGCAATCTCAATGGATTTCTCAAGTGCAGAGCCTGTTACCGAAGAAGAGCTCTATGCAAATATAGATAAGATGTACAGCGGTGCTCAGGCGGAAGAAATGAAGAGAACTGTTGAACTTCTTCTCAAATCAAGACTTTCTTCAGAAGAAAAAACCGAGCTTGCAGGCTATCTTGATAAGATGCTTGAAGGTCAGGAAATTGAAGGCATAGGCACAATTTCGGGCAAGCAGGCTGTTCAGTATCTTCAGATGATGGATAAGAATGCAAAGCTCAAAATGCTTTCTGCAATGATGAGCAGTCAGGTTGCTCCTCCTCCCGTGACAAATGAGGGCGGAGAAACACCCGCAGAGCCCGAACCCGAACCCGAGCCGGAACCCGAACCCCTTGCAAAGAGCTATGAAGAGGCTATTAAGATGCTCGGCGTTGCAGACCTTGCAACTCCGCAGACAATAAATATCT
The DNA here is from genome assembly GCA_045652165.1 of Acutalibacteraceae bacterium. GTDB lineage: Bacteria > Bacillota > Clostridia > Oscillospirales > Acutalibacteraceae > CAG-177. The sequence goes on along the minus strand of JAZRTQ010000038.1, from coordinate 29,602 downwards.
TCCCCCTCGATTTTGAAGCAAAAGACCATATTTCGGCAGTTATAGATGCATATAACGAAAAGGCGGCGGCAGAGGGCAGAGCAGATGATGAAATCAAATATACCGATTATATAGGACTTCTTCTCACATCGGTAACAAAGATTATCAATATCATTTCATATATTCTCATTGCTTTCGTTGCAATTTCACTTGTTGTTTCATCAATAATGATTGGTATTATAACCTATATCTCCGTTCTTGAAAGAACAAAGGAAATAGGTATTCTCAGAGCAATAGGCGCTTCAAAGAGAGATATTTCGCGAGTATTCAATGCGGAAACGTTGATAGTCGGATTTGTTTCGGGTGCGATAGGTATAGGCTCAACAATATTGCTTACAATTCCCATCAATGCAGTTATTGAGCATCTTTCAACAATTCCCGATGTTGCAAATCTTCCCGCAAACGCGGCAGTTATTCTTGTTTTAATCAGTATGTCGCTCACTCTTATTGCAGGTCTCGTGCCCGCAAAGATTGCATCACGCAAAGACCCCGTTGTTGCACTTCGCACAGAATAATAAAAAGCACCCGCAAGGGTGCTTTTTTAATGCGGAATGCGGAATTAAGATTTTTTAAAAAATTTTAAGTTTTTTTGAAAAAACTATTGACAAATGCGTTCTAAAAGGATATAATCATCAAGCATTCAAAAAACGCCGTTGCGTTTTTTAGTCGGTGTTGATGACGTTGAGGGTCCACCCGTTCCCATCCCGAACACGGTAGTTAAGCTCAACAGTGCCGAAAATACTTGGCTGGAAGCGGCCCGGGAAGATAGGTCGACGCCGACACTTATAAATTTAGCTGTCCAATAGGACGGCTATTTTTTTTGCTTTCTTATTGAAAAAAATTATTTTGATGATATAATACATTTATATATTTATCAGGGAGGAAAAACAATGAAAAAGTTTATTTCGGTTATTCTCAGCGCAGTTATGATTCTTTCATTCTGCTCATTCGGCTTTGCAGCCGAGGACTCAAAGACTCTTCGTTTTGACGATGACGGCAATTTCAGAATTCTCCAGATTGCCGATATTCAGGACGGACCTTTTCTTCTCAACCCCACCAAGAATTTCATTAAAGATGTTCTTGAAGAAACCGATCCCGACCTTGTAATTCTTACAGGCGACAATATTTCGGGAGGCTCGTGCATTACAAAGGGACTTGTTCGCCTTGGTATTCATTGCTTTATGAGCATTTTTGAAGAATACGGCGTACCCGTTGCCGCTGTTTTCGGAAACCACGATAGTGAGGGCGGAGCAACCAAAGAAGAAATGATGGAAATGTATGAAGCTTATGATTGCTTTGTAGGCTGTGCAGGCGAAGACCTCACAGGCTGCGGCAACTATAATCTTCCCATTATGTCATCAGACGGAAGCAAGGTTGCTTATAACATCTGGTGCATTGATTCTCTTACATATAATGAAAAAAATCCGGCCAGAAATGACCCCGGCTATTATGAAAATGACCTTGAAGGCTACGGCTGCGTTCATAAAGACCAGATTGACTGGTATGTTGAAACTTCAAACGAACTTAAGGCTGCAAACGGCGGTGCTCCCGTTCCTTCAATGATGTTCCAGCATATCGTTGTGCCTGATGTCTATGATGTAATCGTTAAAACAGAAAACAGCTATAAGCTTCCCGAGGGTGCAAAGGGCGAACTCAATGAATCTCCCTGCCCTCCCGAGTATAACAACGGTCAGTTTGATGCTGTTGTTAATCAGGGCGATGTTGTTGCAATGTTCTTCGGTCATGACCATAAGAACACCTTTGAAGTTTCATACAAGGGTATTGACCTTGTTAACACTCCCGGTGTTACATTTTCTTCCTACGGCGACCATAACAGAGGCGCAAGAGTTATAGATATCAAAGAGAGCGACACCTCAACTTACACAACAGAGGTTATCAGATGGCTCGAATTCTATGATGCAGATAACAATCCCGCAGCAAAGAACGAATTTATTCTTAATGGCAACGAATTTTCAACAGGCGAAAAGATTGAAGCTTTCTTTAACTATATTTTTGCAAAAATCGCAGAAATTTTCACATTCTGATTTTTAAAAGACTGCCTTGAAAGAGGCAGTCTTTTTTTCGTCAACTCCAACAAAACCGAACGGTGTTTTTAGTATAAAATGTTATCTTTAAAAAATATAATAATGATGATATAATAACATTAATCGCGGCGTTGTATCGCACGAAAATTCATAAGGAGAAAAGATTATGAACAACACCTTTTTCTGTGCAAGAGAAAACGGCAAGCTTCACCGCCCCAGAACCATTCTTACGGGCTTCGGATTTATGGCTTCCTCAATTGCATGGGCAATCTACGACCCCTACATAACAAAAATTCTTGAAAAACTGCTCAATGCTTCCGCTACGGTTACCGAGTGGAGCGCAAAGCTTAATGAAATGTTCCCCGTTCTTGCAAAGTTTGCGGAATCTCAGGGTGAAAATGTTGTTACCGAAGCAGGCGGCATAACTCTTGTTCCCCTTTTCATCGGTATTATTATGACCTTTGATAACATTTTCGGTGTTATCTTCCAGCCAACATTCGGCAAGCTTTCAGACCGTTGCCATTCAAAGCTCGGCAAACGCCGCCCCTTCATCGTTTTCGGTGCTCCCGTTTCGGCTTTCCTTTTTGCCGTTATTCCCTGGGTTGCACTCGGCGGTTCGCTTCCCTTAACAATGCTCTTCATCATTCTTTTTGTTTTCTCAATGTCACTCTGGAGAGCACCCTGCGTTGCTCTTATGCCCGCGCTTACTCCTCCCGCACTCCGCAGTGAGGGTAACGCAATCATCAACCTTATGGGCGGCATCGGCAGCGCCGTCGGTATGGTTGCAGGTACAATCGTAGGTGCAATTTACACAGGCATCACAGGCACAAAAATCACAACAGAAAACGAGCAGATTGCTTTCCCTTATGTTTTCCTTACCGGTGCAATCGTTATGCTTATCGGTATGCTTGTTGTTCTCCTCTTTGTTAAAGAGCCCTCAAGCAAGCTTGAGGCTGTTGCAGAGCAGAACAAGGCAGCTGACGCAGCCGCAAGAGCAAAGGCAGAAAAAGAAGCAAAGAAAGCTGCAAAAGAAGCTCAGAAAGCCCAGAAGCTTTCAAAGGGCGAAAGAAGAAGTCTTATCTTTATGCTTGGCGGTCTTTTCTTCCTCTTCTGCGGCACAAACGCAATCACAACATTCTTTGCACTCTTTGCAGCTGAAGTTCTCGGCAAAACAACTTCGGAAGCAACCATTATGACAACTCTCTTTGCTGTTTGCTCCGCAGTAGCAGCAATTCCCGCAGGCTATATGGGCAAGAAGCTCGGCAGAAAGAAGACTATTCTTATCGGTCTTGCCGTGTTTATGGCAGTATTCCTTCTCTATGTTGCAACACAGAGCATGGCTCTTATCTGGGTTGCTCTTATCCTTGGCGGTTTCGCAAATATGCTTATCACCGTTAACACTCTTCCTCTTGTTCTTGAAATCGGCGGTATCGATAAGGTTGGCACATTCACAGGTTATTATTACACCGCAACCTTCTCCGCACAGATTGCATCACCCATCGTTTACGGTATCGTTCGTATGCTTTCGGGCACATATATGTCGCTCTTCATTTACAGCCCCGTAATGTTCATCCTCAGTATGCTTTGCATCTTCGTTGTTAAACACGGCGAAGCAATTCCTGAAGCTGTTGTTAAGGCTGCAAAGGAAGAAAACGATTAATATTAATTTAAAAGCAGGAATGTCAATCGGCATTCCTGCTTTTTTATATAAAAAAAACAGGGTCTGTCTCCATTGGAAACAGACCCATATTAATTTGATTTTATTTAACGATGAACTGTGAATCTGCAATTTCTGCAATTTCTTCTGCTGTAGTTGCAGTCTTCATCTTTTCTGCAACCTTGCTTCTTCTTTCGCGAAGCTCGCTGTACATAAGGTCACGCTTTTCAGCTGAAAGAGGATAGAAGAACTTGGGAATAATGCCGAGAGCACTTGTGATGATGGGAATACCTGTGCCCAGAGCGAAAATCCACCATTTTGTTTTATCGGTCTGTGTTCCTACCTGAAGGCCCTGAACATAGCCGATTTTCTTAAGAACGATACTGTTTATACTGCCCATAACTGCTTGCTGAAGCTTTGAGATTGTTGACTGTGCAACGCCTATCATAGCCTCTGCGCGGTAACCGTTTTTCCATTCGCAGTAGTCCATTGACTCGTTGCTGATTTCTGCGGGAATAACTCTTCTTAAGCCGTAAACGCACATTTCAAAGATTTCTTCAATGCCCATAAGCGGCAGAATAATTGCTTTTCTCATAAAGTTTTTGTTGATTGAACCTATGCCGAAAACAATCAGCCACAAAGCATCCGTCCAGGCGTCTTCGAGAATCCAGAGAGCCTTTGTTGAGAAACGCTTTCTGAGAGGCTCAACAAAACTGTAGCTGATAAACTTAACCGGGAACGCCGGAATACCGACGATGGTTTTCCAGGTAATCGAGCCGATAACGTCGATATAGAAGTTAGTTCTGCTTGAACCGATGCTGAAGCCCGAAAGGAACGAGGAGAGAACCTGAATGAACATCGGCTTATTCGAAAAGATAGCCTTCAGACCCTGGATAACGCTCGGCTTTTTAATTGTCTGCGCAACTCTTTCTCTTGTGTTGAGGAAGAAGAAAATACAGAAGAGAGCGCTGAGAACTGCAAATGAAACGCCGAAGCCTGCGAAAAGCTTGGGAAGTTTGATTTTAACCTTGCTGTTGATTACGAGGTCATAGATGACACCGAAAATCTGTTTCGGAATATCCTCAACGAAATGCGACATAAGGTTTGCCGTTGCTATCAGCCTTGAACGGTCCAATGGCTCAGGCGTTATCGTGGAACCGAAACCTGCACGGGAAATAGCTGTGAAGGTGTTGGCGGTTTCGGTGATGATTGACATTGCAAAATAGAAAATCCATTTGGGAAGGTATTCACCCGGAGTGTCGGGGAAAATAAAGGGAATCAGCCAATACCACAAACCTAAAATTGTGAGAGGAAGCTGACCGAGGAGAAGATAGGGTCTGAATTTACCCCAGCGGGTTCTGGTCTTTTCAACGATGACGCCGATAAAGGTGTCATTGAAAGTATCCCAGACGGTTGCAACAATGTTCTGAATTGCAAGATAGCTGAAGTCGATTTTAACAACGTCATATATGTATCTGTCTTTAAAATCGTTGATGTTCAGGCTCTGAGCCGTATCTTCAAGAACATAAGCAACAGTTTCTTTTACGCCGACAAAGCGTCTGTTTTTAAGAAGAACGGAATTACCGGCAGATTCGGCGATTTCTCTTTCTGCTGACATAAACTTACCTGCCTTTCATTAAAATATTGCGATGAGAATAATACTGTCCGTGTAATTATATCACAGATAACAACATTTTTCAAACATTTTTCTAATCTTTTTTTAAAAAAAGCATAATTTGTTTTTTTGTCAAAAACTATTTATTTCTTTCAGGAAAAATGATATAATTAAAAAAATGCGGAAAACGGAAGAAAAATGGAAAATAAATTTTGTCTGAGATGTTTTTTGCGTGAGTGCGGACGCGAAGACACGTTAAAAACAATAATAAAGCATATCAAAAAGCTTTCTGCGGGTGAAAAGGCATCCGATACCGAATACGCAAGAAGGCTTGCCGTTTGCGGTGAATGCGATTTTCTTTCGCAGGGCACTTGCCTCAAGTGCGGCTGCTACCCCGAGTTCAAGGCGGCATTCAATATTCAGAAATGCCCAATGAAAAAATGGTAAAAGGAGCGAGAAAAAATGTATAACATTCTCATTTGCGATGATGAATCCGATATCCGCTCTGCGCTGAAAATTTATCTTTCAAGAGACGGATACAGAATTTTTGAAGCCGAAAACGGAAAGCAGGCGCTTGAAACCGTTGCAACAGAAGATATTCACCTTGTTCTTATGGATATTATGATGCCTGTTATGGACGGCATAACCGCTCTTGTTAAAATCAGGGAGGCATCAAATCTTCCCGTTATTCTGCTTACGGCAAAAAGCCAGGATGCAGATATGATTTCGGGTCTTAATGTTGGTGCCGATGACTACATAACAAAGCCTTTTAATCCCACAGAGGTTGCAGCAAGAGTCAAATCCCAGCTCCGCAGATATATGCGACTGGGCGGTACGGCGGATAACACGGCAGGCAAAACCGTGCTCACAAACGGCGGCATTGAGCTTGACGAAAAAACAAAGACCGTTACAGTTGACGGCGAGCCCGTTAACCTTACTCCAACCGAAATGCAGCTTTTAAAGCTGTTTATGTTTAACCCCGGCACGGTTTTTTCTCCCAAGGATATTTACAGAAAAGTGTGGAATGATGACCCCCTCGGTGCAGAAAACACCGTTACCGTTCATATCCGCCACCTGAGAGAAAAAATCGAAATCAACCCCGCAAACCCCGACTATATAAAGTCGGTGTGGGGTCACGGCTACAAAATGGATAAAAAATAATTCGGGGGATAACGATGAAAGAAAAATACTGGCGTTCCGAAAGCGACCGCACGGCGCTGACGATAATTCTTATCTGTATGGCGATTCTTACTGCGGGCTGTATACTGGGTATTATCTATCTTACGGAATACGGATTTTATAAAGAGGGCGATAACGGCAAAACCGCAAAAAGCATTGCGGTGCAGATTTATTCGCTTGAAGATATTGAGCAGGTTGAGGACTATTATAACTGCCGTTTTGAAAACAACGATGATATAAGAGTTGAATATTACAGAGAAAAATTTTCAACCAAAACAAGTAATTTTATTTTTTCTGTTGTTGATGCAGAAGGCAATAAAATTTTCACAAATTCCGACGCAACAACAGAGCATCTTATGACGGATGCACAGTATAAAGGCAGTGCGGGATTTCATATTATCGGCAATGACGGCAAGGTTGAACCGATGAGAATTGACTATGCCATAAATGACGGCGAGGGCAGCGCGAAGGATAAATATTCCTCGGCATTCAGCTGGATTGATATTGCAAACACCCTGCGTTATGCCTTGTTTATTTTTGCGTTTTTGGCAATTATAATTATTGTTGTTATTCTTTCGGTGCTTACCGTTCATGCGGGAATGAACGAGGAGGGCGAAGTAACACCCGGATTTATAGATAAGATTCCTCTTGATGTGTGGGTGTTCTTCCTCGGTCTTGTGCTGTTTGTTTGCTGGGTTGTGCTGGGGCTGACAGCTGCGGGTAACGTAGGAATGGTTCTTAACAACGTTATCATTATGATTGCGTTTGCAGTTTTGGTTGTTGTTCTTCAGCTTTTCCTCTCAACTCTTTCAGTTCGTGTGAAGCTTGGCAAAATCCACAGAAGCACGCTTATCTATTTTCTTTTCAGAAGATTTACGGGCAGAATGCCCATAAAGATTCGCCGAGCTTTCCGAGAAATGAGTATGTTCAAAAAGCTTATTCTCGGCATAACCGCCTATATTATCGGCGAAGCTTTTATAATGCTTTCGGCAACATATTTTGTTTATGTCAGCGATTTTGCAGACACCAAAACGGTGTTCACGGTCTTTCTTGCTTTCTGGGGAATAACCAGACTCATTATGGTGCCCGTTTTTGCAATGATAGCAATTAACCTTCATTATGTTAAGGAAGAAGGCAAGAGGCTTGCAAGCGGTGTTCTCGGTGATGAGATTTCAAGCAAGCTCACCGTTTCCGCAATCCGTGCCCACGGTCAGAATCTTGACCTTATCCGCAAAGAAATAACCAAGGCGATGGAACAGGAAATCAAGAGTGAAAGGCTGAAGAGTGAGCTTATCACCAATGTTTCCCACGATTTGAAAACTCCGCTGACCTCCATTATAAATTATACGGAGCTTTTAAAAGCCGATGCTCTTACCGATGAACAGAGAAAAGAATATCTTTCAATTCTTTCAAATCATACCGACAGACTTGCAATTCTTCTCAATGACCTTATTGAAGCTTCAAGAATAACCTCGGGCAATATTGAAATCAACCTTGAAAAAACAAGCCTGAATATAATTCTTGCGCAGACGGTTGATGAATATGCCTATAAGCTGGAGCAGGCAGAGATTTTGCCGAGGATTGAAATGCCTGAAGACGATATTTATATTATGGGCGACGGAAAATGGCTCTGGAGAACGCTTTCAAACCTTATGAGCAACGCCTGCAAATATGCCGAAAAGGGAACGGATGTTAAGCTTACCCTTAAAAAATCAGGCAAAAAAGCGGTTGTGACAATTCAGAACAGCTACAGTTCCGAACTTAAGGTAGAAAGCTCCGAGCTTACCGAGAGATTTGTTCGCGGCGACGGTTCAAGACATACCGAGGGCAACGGTCTCGGTCTGCCCATCGCAAAGAGTCTTACCGAATTGCAGAAAGGAAAGCTTACTCTTTCGGCAGAGAACAATATTTTCTGCGTAAAGCTTGAATTTGACGCAGTTGAGTAATTTGCTTGACAAACCTTCAAAAACTTGATATTTTACATAGGCAGACAGAAATAATCTGTCTGCCTTTTATAAAGCGAACGGAGAAAATATGATGAACAAAAGAATTATTGCGGCGGCAATGGCAGTGATGCTGACCGCTTGTTTTACCTCCTGCAACAGAATAAAGGCTAAAGAGGAAATAACAACTCTTGCCTCGACAACGCAGGCAACAACAACCGAAACAACAACCGAGGCTCCAACAACTACCACCACTACAACCACAACTACAAAACCCACCACAACAAAGAAGCCTACAACTACACAAAAACCGACTACCACTCAAAAGCCTACCACAACCAAAGCTCCCGAAACAGAGGATTATTTGTCTTTGTGGGAGGAAACCAAGAGAGAAAACGAAACTGAGGAGCTTAAATACGGAGTAACCGTTCGCAGAATAATCAAGATTTATTATGATGTGCTTGCAGACGGAACAAGGGTTGAGAGCAAAAGAGAGGTTTCCGAAATATATAACAGAAGCAACTATTCCGCAAGCTATGAGGATTTGCTTCCCGCGGCAAAGAAAAACAGAAATACATACAGCGATTTTATTAACGAAATTCTTCGCATAACCAATGAATACAGAGCAGAGGGCGGTCTTGAGCCCCTTACCCTGAGCACAAAGATAACCGAAATCGCAAATGTGCGTGCAGAGGAAATTGCGTGGTCGGGTAACCATACCCACAACAGACCCGACGGAAGCCGTTGCTTCTCTCTTTTCAGGGAGCAGGGCTTTGATGAAGGTCTTGCAGGCGAAAATATCGGATGGGGCTTCACCTCGCCCGAGGCAGTCTGCCGTGCCTGGAAAGAATCAAAAACTCACTATGAAAACATTATGAATCCCAGATTCACCAAAATCGGCATTGGCGTTGCCGCCGATGCAGATCCGAGCGATAATCTTTGCTGGGTACAGCATTTTTATGAATAAAAAAATAACCTTCTCACCTCAAAAAGTGAGAAGGTCTTTTTTATGCAGCTGTTGTTGAGGGGACAGAGGTTGTTGTTACGGCGTTTTCCGGAAAATCAAAACCGTGAATAAAGCCGTCCTGTTCCATTGAACAAACATCTCCGCCGATAACCTGACCGTTATAAACCAGCATATTCAGCTGAATAACGCCGCTTTGTCCCTCATAGCCGGGATAATTGAGAATATCATATGTCCAGCGTTTTGCACGCAGACCTTTATAGGGTTCAAGGTCCATACCCTGCGACTTGTTCATTTCATTGTATTGAATATAAACATCGTCAAATTCGTGAGGAATGATAACTTCGCTCACCTCAATGGGGTCTGCAGAAAATTTCCAGCCGAACTGCGAAATAAAGGCATTTCTCTGCTCAGCATTCTCCGCTTTTACGCTTATGTAGGTATCATCGGTTGCCGCAGGCGCTTCCTTGCCGAAAGTTATAAAAAGAACTGCCGCCGCAGCAGCAATAAGAACAAGTGCAAGCACTGCAATTTTTGCTTTTGAGGTTTTTACAGAATAAACAAACATAAAAATCACCGCCTGTCAAAATCATATGACAAGGCGGTGAAAATTATTACAGTTTCATATTAATACAGATTATCCCCGAATCGGTTATATCAACAACTCCGTAACAGCCCTCACGGATACTGCCGGGATTCATTGCATAAAATCCGTCATCATAATGTGTAACGGGAATATGAGTATGGCCATATAATGCAATGCGGGCACCTGCCGCCTTTGCCTTGGCATAAAGCATCTGTGCACCGTGTTTTACTCCCTCCGTATGACCGTGGGTGCAGAGAATTTTGTTCCCTTTTGCGAAGATATATTCGTTTTCGGGCAAATCAGAAAGAAAATCGCAGTTTCCGCAAACCTGAACAAGCGGTGTTGTGCCGATAATATCTTTTATTTTATCAATATCTCTTTCGCCGTCGCCCAGATGAACAATCATATCAGCTTCTTTATGCATAATAATTGCATCGGTCATTCGGGCGGTGTTGCCGTGTGAATCCGAAAAAACAAGAATTCTCAATCAGCCATCTCCGTTCTAATCATAGAGTTATAACATATACATTATACTATAAACAAGGCGGTGATACAATGAGTAACGGCAAATTTTCTTTTGATGAAATTCTTCGTATGGCAAAAGCATCGGAAAACAAAAACCCCGAAGAGGTTGTTGATTCCGTTAAAAGCCGTCTGCCCGATGATAAAAAAGAAGCGTTTTCCAGACTTCTTTCGGACAGAAACGCCATGGAACAGCTTCTTAAAAGTGAGCAGGCGCAAAAGCTGATGGAAAAACTGCGGGGCGGCAAGGAGTCAGATGGATAACATAAACGATATTATTTCAAGCCTTACCGATGAGGATATAGAAAATCTTAAAGCAGCGGCGGCAAACTTTTTCGGCAATCAGGAAGAAGCTCCGAAAAAAGAAAAAGCTCCCGCCGATAACGGTATGCCTGATTTTTCGCAGATACTGGGTAACGCACAGATGATGGCAAAGCTCAGCTCGATTATGGGTGCGATGAATAAGAGGGACAGCCGTGCCGCACTTATTGAAGCGCTCAAACCTTTGCTGAGCGAAAGAAGAAGAAGAAAGGCGGATGACGCAATGCAGATGATAAAGCTTTTTGATGTTTTGCCGCAGATAACCGATTTGATGGGCGGGAACGGTAAATGAATGAAGATTCAAAGCTTATAATTCCTCTTGCTCTTTTGCTGGCAGAAGAAAAATGCGATTTTTTTCTGATATTTTCTCTTTTGTATATTCTTATGTAGCTTGCAAAAAAGAAAAAAATGATGTAAAATAAGAAAAAATCGGAATTCAGGAGATAATAAAATGGTTTATCAATACAAAACAGCGGGCACCTGCGCAAGGGTTATCAAATTTGAGGTTGAGGGCGATACCGTTCAGAGCGTAAAGTTTGAGGGCGGCTGCCACGGCAATCTTCAGGGCATCGGTGCACTGGTTAAAGGAATGAAAATTCAGGATGTTATCAACAAGCTTTCGGGCATCCGTTGCGGCTTCAAATCCACATCGTGCCCCGACCAGCTTGCAAAAGCTCTTCAGGAGGTTATAAATAATGGATAACAACAAAAACATAAAGCTTACCTTTTATGTTGTAAGCGGTCTGCTTCTCGGTGCACCTTTTATCTGGAAGCTCATAAAGCTTATTCCCGAAATTCTCAAGGCACTTCCCAATGCGGTTGAAATTCTTGCCGCCTGCGGTTATACGGTGCTTGTTATTGCTTCAATCGTTGTTGCCTATAAACTCGGTGAAGCATTCTGGGTAAGAATAGTGGGCATTTATTCTTCGGTAAGCCTCGGCGTTTGCGTGCTTATGCTTATCACCCAGGCGCTTTCAAGCTCAGAGCTTTTCTCGGTGCTTTTTGAAATCGTTTGTGCACCCTTCTACGGCATCAATTCACCCTTCACCGTTATGCTCATTATGCTTGTGCTTTGCATAACATCCTATGCATTTCTCAACAAGATGCCCGCCCAGAAAAACACAAATCAGCAGTAAAAATTAATCCCCTCATATGAGGGGATTTTTTATTTGCGGCAAAGAAGCACAACACATTCTATATGGTTTGTGTGAGGGAACATATCAACGGGGCAGATTTTTTTGACCTCATAGCCTTTTTTGAGGAAATAATCGAGGTCACGGGCAAGAGTTTCGGGGTTGCAGGATATATAAACAACCTTTTCAGGGCTCATTTTTGCAACCGAATCAATAAATTTGCGGGTGCTGCCTGCACGGGGCGGGTCCATAAAAACAACATCGGCGCTTTCGCCCTCTTCAGCAAGAGTTTGCATAAAATCGCCTGCGTCTGCGCAGTAAAATCTTGCATTTTTTGCATTGTTTATTTTGGCATTCGCAATTGCATCCTTAACAGCATCGCGGTTAAGCTCAACGCCGATAACCGAGCCTGCCGTTCTGGCGGCAACAAGACCTATTGTGCCGATGCCGCAGTAAGCATCGATAACCGTTGTGTTTTCATTAAGCTCGGCAAGCTCCATTGCCTTGCCGTAAAGCTTTTCGGTCTGAACGGGATTTATCTGATAAAAGGATTTTGCGGAAATTCTGAAAACACAGCCGCAAAGAGTGTCTTCGATATAACCGTTGCCGTAAAGCACCTCTTCTCGCTCGCCGAGCACAAGATTTGTATCCTTGGGATTGATGTTAAGAATAACCGTTGTTATTTCGGGATGCTTTTCGAGCAGAGCGGCAACGAACTTTTTCTTAATCGGGAAATAGTTGCTTGCACCAACAAGAACAACCATAACCTCGCCGCTTGTAAAACCTCTTTTAACAAGCACGTGGCGAAGAAATCCCGTGCCCTTATCTTCATCATAAACAAGAATTTTGAATTTGGGCAGCATATTGCGGATGTCAACGATGATTTCATCGGCTGTTTTATCCTCGGTCATACAAGAATCAACCGAAACTATTCGGTGGCTTCCCGACTGATAAACGCCCGAAATTATCTTTCCGCTTCTTGTTCTTCCGAATGCCGCCTGAACCTTGTTGCGGTAGTTATACGGATTTTCCATTCCGATTATTTTATTTACTTTTCCGAATTTTTTAAGCAGAATTTCGCATCTTGCCTGCTTCCATTTAAGCTGGCGGTCATAGGTCATATTCTGAAGCTGACAGCCGCCGCATTTTTTTGCAAGCGGGCAGGCATCGGGATTTGTTTTTTTATTTGAGGTTTGTGACATAATCTGTCCTCGCTTTTAAATCTTTTTGGGCATCGGGCGGAATTTTGCCGTATACTGAGAAACATTTATTCTGATAATGCTTACAATTGTTGTCATTTTGTCTTCAAACTCAAAATCCTTGCCCGTCTGCGTTTTCATAAGAACTGAAAGCGCAAGCTTTTTCTCTTCAACATCTTCAATTATCTCGGCTGTGCCCTTGCCCATTATTGAAGAATATGCAATGCCGTAGCGGCAGGCAACATCGCCCTCGAAAGGCACGAGGTCGCATTCGGCTTCAAAGAAAACCTTGGGGTTTGCTCTTATAACATCAAGCTTTCTTCCTCTTTTTGCGCCGTGCAGATAAATTGTTAACTTGCCGTTTTCCATAATATAGCCGTAATTCATCGGCACAACATAAGGCTCATCGCCGTCAACAAGCCCGATATGGGCAATTTTTGCTTCATCAAGAATGCGGATAATTTCGTTGATATCCGTTATTTCCTGCTCTCTTCTTGTCATTCCGTTGCTCATTTTTATTCCTCCTCAAAAAGCGGGGTTGAAAGATATCTTTCTCCGCCGTCGGGCAAAAGCACAACAATTGTTTTGCCTTTGTTTTCGTCTCTTGATGCAATAACCGTTGCCGCGTGAAGTGCCGCACCCGAAGAAATTCCGATGAGTATGCCCTCGTTTTTAACGGTTTTTCTTGCGGCGGCATATGCCTCTTCAGTTGAAACGGTGATTATTTCATCATAGATGTTTGTGTCAAGAACAGAAGGCACAAAACCTGCGCCTATGCCCTGCAAGCCGTGTGCACCTGCTCTGCCTTCCGAAAGGAAAGGCGAATCCTTGGGTTCAACGGCAATTATTTTTATATCGGGATTTTTTTCTTTAAGGTATCTTCCCGTGCCCGTAATTGTGCCGCCCGTGCCGACTCCCGCAACAAAAATATCAACTTTTCCGTCGGTATCTTCCCATATTTCAGGGCCTGTTGTTTTATAGTGGGCATTGGCGTTTGCGGGGTTATCAAACTGTGCGGGAATGAAGCTTCCGGGAATTTGCGAAGCAAGCTCCTGAGCTTTTTCTATAGCGCCTTTCATACCCTTTGAGCCGTCTGTTAAAACAAGCTCGGCGCCGTAAGCCGAGAGAAGTTTTCTTCTTTCAACGCTCATTGTTTCGGGCATTGTGATGATAACTTTCATTCCGAGCTGTGCGGCGGTTGAGGCAATGCCTATTCCCGTGTTGCCGCTGGTGGGCTCGATGATAACGGAATCCTTTGTTATTCTGCCATCTTTAAGTGCAGAGATAATCATTTCTTTGCCAACTCTGTCTTTGGCGCTTCCTGCGGGATTAAGATATTCAAGCTTTGCAAGTATTTTGCCGCAAAGACCCTCCGAATATCTTGAAAATGAAACAAGCGGTGTGTTGCCGACAAGCGAAGCAACATTCTCATATATTTTCATAAAATCAACTCTATTCAAAAAGATTTATATCATTATATCAAATTATTATATGAACGGTCAAGGTGTTGTGTTTAGTAATTCTGCCCAAAACAACGGCATTAATTTTTACATTCTGACGGAAAGATATTTCTTGCATTAGTGATTTAAATTGATATAATTAAGTTAAATGGGAAAGTGTGAATTTTCCAATCTTTTATAAGGAGATATTACTATGGCAGAAAAAGTTAAAATTGGTATAATCGGATGCGGCGGCATCGCAAACGGAAAGCACCTTCGTGCAATTGAAAACATTGATTTCCTTGAGCCCGTTGCATTCTGCGATATTATTGAAGAAAGAGCAATTGAAACAGCTAAAAAATACGGTTCACCCGATGCTAAAGTTTACACAGACTATAAAGAGCTTCTTAAGGATGAAAGCATTGTTGCTGTTCACGTTTGTACTCCCAACAAGTCACACAGCTTCATAACCATCGATGCTCTTGAAGCAGGCAAGCACGTTCTTTGCGAAAAGCCCATGGCAAAAACCTATGCAGAGGCAAAGGCTATGTATGAAGCATCCGTAAGAACAGGTAAGGTGCTTTCAATCGGTTATCAGTCACGCTGGAGAGGCGACTCACTCTATCTTAAAGAGTGCTGTGAAAACGATGAATTCGGCGAAATTTATTACGCAAGAGCTCTTGCACTTCGCAGAAGAGCAGTTCCCACCTGGGGCGTATTCCTTAACGAAGAAGAGCAGGGCGGCGGTCCGCTTATCGATATCGGCACACACGCTCTTGACCTCACACTCTGGATGATGAACAACTACAAACCCAAGATGGTTGTGGGCACAAAATATAAGAAACTCGGCGACCAGAAGAGAACAGCAAACGCATGGGGCGACTGGGATCCCGAAAAATATACCGTTGAAGATTCCGCATTCGGTTTTGTTGTTATGGAAAACGGCGCAACCGTAAGCGTTGAATCCGCATGGGCTCTCAATATTGCAGATCCTTGCGAAGCATCAACTCTTATCGCAGGTGTTAAGGGCGGCGCAGATATGCTTGGCGACGACCTTCGTATCAACTATGTAAGAAACGGCAGACAGGTTATTGAAACACCTAACTTCAATGCAGGCGGCGTTGCATTCTATGACGGCGCAAGCGACAAGCCTGAAGAGCTTGAATGCAGAGCTTTCTATGACGCAGTTCTTAACGGTGCAGAGCTTCGCACAAAGCCTGAGCAGGCTATGGTTGTTACTCAGATTCTTGAAGCAATCTATGAGTCAGCAGAAACAGGCAAGCCCGTATATATCAATAATGACTAAGAGGTAACATAATGAAAATTGCAGTTCAGGTTTACTCGGTAAGAGAACATATAAACGATACCGAAACACTTCTCAAAGCACTTGAAGAAATCAAAAAAATCGGTTATGACGGCGTTGAATTTGCAGGCTATTTCAACACAGATGCAAAGGTAATCAAGGCAAAGCTTGATGAGCTCGGTCTTGTTGCGGTTGGCGGTCATATCGGTCTTGACGATTTCAGAGAGGATAAGCTTGAAGCAACAATCGAATTCCAGAATGAGCTCGGAGTTAAAGCAATCGGCGTTGGCGGAGCACCGCACGATACCGTTGCAGAGAGTGAAGAAACAGGCGATGTGCTCGGCAATGCACAGAAATATGCATTTGAAAAATACGGCATAAAGACCTACTATCATAATCATTGCGAGGAATTCAAGGCTGTTGAAAACGGTCAGCTTCCCATTGATATCATCGGCGACAGATGCTGCCTTGAAATCGATACCTACTGGAGCTTCCACGCAGGTGTTGATAACTATAAGTTTATTACCGAAAACAAGGATAAGATAGTTCTTCTTCACATCAAAGACGGCATTGACGGCAAGCCCATGGCTCTCGGTGAGGGCAACTGCGATATTCCCGCTGTTATCAAAGCGGCAAAGGATATCGGTCTTGAATGGGTTGTTGTTGAAAACGACGATCCCGTACCCACAGGCTTTGAAGATATAACAAGAAGCCTTAAATATCTTAAGAGCATTATCTAAAGGAGAAAACCAATGAAACTCGGAGTATTCACAACTTTACTTTCAAATCTCTCTTTTGAAGAGGCACTCAAATATTTCAAATCGCTCGGTATCGAGATGGTTGAAATCGGCTGCGGCGGTTATCCCGGCGATGCCCACGCAAAACCCGAAGAGCTTCTTGCAGACGAAAACAAGCTTGAAGAGTTCAAGGCTCTTCTCAAAAAATATGATGTTGAAATCAGCGCTCTTTCCTGCCACGGCAACCCCGTGCACCCCAACAAGGAAATTGCCGCAGATTTTGACAAAGCAATCCGCAACACAATTCTTCTTGCTGAAAAGCTCGGAATTCATCAGATCAACACATTCTCGGGTTGCCCGGGTGACTGTGAAACAGCAAAATATCCCAACTGGGTAACCTGCCCCTGGCCCAACGATTTTGGCGAAATCCTTGATTGGCAGTGGAATGAGGTGCTTATTCCTTATTGGAAAAACCTTGTTGAGTTTGCAAAGGCTCACGGCGTTAATAAAATTGCTCTTGAGCTTCATCCCGGTTTCTGCGTTTATAACACAGAATCTCTTCTTCGTCTTCGCGAGGCAGTAGGCCCCGAAATCGGCGCAAACTTTGACCCCAGCCACCTTATCTGGCAGGGTATGGATCCCGTTATGTGCATCAGAAAGCTCGGCGATGCAATCTTCCATTTCCACGCAAAGGATACAAAGATTGATAAGTATAACACAGCCGTTAACGGCGTGCTTGATAACAAGCCCTACGGCGATGAAATCAACCGCTCCTGGATTTTCCGTTCCGTTGGTTACGGCAACGATTATTCATACTGGAAGGATATTATTTCAAATCTTCGTATGATTGGCTATGACTATGCAATCAGCATTGAGCACGAAGATTCGCTTATGAGCCAGAATGAGGGCCTTTCAAAGGCAGTTTCATTCCTTAAAGAAGTATTGGTTACCGAATCCACAGGCGAAATGTGGTGGGTTTGACGCATATTTTGCCGTGAGGTAAGATTCAATAATTACGGTGTATTATTTAATCAAATAATGCACCGTTTTTGCTTTAAGGTATTGAAAAAATAGTTCACAGTGATATAATCGTGAAAAAAGGGGGATTACAATGAAAAATCTAATAAAAATAATTTCTCTTATCCTGGTTTTCTGCCTTGCTTTCGGTGCTTCGCCCGTTGCGTTTGCGGCAGAAAGGGAGGTGCCCGAAATGATTGAATACGGCTTTATTGATGCCGGCGATGCAAAAATTGAATACGGAATTTACGGCAAGCCTGACGGCGAACCGCTTTTGCTTCTTTCTCCCAACGGCGGAGATATGCATTGCTTTGATGACAGCATTCTGCCTGAAATGTCAAAGCATTTCAAGGTTATAACCGTTTCCGTCAGAGGCACGGGAAAATCCGACTGGGTTGAAGGCACAATGAATTTTGAAACAATGAGCGATGACCTTGTTAAGCTTCTCGATCATCTCAAAATCGAAAAAACCAACATTTTTGGCTTCAGCGACGGCGGAAATCTGGGTTTTGTTTTCACTCTTGCAAATCAGAACAGAGTTAAATCCCTTGTTGTTATGGGTTCAAATATAAACACTTGGGGCACAAACACCTTTGACCAGATTCAGATAACATATCAGTATATAATTCTCTGCATCGAAGCCTGGCTTTATAAAGATGCAGAAATCGCAAGAAGACGCGACATCAAAGGAATGATGGTTGGTCAGCCGAGCCTCACATTTGAGGATATTTCGCAGATAAAGGTGCCCGTGCTCAACATTTTCGGCGAGCACGATATGATAAAAAGGTCGCATTCAAAAAAGATAACACTCTCCATTGAGGGCGCAAAAGAGCTTATGATTATAGGCGGCGGTCACAGCACCTGCTTTGAATTTACGGATACAATTATCAACCCCGCATTGCTCGACTTTTACGGCATTGCAAAATAATCCGAAAGGAGAATTGCTATGATTAACGGAAAAATCGGATGTGCGGTTATCGGCTACGGCGGAATGGGTAACTGGCACACAAGAAAAATTAAAAATGAAATGGGTGAGTATGCCGAGTTTATCGGTGTTTACGATATTAATCCCGAAAGAAAAAAGGTTGCCGATGAAAACGGAATTCACTTCTTTTCATCAAGAGAAGAGCTTCTTGCCGATGAAAGAATTGACCTTGTAACAATCGCCACACCCAACGATGTTCACAAAGAAATTGCGATTGCGGCAATGGAAGCGGGCAAAAACGTTATCAGCGAAAAGCCCGTTACGCTTTCATCCTCCGACCTTGAAGAGATGATTGCCTGCGCCGAAAAATGCGGCAAGCTCTTCACCGTTCATCAGAACAGACGCTGGGATGAAGATTATCTCACAATGAAAAAACTTCTTGATGAGAACACTCTCGGCAGAGTTTTCCGAATTGAATCAAGAGTTCAGGGCTCAAGAGGTGTGCCCGGCGACTGGAGAAATAAGCCCGAGCACGGCGGCGGAATGGTTTATGACTGGGGCATTCATCTGCTTGACCAGGCACTGATGATGACTCTTCCCAGAAAGCTTAAAACCGTTTATGCAGAGCTTACGAATGTTACAAATGAAAACTGCGATGACGGTTTCCGCACAACACTTATTTTTGATGACGGACTTTCGTTCTATGTTGAGGTTACAACCAGCAATTTCATTGAGCTTCCCCTTTGGTATATGCTCGGCGAAAACGGAACAGCAGTTGTGGATGACTGGAAGTGGAACGGCAAAATCGTTAAGGTTTCCGATTGGGAAAATCGTGACGCAGTGCCCATCGTTGCGGGTGCGGGCATAACAAAGACTATGGCACCCAGAACCGATGATACAATTGAAACATATCCGCTTCCCGTTCAGAAAGCGGATTGGGGCGAATATTATAAAAATATTTTTGCTCATCTTAACGGCAAGGCTGATATTATTGTTACCCATAATCAGCAACGCAGACTTATGAAGCTTGTTGAAGCTATCTTTGAATCGGGTAAAACCAACAAGGTTATTGAGTTTGACGATATAATATAATGAAAACCCGCACTTCAGATGAAGTGCGGGTTAATTTTATGCTATGAAATTATTTGTAAAGGGGGCCGTAGGTTTCGCAAGCTCTGAAGTCTGCACCTTCAGCGTCCTTTGTGCCGAATGCACCCCAAACTGCGGGGCGGAAAATCTTTTCAGCGGGAACGTTGTGAAGAGCAACGGGGATACGGAGCATTGAAGCCATTGTGATGATGTCTGCACCGATATGACCGTAGGAGATAGCGCCGTGGTTTGCACCCCAGTTATTCATAAGGTCATAAGCTGACTTGAAGGGACCGTCCTTGCCGTCGCATCTGGGTGCGAACCATGTGCAGGGCCAGGTGTAGTCTGTTCTCTTCCAGATAGTGTCTGAAACTTCGTCGGGAAGGTTAACTGTCCAGCCTTCGCAAATCTGAAGAACGGGGCCAAGACCCTTAACAAGGTTAAGACGAATCATTGTTGCGGGCATTTCAGCTCTGGTGAGGAAACGTGATGAATATCCGCCGCCTCTGAAATAGCCGTTATCAGCTGCGTTCCAGGTTGTTGCTTCAAGAATCTTATCAGCATCAGCATCTGTTACGTTATACCACTCTTTGATGATACCGTTGCCGTTTTCATCTTTAACTTCGCCGCAAGCGTCAAGGCAGCAAGCACCTGAGTTGATAAGGTGAATGAAGCCGTCAGCTTCCTTTGCCTTGCCTTCGATGTCGTAGCCTGTAACTCTCTTAACAGCGTTTGCGCTCCAGTATGTACGAACATCTGCAAACATCTGTGCTCTGTTGGTAAGTAATTTCATAAAGAGCATACCGATACCGTTGAGAACGTCGTTTTCGGTTGCAAGGATATAGGGTTCTCTTACGCCTTCCCAGTCAAATGAGGTGTTGAGAAGAGCTTCTGCGAAGTCAGCATTGGGATAGAAGTCTGTCCACTGTCTCTGACCCTGGAAGCCTGCTGCGATAGCGTTATGGCCAACCATTTCTTCTTCACAGCCTTCGGGAAGGTTGGGGTTGCCGTTCATAAGGTCTTTGATGATGCACATCATCTTAACAACGAATTCCCAATCCTTTTCTTTCTCTTCGTCGCTCTTCTTTACGAAATCAGGGTTCTTGTCGAAACCTTCCTTGCACTTTGCCTTTGTCCATGCAAGTGCTCTCTGATACTCAGCTTCGTCATAGATACCCTCGCTCATTCGACGGATAACTTCAACCTCGTCAACTGACTCAACTCTCATGCCGAGATATTCTTCGATGAAGTCGGGGTCGATTGATGAACCTGCAATACCCATGCAGATTGAACCGATCTGAAGATAGCTCTTGCCCTTCATTGTTGCAACAGCAACTGCTGCTCTTGCGAAGCGGAGAAGCTTTTCTTTAACATCATCGGGAACTGTTGTGTCGTCAGCATCCTGAACTTCGTGGCCGTAGATGCCGAATGCGGGGAGACCCTTCTGTGCGTGAGCTGCAAGAACTGATGCAAGGTAAACTGCACCGGGTCTTTCTGTTGCGTTGAAGCCCCAAACGCCCTTGATTGTGTTGGGGTCCATATCCATTGTTTCTGAACCGTAGCACCAGCAGGGAGTAACGGTAAGGGTGATGTCAACGCCTTCCTTCTTGAATTTTGCAGCGCATGCTGCAGCTTCAGCAACTCTGCCGATTGTTGTGTCAGCGATAACAACCTTTACGGGTTCGCCGTTTGAATAGCGGAGATTTTCCTCAAAAAGAGCCTTTGCGGTTTTTGCCATGTTCATGGTCTGCTCTTCAAGTGATTCTCTTACCTTGAGGGGGCCTCTTCTGCCGTCGATGGTGGGGCGAATACCGATTACGGGATAATCGCCGATAAGTCTGCTTTTTGCCATAGGTATCAATCCTTTCTATGTTTGATGAATTTATTTTTTATTTCACAACCGCTTTGAATCTTTCGTATGCCTCTGCCCAGGCAGATGCATTTTCGGGAAGATATTCGGCGGTGTTTTCGCTTTCACGGACTATTTTTCTTGCTTCGGTAACATTTTCGATTGCGCCGCAAGCAAGAAGCTGAACGCAGATGTTGCCGAGAACTGTTGCCTCAATCGGACCTGCAACAACCTTGCGGTTGCAGGATGAAGCGGTCATCTGACAAAGGAGAGTATCCTTTGTGCCGCCGCCGATAACGTGGATTGCGGGGTAGGTTTTGCCTGTGCAATCTTCAAGGTTTTCAAGGGTGAGGCGGTATTTCATTGCAAGGCTTT
This sequence comes from Acutalibacteraceae bacterium, assembly GCA_045652165.1. Classification (GTDB taxonomy): domain Bacteria; phylum Bacillota; class Clostridia; order Oscillospirales; family Acutalibacteraceae; genus CAG-177. The sequence goes on along the minus strand of JAZRTQ010000038.1, from coordinate 7,665 downwards.
CATAAATGCATCTCATAACCTCGCCAACGCTTTCGGGAACAGCCTGATTTGTTTTGCGGCAATACTCACGAACTCTTTCGGGAATGTTGCCGTGGGGCACAAACTCGGGCGCATCGGGGTCTATGAAGCACTTGAAAGGCTCTGCTGCGAGGGCAAGCTTTTCAAGGTCGGCATAGGAATAGCTGTTGCCGTGTCTGTTCCAATGGCGACGGCTTTCCTGAATAAGCCAAAGACCGATAATATTCTTAAGGAAGCCAACGCTTGAATCGTAGCCGCCTTCGTTGGTAACGTTCATTGCGATTGATTTTTCGTCAACAATAGGCTCTTTGAGCTCTGTGCCGAAAAGCGACCAGGTGCCGCTTGAAAGGAAAGCAAAATCTCCCTCTTCGCTCGGAATAGCGGTTATGGCACTCTGGGTATCGTGACCGCAAACGCTGATAACATCGGTTTCGGGAATGCCGCATTCGGTGCATATATCTTCTCTTACCTTGCCGAGCGTTGTGCCCGAAGGAGCAATTTCGCAAAGCAGGCGGGAGGGGATTCCGAGGCGGTCAAGCAAGCCCGTTGCCCAGTTTTTGGTTTTTAAATCAATCATCTGTGAGGTTGTTGCGATTGAATATTCGGTTGTCTTTTTGCCCGTGAGCATATAGCCGAAAAGGTCGGGCATAAAAAGAATTTTATCTGCTCTTTCGAGCATATGAGGTCTGTATTTTTTGAGGGCATAGAGCTGATAAACGGTGTTAAGCTCCATAAACTGAATGCCCGTTGTGCCGTAAAATTCGCTGTTGGGAATTGTTTCTGCACACTCTTCGATAAGACCCTTTGTTCGTTCATCTCTGTAATGAATCGGATTTTCAAGAAGACAGCCGAATTCATCAATCAGACCGAAGTCAACGCCCCATGTATCAATACCGATGCTGTCGAAAGCGGCAACTTCTTTTGCTTTGATGATGCCCTGCTTTATTTCGTGGAAAAGGCGGAGCACATCCCAATACATTGTATCGCCGATTTTTACGGGGTCGTTTGAAAAGCGGTGAACCTCTTCAAGAGAGATTTTAGTGCCGTCAAAAGTGCCGAGAATGGCTCTGCCGCTTGAAGCACCGAAGTCAATAGCTAAAACTCGTTTAATCACTGGATAACAACACCTTTTTTGAGAATAATATTTGCATAAATTGCGGTTTCGCCTGTTGCGATAACGGCATAAGCTTTCTTTGCTCTGTCGTAGAAAGCAAAACGCTCAACAAGCTCAATGTTCTTTTCGCCTTCTTCTGCAAGAATGGTCTTTTTATAGTCCGCCCAGATGGGAGGGGGATTTGATGCATCGCCGTTATCCATAAGAGCAACGGGAGCCTCAACATAAGTGTCAAGAGGCATAAGCTTGAGAATTGCGGAAAGGATTTCGTCAACGCCGTGACCGTCAAGGCGAACAAGTCGCTGTGCGATTGATGCTGAGGGGAAGTTACCGTCGCCGATAACGATTTCGTCACCGTGACCCATTTCCATAAGTATTTTTAAAAGCTCGGGTGAGAGAATGGGGGAAATGTTTTTAAGCATAATATCATTCCTTTATGTTAATTTTATTTTTTTACATGGTTGCGTACATGCTGTACATATGGCTGTAAATGCCGTCTTTTTCGATAAGCTCGGCGTGGCTGCCCTGCTCTGCAATGCCGTCTTCGGTGAGAACAATAATCTTATCGGCATTTTTGATTGTGGTCAGGCGATGGGCAATGGTGAGGGTTGTTCTGCCCTTTGCAAGGCGTTCGAGCGATTCCTGAACAAGCTTTTCGCTTTCATTATCAAGAGCCGAGGTTGCCTCGTCAAGCAGAAGAATGGGCGGGTCTTTGAGGAAAACTCTGGCGATTGAAATTCTTTGTTTCTGACCGCCCGAAAGCTTGACTCCTCTTTCGCCCGTATAGGTATCATATCCGTTGGGCAGGGCGCTTATAAATTCGTGGGCACCCGCCTTTTTTGCGGCTTCGATTATTTCTTCATCGGTTGCATCGGCTTTACCGTAGATAATATTATCGCGGATTGTGCCCGAGAAAAGATAAACATCCTGGGCAACAACGCCGATGTTGGAGCGAAGCGAATGAAGAGTTATATTTTTTATGTTTTTGCCGTCAAGCAGGATTTCGCCGCTTTCGGGCTCATAGAATCTGGGAATAAGGTTGCAAAGAGTGGTTTTTCCGCCGCCGCTCGGGCCGACAAGAGCAAGGTTTTCGCCTTTTTCAAGGTGAAGATTGAGATTCTGAAGAATTTCTTTTTCGCCCTTTACATAGCTGAAAGTAACATTTTTAAACTCAATTTCGCCCTGAACATCTGTTATGTCAACGGCATTTTCGCTGTCAATAATATCAGGTTCTTCTTCCATAATCTGAGCAAAACGCTCAACGCCCGTTATGCCTCGGCTGAATTGCTCGCTGAAATCAACGATTGTTCTGATTGAACCGAGAAGCGTTGCGATAAGCAGAAGGCTTGCGGCAAAATCGCCGGGAGAGGTTATGCCCTCTCTCATAAGAATGGCACCCATTGCAATAACGGTTATGTATGTTACGCCGTCGATGAGCTTAACGGTGGCGTGGAACTGCGACATATATTTATGGCTTCTGTTTCTTATGTCAACATACGCCTCGTTGCCCTTTGAAAACTTTTCTTTCTCGGCTTTCTCATTGGTGAATGAACGCACAACTTTTACGCCGAGAAGGCTGTCTTCAAGCCTTGCATTGATTTCGCCCGTCTGATGTCTGCCCTCGCGGAATGCATCACGCATTTTTGTGCGCGAATGCTTTGTGAGAAGAATCATAAGGGGCATAAGAATGAATATTGCGATTGCAAAGCGGATATCCATTGTTGCAAAGATAAAGAAGCTTGCAACGAATTTAACAACCGTCATCAGTATCATTTCGGGGAAATGATGCGACCATTCGGCAACATCAAAAAGGTCGGAGGTCATACGGCTCATAAGCTGACCCGTTTTTGTGTTGTCAAAAAATGTGAACGAAAGCTTCTGAAGATGGTCAAACATATCTTCACGCATTGAGTTTTCGATTTTTGTTCCCATCTTGTGTCCCCAATAAGACTGGCAGTAGCTTGCAAAGCTGTCAATACAGCGCAGGGCTATGTATGCAACCACGATGGTTAAGATAAGCTCAACCGTAATTCCTTTGGGGTCAATGCTGCTCTGGTCGGTTATTTTTCTGACGATGAGCGGCAGAATGATTTCGCACGCTGCCGAAACCGAAGCGCAAAGCAACACGCAAAGCTCTGTTGGCAGATGCTTTTTCAGATAGGGGAAAAAGCGCTTGATGAGAGTTATATTCTTTTGTGTGTTTCCTTTTTTCTCTTTCATATTTTCCCTCGGTAATTCCAATAAAATATCACCTTATATTATCCACCAAAAACTCGTATTTGTAAAGCCTTATTTAATAAAAATATTTTATAAATATTATGTAAACTTATTTTATCTTTATTGACCTTGTAAATGTAAAATGATATAATACAATAGATTTAGAATGCCCAATTCTGTCCGAAAGGAAGGCTGAATTATGATAAAGATTTCACCGTCGGTGCTTGCAAGCGATTTTTCAAAGCTCGGAAAAGAGAGCATAAGAATGGAAAACAGCGGTGCGGATTATCTGCATCTTGATGTTATGGACGGCAGATTTGTGCCGAATATAACCTTCGGTGCGCCCGTTATTTCCGCAATAAGAAAGCACACATCGCTGGTTTTTGACGTGCATCTTATGATAGAAGACCCTCTTAAATATATCGGCGATTTTGCAAAGGCGGGTGCGGATATAATAACCTTTCACGCAGAAAGCTCATCGCCCGTTGAGGAAACAGTTGATAAGATTATAAAATGCGGCTGCAAGGCGTCAATAAGCGTCAAGCCCGCTACACCCGTTGAAGAGATTTTTCCTTATCTTGATAAGCTTTCAATGGTGCTTATTATGACTGTTGAGCCAGGCTTCGGAGGGCAGTCATTTATGTTTGATATGATGGATAAAATAAAAACCCTGCGTTCGGAAATCAAACGCAGAGGTCTTGATGTTGATATTCAGGTTGACGGCGGAATAAACGAAAAAACCGTTGAAACCGCCGCCGAAGCAGGCGCAAACGTGCTTGTTGCGGGAAGTGCTGTTTTTAATGCCGAAGACGCTTCTCACGCAATAGCCTCTCTCCGCACTCTTGCAGAGAAAGCATATTCAGCTTAAAACTGAAAGTGCGTTTCTGGCGGCAATGATTTGCCAATGCTCTTTTGTGAACTCACAAACAAGCTTTTCGCAGACCGAAACCTTGCAGAATTCTGAAAAATAATGACGGAGCCGTGCGGTTTCGAACGGCGAGCTTATTATCAGTCTGTAGCTTCCGTTGTTTTCATAAAGACTGCTTTCGGTGCAGAAATCCGTATTTTCAAGCCCGTCAACAGCCGAAAAAAGGCTGTCAAGGTCAGAAAATTCGCATATCAGGCTCTCAACCTGCTTTTTCAGAGTTGATTTTTGCTTTAATCCGTTCTTGCAGTTTTCAAGAATTGTGAACAGAAGAGTGCAACCGCCCTCGCTTCGGGGCACGGCCTCGATAATCATGCGGCGTGACGGGTCAAGCGTTCTGCCAAGAACCTTGCCTGCGGCATCGAGCACAGTCCAGATTACGCGCCTTGTTTCGATTGTTGAATAATCCATTTCTTCATATGTAATATCCAGCTCCAACATATCCTGCTCGTTGAGGTCAACGATAATTTTATTTTCGGCAGGAGAATTAATTTTCATTGTTTCAGCCTCCTTGTATTAACATAATATGATTTTCGGGGATGATATTCAATGAATAAATATTGGGAATTCGGAGGTGACCGCTTTGTCGGATAAAATCCAAAAACCGAATATTGTTAAAAGCTCACGCCTTTACGGCGATTATCTTATAATGCTTATCGCACCGGTTCTTGTTTCGCTTTTTTATTACGGAGAAAGAGTTCTGCTCATTCTTGGCGTAAGCATTGCAAGTGCAGTTGCGTGCGATTTAATAATGAGTTTTGTTCTGAAAAAGAAGCTTTACCTTAAAGATTTGAGCGGAATTTATGCTTCTGTGGCAATAGCAATGATGATGCCCGCGGGCATTCCGCTTTATGTTCCCGCCATTGCATCGGCGTTTGCCGTGGCGGTTGTCAAATCTCCGTTCGGAATAAAGGCTCCGTTTTCATCTGCGGCGGCGGGCTTTGCTTTTGTTTGCATATGCTTCAAAGAACATATTTTTGATTATTCCGCAAAGGCGGAAGGCAAGCTTCTGGGAGTTTCTTCAATAGGCTCGATGCTTGCAAAAGGAAATTCCGTTCATATTGATGCGGCAAGCATTACCGATATAATAGGCGGAAATGTGGCGGGCCCTATAGGCACGGGCTGCGGAATCCTTATGCTCGGCTGCTGCGCATATCTTTTCGTAAGAAGAAAAAGAGCTTTGCTTTCAACTGCGGGCTTTATTGCCGCCTGCATTGTTTTTGCGGCGGTGTTCCCGAGAATAAACGCGTCTGCCGTAACAAGTGTTGTGCTTGAGCTTTCGGCAGGTTCGCTTATGTTTGCGGCGGTGTTCCTTGTTACCGACCCTGCAATGCTCCCGAAAAAAAGCGTTGCCAGAGTGGTTTACGGTGTTGTCTGCGGCATAATATGTATGATAATGAGATATGCGGGTGCATTTGAAGAGCCCGTGTGTTTTGCCGTGCTTCTTGCAAACGGATTCAAGCCCGTTATGGTTTCCTTTCTTGAGAGAAAGGAGGGCACCGTAAATGGATAACAAAAACATTACGTTCAAAGATATATTTGTCAAAGGTGCGGTTATTTTTAATCCCGTATTGGTTCAGCTTGCAGGTCTTTGTCCGGTAATTGCGGCGGCAACAAGCCTCAGGAATGCGGCACTTATTTCGGTTGCGTTCTGCGCTGAAATCATGGTATGCTGTGTTTTTGCAAGTGCATTTCTTAAAAAAGTTCCCCGTTGGGTAAGAGTTCCGATACATTTTATGCTCGGTCTGGCTCTTGTGTGCCCCTTGCTCTATTATATAGAATCCAATGTTCTCATAGATTTGAGTCTGAGCATGAAGATTTTTATTCCGATTATTGCGGCAAACTCGATAACCGCGGTGCATTGTGAGCAGTTTGCGGTTAAAAACAGCGTCAGGCTTTCATTTTTTGATGCGGCGGCTGTCGGAATAGGCACAAGCTTTGTTTTTCTGCTGACGGGTGCCTTGCGTGAGATTCTGGGTAACGGCACAATAGGCGGAATTGCAGTTGATTTGCCCGTAACCTTCCGTTCGGCGGCAACGCCTTTCGGTTGCCTTATTCTTCTCGGATTTATGGCGGCAGTGCTCAAAGCAATTATTATGAAAAAATATCCCGAATATCTTGAAGAGGGAATAACCTTTAAGAGCCTTTCCGAAACGAAAGAGCCTGAAAAGGAAGAAGAAAAAATCGAGATAAAAACAGAAAAGATTGAAGAAACCGTTGCCGAAGAGCCTAAGGCTGAGGAAGTGTTTGAAGAATTTTTTGCAGTTCCCGAAACGGTTGAAGAAATATCGGCAGAAGAATTAATAGAAGAAATAAAAGCCGAAGACGAAATAAAAATTTCTGATTTTGATGAGCTCTTTAAATCTCTTGAGCTTGAAATAGAAAAGAGAATGGAGGGTGACGGGCAATGATAAAAACCATTTCCGATTTGCTTCTGACCGCTCTCTATACCGTGCTCATACAAAATCTTGTTCTGAGTATGGGACTCGGGCTCAGCGAATCAATAAGAGTTTCAACCCGTCCCGGATTTTTTGTGAGAATAGCGGTTATGATTTCGGGTTTTTCCGTTGTAACAAGCACGGTTTGCAGCCTGATTGATTCGCTCACGGAAGAAATGTCGCTTTCATATGCGTTGAGAGCGGCGATTTACGGTGCGGTGCTTGCGGCGGTTTATACCGTTGTTGCAATCGTTCTGCGTTTTATATTCAAAGCGGACCGCAAATTTTTGGGAACGCTGGGAATTGCGGCATTCAACACTCTTGTTTTTGCAATTCCGTTTATCGACCATTCTGCGGGCTATTCGCTTGCGGAATGCATCGGTTCGGGAATAGGCGCGGGAATAGCTTTTGTTTTTGCCGCGGCACTAATCAGTAAGGGCTCCGAATTGCTTGAAAAGAACACGGATATTCCTGAAATTTATAAAGGTGCACCCGCTATGTTCTTCTATGCGGGCTTGCTTTCGCTTGCTTTTGCAGGCTTTTCGGACACGGTATTTTTCAGTTAGGAGCATAACAACATATGTTATTTCGTAAAGGAACAATAGAAAAGGCGTTGAAGCCTTCACAGCGTAAGAGCATAACCGAATTTGCAACGCATTTCGGAACAGAGCTCAGCTATGAAGAAAAAATGCGCAACAAAAAAATCGCACAGGCGATTCTCATAACGGCAGGTGTGCTCGCTCTCATCGGTGTCGGATTTTTTGTTACCGATGTTTTGCTTCGCATAACCGAAGTGCCGTATGTGGCATAAATTTATTTTCGCGAGGAGAAAAAATGGATTTTATCCCTTATAATTCAAGGTTAACATATCATAAAAGTCCTTTCGGTGCAGTTAAAGAAGGCGAAGAAGTAACAATAAGAATAGTGCTTCCCCGAAGCATCTGCTGCACGGG
>JAZRTQ010000037.1:0-6660 GCA_045652165.1 Acutalibacteraceae bacterium | reverse complement strand
TGCGTTGAAAGCAATATTCTTCAGCAGTCTTGGTTTGCACCTTACGATGTTAAAGGTCTGAGCAAGCTGTTCGGAGAAAAAAGAACCGTTGAATTGCTTGAAAGCTTTTTTGAAAAAGCAGATCTTTCGGCACTCTGGAATGATGATTATAACCATTCAAATGAGCCTTGCCATAATATAACTCATTATTTCAGTATGCTTGGTCTTGCTCACAGAACGCAGTATTGGACAAGAAAAGTTCAAAAAGAATCTTACAGAACAGGCGCGTTCGGCTTCTGCGGAAACGAAGATGTAGGTCAGCTTTCTGCCTGGTATGTGCTGTCAGCACTCGGTTTTGCGCAGCTTTGCCCCGCTTATGAGGCATATTTTGTTAACACTCCTCTCTTTAAGAGTGCAAAAATCAGACTTGACCCCGAATATCATTCGTGTTCGGTTGACGGATTTTTTGCGGTTGAGTGTGATAACGACCCTCTTGAATATCCTTATATCCGCAAAATGAGCCTTAACGGAATTGAGCTTTCAAGACCGTATCTCACATATTCCGAAATAACAGCTGGAGGAAAGCTTTTGTTTGAACTTTCAAAAGAGCCTTGTACCGAATTCGGCAAAGATGTTCCTGAGTCATTTATGTGATAAAATCGGATTCCGAGTAATCGGAGTCCGATTTTTAAAATTAAGAGGAATAAAATCAATTTTATTGCATAAATTAATATTGAAAATAAAATTTAAACTTTTTATCATCAAAGTATTGACTTTTTGGAAAAAGTATGTATAATTAATAAAGCACTCAAGAAAATATATCGCGGAGTAGAGCAGTTGGTAGCTCGTCGGGCTCATAACCCGGAGGTCGCAGGTTCAAGTCCTGTCTCCGCAACCAAAAAAATCCCAAGTCGTCCGGCTTGGGATATTTTAATTTATACCGTTAAAGGATGATTAAAATGTTTTTTGCCAATAGTTTTATCTGCTTTGCAAAAGATGCAGCAGCAATAAAAGCGGCAGAAATTTTCGGCACGGAAATTATGCAGAGAATCGGTAAATCTCCTATGATAACCAATATTGAAAGCGAAGCAAATATTATTTTTTCTGTTAACAAAGATATTTGCCGTGACAGCTATGAGATTTCGGTTAACAAAGAAAAGATAGCTTTTATTGCAAGCGGCATAAGAGGGTTTATTTATGCAACAGGTATGTTTCTTCGCAAAATTATATCTTTTGAAAGCGGAGTCAAGCTTGTTGAAGATATTTCGGGAAAATATTCCCCCGATAAGAGCATAAGAGGTCATCAGATAGGCTACAGAACAACCCCCAATACATATGATGCGTGGAGCTACGATGATTATTACCGCTATTATCTCGATATGATGTTTTTCGGCACAAATACCGTTGAGCATATTCCTTATGAAAACGGCGTTTCAAACAGAAACAGACTTATGAAATATGATGAGGAAGAGTTTCTTGTAAAGGCATCGGAAATGGCGGATGAGCTTGATCTTGATGTTTCTTTGTGGCATCCCAATAATAACGGTGAAACCGTTGAGCAGGCGGCAGAAAGAAGAAGAAAGCTTTATTCAACCATACCCAGACTCAATGTAGTTTTCCCGCCGGGAGGCGACCCGGGTGAATTCCCGCCCGAAGAGTTTGTTCTTCGATGCAAGGAAATATCAAAAGCTCTCAAAAAAGAGCATCCTTACGGTCAGATGTGGCCTTCGGCACAGCAGCCTCATTCGTTTCCCGATTGGGGCGAGAGATTTATTGCTGAAATGGAAGAGCTTCCCGATGCAATTGACGGCATTATAACGGGCCCGAACAAAGCTTTTGAGCTTGATGAGCTTCGCAGACGCCTTCCCGCTAAATACCCCATAAGACTTTATCCCGATATTACACATAATTTAAGATGCGAATATCCCGTTCATTTTGATAAGGATGACTGGCATTTTGCCCTGGCTGCGGGATTAAGCCGTGAATGCACAAATCCCAGACCCCGCGAATACCGCCATATCCACCGTCTTACCCGCCGATATGTTGTTGGTTCGGTAAGCTATTCCGAGGGCGTAAGCGATGATGTTAACAAAATGGTCTGGGCGGATATGGATTATTTCCCCAATTGTGATTTGAATGAAACATTGCTCGATTATTGCAGACTGTTTTTCTTCGGTGCCGATGCAAAGAAGCTTGCAGACGGAATTATGATGCTTGAGCTTAACTGGCAATGTGACCCTGCGGAAAACCCCTGCATTGATAAAACGCTTGAACTGTTTAAAACCGTTGGTGAGGAATATCCCGAATTAAACAATAACTGGCGTTATCTGCAACTTCTTATGCGCGCTGAATGCGATTGGGTCATCAAGCACAGAAGACTTTTTGAACTTGAATTAATCAAATGTGCAAAGAAAGAAATAAGCAACGGAAACCTTGCTGCAGCAAAAGAAATATTAAGCACAGATTTCTGCGATGAATATAAATTTGTCAGAAAGCATATAAACGAGTCGGCACAGAAACTTTTTGAACTTATCGGTATGCAGCTTGATATTGAAAACTACTGCGCAAACAACTGGGAGAGGGGAGCAATTCTTGAAACAATTGACCTTCCCGTTACCGACCGTTTCTGGCTTCTTAACAGACTTGATTATTCAAAGAATTCCGATAATCCTGTTGAGTTTATGAACAGGGTTATTAACAGAAACAAGGTTGATTCCGATGAATACTATTATTCTGTTGCAGAAAACGGACTTGATGAATGCGGAGTTTCGCAAACAGGCGAAATCTATATGAATATTCAGGCGGACAGACCCAATGTAAATAACGGTTCAATGCCTGTTTGTATGTTTAAGGTTTATGATAATCTGACCTTCAGAAGCAAAATCGGCGGTCTTACTGCAGACTGTGATTATAAGCTTACAGTTACTTATTCAAGCAAGAAAAACGGCACAAATAAGCATAAAGTGAGTGTTAACGGATTTGTGGTTTATGAAGGCAAGCAGTTTGGCAATGAAACCGATAAAAATTATGACCTTGAAATGGTTGCACCCGGATTTGAAACCGCAAGTGTAGTCATTCCTCATAATATGATTATTAACGGTTGTGTGGATCTTGAACTCAGCGAGCCTACTATGGGTGTTATGTTTACCGAATTAAGAATAACAAAAGCATAATGCTTGGGCATTTTATACACAAAACCGCATTGTTTTTTGTTCAAAGAACCAAATTTTAAAAAATCTGTTTTCAACAGCCGAAAATAGTGCTAATATATATTGAAAATATTTTTTAATATTTAAGGAGGAAGAATATGAAAAAGAATATTAAAAAGTTTATTGCTGTTGTCCTTGCGGTTGCACTTCTTGTGCCTTTCGCAGTTCTCCCTGCAAGTGCACAGCAGGCAGAGCCTCAGGTTACTGTTGAGGAAACTGCTGATATGGAAAGTGCATTTGCAGAGGGCACAAACAGTCTTGTTGTTTTTGTAACCGGTATTGGTCAGAGTTATTCTTATCTTTTTGATGAGAGCTATACTCAGGAAGGTGCTTTTGAAAACGGCACACTTCAGGATTTTGAAAATTATGCTCCTCTTATCGCGAAAGGCGAGTATAATTCAAGATGGAATCTCTTCAACAGTTTTGACGAAGCTTTTGCTGATAAAGGAACAATTCTCACACTTGTTGGTGTTGTTCTTGAACTTCTTACTTCATCTGTTTTAAGAATTGACATTATTGATCAGGATAAGGTTAACCGCGTTATCAGAGATCTTTTCCGTTTTAACCTTGTTGGTGAAGACGGAAACGGCAACCCCAGAGTTGTTACTCCCAGATATGCAATGCCCGTTTCGGAATTCCCCGGAGTTACAAATGAAAACGGCGAATTTGAAAGCGAAGCAAAGGACCGTTTCTATTCTTCAATTCCTTGTAAGGATATTGCTCTTGAAAAATTCGGCGAAAACTATGAAGATTATCTTTATGTTTTCAACTATAATGCATTCTCATACACTTCAAAGAATGTTGAAGCTCTTCACGAATTTGTTGAAACCATCGTTGCTGAAAATAAAGTAGGTGCAAAAGATATTGTTCTTGTTCCTATGAGTATGGGTGCTTCGGTTGTTACAGCTTATATGGATAAATATCCCACAGTTGAGCAGAACCATATCAGAAGAGTTGTAAGCATTGTTGGCGCATGGGATGGCAGCGATGTTGTCGCAGACCTTCTTACAGGCAAATTCTGCGATAATTCAGCAGATCTTTTCTATAACGGCCTTCTTTCCGATCTTATCGGTGAACCTTGGGGATATGTTGTTAACATTGCACTCCGTCTTTTCCCCAAACATATTTTAAGAGGCTTTGTTGATAAGGCTCTCGGTGCAATTGCAACAGAACTTTTCTGCGCAACACCTTCACTTTGCAACCTTATTCCCATTGATAAATATGAGGAAGTTTCTCCCCTTATCAAGTCAGCTGTTGTAAAGAAAGAAGCAGATGATTTCCAGAATGCAAAGAAAAATATTAACAAAACAATGGAAAACCTTGAGGCAGAGGGTGTAACATTCTCATTCATTTCAGGCTACGGTCTTCCTTTTGGCGCAATCACATCCGATTATTCGGCATTCGGATTTATGCAGAGCGCTCCTCTTACAAACTCAGATGAAATTATCAATATCGATTCAACCGCCCCCGGCACATCATTTGTTACATACGGAACAAAATTTGAGGACACTGAAGGCAGAGAGCTTTCACCTGACGGTTCAATTGATATTTCAACAACATACCGTAAGGAGTCTTCATGGTTCTTCTATCAGCAGAAGCATGAGCTTGAATATAACAACACAGCTCTTGCACTTGCTCTTGAGCTTGCAACAGGCAACGTAAAGACTGTTGCGGATTGCGATAATCTTGAAGAAGACGGATATTATTTCCCGCAGTTTAACGGAGCGAGAAACCTTAAGGATTATAAGAGAAGCTATCTTCCCGATCTTGAAAGATATTGCGAAGAAAACAGCTATGTTCTGACCGATGACCAGAAAGCAGTTCTTGCAAAAGCAGAGGAAATGGCAAAGAATCCCGTCAATAATCCCGAAACAGATAATGTTATCCTTGAAGAAGTTCATGCAATGCTTGTTGAAATCGGAGTTTATGAAGCTGAAAAAGAGCCCGGTTTTGCAGATAAAGCACTTAACACTATTCTTAAGGGTGCAAACGATATTACATATAAAGTATTCGGTGCAAAGGGCTTCCTTGATTTTTTCAGAAAGTAATTAAATAAAAATTATGGGCTTATCCGTTCGGATAAGCCCATTTTTTATCATCAGATTTTTGAAAGTGACCAATCGGCAATATCTTCATAAACTTTTTCTTTGCCGAATTCATTAAGGATTTCGTGTCGCATTTCGGGATAAAGGTTTAAACTTAAATCTTTCTGACCTGATTGAGCAAGGTCGTTATACACCTGCCTGATGCCTTTGCCGTAAGCACCAACGGGGTCTGCTTCACCTGCTATAATAAAGAGCGGAAGATCGTTATTAACGGCATTGAACCAATCGTTGCCCGAAACATTGTTGAGCACGGTGAAAAGGTCTTTATAGCCTTTTGCGGTGAAAAGAAAACCGCAATATTTATCTGCAATATAATCATCAACGATTTTATTATCTCTTGTAAGCCAGTCAAAAGCAGTTCTCGGATTTTTGATTTTGCTGTTATAAGGTCCGAAAGCAATTTTATTGATAAATTCGCTCTTGTGTTTTGAACCCTTTGTTTTTGCAATAATTTCTGCAAGCTTTATTGCAATTGCAGAGGCGGGATTCTTTCCGCTTGTGCCGCAGATTATTGCGCCTTTTATTCTTGAATCGTTGCCGTAGCGGCGAATGTATTCTCTTGCAATGAATGAACCCATACTGTGGCCGAAAAAGATAACGGGGATATCGGGATATTCTTTGCAGATAAGTTCGGTTAAAGTTCTTTCGTCTTCAACAAACGCATCCCAGCCCATTTCTTCGCCGAAATAACCGAGGTCATCGTCTGTTTTAATTGATTTGCCGTGACCGATATGGTCATCAACCAAAACAGCAAACCCCTTACCGCAAAGATATTCGGCAAAATCTTTGTATCGTTCGCCGTGTTCTGCCATACCGTGAGCAATCTGGAAAATTGCTTTGGGCGAATTGTCTTCAGGCAACCAGCATCTTGCGTAAATATCGGCAAGACCTGTTTTTGAGGGAACATAATATTCTTTTCTGTTAACAACCATTTTTTTCATCCTTTCATTCTGCTTAATTTTATTCTTAAATTATATCCGACAATGCTTGCGGAAACTATTTTTACAGCATCACCTGTAATAAAGGGTAAAACGCAAACTGCAAAAGCGGTTTGTATGTTGCATTTTGTTTGGAAAACATACCATAGAATGCCGAATGCATAGCAAAATAAAGTGCCGAATACCATTGAGGTGGGGTATATGAATTTTTTTGTTTTAAATTTTGTTGTCAGCAAAGAAATGATAATAAGGCAGGGGATGTACCCGATTATGTAACCTCCCGTTACACCTGCGAGTTGCTGAAATCCGCCTGTGAATCCTGAAAAAACGGGAAGTCCGAATGCGCCCAACAATATGTAAATCAAAAGTGAGGGAACTGCAATTTTAATATCAACTGTGCTTGCAACAATATAAACTGCAAATGTTGCG
>JAZRTQ010000036.1:0-16372 GCA_045652165.1 Acutalibacteraceae bacterium | reverse complement strand
AAGCTCAATCTTGTTAACTACACAGTTTGCAAGCAGGGCTTAAGCTACTATATCTTCGCAGAAATCGGCTATATGGAAATCGGCGGCGTTAAGATTGCTCTTATGCCCGGCGAAATCGTTCAGGACCTTATCTGCGGCGGTGATTCACTTACTGCAGCAGGTTCATTCTCAGGTAAGGATTTCGAATGCGAATCAGTTTATGAACTCTTCGGTGAAGACACAATCTGCTTCGGTCTTTTCAACGATGCTATCGGCTATGTTGTTCCCGATAACGACTACACAATGGCTCTTCTCGGAGACCACTATCAGGAAATGATTTCTCTCGGCAAAACTGCAGGCTCAACAATTATGAAGGGCATGAAAGAAATCGCAGACGAAATTAAATAAGTTCTGAATGTTCGTCCCCCGCTTCATCTGAAGCGGGGTGATTTTTTGGCTGAATTTTTATTTTTTAAAAAATTATATATTTTGCACTTATCATTATTTTCTATTGACTATCCGCAAACTTGGGGTTAAAATATAAATGTAAATTATAATAAATTGAATTTGAAATGAAAGGAATAATAAAATGAGTGAAGAATATACACCCGATATTGTCAGCATAATTGACGAAGAAGGTAAAGAACACGTTTTTGAAGAGCTTGACAGAATTGAAACCGATAAGGGCAAATATGTTGCCCTGCTTCCCCTGCCCGAAACTCCCGACCAGATAACGGAAGAAGACGGCGAGCTTATCATTCTCAAGGTTGAAGAAGAAAAGGGCGAAACCTATCTTTGCCCCATTGAGGATGATGAAGAATTCAACGAGGTTGGTCAGGCTTTTGAAGAAAGACTTGCTGAAATGTTTGATTTTGACGAGGAATAATTATTACACACCCTGCCTTGTGCGATAAAATGCGGTCTATATGTAACCCAACACGTAATTATAGGGAGCCGGTCTCCGGTGGCGGATTGCAGACCTCCCGCCTTTTTGGCGGACGAAGGGAGCGTGAAAACATCGGGAGGCACCCACCTGCTAAAAGAGCAGGTTACAATCGACCCCATTCGGCTTGGCGGGGCTTTTTTCGGAGGAACCCAAAGTTGCAAAAGCTTTTTAACGCAGATTTGCTTGATATTTTCCCCATTGAATGGGGTTTTATATATTCATGTAAAGAAACACTGCCCGACGGTAACGAGGCGGTGAGTTTTTATTGCTATAATCAGGAAATCGATATTTTTGAAAGAATTCCCGTTTTAACATACATAAAATATAAATTTGGCGAGCGTGCTCCCGAAATTGCAAAAGCATTGGGTGATTTTGTTACCTGCAATGTTGTTAACATCACCGCAAATACCAAGGCTGCGTCATATTCTGACGGCACATTGAAGATTATAGGCAGCAACGGCGAAATAATTTCGGAGCATAAGGTTGAGTATCTTGATAACGCTGCTTGCTCGCCCGCAGTTAACGGAATGGATTTATGGTTCACGGTTCCCGATTCAAATGCAATAATCAGTTATTCAATTAAACACAGCAGAATTGAATTCAGAATAGGAAGCACAAAAGATAAAACTTTCTGTCATCCAACAGACATTTCGGTTTATGATAACAAGCTTTTTATCTGTAATGCTTATTCCTATAAAATCCGCACCATAGGTCTTGATAACTATAATGTTTCGGATTACTATGTTTTTAATGAGCCTGTAACAAAATATTTCAGGGTAAAAAGCACCGAATATGCCGTTATGGCATCGGGAGTTTACAGTTTATAAAATCGACGGCTTCCAAGGAAGCCGTTTTTTTATATTATTTATAACACATTGCACATTTTATATTGATTTTTGTTGCAAATTATGTTATCTTTAATGGTAATTTACAATATCCGGAGGGTTATTATGAAAATCGCACTTGAATACAGCAAAAACTTTGATATAAAAAAGCTTTCACGCTTTGCAATGAAGGGCATTACAAGAATCTGCAATGAAATCGGTCCCCGCCGTCCGGGCTCGCCCGAAGAATTTAAAGCACAGCATCTTATGGCAAAAGAGCTTCAGAAATCTTGTGATGAAGTTAATATTGAAGAATTTACGGTTCATCGCCAGGCTTTTATGGGATTTATCCCCTTTACTGTTGCTTGCGCAATTGCCAGCGTTTTTGTTAATGCATTTGTTAACCCCGTTATCGCACTTATTCTTGTTATTCTCGGCTTTATCCCTCTTCTTCTTGAGTTCCTTATGTATAAGCAATTTATTGACCCTCTTTTCATAGGACACCCCAGCCACAATGTTATTGCCAGAAGAGAAGCCAAGGGCGAAGCAAAGAAAAGATTTATTGTTATCGGTCATTCCGACAGCCAGTATGAATGGACTCTCAACTATCTTCTCGGCGGCGTAGGTATGAAATGTGTTCTTATCCCCGCTGTTGTCGGTCTTGTTGCAGACCTTATTATAGCTATAATCAGTCTTATCGTAGCAGGCACAAGCGGTGCTCTTTCAGCAGAAAACACCCGTTGGCTTATGATTCTCGGCTTTGTTATCGGCTGCATATTCATCCCCTTCCAGCTTGCATTCCTTTTCTTCCAGAGCTATACAAAGAGCGTGCCCGGTGCATCAGATAACCTTTCGGGCTGTTTTGTTGCAATGAGCGTTGCAAAGGCAATGCAGGAAACTGACACAAGATTTGAAAACACCGAGCTTGTTGTTATCTGTTCAGGTTCGGAGGAAGCAGGTCTTCGCGGCGCAAAGGCATATGTCAAGGCTCACGAAAAAGAGCTTAAAGAGATTGAGACTTGCGTTGTTGCTTGCGATACTTTCCGTGACCTTGAAACAATGGCAGTTTATGACAGAGACCTCAGCGGTACTGTTAAGCATCATTGGGGTGCAAAACATCTTATGAAGAATGCGGGCTCAAACTGCGGATTCGATCTTCACTTTGAATCAATTTACATAGGCGGTTCGGATGCTGCAGCATTCACTCAGAAAGGCGTTCCCGCAACGGGATTTGCCGCTATGGACCCCACTCCCCCCAGATATTATCACACCAGACTTGATAATGTTGAAAACCTTCGTGAAGATGCAATTCAGGCGGGTATCGAAATTATGATTGAAGCCGCTTGTATGTATGACAAGGAAGGCATGCCCAAGCAGTAAAAATTAACCCGCCAAACAGCGGGTTTTTTTTATAAATACTGCCTTATATCAACCGCAAGTCTTTCCTCAAGATTAATAAGCTTTTTAGCAATATCTTTTGATTTTTCGTCAGCCGCTTCATACTGGTTAAGATATTTATTGAGAGACTTAACTCCCATATTACAGCCGTCGGTTATCAGCGAAGCAACTGTTTCATCGGATTCATTAAAAGCAAGCTCTGCATTTGTTTTGAGCCACGACATTCCCTTTGCAATGGGGTTAGGACTTTTACCGTCATCACCGAAGCGGTCAAGCTCGCCTCTGATTTCTTTTTCAAGCTGTTTATGGTCTTTTTTGCATTCGCTCAGATACTGCTTAAGCGAATCGTCATCGGTATATTTAAGCACATCGTCGATTGATGAAATTCCCATTTTTACTCCTGCATCGCATTCGCGAAGAAGCCTGATTGTATCTTTTTCTATCATATTAATCCCTCCGTTTTAATTATTCCCTCCTTTACATCAAAAATTCATTTTAAAATAAAAAAACACCCCATAGGGTGTAAAAACATTATAAAAAAGAAATAACCCTTAACCGATGTTTCTTTACACAAACGGTTAAGGGTTATTTCTGTGAATTCTTAGTATCTAACATCTTTGGGTAACCTCTCTTTCTTGATTTAGTCCAGCTTTATTTACTTGCATTCATTTTGGTTTAAGTTTATATTTTTAATTTTAAACTTCTGTGAATGTTTTCTTTAAAGCTGTGGATAAAGACTTTAGGCATATTGTTTGTTTTTATTTATGCTTTATCGGTCTTCAGGTTTTTTACCTGTTCATCGGTATCACCCTTTCCTTGACTATAATATAGCATGGATTTCACAACTTTTCAAGATAGTATTTTGTACAAAGTTACTGCTTTTTAGTTGTGTAAAACACAGAATATTGGTTATTATGCTCACAAATCATACAATATGTATTGACATTGAAAAATATATTTGTTATCATTAAAATGTTGGGGTCGGTAAAAACCGACCTTTTTTTATTTTATAAAACATAGATATACATAAAAAAGAAAACCGCTCCGAAGCTATTGCCTCGAAGCGGTTTTGGTGATCCATCGGAGACCCGACAGCTTCGCTGTCGCGAGTTCGTTTTATATGTCCGTGCGGCTCTGCCTGCGGCAAACCGCCGCACATGGACTATTTGTCGTTCGAATCTCCTCAAAAAAGAAAAACCGCTCCGAAGCTTTTGCCTCGAAGCGATTTTGGTGATCCATCGGAGATTCGAACTCCGGACACCTTGATTAAAAGTCAAGTGCTCTACCTACTGAGCTAATGGATCATACAGTATTTTTTGACGCTCGTATATAATATATTATTTAATCAGCTTTGTCAAGTGCTTTTCAGAAAAATTTTTCTTTATTTTCTAATTTTGTTTTAGGAAAATTTGCTTGAAAACTTACTATATATGGTATATAATAATTTTACATATAGCAATAAAATCTTTTAAGAGGATATTATTCCTCGGAAAGGAAAGATTATGAAGCATATAAGAGGCCCGCAGAATTATGATTACGGATATCACGAAATAACAACTATCGATGATAAAATCCATAACAGTCTTATGGATTTCGGCATTCTTAAAATGAAAGACGGAGATATTTTCTCAGAAGAACTTCCTCTTGAAAGAGCATATCTTCTCATCAGCGGTAAAATGACTTTTGAATGGGAGGGCAACTCTGTTTCAGTTGACCGCCCCAACTGCTTTGATTATTGCCCCTGGGTTCTTCACGTTGCAAACAATGTAAAGGTAACTTTCAAAGCCCACGGCGACACAGAAATTGTTATTCAGAGAACAGATAACGAACGCACTTTCCCCTCAAAGCTTTACACTCCAGAGGAATGCCGCAACGAAAACAGAGGCGCAGGCACAATGAGGGAAGCATCAACAAGAATTGTTCGAACCGTTTTTGATTACTCAAACGCACCTTATTCAAATCTTGTTGTCGGTGAAGTTATCGGTTTCCCCGGCAAATGGTCAAGTTATCCTCCGCATTGGCATCCCCAGCCCGAGATTTATTTCTATAAATTTCTTCCTGAAAACGGCTACGGATTTGCCGAGCTTTCGGAAGATGTTGTTAAAACCCATCATAATTCAACAGTTTTCATTACCGAGAAAGAAACCCATCCCCAGACCACCGCGCCCGGATATGCAATGTGGTATCTTTGGGTTATCAGACACCTTGACGGCAACCCTTACATTACCCCCACTTTCGTTGATGAGCATTTATGGGTAACCGATGCCGAAAAAGAACCTGAAATCTGGCCTCCGGTTAAATAACAGAAAGAGAGAATAATAATATGAAACTTACAATGGCTCAGGCCCTCGTTAAATTTCTTGACAACCAGTATATTTGCTTTGATGGTGTTGAAACCAAATTCGTTGACGGTATTTTCGGCATATTCGGCCACGGCTGTGTAGTCGGTATCGGTCAGGCACTTGAACAAGGCGGACACAACCTTAAGTTCTATCAGGGACATAATGAGCAAGGTATGGCTCACGCGGCAATTGCTTTCGCAAAGCAGAAAAACCGCCGTCAGATAATCGCCTGCACATCTTCAATTGGTCCCGGCGCACTTAATATGGTTACTGCGGCAGGCACGGCAACAGCAAACAGAATC
Source organism: Acutalibacteraceae bacterium (assembly GCA_045652165.1). Lineage (GTDB taxonomy): Bacteria > Bacillota > Clostridia > Oscillospirales > Acutalibacteraceae > CAG-177. The sequence continues at coordinate 10,581 of JAZRTQ010000036.1, read as the reverse complement.
CCCTTGCTTCTTCTTCCCGGTGACACATTTGCTTGCCGCCAGCCCGACCCTGTTCTTCAGCAGATTGAGCAGCCCGCAAGCTACAGCACAACTGCAAACGATTCCTTCAAGGCTGTTTGTAAATATTGGGACAGAATTCAGCGACCTGAACAGCTTATGACCGCTTGTCTCAATGCAATGCGCGTTCTTACAGACCCTGCAGAAACAGGTGCGGTTTGTCTTGCAATGCCTCAGGATGTTGAAGGCGAGGCTTTTGATTATCCTGATTATTTCCTTAAAAAGAGAGTTTGGTATCTTGATCGCCGTTCACCGACTCAGCGTGAAATCGAAGAGGCTGTTAAGTGCATTATGAGAAGCGAAAAGCCCATGCTTATTATTGGCGGCGGCGTTACATATTCAGAAGGCTGGGAAACAGCCCGCTTCTTCGCAGAGAAATTCAACATTCCCATCGGTGAAACTCAGGCAGGAAAAGGCAATATCCGTTGGGATTTACCTCTTAATATGGGCGGTGTAGGCGTAACGGGCGGCCCTGCAGCAAATGCAATTGCAAAAGAGGCAGACCTCATCATTGCAGTCGGCACACGTCTTACCGACTTCACAACAGCATCAAAATGGGGATTCCAGAATCCTAATGTAAAGATTCTTTCAATTAATGTAAGCTCATTTGATGCATTCAAAATGGATGCAGTATCAGTTGTTGCCGATGCTAAAACAGCAATGCTTGATATTATGGGTGCTCTTTCGCTTCGTGAATATTATTCAAACTGGGGCGATGAGCTCAAGCAGATTAAAGAAGACTATAATGCAGAGGTTGACCGTTGCTACAGTGTATATCTCAAAGAAGGTCTTTCACAGACCAGAGCACTCGGCGAAATCAATAAGCTTATTGAAAAAGATGCAATAGCAATTGGCTCATCAGGCAGTCTTCCCGGCTGTATGCAAAGACTCTGGAGAGCATCTGCTCCCAAAACATATCACATGGAATACGGCTTCTCCTGCATGGGTTATGAAATCTGCGGCGCTCTCGGTGTTAAACTTGCAGAGCCTGACAAAGAAGTTTATACCATGGTTGGTGACGGAAGCTTCCTCATGCTTCACAGTGAGCTTTACACAGCAGTTATGGAAGGCACAAAGATAAATGTTATGCTCTTTGATAACTCAGGCTGGGGCTGCATAGAAAACCTTCAGAATAATCAGGGAACAGACACCTACGGAACCAGATTCCAGGCAAGAAACCCCCTTTCAGGAATGCTTGACGGTCCTATTGTTCCCATTGATTTTGCAAAAATTGCAGAAGGCTACGGATGCAAGGCATACAGAGTTTCAAGCGTTGCAGAGCTTCGCGATGCAATTAAGGATTCCAAAGAGCAGACTGTCCCCTGTCTGTTTGATATAAAAGTTGTTCACGGAAGTATGAGCGACGGATATGACGCTTGGTGGAGAGTTGGCGTTGCTGAAGTTTCAACCAGCGAAAAGGTTCAGGCTGCTTATGAAGATATGAAAGCAAATATTGAAAAAGCAAGACTTTATTGATATAAACGGAGGAATAATTATGCTTAACAAAGATAAGGTAAATCTTGCGATAGCTCCTATCGCATGGACAAACGACGATCTTCCCGACCTCGGTGCAGAAAACACCTTTGAGCAGTGCGTGAGCGAAATGGCTCTCAGCGGCTTCAAGGGCAGCGAAATCGGCAACAAATATCCCAAGGATGTTGAAACACTCAAGCACAAGCTTGATGTAAGAGGTCTCAGAATCTGCAACGCCTGGTTCTCATCACTTCTTCTTTCCGACGGCTACGAAGCAACAATTGAGGCTTTTATCAAGCACAGAGATTTTCTTCACGCTCTCGGCGCAAAGGTTATCGGTGCATCTGAGCAAGGTAACTCAATTCAGGGCAAGGCGCTGAGCATTTTCGGTGACAAGCCCGTTTACACAGATGAACAGTGGAAACTTATTGCAAAGGGCTTCAACGAAATGGGCAGACTTGCAAAAGAAAAGGGAATGTATTTCACAGTTCACCATCATATGGGTACAGGCGTTCAGACCGAAGCTGAAATTGATAAGCTTATGGAAATGACAGATCCCGATCTTGTTTATCTTCTTTACGATACAGGTCATCTTTCATTCTCAGGTGAGGATGCAATAGGTGTTCTCAAAAAATATGTTAACAGAGTTAAGCACGTTCATCTCAAGAGCATCCGCCAGGATGTTATCAAAGAGGGCAAAGAAAAGGGCTGGAGCTTCCTTGACTGCGTAAGAGCAGGCTCATTCACCGTTCCCGGTGACGGCGATTTTGATTTCACTCCCGTTTTTGATATTCTTTCAGAAGCTGATTATGAAGGCTGGGTTGTTGTTGAAGCAGAGCAGGATCCCGCAAAGGCTAACCCCTATGAATATGCTTGCCTTGCAAGAAAATATATCAGCGAAAAAACAGGATTATAATTTAATATATAAGAAAACGCCCCGATAATTCTCGGGGCGTTTATTATTGCTTCAATTAAAATATTGCTTCAAAAAATCCGATATCAATGCCGTCTTCTGTAAGATCGCTGTACACACCTATATTATTAAAGAATGCATATATAGTTCCGATAAAACGAACTATGGGCTGATAAAAATCGAGCAACTTATTGGGATGTCCGCCTTCATCGGATGTTTTTTCAATTGTATAGCTTGCAAACATTTCGTTGCTTTCAAGAGTATATGATTTAACTGTTATTGAATCATCCTTGAAATCGATTATGTTATAAATCTTTTCCTGAGTGAGATATTCAATACCGATGTTATCGCTTAAGCCTATATCCTCTTCATTTCTGGGTCTGTTAAGTGAACCGGAAACCATATAAATTGTTCCTTCAGGGTCTGTTATTGTTGCGTTATTTACAACGGGAGAAACGGTTTTTGAGTTATAAAGAACATTTGAAACAGTATAATAATGGCTGTGTCCGAGAAGAACAAGATCAATTCCGAACTGGTCAACAATGGGTGCCCAGAGGATACGGAGAAACTGATTTTCGCTTTCTCTGCGGGGAATTCTGCCGCTGTAAAGGTCGTGGTGTGCCACCATAACCTTCCATTTAACATCGGGATTTTCTTTAACCGCTTTTCTTACGAATTTTGCATGGTCTGTTCCGCTGCCGTTATTGGTATCAACTATAAGGAAAAGAACATCACCCTTAACAAACCAATAATTTCCGCCGATATATGATGAAACCATTGCGTTCTTCTGCTCGTTGGGGAAATTCTTATATGTTTTGAATGCAATACCTTTTCTGTCGTGATTACCAATCGCGGGCGCAATAGAAAGAGTTCTGCCGTCAGGAGATGAACCGAAGCCGATATACTCATCCTCTCTTCCTTCACTCGCCTGATCGCCTGCAGAAAGAACAAGAGAGAGCGACTTGCTCTTTGTTTTTGCAGCTTCGATTACCTGATTAAAGCTGTAAGCTGTATCGGATAAATGCTCTGCATTTTTATCATCATAGCTTACATGAACATCAGTTACATATAGAGCTGAAAAGTTGTTATCATCTTCAACATAAAAGCTGTATGCTTTTGACTCAAAGCCTTCGGATTTGCATCTGTATGAATATGTAGCACCGGGTTCAAGATCTGTTACGGTTACATGATTAACATATCTGCCGTCTTTTGTTGCAGAACATACACCCTGAAAAGTTTTGATTGTCGGTTCTCCGAAAACTTTCAATTCAACAACGGGAGTGCTTTCCGTTTTGGTATACCAAGTGAAGTTGCGTTCACTTTCGCTGTTTCCGGGGAACATTGTGAGACCTGAATGAGCCTCATCAGTTTCCCAATACGAATCCCATAAAGTTTCTGTCATTGCATAGGAAGGGATAACTGCTGTAAAAATCATTGTCATTGCAAGAATTGCAGAAAGAATCTTTTTAGCTGTTTTATTCATTTTCAAATCTCCTTCTGATTTAATATAGGTAAATATTAGAAAAATACTTCTGAAAAGTCAATACTTATTTATTATAAATAATAATTAATGTTCCTTTTTCAACCGAAACAAGACTTTCTTCGCCTGTGAATTCATTGCTGACACCGAGTGCAAAATTATTTGTAAGCACAGCATTATCAAGAGAATATTTTAAGCCTTTCATGCAAACACCTTCGGATTTATCGGTATGGGAAAAAACAGAAATAAAGCCTTTTTCTGAACTGTCAAAGCTTATTGCTGAATCTGTTATTGCCGTAATTACTCTTTCTCCGTCTGAAATATTTACATCAAAACCTTTTTGCGAAAGCGAGACAACAAGCTGAATATTTGCAAGAGTATGGTCAATTCTTCCGCCCGTTGCACCGTAAAGGTGAAATTCGGTGTATCCGCTTTTTATCCCCTCATCAACTGCGGCGTGCATATCCGTTACATCTTTAATCGGGTTAAGTTTCACAACATTTTTTTCATCAGGTGTTTCGCCGAGAGAATCAAAATCACCTATAACAATATCGGGCTGCATACCGTTTTTTAAAATATGCTTATATCCCGCATCTGCAGCAATGAGCAAATCTGCTTCATTTTTTATAAAATCAAGCTTTTCGCATTCCCCTGCACCGACTATATAACAAATACCCATCGGCATACCTCCATTCTGAATTTTTAAAATTATAGCATAAATATCCAAACAAAACAAGCTTTACAAAATTGACATTGCATATAAAAAATTTTATAATTGTTATATAAACAGATTTCAGGAGGAAATTATGGGAGAAAATAAACCTATAAAAAAGCTTGAGCTTTATCTTATCCGCCACGGTCAGAGCATGGGAAATGCAGGCTATGACAAAGAAGATTTAACATTAAAAGAACAGAATGACCCTCTTCTCACCGAAAAAGGTCTTTTGCAGGCTGACCTTGCAGGAAAATATCTTGCCGATATTGATTTTGATTATATCTATTCAAGCGGTCTTATCAGAGCCATAAGCACAGCAGACGGCATTATCCGCTATCAGAAAGAAAAAAAGCCGCTCAACATTCTTCCCGTGCTTTCAGAGGTTGGAATTTCACCCGAATATGACGGGATAACAGTTGAAGAAATGAAAGAATTCTGCGAAACAGCCCGCCTTGCAGACGGAGTCTCGGAAGATTCTTCGAGAGTTTATCACAGCACCTTTGAAAACGAGGGCGAAATTTTTGAAAGAGCAGAAACTGTTATGGAGCATATGAACTCCCGTTATTCAAACGGAGAAAAGGTTGCCGTTGTTGCTCACGCGGCATTTCTGACTATACTTATCTTTCATATTATGGGCTTTAAAGAAGCACCGATTTTTGATATAAGCATTCAGAATACGGGAATAACAAAGGTTATTTTCTATGAACCCGGCACAAATCCTTACGGCGATATTTCTTTTGAATATATCAATGAAACCTCACATCTGAAATAAAAAAATCCGTTACATCGCAATTGATGTAACGGATAAATTTTTATTCAAATGCTTTCAAGGATTCATCGTCGCCCGAAACCATAAACTGCGGATATTTTTCGTTTGCTCCCGCACGAATATCCCCTTCTTCGCTGAGAAGCCAGATAAAAAATTCGCTGTAATCCGTGCCGTAGCTTGCGGCAACGTGAGGTGCGCCCTTTATAATATATGTATATTCAGGGAAAAGGGCGGTTGAGAGGTCAACAACTCTGTCGGGTGAAAGAAGCTCGGGATTTTTTGCAACATAATCGTCACCGAGTGTTTCGCCGAACTTTGCAACGGTTGCATAGCCTGACATCTGATATGTTTCAAGAACGGCATCGCCGTTGAAATCGCAGTTTTTATAAACGGGAGCGCAAGGGCTGTCGTAAGCCGCAACAATCGCAACGCCTACTCCGTCATCAATCATATTCTGAATAAGCTGTGTTCTGCCCGCCATCATAGATTGAAGGTCAGCGGTTTTTGCGATAAATTCTGAATATTCTTCTTTTTTATCCTTGAAAATATATTCCACTGCAGCATCATAATCCTCTGCCTGCACCATTCCCCACATGGGAAGAACGCAGCCAAATACGGGGAAGAGAACCTTTTCATATGCTTCGTCTTCATAATTTTCAAGCACCCAGTCTGATATCTTTTCTGCAAATTTGAAAAGACCGACTTTATAGAGTGCTTTCATTGCGAATTTGCCGATACCGCTGTCTTTGACTAAATCATCAAGGAAAGTGTAAAGATTATCTGCAGTTATCGAAATCTGACCGCTGAGAAGGTCGGAAGCAACCTGAGAACCGCAGAATGCAGACGACATAAAAAGGCATTTGTTGAGTCTTTCGTAGCCGTATTCGGTTAAATACGCAACAGTCATAACGCCGCCGAGGCTTGCGCAGGCAAGGTTAACCTTATCGTGACCCGTAGTTTCACAGATATCTTCAATCATAGCATTGATTTTATCGGAAATAACAAAGGGGTCAATTCGCCAGTCATAATTGAAATAATATGTATGGTCGCCGCCGAATTCATCAATGCAGGCGTGCACCATTCCGAATTCGCTTGGGATACCTTCGCGAAGATTTTCATAACTGCCTGCACTTTCAAGATATTCAATTGTGCCCGTATTATAAGGTGAATAACCCTTGTCATCAATCTGCAAGCCCTTGAAAATATCGGCAACGCAATCAAGAACAACTTCCATTGCGGCATCAATGCTGAATCTTGTTACGCCGACAAATATTGATTTAAAAACGCTTTTAACAATATTGCCTGCATCAACATTAATTGCAGGTGCCTGATTTTCGGTGCCCACGTCGGTATAAAGACCGCCGAAATCCATACCTCTGACAACAATAACGGGAATGTTTTCACACTCTGCGGGATTATGTTCGGTTTCTTGCTGTGCGAATGCGGGCATCACCATAGAAAATGCCATTACAAGAGCAAGAATTATGCTGATTATCTTTTTCATTTTATTCTTCCTTTCAGATAAGCTTGATAGTATTGTTTTCTTCGGCAATTTCAAACATCACGGGTCTTTCAAGAGGATTTTCGTTGGGTGAATGAAGAATAAGATATTTTTTGCCCTCAAAAGATTCAAATATCATTCCGTGACCGCCGTTACCCTCAAATAAAGGCGCTTCGTGAATCCAATTGCCGTCTATCTCTCCGTTATCGGAGCGGGCAATCGCCTGAATATAACCCTTCTGAGTAAATGTTGACCATATCATAAGAAGCTCGCCGCTTTTGGTACGATACATAAACGGACCATCGGTAATAAAGGTTTCTCTTTCTTTGTCTGCCCAATAAGGCTCTGAAGCTTTAAATAGAAGAATCGGCTCATCAGCCGCCGCTGTAAGGTCGGGAGTAAGCTTCATTGCGTGTATTTCGCCATCGGTAACCTGACACCATTCACGGCAAAAAACAATATAAGGGTCGCCCGATTTGCTCAGATAAAATGTTCCGTCAAGGCAAGTCCAACCAATGGGCGTTATTGCATCATCCGTAAACGGAAGAAACGGTCCCATAGGTGAGTCACTTTTCAAAATCTGCGTTGCTCTGCTTCTTTCTTCTGAAAAAAGAGAAACAAACATATAAAAGCTGCCCTTATATTCGTGAACTTCGGGAGCCCATACTTCTTTATTTGCCCAGAAATTCTCGGGAACTCTGAAGCATTCGTGAGGCCCGCTCCAATTTGTTAAATCATCGCTCACATAAACATCAAGCCCCTGAGCAACAGTCCAGGCTGTTTTTCCTCTTGTGCCATACATATAATACTTTCCTTCATACGGCATTACGAAAGGATCTCTGATATTAATATCGCAAAACTGCATTTATTTTCACCTGCTTTGTACAAGTTTTTACAGCTTAATATTAACATATAGCATAAAAAATATCAAACATCCGATTAACTAAATTTGAATTTTATTTTTGTTTACTATTTACAAAAAAACAAAAACTTGCTATAATTTATGCATTAAATTTTGCAGGAGGAATAAATTATGAAAACTTTCAAAAAGATTTTCGCTTTTGCACTTTCCCTCATTATGGTTCTTTCTGTTGCTCCCTTTGCATTTGCGGCAGAAGATGTTGATTATGAAATCGGCAATCCTTATGAGAAAGTTGATTTTTCAGCATGGAATCAGTACAAATTCGATCCCCATTGCCACACCACATTCAGCGACGGCAGCAATACAATGGCTGAAATGGTTGAAAGGCACTATGAGCTTGACTTCGATATTATTGCAATAACCGACCACGGTACTGTAAGCTACGGTTACACGAATCAGCCTCAGACTCGTGTAATGAAGCTTTTCTCACTTGTTAAAAACGGATTCGTTACAGACGAAACTCTCAGCGCAAACGGAACAGCCGCTAACGGAAATGCATATAAAGTTACCGAAGCAAACGGTGATGAATATTATTCACAAACTCTTGCAAGCGGAACCGACGGTCAGCAGATGCTCCGCGTTCCTTTCGGCAACGAACAGAACCCCACCTCTTTCAACAATGCACATGTTAACTCATGGTTTGCAGACTACGGTCACGGCATTGTCGGCGGCACAAGTAACTATCTTTCCCCTATCAGTGCAGTTGATGAGCTTGGCGGTCTTTCGGTTATTAATCACCCGGGTGAATACACCAATGCAAGAGACGAACTTTTAACCGAAGATGCATATAACATCGAAAAATCAATTTACAATTATAAAGTCAACAAGTTTGCAAATCTTCTCACAACATACAAAACCTGCCTCGGCATCGATATAAACAGCAAGGGCGATAACAGAACAAGATTTGACAGAAAGCTCTGGGATATTCTTCTTCAGAAAATTGTTCCTACCGGCAGAAATGTTTTTGCAATCGCTTCATCCGATGCACATAACCTTGACATCGTTGATTCAGGATTCACTTCCGTTCTTATGCCCGAACTTACCTCTGCAGCTCTCAAGAGCAGCCTTGAAAACGGCAGTTTCTTTGCAGCAAGCAAATATATAGGCAACTACGATGAGCTTGTTCAGCTTGAAAAAGAGCTTAAGGCTTCAAATGACCCCGCAGCAGCAAAATTTCTTGAAACTCTCTCCCCCCTCATTGATACAATTTATACTGAAATCTTTGTTGAAGGCGACCAGGGAACCCGTTTCAAGGCTGCAGACGGAACAACTGTTCCTTCAATCACCAACATTACTGTTGACGAAACAGAAGATACAATAGCTGTTGAAACAGAAAATGCTCTCACAGTTCATTGGATTGCAAACGGTGAAGTTATCCACGTTGGCAGCAGCATTGACCTTGACAATTATTCGGATAAAATCGGCAGCTATGTAAGAGCTGAAGCATACGGTGAAGGCGGCGTTGTTTATTCACAGCCCTTCACCCTTGATTATGACGGTGCACCCACCGCAGAAAAAGAGAATTTCTTTGATTGGGGCACAATCGCTTCCGCAATCTGCGACACTCCCGTTAAAATCCTTGCTCTTATTCTTCCCGTTGAATTAATAGTATCAATCGTTTCACTTTTTAAATAATAAAACTTAAGCACTCCACTTTTTATGTGGGGTGCTTATTATGGAGTAAAATAAAAATGTTAAATATATTTATATTTATTAAAAGCATAACAAAAATTATTTCAGGTATAATCTGTATTCTTCCCATTATACTTACAATGCCTTTTGCTGATATACCCGGCACACCCGTTATCCCCAACGAAAATGCAACAAACTCATATATAAACGAATATCTTGACCCCGATGTTTCGGCTCACCGCTCAGGTGCCGGCATTGCTCCGCAAAACACTCTTATGGCATTTGAAACAATGCTTAAAAATCCCGATACAATCGGCGTTGACACCTTTGAATTTGATGTTCAGATAACAAAAGACGGCGAGCTTATTGTTATGCACAATTTAACATATGATGCTACCTCAAACGCCGTTGAGCATTTCGGATATAATGATGTTTATGCCGCTGACCTCACTCTTGAGGAGGCAAAGGTGCTCAATATGGGCGAAAACTTTGAGATTAACGGTGAATACCCGTACAGAGGTTTGCGAGGCGACGATATTCCCGATAATTTAAGAATTGCCACCTGTGAAGAAGTCATTGACCTGATTGAATCAAACAGCAACGGCAGAGAATATAAATATATCATTGAAATCAAAAGCAGATATGAAGATGGCTATAAAGCGGCAGATAAGCTTCGTGATCTGATTATTGAAAAGGATATTCTTGACAGAACAATCTGGGCATCATCAAAGCAGGAAGTTGCAAACTACATGAAGGAAACCTATCCCGATATGCCCCGCTCAGCAGACACGCTCGAGGTTCTTGAGTTTTATTTATACGCAAGAATGAACTGGAACCTTGACGATGCCGATGTTTCATATATTGCACTCCAGATTCCATATCGCACAAATACGATGAGTAACCTTGTAAACATCGGAACAAGAAAAGTTATAAACTATGCTCACAAATATAATATTGCGGTTCAGTACTGGACTGTCAACGATTATGATGATGCCTTATATCTTATCAACAACGGTGCCGACTGCATTATGAGCGATTACCCCGATATGGTTTTCGAAGCAGTTAAAGATGCAAATAATAAATAAAAAAATAAGGTGCAGGGTTCAACCCCTGCACCTT
>JAZRTQ010000035.1:0-18311 GCA_045652165.1 Acutalibacteraceae bacterium | reverse complement strand
ATCCCCTCAACGGGTCTTCGTTTCTTCACCGTTTACGGACCTGCGGGCAGACCTGATATGGCTTATTTCGGTTTCACAAACAAGCTCAGAGCAGGGGAAAATATTCAGATTTTCAATTTCGGTAACTGTAAGAGAGATTTTACTTTTGTTGATGATATTGTTGAAGGTGTCAAACGCGTTATGCAGTGTGCACCCGAAAAAGAAAACGGCGAGGACGGACTTCCCGTTCCGCCTTACAGAGTTTATAACATAGGCAATAACAGCCCCGAGAATCTTCTTGACTTTGTGGATATTCTTCAGCAGGAGCTTATCCGTGCAGAGGTACTCCCCGCCGATTATGATTTTGAGGCTCATAAACAGCTTGTTCCCATGCAGGCAGGCGATGTGCCCGTTACATATGCAGATACATCAGCACTCGAAAGAGATTTCGGATTCAAACCCTCAACCACACTTCGTGAAGGTCTTCGCAAATTCGCAGAGTGGTATAAAGAGTTTTATATGTGAGGTAGTGAAATGGAGAATAAAAAGTACAGTATAAAACAAGGATATGTTGTCAGAGAGGTTGCAGGTGAATTCATCGCCGTTCCTATTGACTCATCTTGCGGAACAAACATAATTATCCTCAATCCCGTAAGCAAATTCCTTTGGGAAGAGCTTCGCGAAGAAAAATCTTTTGATGAATTGCTTGACGCAATGCTCAAAAATTATGAGGTTTCAAAAGAAGAAGCGGAAGCCGATCTGAAAGATTTTCTGATGCAGTTGACTGAAAATAACTTGATTAAATAATAAAAACCGATTCACTCAAAAAGTGAATCGGTTTTTTGTTATTTTACAAAAACTTGAACAACAGTTCTGCTTAATCCGAAAAGTTTTTTGAAGAATAAAATCAGTTTCTGGAAGAATCCTGATTTCACAGAAACTGTTTGCGAATCTGACACATCCTTACCGAAGTTGTCTTTAACAACATCGCCGTCGGCATCAACAAGCGTTGCTGTCACGTTGATGTTGCCTTTTTCGGGAGAAACTTCGAAGGTCAATCCTTTGCCGCTTTTAATGCCGTTTACATACCAGTAAACCGATGTGTTTTCGGGAGGATTAGTGGTTTCAGCGGTAAGAACGAGTATTTCGCCGAAATTGATTGTTTTTGAGCCGGGATTATTTTTGATTTTAATCGAGATTGGCTTTATAAGATTTCCGAGTTTCGGAATGCCGTAGCCGTAATAATTATCTTTACCCAAAACACCTAAATCTTTTGCTGATGATGTCAGAGCGGTGCTTACCTGTGCGGTATTGCAATCCGGATTATCAAGGCGGTACATAGCCGCTGCGGCGGAAACAAAAGCGGCGGACATCGAAGTGCCGCTTAAAGTGGTTATCTCACCCGAAGCATTATAACCCGCTATATTTTCACCCGGTGCGGCAAGATCAACGCCGATTCCGAAGTTTGAAAAACTTTCCGAAAAAATCAAATTCTCATTAACCGAAGTTACGGTAAGTGCATTCTTACAGTGAGGTGGGCAGAAATATTCAATGTTATATTTTGAATTGCCTGCGCAAACCACAACGGTTACATTTTTTTCTTCCGCATAAGCAATGGCATCTTCAAGTGCTTTGCAGTTTTCCAAAACAGCATAAAGACTTATGTTAATAACATCAGCACCGTTATCAACCGCATAGGTGATACCGTTGATAACGTTTATAACTGATGCATTTTTTGAGTCAAGAACTCTTACGGGCATTATTTTAATCGGAAGGTTACCGACACAGTCTGCGATAATACTTGCAAGGAATGTTCCATGGCTGTCAAGGCTTTCATCCTGAAAAGCATCTTTGTTATTTTCAAAGAAATCATAGCCGGGAACAAGTTTATCTTTGAGAAAATCGATATCTTCAGAACCGCTGTCAATTATGGCAACAGTCACAGACTCACCTGATTTTGGCTTAATTGACTGCGAATAAATATCAGCTTCTATGGCCTTAACGCCCCAGGAAAGATATTCATCCGATTCTTCAAGTGCACCCGTATAAACAGGCACATCCCGCTCTGCATAAATAATATCGGGATTTTTATTCAATTCGTCAAGGCAGGCTTTGATATTCTCTTCATCAGAAAACTGAAGAACAAATCTGCCGTCATCCGAAACAACATAATCAACCGTTTTTTCAAAAAATGAATCGGAAGGGATGTTTCTGAACTTGCCGATAATTCTGAGCATTGAGGATTCGCTGTTGTTTTTTATAATTTCCGCTGTTCTGACTGCAAAATCAAAATTGCTTTCTGCAGAACCGACAGCATCCTCTTCAGCCGATACGGAAACACCGCCGATAAATCCGCCGAAGCAGATGAGCAATGATAATAATAAAGATATAGTTTTTATAACATATTTTTTCATAATGACAACCTTAGTGATATAAGTAAGTTTTAACTTGGCGTGGGAATTCAGCAAAATATTTGCTCGTAGTTATAGGTGTTGATAAAGTCAAAGAATTTTTTTATTTCGTAAAGGTAATTTTGTTTTGTAAGTTTGCCTTCTTGTTTGCTGATTCTGTCAACTATTTCCAGTGATATTTCAGAAGTGTAATGAGTAATATCTCTGTAATTGTTAAGGTCTGTAATAATGTTCATCATTTCATCATCAGTCCAAAAAAAGAGGTGAACATTATCATAGTTTATTAATATTTTAAATATTTCAGAAAAAACAGATTCCCATAATTCTATTTGGTTTAATTGAGTTTGTTCATCCCAATAAACAATACTGAATGGAGAAAAAAACAATGTGAATTCAGTTTCTTTCATAGATTCAAAATAAGGAATCAAAAGATTTATATTTTCTGTCGCTAAATTTAAAGCAGCTTCAAGATCAGGTTTAACATTAGTCTTTACTGGTCGGTCATAGATGGATAATACCTGTTCTTTGCCGCTTTTTCCTTGGTCCCAAACAAATACAGTGTTAATATCAGGTATGTTATTATTTAAATTATACCGGATTGTCTTAAATGTATGATCTTTTAGTATAGAAAAATTAAAAAGATAGTTTATATCATTTAAAATTTTATTGTCATAAAGGTAATTAGGAAGGTAATGTTTAGTTTTTGTTGCAGAGGCATCCAAAATATCGGTATCAAAATTCATTACAATATTCTGGGGCAGTTCATCTCGGTTTTTTAATATTTCAAGAAGATATGTCCAGTCAATTGCGTGAGAACCTGATGCGGTTAATTTCATAGTTGTTCCATTAAAACAATTTTCAAAATCGGATAGCTTAAAGTTCTCACACATTGAATTACCGATAATAGCATTATCAAAATCAAAATTTTTGGCGATGCCGGCATTTTGATAACGTTCATTTGTTATTACAGGCTCAAGACCGAACAAAGGTTTATGATATAAAAATAAGGGGTCTATCAGTATAGTTATTCCGCCAATTCCAATCAGTGCGGCAAGGATAAGGGATATGGCGGAAATGATAAAATTTTTAGATTTCATAGTTTACCTCAAAAATTCCAATATAAGAATGAAGATACACCTGCAAAAGACATAATACACCATATCCCAATAATTGCGGTTGTAACAGCTTTTACAAAGCTTGGCTTAAAAATTTCTATTCTTTCATTGGTATTTTTCATAAGAGTTGAAGAGCAAAGAGAGAATAATATCAGTAACGCAGGCGTAAATCGGATAATATAATCTCCTATATACGGAATGAAATAACAGATAAGATTCAATCCGTCAAGGTGAAGAGAATTTAAGAAATCTTCGCTTATGGGAGTAAAATTAAAACTAAAAAGTTGTTTGTAAAATTCAAACGCCTGAGAAACAGAATCTGCCCTGAAAACTATCCAGGTAAGATTTATAAATATGAATGTAATTAACCAAAAAATAAAGCGAGCGACAGGGGGGGTGTACTTTGAGAAAAGACAGGTGTTTTTGTCAATCAATCGAGTTATTGCATTTGCAACACCGTGCAAAATTCCCCATAAAATAAAAGTCCAGTTTGCACCGTGCCAAATACCGCTGACGAGAAATACAATAAGTATGTTCAGATATGTTCTTATTGTTCCTTTTCTGTTTCCGCCAAGAGGAATATAAATATATTTAGTGAAAAATCTGGTTAAAGTTATATGCCATCTTTTCCAGAAATCAACAATATTTATAGCTTTATAGGGAGAATTGAAATTCATTGTTATGTCAATATTCATCATTTTGCCGATTCCGGTTGCCATATCACAATATCCCGAGAAATCAAAATAAATCTGGAATGTGTATGATAACATAACAAAGAGTGCGTTTAAACTGCCCAGTTCAGTAACATCCGCAAAAGCTGAATCTACAACCAAACCGAAAGAATCGGCAATAATAACCTTTTTTGCAAGACCGAAAGCAAAAGCATACAGTCCTTTTGCGAAATTATCGGAATTAAATTTTTTCTTTTCCAAATCTGCAAACTGAGGAACCATTTCATCATGGGTTACAATGGGACCTGCAATGAGTTGCGGAAAGTAAGTAACAAATAGAGAGTAGTCTAAAAATGAGTAAACAGGAACTTCATTTTTATAACTGTCAATAACATATGAAAGTTGTTGGAAGGTAAAGAAACTGATACCTAAGGGCAACATCAGATTCAGCAATGGTGCATTTGTATTAAATACACCATTTATATTGCTTATAAAAAAGTCATAGTATTTAAAGAAAAATAAGCTTCCTATATTTAAGGTTAATGATAAAGCTAAAACTGTTTTTCTGAAAGCGGAACGGTCCTTTGGTGTTTTAAGCATAGTAACGCTGAAAATGTAATTTAAAATAATAGAACCGATAATTATCAGCAGATACCACCAATTAAAATATCCGTAAAAGAAAAGTGAGGCAATCAGCAAAAAAACTTTTGAGAGGTTATATTTATGGAAATGGTTTAATGTAAAATATCCGATAATAACAATTGGAAAAAACAACAGGACAAAGACATACGAATTAAAAAGCATAATTAACCACGGCTTTCATTTTTATTTCTCCGCCGTACCGAAGAGGTTCAGGTCGGAATATATATCTATTCTCTCTGAAGCTTCTTTGGCAATTTTTTGCGGGCGTATTTTCGGGCGTTTACCGAGAATGGAACGGATTATATACCTTCCGCCGAAGAATACCCATCCAAGCGGCAATAAAAATTTAAGTTTTTTGGAAATCTTCCAGTTGTTATAAACAATGTTACTGACAGAGATGAAAAACTGCCTGAACATAGAAATTTCTTTTTCGTTTTTGCTTGAAATAAGCAGGCTTTCGTGGCTTCTGTCGACATTCTTTTGGCCGAAGTTACCGCCTATGATAATGTCAATAAGAATATAGTCAGCTAATTTTTCGTCGGTTTCCCTTGCCCATTCGGTTTGGGGAGACCCGAGATATTTATGGCAGATAAATGTTACGGATTTTGCAAATTCCCAAAGACCTATATCTTTGAGAGTTTTTTCAAACATTTCAAGGAATGCATCTTCGCTCATTGATGCGGTAAACACCGCCCAGTCACAAAGATGCCTGAGTCCCAAGCCGTCACCCGTCAGATGATGACACATATGGAGCAAAATAATAAGTCCGTGATGATAGGTTGAGGGAACAGTTATATCGCCAAGCTCTGTTTTTGCAGTTTCAGAATTTTTGAGAAGTTCTGAAAGATGTTTTCTGACCTTTACACCGACTTTGCCTTCGGGAATTCCTGAAGGCTGGAAGTGCATTTCACATCGGCAGGCTTTGCCGAGAAAAATATCGTGAACATCATTTCCTTTTTCGGTCGGGAGATAGCCGTTGCTTTTCAAAGCTTCGGCGGCTTTTTCAAAGTCATCCGTATCAACAAGGAAATCAACATCGCCCATTGAACGCATAAGGGGGTCGGGATAATAAAGGGCGGAAGCGAATCCTTTGAGAATTGTGCAGGGAATGCCTGCATTTTTCATAATATTGCAGATGCGGACGTGCTCAAAGTCAATCTTGGCGTTTTCGGCAAGGTTTTGGGAAAGTTTAGCCTTGATATATGCAAATGCATCGCTTTTGATAATTTCTTCTTTTGAGTTGTGAAATACCATAAGAGTAACTGCTTGAACGTATGCTTCGCGCCAGACCGCATTCAGATTGTCCTCATTCAGGTCAATCTCGCGCCCTGCATTAAAAAGATTATTTGCAAGAATATCAAGCAAAACCTTTTCGTGTTCTCTTAACTTGGCATTTTTAATACTCATAAATCACACAACTTCAAAAAATGTATCGGGTTTATTGGGATCAAACTGTTCGTTTGCCCACATAAGTGTAACCAGATTTTCCGTTTCGGAAAGATTTATAATATTGTGAGTAAAGCCCGGAAGCATATGAACAGCCTCGGGTTTATCACCTGAAACTCTGAATTCAAGCGCTTTGTCCGTGCCGATTTCTCTTTGCTGAATGAGTGCAGTACCCGAAACAACAATGAAAAATTCCCACTTTGTGTTGTGCCAGTGCTGACCCTTTGTTATACCGGGATTGCTGACATTAACCGAAAACTGACCGCAGTTTGCAGTTTTTAATATTTCGGTGAAACTGCCCCTGGCATCGCTGTTCATTTTAAGAGGAATACTCACTTTTTCCTCGGGAAGATATGAAAGATAGGTTGAGTAAAGTTTTTTTGCGAATGAATTAAACGGAATTTCGGGCATAACAAGAGTCTGACTCTGCAATTTGAAGCTTTCGAGAAGCTCAACGATTTCGCCGAGTGTTACCTTGTGAGTAACGGAGAAAGTGCAGAAATTTCCATTTTTTGTTTCTTTGCCCTCTAGTGCATTGAGCATTTCATCAACAAAATCGTCGATATAGAGAAGTTCAAGCTCAACCGAAGGGTCATTGACGGTTATGGGCAAATCATTTGCGATGTTGTTGCAGAAGGTTGCAACGGCGGAATTATAATTGGGTTTACACCATTTGCCGAAAAGGTTGGGCAGACGGTAAACAAGAGCCTTTGCACCCGTTTCTTTTTCATAATCAAAGAGCATATTCTCGGCTTCAAGCTTGCTTTTGCCGTATTCAGAGCCTGCAAATCTGCCCTCAAGAGTTGCCTGAACAGAAGATGAAAGCATAACGGGAGCTTTATTACCTGATGCTTTAAGTTCAGCTAGAACGTTGCCGAGAATGCCGTAATTGCCTGAAAATTCGCTTGCTTCCTTTGGTCTGTTTATGCCCGCGAGATGAAAAACGAAGTCTGCCTTTGAGCAGTATTCGCGAAGTTCATCGGGAGTTGAATCAATATCATATTCGAAGATTTCATCAATCTGAATTTTGGGTCTTGTTCGGTTTTTACCGTCTTTTATTGTGTAAAGATTTACAACAAGATTTCTGCCTGCAAATCCTTTTGCACCTGTAATAAGAATGTTCATTTAAAACTTTCTCCAAACCATTTTGTTAACTATTCCCGTATAACTCTGAATGAGTCTTACGATTTTATCTGAAACATTTTTATCAGTATAATCGGGAACGGGGATTGCGGAGTTTTTGTCGCTTGCAAGCTCCACAGCAGTTTCAACAGCCTGCAAAAGACCGTTTTCATCAATTCCTGCAAGCACAAAACAACCCTTGTCCAGTGCTTCAGGGCGCTCTGTTGATGTTCTTATGCAAACTGCGGGGAAGGGTCTGCCGATGCTTAAGTAAAAACTGCTTTCTTCGGGCAGAGTACCGCTGTCTGATACAACGGCAAATGCACCCATCTGCAAACGGTTATAGTCAGAAAATCCGAGAGGTTCGTGCATAATAATTCTCTTATCAAGCACAATATCGGAGTTTTCAAGTCGTTTTCTTGAACGGGGATGGCATGAGTAGAGAATGGGCATATCGAATTTTTCTGCGAGAGCGTTCAGAGCATTGAACAGCGAGCGGAAATTCTTTTCTGTATCGATATTTTCTTCTCTGTGTGCTGAAAGGAGAATATATTTTTTCTCTTCAAGACCGAGTTTCTGAAGAATATCACTGCCGAGAATTTTATCAAGATTTGCGTTAAGAACCTCTGCCATGGGTGAACCCGAAACATAGGTTCTTTCCTTGGGCAGACCGCATTCGGCAAGATAACGCCTTGCATGTTCGGAATATGCAATGTTGACATCGGAAATAATATCAACGATTCTCCTGTTGGTTTCTTCGGGAAGGCACTCATCTTTGCAACGGTTGCCTGCTTCCATATGGAAAATGGGAATATGAAGCCTTTTTGCACTTATTGCCGAAAGACAGCTGTTGGTGTCGCCGAGGATAAGAAGCGCATCGGGCTTGATTTCATCCATAAGTTCATAGGAAGATGCGATGATATTGCCGACAGTCTGTCCGAGATTTTCACCAACGCAGTTGAGATAAACTTCGGGTACTGCAAGATTCAGATCCTCAAAGAAAATTCCGTTGAGGGTATAGTCATAATTTTGACCTGTGTGTGCAAGAATGCAGTCAAAATGCTTACGGCATTTCTTGATAACCTCGGAAAGTCGGATGATTTCAGGTCTTGTTCCGACGATTATAAGCAGTTTTAGTCTGCCGTTGTTCTTAAAATTAATATCGTATTTCATAAATTCACCTTATGCGTTGAATTCTTCAAGTCTTTCTCTGATGTAGTCAAGTTCAAGAAGCTTTTCTTTGACTTCTTCAACATCAAGAAGCTTGGTGTTGTTGCTGTTGAATTCTGTAAGTTCAGCGCGTTTTACATCGCCGTCTGAGAAATATTTATCATAGTTAAGGCTACGGTTGTCAGCGTGAACGCGGAAGAAGTCGCCCATATCCTCAGCTTTTGCGCATTCTTCGTTGGTGAGAAGAGTTTCATACATTTTTTCTCCGTGACGGATACCGATAATCTTGATATCCTCTTTTTTACCGCCGAAAAGTTCGCAGACTGCCTCTGCCTGAGTCTGAATTGTGCAGGCGGGAGCTTTGCGCACGAAGATGTCACCGCTTTCGCATTCCTTGAATGCAAAAAGCACCAGGTCAACAGCTTCTTCGAGCGACATAATGAAGCGTGTCATATCAGGATTTGTTATGGTGATGGGCTGACCGTTTTTAATCTGGTCAATCCATAGAGGAACAACAGAGCCTCGGCTGCAGAGAACATTTCCGTAACGTGTGCAGCAGATTTTTGTTTTGGCGGGGTCAACATTTCTTGCCTTTGCAGTTGCAACTCTTTCTTCGAGTGCTTTTGTGATACCCATAGCATTGATGGGATAAGCAGCCTTGTCCGTTGAAAGGCAGATAACGGATTTAACCCCTGCATCAACTGCAGCAGTCAAAACATTGTCAGTACCGATAACATTGGTCTTGACAGCTTCCATGGGGAAGAATTCGCAGGAAGGAACCTGCTTGAGTGCAGCTGCATGGAAAACATAATCAACGCCGACCATTGCACCTCTGAGCGAGTCAATGTTACGCACATCTCCTATGTAGAACTTGATTTTGTCAGCAACTTCGGGCATCTTTGCCTGAAATTCGTGACGCATATCATCTTGCTTTTTCTCATCACGGGAAAAAACACGAATTTCCTTTATATCTGTTTTAAGAAAACGGTTGAGCACGGCATTGCCGAACGAACCCGTACCGCCGGTTATAAGTAAGGTTTCACCTTTGAAATTATACATTGTTATCATCTCCGTTGATTTGTTCTATGCAGGGTAAAACAGCATTGCCCCAGTCTTTAAACCAGTGTTTGAGCTTGATTGACTTATCACCGTGCTCAACTGTAAATCGCAGAGCAGTTGCACGGTCATAAAACATTACGCTTCCGGATTTATCCTCATCATATAAAATAACATCAACTGTATATTTGCCCGGAACAAGATATGATGTATCAAAATTGAATTCAGCAGAATTAATGCCGGTTTTTTGTTTTAATTCTCCACCAAATATAACACCGACGGGAGTAGTGTCAATGCCATTGATGACCATTTTCATAAGAACTCGTTCGGTGTCGTTATCGCTTTTCCATTCGATACGGAACGGAAAGACATCACTATATTCAATATTACTTGTTTTTGATTCATACATATGAAGATTCTGAAGAAGGTGTCTTTGATTGCATTTGCGATGTCTTTTTGCTTTTGAAGTGTCAAAGAAAGTTGTATTATCAAGACTGTCATCTTGCATATAAACCGCAATCGCTTCATCTGTTTCGCCTTCAAATGCGAGTTGACCGTGAGAAAGAACTATACAGCGGTTACAGAGGCTTTTTACAGTTGCCATATTATGGCTTACATAAAGTATGGTTCTGCCTTCTTCCTCTGCAACCTTTTTCATTCTGTCAATGCATTTATTCTGAAATGCGACGTCGCCGACAGCGAGCACCTCGTCCATAATCATAATTTCACTATCAAGATGCGAAGCGACAGCAAATGCAAGTTTAACCTTCATTCCGCTTGAATATCTTTTGGTAGGTGTATCAATAAACTGACCTACTTCTGAAAATTCAACTATTTCATCAAATTTTTTGTCAATTTCTGCTTTTGTCATACCAAGTATAGCGCCATTGAGATAAACGTTTTCTCTGCCTGTAAGTTCGGGATGAAATCCTGTTCCGACTTCAAGCATACTTGTTATTCTGCCGTTAAGATAAATGTTACCTTTTGTGGGTGCAGTAACACGGCAGATAAGTTTAAGTATTGTTGATTTACCGGCACCGTTTCTGCCGATAATGCCAACGGTTTCACCCTTTTTGATGTCAAAGGACAAATCATTAAGCGCTAGAAAGCGTTCATTTTTATTATGAGCTTTTTCACCGATTTTTAAGTTCGGGTCTTCTTTATGGAACATTTTTGCAAGCTTTGATTGTATTTCACCTTTAAGCGTTGCACCTCCGATAGCACCGAGGCGGTATTCCTTTGAAACATTTTCAACTCTTATTGCTAATTCTTCCATACCGCACCTCACACTGTATCCATAAAGGTTTTTTCTGATTTGCTGAACATCATTGCACCAATCAATGCAACAGCAATTGTTGTTATCCAACTTATACCGTAGAATATCCAGTCAACTTCTCCTGTTCCAAGGAAACCATAGCGGAAAAGGTTGATAGCAGGAGTAACAGGATTAAGCATATAAATATTATATAATACGGTACCGTGTGCAAGCTGGGAACGGCTGAACATATCATACGCTACAGGCGAGCAGTATGACCAAAGGGTAACGCCAAAGCTTACCACCATTGCGAGGTCGCGGTATTTTGTTGTAAGAGCAGAAATAATCATACCAAAGCCCATTCCGAGGATTGCAAGCTGAATAAGAACAAGAGGAAACATAGCAATGAGAATATTAGGTTTAAGTCCTGCATCAATAATAAGATAATAGACCATAAAGCAGAGCATAAAACCAAACTGAATAAAGAATCCGATGAACTGCGAGATAGCTGTCGAAATCGGCATTACAAGGCGAGGAAAATAAACCTTGCCCAGTATTGCAGAGTTACCTGTGAAAGTGTGAGAGGTTTCGGTAAGGCAGTTTGCAAAGAGTGTCCATACAATGGTACCTGCAAGGTAGAATATGAAGTTAGGCACTCCAGCTGCACCAAGACCTGCTATGTTACCGAAGAAAACGGAGTAAACAACCGTTGTGAAAAACGGCTGAATAACTGCCCAGGCCGGGCCTAAAACAGTTTGTTTGTATTTTGCAACAAAGGTTCTGCGAACAAAAAGAAATATAAGGTCTTTGCAATTCTTCAGACCTTTTAAATCCATATTTATTGCACTGTTGCTTGATTTGACAATGGTTGTCCAGTTTTGTTGTGACATATTTTTTACTCCTGGTTTGGTTTATTGTAACGTTTAACAATGGTTGCGGGATTACCAGCAACCAACACATAGCTTTCGGTTATGCTTTTAGTAACAACTGCTCCCGCGCCAACAACAACAAAATCTCCAGTTATTTCGACTCCGGGAAGAATTATAGCGTTTGCACCAATCCAACAATGGTTGCCAATTTTTACAGGAGTGTTTTGAATATGAATCTTTTGTCCAGAAAACATCCATTTTTCTAAATCGTATCCGGTAGAAAGTATTTTTGATCCTGATGACAGAGTGACATCATCTCCGATTTCAATACCACTTCTTGCATTAATATAAATATTGGAATTGATTCTGCAGTTATCACCGATTTTCAGCCTCTTACTGTAGGAAATTTCAGGCTCACCAAAAAGAAAGAGATTATTGCCACACGATGCTATTGAATTTTTAAACGCAGATGTCTTTTTCTTGTTTTTTTTGTTTTTGGCATATATTTTAATATTTAATTGTATTTTCTTAATCTTTTTTTTCAGAGATATCATAATGCAGCTCCTTATTTTCTACGGAGTTTTTTATATATGGCATTTTCTGTTAAAAAGTTAATTAATGGGTTAATATATTTCTTTTTGAATGCCTGTTGGCGCTTATAGCTTTTGGTAAACGAAAGAATCTTTGCAGCTTTTTTCTTGTGAATCAACTCATAATATTTGCGATAAAGCGGATTGAGCTTTTCATATTCAATGTGTCCGTAATATCTGTCGCAAATAGGATGATTTATAATTTCAGAAATAAATTTAATTCTTGTTTTTTTGTCGTTAGGACAAAGTGGTTTGAATTCGTTTTCAATACAGTCGGTTACGAAGAAAAATGCACGCAGATGCATTTGATCCATAAGATCGGCTTCTTTAAAGTTTTCCGTGTCTTTATATAAACGTTCGATAAGAGGAATATATAAATTCCACATATTTTTGGTGTAGCCTCTTGAAAGTGAGTCACCTACTGTGCGGACATTATAAAGGTAATCATCACCCATATTATAAAAGCCTTTTGCACATAACATTGATTCATAAGTTAATTGTAAATCTTGACTTCTCCTGAATCGTTTGTCAAATGCGATATTGTTCTCGTCTAACATTTGTTTTTTGTAAATTCTGCGCCAGTTACACCAGCTTATAACTCTTTTATCACCATATTTTCCTATGTAAGCAAGTGTTCTGGGCAAAATTTCAGTTAAGATTTTTTCGCGATTGTAGTATCCTGTGGGTATTTCTTTTGTGGGTTTATAATTTTCACTGCTGAAATAACGATTGCACAAAACTACATCGGCACTATATTCTTTTGCTTTTGTGTACATTTTTTCGTACATATCAAGCTCTAACCAGTCATCAACATCAACGAATCCTATATATTCACCTTTGGATTTTTCTATACCGGCTTGCCTTGCGGATGCCAAACCTTCGTTTTGCTGATAGTAATAGCTTACTCTTGCATCATTCAGATAGTTTTCACAAATTTTTTTACTGTTATCAGTGGAACCGTCATCAATAATGATTATTTCAATAGATTTGAGTGTCTGATTTACAATACTATCTAAACACTCTTTTAAAAATAACTCCCCGTTGTATACAGGAATAACAACACTGACAGATATTTCATTCATTGTTAATACCACCTTTTTTTGATAAATCCAACATATTGCCCATCATAAGATCTCCGTTGTTTGTATACGGTAATATGCCACTGTGAGGGAAAAAAGTTAATTCTCCAAAATAAATTTTGCTGTTTGTATAGTATAAATCTACCCTGAGAAAAGGAATACCTTCGGATAATTTTTCAGCAACAGTCACCATTTCATTAAATTTTTCGGGAAGATTTAATTTGATGTCAGAAGTAGATAAAAAAGTTTTTTCATGAAAATCAAGATAGTTTAAATCTTTGCTATAGTAATTGGAAATATGGTTGCTGAAACGGTTATAATCAATTTTGAAAATTTCCATTTTACCGTTAAAGCAGAAGAATTTATAATCAGCAGGGCTTCTGCCTTTTTCATCGGATATAAATTCTTCAATAATAATTTGGGGTTTAATATTTTTATAGGGCCATTCACGACTATACCAAAAATGGTTCATTTGCATATGTTTGGATAAATCTTTTTTAATGGAATTAATATCAATATCCGAATTCTTGTCACATATAAATAAACTTCCGCTGTCGTGTGTGCATTTTATAACAAATTTTTCTGGCAAGTCATCGAACGGTATTTCATCGACTGAATTATAAACACTGATTGTTGGTATAATGAATTCAGAGCCCAATTTATCAGCAATATATTGTTTTACAGCAACCTTATCGACCATTACAGTATAATCAGGGTTTCTGTTATACAGTTTTAACCATTGCAATTTCTCACTGAAAGTTTTTGGATTTGATAAATTCAGCTTTGTATTCATATGTTTTTTAAACAAACATTTTAAATGAAGTTTATCAGGAACAAAACGAGCGAAACGATGATTATCATAATCACACAAATCACAAATAAACTTTTCGGGCTTTTTTATATATTTCCAAAGTACATATAGTTTTTCTTTTAATTTTATAAAAAATTCAGACACACAGAGTCACCTCAGTCAAGATGGATTTGTTAAGCAAGAAGATTCATCCATTTCTTTATAGTTTTATCAACAGATTGTTCTTCACGTATTTTTACGGAGTTTTGTGACAGTTTGGTTGAAAATTCAGGATTTTCTGCAACTGTTTTCATCGCAAGATAAAGGGCGTGTGCATCACCGACGGGAGTCAGCAAACCGTTTTCGCCATCTTTAATAACCGCTCTTGCACCGCCGGCGGGGCAGTCTGTACAAACGCTGGGAAGACCTATTGCCATAGCTTCAAGCATAGAGTTAGACATTCCCTCAAAATCCGAAGAAGAAACAAACATAGAATAGTCTTTTATATAATCATGGATATCTTTTCGTGAGGGTAAAATATGAATGCAGTTTTTGCAATTAAGCTGTTTAATGTGCTCATTGACAGCGTCAATATAACCCTCTGCATCATTCCCAACGGGGTCACCGATAATATCAAGCTCATATTCGGGAAACTCTTTATGAAATTCAGCAAAAGCATCAACAAGCATAATCAGGTTTTTCTGTGCAGAAATTCGACAGAAGTTGACCATTCGCTTCTTTCTTTCGCCTATGAAGGGTTCAGGTAAATCAGATTTAATGGGATTAAAAATGACAGTTCCGTTACAGGGGGTATTTTCAATATACCATTTTTGAGCATCAGCTGACTGAAAAACTATATTGTCTGCTTTCGAAAACTCGTTTTTCATAAAAGCAGCAACGGTTTTGCTGTCTGATGACTGTGCAGGATCACCGCGCTCGGAAATGATAATTTTGTTTGATTTGTTTTTGGAAAGCAGAGTCAAAAAAATTGAATCATACAAAAACACAATTGCAGATGCATTTTTATGCTTTTTGAAATACTTCTTCATCCATGCAACTGAATTATAGTTTCTTGAATAATATTTTAAAACAGAGGATTTTTCTTCAAATCCCAACTTTCCGATGAGCCGTGCGAAAAACATAATTAAATGCGGAATAAAAGTCGAGAACTTTTGATTTGATATTTCATCAGAAACAGAGAGAATATTTATTCTTTCGTCTATATTGTGAAGAACAGCATCTTTTTTGTTTTGATGTGTAAGAATCAAAGATACTTTATAGCCTTTATCTGCGGCAGCGTGGCTGAGGAGAGTAACTACTCTTTCAGCGCCTCCGCCGAGCATAACTTTAATAATAAAAACAATTTCTTTATTCATTTATTCAGCAACCTTGATTTTTAAGTTTCCGATATTTTTTATATACCGATTTATAAGTGAAATGCAGTTTTAGTTGAAGGAACTTTTTGTTCACAATAAGATTATAAAGTTTACGAGAGCTTTTGTTTTCATATGGATTGTTTGTGCGGCTCTGAATTTGTTCGGGCAGCATTGAATTCCAATTATAGTTCAGCACTGCTTTTCTTTTGCTTTTTTCAACATTTTCGTAATATTTTGAGAATGTATATATAGTCTCATTCAGCCATCTTGCATTGAGTTTCTGATGATATTCGCTTGTATCCATATCCCATTTCGGAAGATATTCCGTAAAGCGGTCATATACATAAAGAATGTTTTTTTTCTCAATTGTTTCGGGGCGGAATGAACGTGAAATGCTTTCTTCGTTTGTTCTGTAGTAATATAGGGGTTCATTTATATAAACAATTTTTGGGGAGGCTGTAAGAAGAGGTATTGATCTGAACCAATCTTCTGCCATATTTTTATCGTAGTACAGGCTGTAATCGGTAGGATCATTTTTAAGAATTTCTGTTTTCAGCGCTTTTGTCCATAACGAAGTAATGTGTGTTGTTGAAATCAATGCATCATATAAAGTTTTTTTATTATCTTCAGTAAATACAGTTTCATCTGTGATAAGAGTTGCTTTTCGTTCGGTTGTTTTGCCGTTTGAATAATATCGGAAGGAGTAAATAACCATATCAGGGTTGTCGTTGCGTTCAATACAGTCGACAACAGTTTCAAGAAGATTTGTTTCAACAAAATCATCTGAATCTACAAAAAGTGAATATTCTCCGTTTGCAACTTCTATTCCTGCCTGTCTTGCGGAAACAAGACCTTTATTCTTCTTATGAACAACCTTGATTTTATCGGGGTTGTTTTTTGCATATTTGTCGCAAATTTCACCTGATAAATCCGTTGAACCGTCATCAACAAGGATAACTTCATAATTGCCTTTATAGGTTTGGCTGAGCAGGGATTCAACACACTGATCAAGATATTTTTCAACGTTATACACGGGAACAAGTATGCTGAATTTCAATGCTTTCACCCTTCCAACAGAGCCTTCCATTGCTCTTTATATTTCTCAAATTCGTTTGAATAATCGGTTGATTTGAGATTGTTGATTATTATGTCGTATTTTTCTTTATCATTAATAAGGTCGGTTATATTTTCAGCTATTGAATCGGGACTGATTTCGCAAACCATACCGTTTTTACCGTTCTCAACGAGTTTACATCCGCCGACTGTTGAGGTTGTGATAACAGGTTTGCCCAGTCTGTGTGCTTCGATAATAGTAACCGGCATAGCTTCTTCGTATGACGGCTGAACGTAGATATCGCAACTTGCAATATACGGGTAGGGATTTTTCTGCATCCCGGTGATGGTGATATTGTTTTCAAGCCCGTATTCCGAAATTTTCTTTTCAAGGTTGTTTCTTTCAGGGCCGTCACCGACAAAATACCAGATAAATTCTATATTGCTGTCTTTAAGAGCTTTTGCGGCTTTGACTGCCATATCAAAGCCTTTTACTTTGGCAAATCTTCCGCAGGAGCAGAGAATAGTTTTATCTGTTTCGGGAATGGAAAATCCCTTGCTTTGTTCGGTTACCAATTCTTTATCTGTGTAATTCTCAACGATTTTTATCTTACCTATTGAATCGGGATACCAATCTTCAAGCAAGAGTTTCTGTTGCTCGTGCAAAGCGGCAACGGTTGTGTAGTTGGGAATTACGGCGTTGTGAATTTCAGGAGTGTCATTTGTACTTGTATGATAAAAAAGGATTTTTTTATCGGCATTTAATTTATCAACAAAAAGGGCAACATAACCCTGAACATAAGCTACGGCAACATCGTAGTGACTGCCAGCAAAATATGTTTTACGCTCATATTCCATAGCGTCACAGCGGATTCTTTCTTCAAGAATGTTGTTGATTTCAGCAGATTTTTCTTTTTTGCCGAATATCTTTGCAACAAGGGATTTGATTTGAAGCAAAATTGCATAGGGTTTTCTGTAATAACGGTTAGGATCGGTATTTACTATTACATTGACTCTCTCATCAACAAAAGAGAGAAGGTCGGTGCGGTTTTTGCGAAGATATAAAGTGACATCATATTTGTCGTAATCAAGGGCTTTTAATGCGGAAATGAGAGTTTTTTGCACACCGCCTATAGTCATATGGTGAGCTACTATTAAAAGTTTTTTCTTCATTTATAACAGCTCCATCCATTTTTTTGCTGTATTTTCAAGTGAGAGGTTAGATCTTATTTGTGCGGCATTCTGAGAAAGCTTGTCCGCAAATGATTTATCACCTGCGATTTTCTTCATAGCTTCGCACATTTCTTTTGCATTGCCGACTTCGGTAAGAATACCGTTTTCATTATTTTTTATAACTGCGTTTGCACCGCCTATGGGACAATCTGTACACACAACGGGCATACCTATTGCCATAGCTTCAAGCATAGCGTTGGACATACCTTCGTAATCGGACGAATTTACATACATTGCGTCGCGGATAATAAGGTCATGTACCTGTGCGCTGAACGGCATAAAGTCGATATATTCTGTAACTCCGAGCTTGTCTGCAAGAACCTTTGCTTCTTCAAGTGCGGCTGAGTCATCTTCATTCTGAGGTTCGCCGATAATTTTAAGTCTGTAATCGTTAAGGTTTTTATGAAAAGCTGCAAAAGCTTTAATGAGAACAGGAAGATTCTTCTGCCTTGAA
>JAZRTQ010000034.1:0-32201 GCA_045652165.1 Acutalibacteraceae bacterium | reverse complement strand
TCCGCAGGAAACACCGACATAAGCATTCTCGGCTTCCTGTGAAATTGCAATAAGTTCTGCAGGGGTAAGCTCAATTGCATTCATCGTGCAAAGAGCAGATAAAAATGTAATGATTACCGCCGCCGATGATGAAAGACCGCCGATAGGAAGTTCACCGTCAACAACTGCGCAAAGACCTCTGCGAAGAGGATAGCGCTTGTTGAGAGCAATTGTTGCACCGCGAAGATGGTCTGCCCAGTCACCCTGCACGGTTTCGGGAGTTGCTGCAACATGCCACTGCGCACGCTTATCAAACTGCAATGATTTTATTTCAACAATACCGTTTTCCTTCGGACCGTATGCTATATGTATACCTTTATTAATGGCAATACCCGTGATTTTGCCGAGCTGATGGTCGCTGTGCGCACCGATAGGGCAGATTCTGTACGGCGTGAATGCGGTATATTGAGCAGATTTTTTATATGTTTGTTCAAACTTTTGAGCAGCCGTCATCTTAAAATCCTCCGTTGAAGGTTATAATCTTCTATATTATAACTTATAAATAGAAATCCGTCAATCGATATTAAAAACCACTTTAGAAAAAATCAAATAAAAGTAATAATTTACAATTGTTTCCGAATCATATTATGTTATTTTATAAAACCATTCTTGTCCTTTAATGTAAATATTCGTTATTTTCTTGATTTTTAAATACATTTATAATATAATTTAAAATTAGGAGGGATATTATGGATACAAAAATTAAATCCAACAAATATTTTACTAACGTATATTCTTTTTTTTTCGAAAATAAATATGTGATTCTGTTTTCGCTGATTATTGGCTTTATTGCTTACGGATTTGCCTTTGCTAACAAACTGCTAAACTGGGACGATTTGTGTAATCTGTTTTCAAAAGGAGCAACATTAATAGGTGGAAGATGGGGTCTTGAACTTACACAGTATTTGTTTTTGAATTTTTCCACCCCATGGCTTAACGGTATAATTTCACTTATATTTCTTACATTAAGTGTATGTTTTATTATAAAGATTTTTAAT
The DNA here is from genome assembly GCA_045652165.1 of Acutalibacteraceae bacterium. Classification (GTDB taxonomy): domain Bacteria; phylum Bacillota; class Clostridia; order Oscillospirales; family Acutalibacteraceae; genus CAG-177. Next base: position 31,164 of record JAZRTQ010000034.1, on the reverse strand, counting down.
ATCTCAAAATTACCATTTAAGCTATTGATTGCCGGTTTGTTTATTGTTTTTCCGTCGCAAATAGGAACCTTTGCATATATGTTTACTTGCGTTCCTTACTCTCTCGCTTTGTTTTTAAGTGTCTTATCAGTTTATTTTGGAACAAAGCCAAAATTTAAAAATGCTCTTTTTTCTGTGATTTCTTTAATATTGTCTTTGAGTATTTATCAAGCTTATGTTGCTGTAGCCGCAAGTCTATTTGTCATTTTTGTAATTCTTGAACTTTTTGACAACAACAAAACAATTCAAGAATCTTTGATCAAAGGCATATATCTTGTAATTATTTTACTCATCTCAATGGCAACATACTACGGTATCACACAAATTGTATTGCTGGTAACGGACACTTCGTTCAGTAATTACACTGAAAGTATGTTAAACAATAACAGTAGTATCATCAGTAAAATCATATCTGTTTATAAAGACTATATCAGTATTTTTCTTTGGAGAAGACAAGGAATTGTTTCGACAAAATTCTCAAGAATTTGTAATTTAATAGTTTTGTTTGTTTTGGGATATTTGGCAGCAATTAACACCATTAAAACAAAACATATTTTAAAAATCGCATTGATTATTATTTGCTGTCTTGTTTTCCTCCCGATAGCAATTAACTGCATTAAACTTATTACACCTGAAAATCATCTGTTAACCAAATATTCTTTCGTTGCAATCTATGTGTTCACTATAATACTTCTTGATAAAAACAATACATTTGTTTTTAGTGAGTTTATAAAAAAAATCAGTGTTGTTGTTTTATCAATCATTGTTATTTCAAACTGTTATATTGCAAACATTTCATATCTTAAAATGCATTTGGAATATGAAAATGAATATTATTTGTTTTCTTCAATAATGAATTCTGTTAAGGCTTATCCTGGATTTGACGAAGACAGTAAAATTGCAATTGTCGGAAATTTTGATGATCCTGAATATTTTTCTGAATTTGAATCATTACGACTTTTCTATATTACGGGTATTGGCGGCGCTAAAAATTCTAATGGCAGAAATAATTATATCAAATATTATTTAGGTATGGATGTTAATTTTGCAAGTGATGAAGAAATAATGAAGATTTCACAAACAGATGAATTTAAAAATATGAAAGAATACCCATATTACGGACATATATGTGAGATAGATAACATAATTGTCGTTAAAATTTCTGATGTTAACCATCAATCGGAAGTGGAGTGATCTGTTTGAAAACAATAAGCGATTTTTTTGTAAATCACAAAAAGTTTATAATTTATTTTCTGATTAGTTGTTTTGTTACTGTTTTAGATATATCGGTTTCTGCTTTGGGAGAAAAATTTATTATTCCCGACATTATAAATAACTCAACATTAGTGCCGGTTGTTTCAAATGCAATAGGAGTAGTTACAGGTTTTATAGTTCAATATTTTCTGTGTTCTAAAAATGTATACAACAAAAACAATATGAAGGCATTCCTTTATTTCTTTCTGACATTTTTAGTTGGTTTAATTTTAGCGGAAGGAATAATATATGTTTTCAGAACAGTTATTTTCAACAACGAAAACTTAACTTATACTATTTTGAGTTTTGAAATTTCCTTATCATTCCTTATTTCAAAATTTGTATCAATAGTTATTCCGTTTTTTGTAATGTATTTTTTAAGAAAAAAATTAATCGGACAAGAAAATTAAGGAGATTTTAATATGAAAAATTTATATTCATTTCTGCCTTGTTATAATGAAGAATTGAACATCGGAGATCTTATCAACGAATGGATTTCACACAAAGATGAGCTGTTGGATTTAGGATATAATTTAGTTGTCTATGCTATTGACGATTGCAGTAAAGACAGCACAAAAGAAGTAATCAAATCAAAAGTTAGTGAATACCCCGAAAATGTTGTCCTTATAGAGCATGTTCAAAACAAAGGACTCTGCGGCGGTCTTAACACCAGCATTTCTCACTTTATTGAGAATGCCCAGGATGGTGATTTAATGTCATTGATGGACGGTGATAATACCCACAATCCAGTTTACATCCTTGATATGATAAAAAAACTGAATTCTGAAAACTGCTCATGTGTTATTGCTTCAAGATACTGTGAAGATTCAAGTATTGTCGGCGTTGCATCACACAGAGAGTTTATGAGTGATATGGCTAAAATTTATTATTCTTTAACTTTAAGTGTTCCTAATGTTAAAGACTATACCTGCGGATATCGTGTTTATACATATGATATAATAAAAAATCTTGTAGATAAATACGGCAAAGACCCAATTAAAGAGAAAAGTTTTGCATGTATGATGGAATTACTCTATAAACTTTATCTTTCAGGTGCAACTTTTGATGAAGTAGGCTTTCGTCTCAGATATGACAATAAGCAAGGCGAAAGCAAAATGAAGGTATTTACTACAATGAAAAAAAGCTTAACAACAGCTTTAAAATTAAGAATCAAAAAGGATATTTGATGGTGAGTAAACATGAAAAAAGTCATGCTGGTTTTTGGCACAAGACCTGAAGCGATAAAAATGTGCCCATTGGTTAATGAGCTTAAAAGCAGAGCAAACATCCAAACAATTGTTACGGTAACAGGACAACACAGGCAAATGTTAGACCAAGTATTGGAAACTTTTAATGTTATTCCTGACTATGATCTTTCAATCATGAAAGAAAAACAGACCTTATTTGATATTACCGTTAATATTTTAGCCGATATTAAAGAAATTTTAGAAAAAGAACGTCCTGACGTTGTCTTAGTTCACGGAGACACCAGTACAACCTTTGTAACGGCGTTGGCCTGTTTTTATTTGCAAATTCCTGTTGGACATGTTGAAGCAGGTCTTAGAACTTATGATATTTACAGTCCGTACCCTGAAGAATTCAACCGAGAAGCCGTTTCAATAATTGCACAATATAACTTTGCTCCGACCGAAAAAGCAAAAAGCAATCTTCTTAACGAAGGAAGATCTGCCAACAATATTTGGGTAACAGGCAATACTGTTATTGATGCATTGAAAACTACAGTACGGGCTGATTACACACATCCCGAACTTGACTGGGCAAAAGATTCCGATCTGATATTTATCACTGCACACAGAAGAGAGAATCTTGGTAAACCTATGGAAAATATGTTTAAAGCAATACGAAGAGTAATTGACGAAAATCCCAATGTAAAAGCCTTGTATCCTATTCATATGAATCCCGTTGTAAGAGAAACCGCCAACAGAGTATTGGATAGCTGTGACAGAATACACATAATCGATCCTGTTGAAGTTTTTGATTGCCATAATATTATGGCAAGATCATATCTGATTTTAACCGATTCAGGAGGCATACAAGAAGAAGCTCCCTCTTTAGGTAAACCCGTACTGGTTATGAGGGATACCACTGAACGTCCTGAAGGTATTGAAGCAGGCACTTTAAAACTTGTCGGAACTGATGAAGAAACAATATACAATAACTTTACTGCTCTTTTAAAAGATAAGACTAAATATGAAGCCATGTCAAAAGCAGTCAATCCGTATGGTGACGGGTTATCTTGTAAAAGAATTGCGGATATTTTAGAGTACGGCTATACTAATATTTGATTGATCTGAATTATATTTTGATAATTCAAGATGTCATTCTTAAGCTTTAAAAAATATATAATTAACATCCACTTTAAATAAAAACGCACTAACTGCAAATATCACAAAGGGCACTTCTTTCAGAAGTGCCCTTTCATTTTTATGCCGTCTTTATAGCATCCTTATTCATTTCGATATATTCCGTTGCTTGCTCGAATGCGTCTTTGCATTTGAGTCTGACGGTTATTCTTGCGTCCTCGTGAACAAGGATTTCATCTATAAGCTCCAGAATAAGCGGTCTTGTCAATTTATCTATGTTGCCGAGCTTTTTGAAGCTTTCAACAAACATATTGTTTTCCATTCCGTTTTCCTGTTCTTTAATTTTTTCTTTTGTTGCCTCTATCTCTTCTTTAAGCTTTTCAATCTTTTGGTTGGTATCTGTTTTGAGCGTCATATATTCTTCCGCAGTTATAATTCCCTTTTTTAAATCGGGGTAAAGTTCGAGAATCATCTTTTCAAGAAACTCACAGTTTTTAATCTGTTTTTCCAAAGTTTTCGCAAGCAAATCTTTATTTGTTTTTCTTTTTGCTCCCGAATTTATCTTTTGGATAATATCATCATATTCCGTTGCCACTTCAACCATCTTCTGCAAAAACACAAGAACTGCTTTTTCCATTTTATCAATGCGAATTGTGTGATTTGTGCAGGCTTTACGCCTTGTTTTTTTCGCTGTTTCGCATCTGTAATAACGGTAACTGCGATTTGGATTATCGTTTGATTTTTTTGCCATTGCTCTTCCGCAATCGGCACACTTCACAAACCCTGCAAACAAATTAAACTCATCGGCTTCCGATGACCTTCGGATATTATGATTGAACAACGCCTGTGCTTTTTCAAAGGTTTCTCTGTCAATTATCGCTTCGTGAGTACCTTCAACAACATACCAGTCTTTTCTCGGCACAGGAACACACTTTTTAATCTTATAGCTGAGTTTCTGGTTCTTTCCCTGAATCATATTGCCAAGATATGTCTCGTTTTTCAAAATTCTGCGCACCGAGCTTTCAGGCCACATGCCGTCAGTAATCCCGTTTGACGGATGTCTGTAATTAAGGCCTTTCTGTTTCTTATACAAAGACGGATTGGGCAGACCCATTTCATTCAGCTGATGGGCAATTTCATAAATACTGACACCCGAAATATATTTTTCAAATATCATTCTGACAACCTGAGCCGCTTCCTCATCAACAATAAGCTTGTGCTTATCTTCAGGATTCTTCAAATAGCCGTATGTTGCAAACGAGCCTATAAAATCGCCGTTTTTGCGTCTGACATTAAGCGAACCTTTGACATTGACAGATGTTGTGGCCGCTACGCTTTCGTTGAGAACATTGGTAACACCGACTGTTATACATTGGGTTGCAGCATTCATCCCGCCCGAGGTTGTGTCAACACCGTTATTTATTGAAATAAATCTGACCCTGTGCTGAACAAAAAAATCATCAATGTAGCTACCTGAACCCGCAGCATTTCTGGCAAATCGCGAAAGGTCTTTTACGATAACGCAGTTTACCTTCCCCGATATAACATCTTCTTTCAGGCGCTGAAAACCGGGTCTGTCAAAATCCGTGCCTGTAAAACCGTCGTCAACATAAAAATCAACCAATTCAATATCAGGATGAAGTTTTAAATATTCTTTAATAATTTCTTTCTGAGTACCTATTGAATCGCTTTCAACTTTCTTTTTATCTTCTTTTGAAAGTCGAACATAAGCAGCAGCTTTCCAAAGACTGAAATTCCTCTCAAGCTGCTCATTTTCTGCATTTTTTACATACATAATAAAGTCACCTTCATTTTAGAGTGAAAAGACTCAAACTAAATACGTCGCAAAGGTCGGATTTCCGACCCATCGAAGCGTTTTTTCTTCGCTATGCGATATATTTCAAAGATTTTTAACGCAGTTGTGTCAGAAATATGCCTTTCAAAACCGTATGAAGTTCGAGTCATTTCACTCCTATTGAGGCAACACGGTTATCATACAAAAAAATTATACCGCGCTGCCTTGTGAATTTCAATCTGTAAAATCAACCTGCCAGAACAGCATCTGCCAGAATTTTTGAAAAATCTTTTCCGCCACCGAATTCAACCTTGACAACAACATCATCAACCTTGAAAAGATAAGGATTTCCGATCTGCGCAATAAAATCATCCGTGCGGCGATTTAAAGGCATTTTTCTGTTCACTCTGACATCTCTCAGGTCAATAAGCTCATCGGCATTGCAGGCGGAAATATCGGCATTTCTGAGTGTTTTCAAATCATTCAGCACTTTATCACTCCTTACAGAGTGATTTTTGGATGATTTCTTTCCTGTTATTCTCTGAAAGTCAGAGAAAGAATGAATCTGAACCATTTTATTGCTCCTTTCAATAGTATTTGACTGAGCTATCCACCGACAGACATCCCCGCAAACTCAAAATTATGAGCACGAAAAAACTCCATGAATTCATTTCTTGTTTTTATCGGCTCAACTTTGATTATGTTCCTCACCCGCACCACCTCCCATAACTTGGTTATGACAGACAGTGCAAAAAAACTTAACGAAAATGAAATTGGGGTTGTTAGAAAGGTCAAAAAAATAAAGCATTGCAGATTTCTGCAATGCTTTGGGAATATTTGTCATAGTTTAATTTTGTTCAGATCAGTTAAGCCTCTCCTTCGAGAATACACACAGGGGAGGGATTTTCTTTGCGGATAACCCTCCCTCCAAGATCATAAATTTCACTCACATTCTCTGAGGTTTTTATTTTTATCTTTATTCGTTTGCAGTTAAATCTCGATGTCATTGTCTGCAAACGTCTGAAATTTATACTGATAATATTTTTTTCGAATAATGCAACACCTGAATCCCGGTCCAATTTGACAAAAATGTTTCAAGGTGATAGTATTGTGTTGAGAAAGGGGTGTCCTTATTGAAGAAAAAGAAAATCGCATTATTGACATGTTTTTTAGATAATTATGGTGCCTGTCTGCAAGCACTTGCATTGCAAAAAGTTATTGAAAATTTTGGTGCTGATTGTAATATAATTGCATATATCGAGCCTTTGGGTTATTACAAATCAGATTTTTCAGTAAGCTTTAAGGAGCGTATTAAGGAAGAACTTTGGATTTTAATGAAATCATTAAAAAGGAAACAACTGCCTAAAAGGCAGATATTACATCATATTTTTAAAGAATATAGAGATAAATATCTAAAGTTTGAACATATAAGTAATACTAATAAAATCAAAGCATACTGCTCTTTTGATGAACTTAAAAATATCAGCGAAAACTACGATGCCTTTGTATGCGGTAGTGACCAAATATGGAATCCCACTTTTTACGCTCAAAATAACCCTGCTTATTTTTTGCGTTTTGCAGGAGAAAAGCAGCGTATTGCCTATGCACCAAGTATAGGACTTCCCAAATTGCCCGACGAATATATAGAAACTTTTATAGCATACATAAATGATTTTGACTATGTTTCCGTCAGAGAAAAACAAGGTGCTGAAATTATTAAATCTTTGTGTAATAGAGATGCAAAAGTGGTTCTTGATCCCACACTGTTAATTGGTAGAGATTTTTGGTTAACTTTATTAGATAACAGATATAAGAAGCCTCATAAACAATATATTTTTTGTTATATTTTTTCTGATAAGAAAAAATATTGTGATTACCTTAAAAAAATTCAAGAAAGAACCAATTTGCCTATCATTTATATAAATGTCAGTAATCTTTCATATGACGGCTTGCATGCACAAAAAAAAGAATTTGTTGATCCTTTAGAGTTTCTTCAACTTTTAAAAAATGCCACGTTTGTTGTTACTGACAGTTTTCACGGAACTGCTTTTTCTATACTCTTAAAAAAAGATTTCTATGTCTTAAAAAGAGAAAGAAGAGGTGAAACTATTGATATGTTTTCAAGAATCGAAAATATATTATCTTGTGTCCAGTTAGAAAACCGTACGGTTTCTATTAACGAACCTTTTGAAATCAAAAAAAGCATTGACTATACGGTAGTAGATAAAAATTTGGAGCATCTTCGCAAATCCAGTCTGGAGTTTTTGCAAAATGCATTAATGGATGATTAATATGATTATAACTGAACACAAAAACTGTACTGGTTGTTCTGCTTGTGCAGACGTTTGTCCACAAGAGTGCATTACAATGATTTACGATGATTTTGGATTCCTGAACCCCAAAATAGATGAATCAAAATGCATTAATTGCAAAACTTGTCTTTCGGTATGCCCCACAAACAACAACATTCAAAAAAATGATATACTGATGGTATATAAAGGCTATGCATCAGATATTGATTCTGCAGAAAATCAAAAAAGTACATCCGGTGCTATTTTCGGAGTTTTAGCAAAGCAAATTATATCTTGCCAAGGCATTGTTATTGGTGCTGCTTTTGAAAAAGATTACCAAAATGTGTCTCATATAGTTTGCGAAACCATGTGTGAAGTAGATAGATGCAGAGGAAGTAAATATCTTCAAAGTCAAACACAAGGTATATACAAAAAAACGAAAGAATTACTTAAAAAAGGTAAAACTGTTATATTTTCAGGAACACCCTGCCAGATTGCTGCACTGAAAACTTATTTGCCGTTAGAACCCAATAATTTAATAACAGTAGATTTTGTTTGTCATGGAGTTGGGTCAACATCTTTCTATCAGGAATATCTTAAATATGAAACAAAAGGAAAAAACATTTCTTTTGTAGGTTTTCGTGAAAAGTGTGGAAATTATCTCGATTCAAAATTCAGAATATTGGATGTTTCAAATCAACCAATTGTCGATTACAAGTCATATTCTCAAGGCTTCAGCAAGGCATTCGCAAGCAATTTAATTTCAAGAGAGTCATGTGGAACTTGTAAATACGCAACAAAACAAAGAATCTCTGACATTACACTTGCAGATAACATACTGTTTGTTACAGAAAAAGAAAAACAATTGGGCTCATCATTTATTTTTATCAACACTCAAAACGGGCTGAATTTCATGGATAAGATTAAAGAAGATTTTATTATTGAAGAACTGGATAAAAATGTAGTTATTCCGAAAATAATACACTTTAATGTTCCGTCAAATCCTCACAAAAACAGAGAAAAACTTCTTAAGGTTTTTTCTGTAAGAGGATATAAAGCAGCCTCTAAATATATACCAAAACCCAAATTCAAAAAACGATTACGACGAAAATTTAAAATTTTAAAGAGTAAATTAAAAAAGCTTTTAATAAAATGTATTAATTAAAGTTCGGTTGATCAATTTTATCATAAGCAGCTCCCTAAAAACTTAAATATGTTCTTTCTATTCTGATGCAGTTTATTAATATATATTAAATATGTTATCAGTATATGAATATGCTCAGTACACCGTTGCGCTTCTATTTTTCTATTCTTTTTTGTTAGCGTAATTGCCTCCGTATCCCTCCTATGTCTATCTTTATCTCTCTGTACATACAGGTCTCCTCCTGTATAATGGTGCAAATACACTATGGTATTGACAAGCCCTAACTAGTATGTTCTAAACTATTTATGTCTTTTCCTTTCACAATAAACAACCTACTTGCTGTTTTAGTTGTGTGCTCAGCAAACCATTTCTACTATATCAAGGAGTTTTTTCTTATCCGTTCTCCCCTCGCTAAAAGCTTTTTACCCCTCCTGGCTAAGCCATGGTAGGTCTTTGCTACAAACAATAAAGACTGCACGGAAACTACCCGTGCAGTCTTTATTGTTTCTATATTAAATCTCTGAAACCGTTTAGATGTAAAGATTTCATTCAAGTCACCTCTCTAATTACATCAGTGCAGAAATGCATTTTTTCTGATAGTATCCACCACTCTCCTTATCTTCAATTATTGTCATACTTTCCTAAAATACCTCTATATCGCTGATATAATATTCCTGAAACGTCTCCAGTTCCAAGCAGGCAAGCGATCCTCCGAAGCGGGATCCGCAATCTATTGCGATGTGATTGTTTTTAAACATTATATATGATTCGCCGTAATAATTAACAGGAGTGTGCCCTGAAATTATATATGTGTTTTCATCCTGAAAACAACGTTCATAATTATTTCTTTGGCATAGCAGTTCTTCTTTTGTGTACTCATCTAATGATTTATCCTCCTTAAAATTGCCCAATCCTGAATGAACAAGAATAAAACGATTCTCGCAACACTAATATCCTTGTACAAAGGTAGCTCCTTCAGTTTTTCTAACAGATATTTTCTGTCTTTTTGCTGCAATCGTTTAAACGACTCTATGGTAGCATAGCCACCGTTCGCCATCCAGTTCTGAATAAGCAAAATGTTTCTGAAATCTAAATCTTTAACGTTAATCTTAATAACATCTTGCAAAATCAGTTCAAGACATTCAATCGCCATAATCTCGTGGTTACCAAGGAGAGGATACACATTGTCACGGCTGAAAATATCCATTAAAAGTTCCGCTGATTTATCGCCACGATCAAGGGTGTCGCCGATAATATAAAGCTCGTCATCTTTGCAAAATCTGATTTTCTCAAGCATCTCAAGATATTCATTATATCCTCCATGAATATCACTCATTACATATGTTATCGTTATTTCAACCTTTCTTTATTTGATTCTCTTCAGTTTCCCTGCTGCTGATTGCCGCAGGGATTAGTGTTTGTTATGTCAGCTTGCAAGCTTCTTTGCGGTTGCGTTTGTTCCACTCATTGAAATATACTTCTGTGCAACAGCATAATTGGTATTATACGCTGAATTCTTTGCTGATTTAGTGCCACAAATAGAGGTCAAATTTCGGGTTGACATCTCCATCTTCACCGCGTTATATAAAGCCTGAACCTTACTGGCGAGAACATCGTTACACACACCCTTTGCCAACTGCTTAAATGTGTATGCTGTAGCATTCTTAATTGAAGCAGCCTCATTAACGATAGGTAAGCCTATCTTTTTCGCCGCAGCATCGTGCTTTCTCACATACAAGATCATATGCGGCTTTTACAATTTCGTATTCAGTCTTATTTTGATTTTTTGTTTTAAATCTGTAAACTATAGTATATAACTCTTGCTCTCTTTGGTTCAAAAAACTTTTGTCTTTGGATGTAATAGCCCAAAGAACTCTTTCATCCTCGCTTTTGTTTTCAGGATCAAAATTGTCTGTTTCATAGGTTTCACAACTTTGCTGAACCCTTCTTCTGTATTCGCGTTGAAATACACCATCCAAATTCCAGAAATATGCAGCAACATCTTCTTTGTTGCTTATACAGTAAGAAGCACCGACCACCGCTGTCAAAATTAAAGATAAGCCGAGAAAGGTTAAAACTACGCAACCCAAAAAGAAAAACCCGACATCGTATGATGTCGGGTTTTGATTATTTTTCAACTTCCTCCAGAATTCCGTTGCCGTCGATTCTGTAAACCCTTGTGCAGTATTGCAGCATACTGGGTCTGTGGGTGGTTATTATTCTTGTTCTGTTGGGATAAGCTTTCATCATATTTGCAAGAACTGTTTCTTCTGTTCTTGCATCGAGAGCACTTGTTGCCTCGTCCATAACGATAATCGGTGCATCGCGGAGAATCGCTCTTGCAATGGACATTCGCTGAACTTGTCCCTCTGAAAAATTGACGCCTTTTTCGCTGATTTCCGTGTTTATTCCGAGCGGTAATTCTTTGATAAAACTCCATGCATCCGCAGTAACGAGAGCATCCATAATTTCTTCGTCTGTTGCCTCGGGTTTTACTATTCTGAGGTTGTCCGCAACGGTTCCCGAGAATATCGCATTCCCTTGAGGCACATAGGAACAGAACCTTCTTGTGCATTCGGAAACGGGGATTTTATTGCCGTCTTTTGTTGCTATAATCAGCTCGCCCGAATCGGCATCAACAAGCCCTAAAATCAGTCGAAGAAGCGTTGTTTTACCCTCTCCCGAAGGCCCTACAAAAGCAATTGTTTCGCCAGCTTCGGCTCTGAATGAAACGTTTGCAACAACGGGTTCATCGCCGTCGGGATAAGTATATTTAAGGTCATTGCAAATGATTGTAACTCCGCTTTCATCGGCGGATTTTTCCATTTTTTCAGCAGTTTCCGTATCCTTATGTTCTTCAAGCGGAAGACTTGTTATTTCCATTATTCTGCCTGCAGAAGTGGCGATTGAAATCGCACTCGGAACAAGCGAAACAAGAGCCGAAAATGAGCCCGTCAGCTGACCCGAAATCTGCAAAAACAGAGTCATTGTGCCGTAAGAAATCGCGCCCTGCCAGAGTCTGTAAACTCCCCAGCCGTAGCAGGTGTAAGCAACAGCAAGACCGATTAACGAAAGGCAAAGGCTCATAATAATTGAAAATCTGTCGTGGTCAAGCTTGATTTTTCTGTGAAGCTGAAGATTTGCTTTCATCTGCTCAACATAGCGTTTGGTTATGTCAAATGCCTTGATAGTCTGCAGATTCTGAATTGATTCCGAATAAAACGAAAGGATTTTGCCGTTCATTTCACGGCTTTCTTTGTTATATTTACGCACCATTTTTGTTGTGATTTTGGAAGAAAAAACAAGGAACGGAGCACTCATAAACGCGAAAATTGCCATTGTGGGGTCATAATAAAGAACAACCGCAAGACAGCCGATAAACTGCGCTGATGTGGTGAAAACATTGGGGATAAAGGAAATTATACTGCTTGAAACCGTGCCCACATCGCCTTCAATTCTGTTGAGAAGGTCACCCGAATGGTATTTTCGGATATCCTCCCATTTTGAATAAGTCACGTGCTCATAAACACCGCTTCTTATCTCCATACTGATTTTTGTTCCCACAACTCCTGCGATTCTCGAAACAACTGCTCCAACCGCAATCTGCGTTAATCCGAGAGTAACGGCAATTACGGCACTCTTCAGAATCGTGTCGTTGTTATGCGAAACAACCGAATCTATCAGATATTTTGAAGCAACGCTTGCACCAAGCCCCATTGCCGTGCTCAAAAGACCAATAACAACATAAAAAGCTATCTGCAAACGGTATTTCGAAACATAACGCAGAAGCCATTTCCACTCATTTCCGAGTGAACGGAAAAGTTCGATATATTCACTTGGTTTTTTCACCAAATCAACTCAATTCAATAAGATTTCATCGGCAAAAAGAAACACTTTCACCAATAATACTATGGATTATACCACAAATTTTTTTAAAAAACAATGATATATTTTTCAAATAATATATTGACTTTCTGTATACTTTTTATTATAATTTTTAAGATTATAATAGGTAAGTATGGGTGTATTATACCCAAATGGATTTGCGTGAGGTTTTCGTTTATGAAGAAACACTATCGGATATGTGAAAAACTCATTTCTGTTGAGGCACTCTCCTTTCCCGGAGATAACCCTCAATGGGCGCAGTTTGAAACCGAAAACGGCAAAGCAGATTTAAACATCACCTGCAAAATCAGCGAACCTTTCCCCGAAACATCGGGAGGAATCAGATCAGGTGAATTTGTTATTTCATCTGACGGCAATTCGGTTTGCAGAGCCTTTCCTATGGGAACGGTTGACGGTGCGCTGACCCGTTACTCTCTTTCCGATAAATCTCACAGCGAAACTCATTTCACCGCCGAAAGCTTTCCTGTTATGATGGACAGCAGATATATGTGGGCTTCGATTTCATTGGCTCAGCTTCTGCTCGCCCATAACGCATTTTTCATCCATTCATCGTTCATTTCGGTTAACGGCAAGGCAATCCTTTTTTCCGCACCCTGCGGCACGGGCAAAAGCACCCAGGCAGATTTGTGGAAAAAACACCGCAATGCCGAAATAATCAACGGCGATAAAGCAGGCGTTCTTGTTGAAAACGGCGTCTATGCCTGCGGAGTTCCTTTTTGCGGAACAAGCGGAATATGTCATAACAAAACTTTTCCGCTCGGCGCAATAGTTCTTCTCAGCCAGGCTTCTCAAAACAGCATCAGACGCCTTTCAGGTGTTGAAGTTTTGCGGAGCGTTATGCAGAACATCTATCTTGACCTCGTTGCTCCGAATGAGCACGCGGCAATTGTTGATTTGCTGATTAAACTGCTTGAAACCGTTCCTGTTTATTCGTTTGAATGCACTCCCGATGAAAATGCGGTTATTGCTCTTGAAAACGAATTGCGAAGCGGAGGTGTTATCTGATTGAATATAGGATATGATGTTTTCTTATCAAACATATTCGCCAAAGCAGATAAAGACTTCCTTCCCCTTTCGGGCGCATTCGAACTTACCTCACGTTGTCCTCTCGATTGCAAAATGTGTTATGTTCACCGCAAAGAGAATGACTGCGAGGCTATTAAACAAGAAAAGAGCACCGAATGGTGGATAAATCTTACCGAAGAAATCAAAAACGCAGGTGTGTTTATGCTTCTCTTAACGGGCGGCGAACCTCTTCTGCGGAAAGATTTTGAGGAAATTTATCTCAACGCCAAAAAATCGGGAATGTTGGTATCGGTTAACACCAACGGCTTGCTGATTGACGATGAAAAGGTTAAATTCTTTTCCGATAACCCGCCGCAAAAGCTGAATATAACTCTTTACGGCGCATCGGGAGAAACTTACAGCAACCTTTGCGGCAACGGCAAGGCTTATCAGAAAGTTATCGATGCAATAACCAAGCTTAAGCAAGCGGGCATAAGCCTGAAAATCAACTTCACCGCAACGCAATATAACTCCCACGATGCGGAGAAGATTTATGAATTTGCAAAAAGCCTTGAAATTCCCGTTCAGACTGTCAGCTATATGTTCCCGCCCGTCAGAATCGGCGGCGAAGCGAGCAGAATGCCCCCCGAAGAAGCGGCAAATGTTCATTTCAGATGCCGTTTAGCCGATATAGGCGAAGAAAATCTATTGAAGACGCTTGAAGCTAAAGCAAAGCTCAGAACAGACACCGAGTCCAGCGAGGGCGGCGAGCAAATCCCCTGCCGTGCAGGCAGAAGCACATTCTGGGTAACCTGGGACGGAAAAATGGCGCCTTGCGGAATGATGACAAAACCGATGTTTGAAATCAATAATTTCAGCGATGCGTGGGAATGCGTTAAAAAATCAAGAGATAATATTTATCTCCCCTCAAAATGCAAAACCTGCGAATTACGGAAATACTGCGATATATGCGCGGCGATTCCTCTTGCCGAAGCGGGTGAATTCGGGGTTGTGCCCGATTACATCTGCAAAAAAGCGGCAGAATATAGAAGATTATGCAATAATTTCACAAATAAATCTTAAAAATCATTATCCAAGAAACAATTTGGATTTAATATAGATTTTCACAAGCAAATTTTATGGAGGTACAGGTACATTATGAAAAAACATGCCAAAAAGATAGTTGTCGCACTGTTAGTTATTGCAATGTTAGTTCCAACCGTTGCAATGATTTTCACATCAGCGGCAGACAACAGCTACCCTGTTGAACTTGCCTACAACAACCTTTTCGTTTTTGATGATTGGGCAAACAACGATCTGTCAACAACCATTATGCCTAACGTGAAGGATGCGAAGGGTAATCCGCTTTACGGTAAAGTGGAAACAAATATACAGACAGGTGTCGTTACAATCAGCAAATATAAAGATGCTCCCGAATCATATGGCGGTATTTTTACAGCTCATAGTATGGATGCTGTAAATACTGCTAATAACGCTAATTATTATACAATAAACGTTGAGCCGAGCACCGACTATACTTTCTCATACACCCTTGCAAATGCAACAATAGCAGGTTTCAATACTATTGTTTTCTATTTTGATAAGGACAACAAATATATTGATCTTGCTGCTTTTGGTGCTACAACACTCAGCGGCAAAAATTCAGCCAGCTTTTCAACACCCGCAAACGCTGACCATATTCAGATCAGATTTACTGTTGCAAACGATGGTGGCAGTGCCACTACTTCCGTTGATGTTAAGGACATTATCATTTATAAAAATGATGTACTTACTCCCGGAAACCTTTTCAGCTTCAATAATTGGGCAAATAATGAAAATTCTAATGGTCTTGCTTCAGATTTCGGTCTTGGCAACGGCACTCACAATATAAACACAGCAGATGAAAGCATCTATTTCTCTGCTACCGGCGGCACTTTCACCAACTTCTCTATAACTTCCAGCGAAGACTACTATGTAATGGATGTTGCACCGAACACTACATATTCAATTTCATACAGTCTTTTAAATTCAACTCTTGTAAGCTCCGGTGTTGCTCTTGCATGGCATAAAGCAGACGGTTCGCTTATAAGTACTTTCAACCTTTATTCATACAACTCCAACGGCTCTAACACCCATCGCATAACCACTCCCGCTGACACTGCCTATATGCAGATTGCATTTGGTGCTTTTGGAGCCGGATCAGGTACTTTCAAAAATATCAAAGTTAACAGAGCCAGCAACCTCTTTGATCTTAACGGTTGGGCAACCAATCCGCTGTCGTCTGCTCTGGCTCCCGGTCTCAATAACGGTAGCGTAGTAACTTCCAAAAAAGCGAACCAAGAGCTTACCTTTAATGTTAACGCTGCCGCAAGTAATGTTATTTATACAGGTTTCGGAGTTGATGCGGCTAACCCCAATACCGGTTTTTATACAATAGATGTTAAACCGAGCACAGAATACACTTTGTCTTACAACTTCGATTTGAACAATTTCAACATTCCCGGTCCCATTCACCTTCAGCCGATTATCGTTGAACTTGATTCAAGTAACAGATGCATAAGATGGCAGGAAAATGTTCTCCCTGCAACCATCCTTGGTTCTAATAGTGCAAGCATAACAACCCAGCCTAACACAGCCCGTGTTATGATTGTATTTTCTGTCCACGGTGACGTTAACGCAACAGCGAAATCTTGTACTGTCAGAGATATTGCTTTCTTTGCATCAAGTTTCAAAGACATCACAGGCGCTCCCCACCGTGAGGTTTTCGAATATGACCATTCAGCGCCCGACACCTACGGTGATCTTCCCGAAGCAACAGCTCCCGAAGGCTATGTTTTCGGCGGTTGGTACACAGGTGAGAACGGAACAGGCGAGCGTATCACTCCCGAAACAAAGGTTAAATACGAAAGCTTCTCTGTTTTCCCCAAGTTTGAGCGTGAGGTAGACAGCCTTGAAATCGCAACACCTGCCAACAAGCTCACCTACACCAAGGGCGAAAAGTTCAATCCCGCAGGTCTTACTCTCAGAGCAACCTCAGGCAGTTCATCATTCATCATCAACTCCGATATTTATTGCACTCCCGCTTATCTTAATACTGTAGGCGAACAGACTATTACTGCTCACTACGGCGGACAAACAGTAACATTCAAAGTTAATGTTCTTGGAAAAGACCAGGCAAGTGTATATATCAACGGCACAGCAAAAACAGTTGATGTTGTCAACAACGGTTACGTTATCAACGCTTCTGTTGATGATTTCAACTACTACACCATAAGTTATTATTCAAACGCTTATGTTCAGGGCGTTATAACCTTTGAAACAGGTTCGGAAGAATTCTTCCTTGAGCCTTCCAACAACGGCAGCTTCTCTTCACTTATCGACAGCTATCTTGACAGAGCAAGCCATCATAAAATCCAATCCATCGTATTCACCTGTCTTGATAATGAGCTCGGTACATTCCAGCTTAAAGACATCAAAACAGAATACAGAACCGTTCCCAACAGCTCAATATTGACAAAGAGCGATAACAAGCACGAGCTTGGTGTTGACCTTAAATACGGCGGCGTTGTTACCGACCTTTATTCTCTCAACCAGTCCGACCCTGTTACAGCCCGTGTTTATGATGACCCCGAAGGCAGATGGGAATATGATGCAGCCGGAAACGCTTTAAGACAGAGAGACATCACCCTGGTTGACTATGCAAGTAAACTTGACGCTTTTGAAAAAGCAAATTCCTCTTTCAAAAAGACCACCGACAAGAACGGCGACAGTTCAATCGATAAAGTTAACCTTATCAACACTCTTGACCGAGGCAGATATCTTCAGCAGTCATATTACGGAACAAACCAGAGACCCTATGTTCAGGGCTCATTCAACCGTTCTGCATGGAGATATAACCCCGTTCAGGGCGGTAACGTTGGTGAAGAACCCTCAAAGGTTATCGACTATCAGGTAACTGACACATATATTTATGTTAAGACCCGCGCTATGCAATGGGAAAAATGGTCTGACGATCACGTTGCAGAGTGTACACACTATGAATGGGTTTTAAATGATGCCGGAACAGAACTGATAAAGCAAAAAACTCATAGAGAAGGTCTTTACGGTGACTATGATGCTGTTGTTTCAGACACCTATATGGAAGCCTGGTACACATTTGAAAACGGAATGATTAAGGTAACCAACCGCAAGGTTGACTATTCAGGTTTGCCCGAAGCAACCACCCAGCAGGAAATGCCCGCTCTTTATCTTATCGAGCCTCTTAACCATTTTGTTTATAACGATGTTGCAGAAGCCTGGACATCTGATAACAACTTTGTAAAAGAAGAAGAACCCGAATTCTGGGGTATCGTTCAAGATTATCACGAATTCCATTATGTAACAAGAGATGCTGAGGGTAACATAACCAAAGTAACAAACGATGAAAACGGCGATAATTGGTACGACCTCTATGTTGAACCCAAGGAACACTGGGCTGCATTCGCAGCGAGTGACGATGCTGACAGCTTCGGCGTTGGTATTTATTCGGAAGCATCAGACGATTTCTATTACGGCGTAATGCCCCAGATTTATTCTGAACTCCAGCATGCGGACGGCACTTTCACACAGGGAAATGATTTAAACTACAGACACGCTGAAACATTCAAAGCAACCGAAGAACTTGCTACCTCATACATTGCTCCTCTTGCAGAAAGAACCTTCAAGAGCTATGACCCCACCGAATACACATATTACCTTGCAACAGGTACTGTTACAGAAATCGACGCTAAATTCAACACAATCAACAGCACAATTGCTGAAACCGAGCTTGCAAAGCCCAAAATTGCAGTTCCTGAAACAGTATACCTGAAGCCCACCGATAACGGCACCTCCGAGAATCCTACCGATGACATCGCTACAGTCGGTCAGTATTATGTAAACAACATTCTCGACGAAAACGATTTCTTTAATGTTAAAGTTGTTGCCGATGCAGGCTCAAGCATGTATTTCGGTCTTCACGTTAAAGATGCTGTTTCATTCAAGGTTAACGTAACAAACGTTACAGACCCCACAAATGATGTTCTCTTCGTTGATGAAAACGGCACAAGCCAGGAAAACATTTCAATCAATCCGAACTATAACATTTCAACTCATATAGACGAAAGCGGTCTTGCCCTGAAATTGTCAAAAGGCATTGTTGCCAACACAACCGTCACCGCAAAATGGGAAATCACAGTTACTCTCAGCACAGGTGCAACCGAAACATATGTTGCATACACAGTTCTTTATGCTCCCATGAGAACCGTCGGTGCTGTTGCGGAATCTCGTCAAAACGAAAACACTCATAATGAAATTTCTTCATGGATAACCGGTGCCAACGGAGTTGACCATCAGTCATTCTCTCCTTTGGGTCAATGGAAAGGTGATATTCACGACTCGGGTTATTTCATATTCGACCCCTTATATAATAATGTGCCGCCCGAAAATTATGGTGATACCCAAAATTCGCATGACTACATTCATACCGATTATCCCAACTTTGCAAAGGACCCTGATCTCAGAGACGATAAGGGCGAAGATGCATACGTTGTTCAGGCTGCGACTGACGGTCACGACAGCTCAAGAGCACAGAGCTACCTCGGCTTGCTGACCGTTGACTCATCCCGTTACACGAACACAAATCAGATTCCGAATTTCAAGGTAGGTTTTGACTTCCTGAGAGTTGCAAATAATGAAAAAGACTCATCCAGAGGATATACTACTTACTACACCTTAGGTGATGACAGTTCCTTCACCGCAGGAGTTACAGATAGCGGTGACAACATGGGTGATAAGCCCAGCGGTTGGGACAAAACGGTTTCAAACTACGGCAGAGGCGAAGTTCTTCCCGTTCCCAGAAGAGAAACCGACACCCCAAGCTACGATGTTTCGGAAATTAACGGCAAATATATCCATGCATTAGGCTGGGCTCATCTTATGCCTACCGGTCTTGGTATTAATCAAGATAAGAAATGGGCAACTGCAGGTACCTCGGTTCTCTGCTCCGTAACCGATAAGAGCGATCTTCGCGATGCAGTTCTCAACGGTTATGTTCAGGCTGATAAAACTGATGATCCGGACTTTATCGAAAAGCTCCAGAATGCAGCAACCGTTCTCGGTAACCCCTCATCAAGTCAGCCCGAAATCGATGAGGCAACAAAAACTCTCACCGAAGTTGCAGAATCACTTTACTACTCATTGAAATATGACAACCTCTTCAGTGCTTATGAAATGTCACAGTTCCCCGAAAGCATGAAAACGAACGATGAGAAAGCCTCAATCAGCTATACAAACGGTTCTTTCACCGTTTACAGCAACGGAACTGCGGGCAAAGACATATTCAGCAAGTACGGTTCATCGGATGTTTACTATCACATTGCTCTTAAACCTTCAACAGAATATGTATTTGAATATGATGTTACATCGGACAAGGGTTTCCAGTCTTACTTGTTCTTCTATAAAGCAGACGGCAGCGGTACAGTTGTAACAAACAGAACTGTTCAGACGGATTCCGGAGCCCCCGTTTCATCTTCAAACACTGACAGCAACGGCAACCCAATGCCCCATTTCGGTTCTTCAGGCGGTGCCACCACCGGCAGCCACCGTATCATGAGATTCACAACACCGTCAGACATATCTGAAATGGGCTTACGCTTCGGCAACATAAATGATACTACTGTTACATCAACCTTCTACAACATCAGATTGATTGAAGCTGAAAAGTATTATGCAGACGCTGAATACGCAAAAACCGAAGATGTCTACAAAGAATATGATGCTTACGGCACCCTTCCCACCCTCACCAGACCCGGCTACAACTTCATCGGCTGGGAATATTCAAACGGTGATGAGGCAACCGCTGAAGACATTGCAACAAAACACGAAACAATTTATTCAGTATGGGAAACTATTGAATACACAATTACTTATAACAAAAACGGCGGCATTGTTTCTCCCGAAAAGGATAAGTATACCATCGTTAAGCCCGCTACAATTCCCAACCCCTCTCGTGAAGGTTATATCTTCAAGGGTTGGAAAGTAACAGAAGCTGAAGGTTCTTGGACAGTTGACGGAATCTGCCAGGCAGGTGATGTTACCACAAATATGTACGGTGATGTAACACTTACCGCGCAGTGGGTACTCGCCAAGTTCCCCGTATACTTCGATACGATTCTTGATTTCAGCGAGTGGAATACCACAACCGCAGGTAACGCAACATTTTCTAATGTTGCGGATAACGGCTTCACCCTCACATCAACAGCAACGATGATAAACGACAAAGGTGAAACAGTACCTACAGGCGAAGGCACATCATCCTCACCCTATTTCGCAGTTGAACCCGGTGAATCATACAAAATTGATATCGACATTACCGGCAACAATTGGGATGTTTATATCTTCTTCTGCAACGCAAACGGTGAATGGGTTGACTTCCAGGACAGCACCAACAGATATTCTTCAAGCGGTCACGGTCCTGCCGATCGTATATTTACCGCTCCAAACAAATCTGAAGTTGTTAAGGCACAGATCCGTGTTGACGCCAACGGCGCTTCAAACTCCGTAACCTTCAGCGATATAAGAGTTTACGAGGCAAATAGCCGCGCTGCAAATGTTAATGTTCCCTATTCAAACAAGGAAGTTGAATACAGTAAATCCTTCGGTGAGCTTCCCGTTCCCACAAGAGAGGGCTATGAGTTCCTGGGCTGGTATGACGGCAACACTCTGATTACTGAATCATCAACAGTTAACCAGACATCAAACGTTTATCTCAAGTCAAAGTGGAAAATAACAAACGACGCACTTAAAAAAGACACCGTTGTTATCGACTTCTCAACTCCCATTGAGATAAAGCCTCTTGAAAACGACATTGCTTACGCTACAGCAAAAACTGCAGAATTCCTCGGCTTCAGTGCCGACGGCACAACCCCCGGTACAGCAGATATTACCGGAAAATACGGTACATTCAAAGTTATCGGTCAGACCGTTACCTATACTCCTTCAATGGCAGTTGACAGCGTTGAAAAGATTTGGTATCACGCATTAATCGAAGACGAAACCGGTGAGCATAAAATCAAGAACGAAATCACCGTTGCTCCCGCTTCGAACGTTCTTTATGAAGAAACCTTCTTTGAAACCGCTAACCCTGATTCAACAAACAAAGATTGGGCAGACAGCAAGGCAACAAGTGGCGGACTCGGAACTTCAACAACCGTAAATCAGAGTCCTTCGGACAGCAATGATATTTACGGTTATGATTCCAACACTCAGGGTTACAACAAACCTGTAAAATATTCAAACGGCACAGCTAAAACAGTAACTGTTGACGAAAACAACAGATCTTCAAAGAATATCACCTTCACCTTCACAGGTACAGGCTTCGACCTCAACAGTGCCTGCGGCGCAAACACAGGTGTTATGATTGTTACCCTCAGAGACAATTCAACAAATACAATCACAAAATCATATCTTGTTGACACCTATTACGATGACGTAAACTACGGTGACTTAACAAACTCCAACACACTTTATCAGGTTCCCATTATCAGCGAAAGAAATCTCGGTAACAAGAACTACACAGTTCAGGTTGTTGCTTCCTATCTCCCCTCAATGTCAGGTGCTGTAAAATCATATAACAAGGCTCAGCAGGAACAGGTGCTTAACCCCGCTTCCGTAAGCGCTAACATCGCTCCCGCAGCAGACAGTGCAGAGCTTCGCGAAGCTCTTGCAGAAATCGGAATGGATTACATTCTTGATGCAGCAGAAGTTGAGGTTATCTGGTTCGATGATAACTCCGTTCTTAACGGCGGCGAAGGTGCAAATTCTCTCGTTGCAGGCGATACTCTTGAAACAGCATCAATAAGCCTCTTTAATGTTATCGACTCTGTAAGAATTTATGAACCTCTTACTGATGATTCATATTACATCAACAGCGAAAAAGGCGCTACTTACTACAATGTTATCGATAACCTTCTCAAGACCTCATCTGAAGGCAGCAACCTCATAGGTTCAAGCTTCTTCGCTTATATCACAGGTAAGCTTGGTGTTGATGAAGAAGGCAACGATATACAGCTCAGCGTAAGCAACTATAATTCAGTTGGTCCGAAGGATGAACTCTATCTTGCTGAATCAACCGATGCGGTTGCTTTCAAAATCAATAATTTTGCAGCAATCAAGAGACTCGGCGGAAGAGTTATGGTCAGCCTCAGAGCCGCATCAGGCACTCCCAACTTCAAGGTTGGCGGAAAAACAGACGGAACGATTTCCGCAAAGAAGTTTGAAGTTATGAGCAATACAGCAATGTATTATGACATTACCAATTACATCGAACCCGACGGAACTGTTGTTTTCCAGAACACAAGGAATCTTAATACTGACAAATCACTCCTTGCAATCGGCGATCTCAAGATCACTGATTCCACAAATGCCGTAACAGCATCTCTTTCAACAGATGTTGACCTTATGACAGTAAGAGCAATGATGATGGCTGAAGCAGTTGAGGTTGAACCCAACACAACCCCGACTCCCGAAGAACCCGAAGAACCCGAAGTTCCCGAAGTTCCCGAAATTCCCGAAGATCCCAATGAACCCGAAGTTCCCGAAGAACCTGAAGAACCCGCAAATGAATGCTGGCTTGTCAGAATCTTCAGATGGATTTTCGGCACATGTGTAAAGATTTTCAATATTTTCAAAGGCTTTTTAGGAATTTAAGAAAGGATTAAGAGATAATGAGTAAATATATAAAACCTACAATTTCTCTTGTTGGAAATACGGGAATTGCAACAGCATCCGCTTCATCCTGTTCTGCAAGCACAGCTGACGCAAAGCTTGTTGAGCAGATACTCAAGGATATGGGTATAACTGCAAGCCAGGCTTTCGGCACTTCCGAAAACTGCCAGGTTCCCGTTCCCATCGAGGGTTACTGCAAATTTTCATCAAGCATTCAGGTATTCTTCTCATAATGAAATAACCTGATTAACGCCTGTACGGATAATTCCGTACAGGCGTTTTTTTCTTGTCTTCAAGTATTGTATACTGTAAACTTCATGCCCCATTTTAAACGGTGTTGATTTTTATGACTTTATATGCTATATTTAAATATATTTATAGGCATAATTCTTCCGCATATAAAGCATTCCGTTCTCTGCTTTTGTTGTTCAAAACAGATACTTGTAAAGGGGAATTTATAATGGATAATATCGTCATTAAAGGCAAACTTCAATTATCTTTTTTACGCCTCGCATATAGAGTAGGTAAAAAGCTGGGTAAAAAAGATAAGGAAATAACAAAAAAGTTTTTGGACAAACCTGTCAGAACAATCCCTTCACTTTCAGACGATATAGCCCAATATATTGAAAGCGGTAAGCCTATGTTGCTCGCACGTTTGGGCGGTACAGAAGGCGTTATTGCAGGTCAGTACTGCGAACGAAAGCTGAAAATGAGAGACGATTACAGCAAAGAAATGCTTAATTGGTTATTCACAACATCAGGATTTTTTGCTGATGACTATGAGGATAAATCTCAAGCGGTTGATAAATATGCAGAATTAACTATCGAAGGAATACCTGATTGCGATTATCTTTCAGCAATGTTCCCTTCCAAAATTTATATGCCATACTTTTTCAAGAGATTTGCCCAAAATGCAACACCCACATTTTCCGATTTAGGCCCGTATTTTGATATAGAAACGGATAAAACCTGGGTCAGAGCGCTTAAAGGAAAAAAAGTTTTAGTCATAAACTCTTTTACAGATTCAATAGAGTATCAGTATAAAAGAAAAGATAAATTGGTTAAAGACAAAAAATATGAACTTCCTGATTTCGAGTTGCTGACATACAAAACTTATGTCACCCAGGTAGGCGAAAGACCCGGCGGTTTTAAAAACTCATTCGAAGTACTGGACAAAATGTTAAATGATATTAAAAAAATAGATTTTGACGTAGCTCTTGTAGGTGCAGGTGCGTATGGGTTCCCTATTGCTGTTGAAATTAAACGTATGGGCAAAATTGCAATAGAAACATGTGGCAGAACACCTCTGTTCTTTGGCGTTTACGGTGACAGAGATGTGCAACAGGGAATTGAGAAAAATCTTACAGATGCATGGATAAGACCTATGGAAGAACCTCCGAAAAAGTTTAAAGATGTTGAGAATGGTTGTTATTGGTAATAGGAGAAGTAAAATGACTGACACAAAAAAAGTTATTAAAATTAATTTTTGCGGATGCGGAAACGAATTTAAAGCAAAAAACAATTTGATTTTAAATATTTTAAAAAAGCATTATACTATTGAAATTTCCGACACTCCGGATTATGTTATATGTGGTATAGGCGGAAATCATTTCGAATACATGAAATATGATTGTGTTCGAGTTTTACTTATGACAGAAAACCTATCCCCTGATTTTACTGTGTTTGATTATTGCATTGGTTTTGATTATCTGGAGTTCGGTGACAGATATTTTCGCCTGCCATATTCGTTCCAAAACAAAAGCGGCGAACCCTGGATTCCTCAAATCATTTCAGAGCAACAAGCATATGAGCATCTGATAAATCACAAAAAATATTTTTGCAATTTTATATACAGACACCCTTCTGCACACGGTGTAAGAGAAAAAATATTTGATAAAATAAGCGAATACAAAACAATAACATCTGCCGGAAATTTCAGAAACAATATTTCAGGAGAAAGCAAAAATTTCTCAAACGAAGGCGGCGCACTTCACATAAATCGTGATGAAAAATTAGAGTATTTAAAAGCCTCTAAATTCACAATTGCCTGTGAAAGTGTAATTTATCCGGGATTTGAAACTGAAAAGATAGTTGATGCATTTTCAATGCATACAATACCTATTTACTACGGTTCCGATACTATCACTGATACATTCAATAAAAAAGCCTTTATCAATGTTGGTGAAACCGGTTTGGATGCGATGCTTGATATTGTTAAGGATATCGACAGTCATGATGAAAAATATATTTCCATGTTAATGGAATGTCCTCTTAACGACCGTATGGCTGTTCAAAAAATGTATGAAGATCTGGAGAACTTTTTGGTGAATATTTTTTCATGCGAACCTGTTCTACGCAGACCGCAGTATTATTATGTAGATTCTGTAGAGAATAGCTTAAAGCAATTGTATGAATCAAAAGTGAACAGAAACAAAGGCTACAAAAAATTTGTCAGAAAAATTAAAAGAAAGATAACAAGTAAACTTTAACTGTATAATTCAAACATAAAAAGCACATGGAAACAAATAAAAATGAGGTTATTGCAATTATGGAAAATGCAAAATACAATTCATCAACTAGTGAAAATTGTACAATTTTAGTTAATTCTTGCGATCTATACGAAGATGCCTGGTATCCGTTTTTTAAGCTTTTTGAAATTCAATGGCCTGATTGCCCTTATCCGTTAGTTTTAAATACTGAAACCAAAAAATTTAATTCGCCTTTTATCGACATTACAATATTCAATAGCGGAAACATTCCTTGGTCTGACAGGGTATTAAATGCACTGGAAACAATAGAATCGGAGTTTGTATTGTTTTTATTGGAAGATTTCTTTTTGATGTCTCCCGTAAAAAAGGAAGTGTTTGATTCAGCTCTGTCATTAATCAGTGAAAATGAGAAAATTGGCGTTATATGCTTTAATCCGGATATCGATGCAAGGGCATGGAAAACGAAAGGTTCTTATTCCAACTATTTTACGGAATTAAAAAAAGGCTCGATTGCTCGAATAAATGCCGTTGCAGCATTATGGAGGAAAGACTTTTTTGTTAAAATATTAAAAAGAGGAGAATCTCCTTGGGAGTTTGAAGCAAACGGGACCAAAAGAGGAGAGTCTTGTGAAGAACTTGTTTTGTGTCTTTCCGATACTAAAAACATGCCTTTCCACTTCCATTTTTGTGTAGGATACGGGTATGGAATTACCAATAAAAGTTGGTTACCCAAAAACAAACAGTTGTTTGACAAATATGGTATTGAAGTGAATTTTGAAAATCTTGGTTGGTATGTACCGCAACCCAAAAGACAAAAAAGGTCATTCATAGAAAAAGTGTCATTAATATATAAGAACCCAAAAGAATTGATTGGAATGTTTAAAGTAAAAATAAAAAGATTTATTGCTAGACTTTTTAGAGGCTGAGACAATTTGATATGTTTATCGAAAATCAAATATCTTGATATGCACAACGACGAATAATTTATGACCTCTGTTAGATAAGTAACTCCCTGTATTCGAGAGAATATGGGGAGTTTTTGTATGTTCAGAATAACTTCAAAGCGATAAAGTCTGCTGCAGGTAATTCCACAAATAACAAAAAGAAAAATCAGCTAAAAACTTATTACAATATGTTTTGGATAACGCTTTATTTCACTTTGTCTTATGCAAACACATACCATTCATATTCATTTTTAATGTGATTCCGATAATATTAAAACTAACCAAAATCAGATCCCTAAAACTCAAAAGTTTGCGCCTGTCGAATATAAAGGAAAATAATAAAAATGCATAATAAAATGTTGACTTATACTATAATATTATAGTATTATATATACTGTATAATTATGTAGTAGTGGAGGTGCGTCATGGTCGATATTCATTGTCATATTCTTCCCGGTTTTGACGACGGTTCAGACAATATCGAAGAGTCTCTTCGTATGGCCCGCATTGCGGCAGGCGGCGGAACAAAGGCCATAATTGTCACCCCCCACAGCAACATTCCCGATTCGCATCAGAACTATCTTGACAAAGATTATGTTGATGCATTCAAAGAGCTCAAAGCAAAAATCAAGCAAGCAAATATTCCTCTTGAAGTCTATCCCGGACATGAAATTTTTGCGGCAGAAGATTTTGTTGAGCAAATCAAAAAAAGGAAGCTTCTGACCCTTTGCGATTCCGATTATCCGCTGGTTGAATTCGGCTTCAGAGAACGTTCGGAATCGGTTTATGAAAAGCTTCAGCTTCTCGTTGCAGAGGGATTGACCCCGATTGTTGCTCATCCCGAAAGATATGCCTTCGTTGCCGAAGACAAATCATCTGCATTAAGACTCAAAAAATTAGGATGTCTTCTTCAGATAAACAAAGGAAGCTTAAAAAAGAAGTTCGGTGATAATGCTTATGCAATATCTCAGGCTCTTATCAGAAACGAAATTGCGGATTTTGTGGCAAGCGATGCTCACAGTCCTTATATGCGAACCCCCTATCTCGCAGATGCCTATGAAATCATCTGTGAACTGCGTTCAAGGCGATATGCCGATTTACTGTTAAAAACCAACCCCGAAAAAGTACTTAAAAACGAAAAAATCACATGATTATAAGGTGACCGAAATGAAAGTGTTTAAAATAGTCGTTTTAATTGCATTTGTGTTTGTAGCAATTGCATCTTCTGCTGTTTTTATCAGCGAAAAGCTCAGCACCGACAGAACCATTCCTGTTATTACGGTTGAAGAAGAAATGATAGAGGTAAGCCTCAAGGCAACCGACGAGGAGCTGCTTAAAGGCATTACCGCATATGACAAAAAAGATAAAGACCTTACAGATAAAATCATTATTGAATCTATTTCACGATTCATTCAGAAAGGTGTCAGCAAGGTTACATACGCAGTGTGCGACAGCAACAACAATGTTGCCAAAGCAACAAGAATGATAAAATACAAAGACTATGAATCACCTAAATTCAGCGTTACCGGTAATCTCTGTTTTTCAATTTATGAGCATATCGATATAACAGAGATAATCGGTGCCCATGACAGCCTTGAAGGCGGTATAACCAATAAAATAGTTGTTACTTCCGATGACTATTCAACATCCATTGCCGGTGCATTTTCTCTTAACGTTTCGGTTACAAACAGCAAAGGTGACTCTTCTGAAATCAAGCTTCCTCTTATCGTTGAAGACCGTCCTCTTTCCGTTCCCGTAATTGAACTTACAGAATATCTCACTTATGCAAAAAAAGGCAGTACAATAGATTTCAATTCCTATATCATCGATGCTCTTGATTCTAATGAGGCAAGTCTTAAAAACAATGTAATCATTGAATCCAATGTTGATTTCAACACTCCCGGCACATATCATGTTCACTATTATGTCACAGACAGTCTGGACCTCAGAGGACACAGCGTACTGACCGTTATTGTTGGAGAATGATAAACTATGAAGAAAAATAAAATTACAATTGAATTACACAGCCTGTTGAAGGATGTTATTAAAAACATCTGGGTTGTTATTCTTTGCGCGCTTATCGGTTCAATGGGTTACTTCCTTGTTACGCACGCATCGTATAAACCGATGTATACTTCAACAGCAACGCTCACCGTTCTCAACAGCGGTTCTGTTACAGCTTCTTACTCAACCTACTCAATATCAACAGAAAAAGCCAATGTTCTTGTTAATGTTTTCACAGAACCAATGGTTAAAGAATATGCAGCAGCTTATCTTGAGGTTGACAGTTTTGACGGCACTATTTCCGCAACAGTTCTTGACCAGACAAACTTTATTGAACTGAAGGTCACATCCGACCATCCTGAAAAAGCATATAAGTTGCTTAACGCAGTTTTGAAATCGCATCATAAAGTTTCAAATAAGATTTTCAAAAATGCTGGTGTTACCGTTATCAGCAATCCCATCGTTCCGAGCGGCCCCTCAAACTATATTTCAACCTCAAACCGCAATATGGTTATTATGGCCTGTGCAACATTGGCACTTGCACTGATTATCGCTCTGTCGCTTATGAGAAACACCGTTAAGAAAGAAAACGACTTTGACGAAAAAATTGAATCAAAGCTTATAGGTACCATTGCCCATGAGGATAAAAGAATGTCTTTCAGCGACATCAGACAGAAAAAGAAAAAAGGTCTGCTTATCCACAGCAATGCATATATAAGTTTACGTTTCACAGAGAATTTCCACAAAATCGCCGCAAAGCTTGAACACAAAAGAAACCGTACGGGCGAAAGAGTATTTGCAATAACAAGTGTTGCTGAAAATGAAGGTAAATCAACCTGTGCGGCAAATATCGCGGTTTCGCTTGCAGACCGAGGAAATAAAGTTATGCTTTTGGACCTTGACTTCAAGAAACCTGCCGCATATAAGATTTTCAGCGAAGAAGCAATTGAAAACGGTGAAGTTTCGGATTTGCTTTCCAAAAAAGTCAGCTTCGATGATTTTGCATTCAGACAGTTCAAGAAAACCTCCCTTTACGTTGCGGTCAACACAAAAGCCGATTCCGAATACCACAAATATATTGAAGACGGAAGCATTACCGAACTGATAGAAAAACTTAAAGAAGAATATGATTTCATTATCATTGATACCGCTCCCCTCTCCATCGACTCAACCGTTACCGATATTATAAATATGGTTGATAAAACAATACTTATTGTCAGAACAGATACCGTTCCCGTAAATATTCTCAACGATGCAATTTCAACAATAAGCAAAATCAGCTCAAACCTTGCAGGTTGTATTCTGAACGACGTTTATATGAACATCCTGCCCTTCAGCTTCACAGGTAATGATGAAAGCAACCGTTACGGCGGATATAAATACGGCAAACACGCACACTACGGACATTACGGCAGATACCCTGCTCCCAAATATGAAATCGAGCCTATCCCAGAAGAAAATACCGATACTGTTCAAAGCATCCCCGAAAATCCCGATGCTTTGGATGAAGACGACATCGAAGAAACAATTGAACAGTAATAATTCCAAACAAAATAAACCGAAAGAATGATTTAATATGAATCAGACAACAAAAAATAATCAGACAACTGAAAGCATAAAAGATGTTTTTGTTACGGTCTATCTGAATGATATTATCAAAGCATTGCAAAGATTCTGGTGGGTCTGCGTTGCTGCCCCCGTACTGTTCGGTGGTTACAGTGCATTAACCAGAAAAATCAACTATGTTCCCGAGTATCGTTCAAGCGTAACACTTACAGTAAATACTCAGAATGCGGTAGGGTCAATCACAGGTGTTTCAGTCTACTCATTCTACTATGACTCATCCACCGCATCCTTGCTTTCATCAACATTCCCGGCTATTCTTAACTGTAATCTTTTGCAGGAAGCAATACGTGAAGACTTGGACCTTTCATCTATGCCTGCAACAATACACGCCGAAGCTGTACCGGGCACCAATATGTTCACACTCACAGCAAGAGGCAATGATCCTCAACTTACATATGATGTTCTGGTATCGGCACTTGAAAACTATCCCTCTGTTGCCAAATATGTTGTGGGTA
This sequence comes from Acutalibacteraceae bacterium, assembly GCA_045652165.1. GTDB lineage: Bacteria > Bacillota > Clostridia > Oscillospirales > Acutalibacteraceae > CAG-177. The sequence continues at coordinate 144 of JAZRTQ010000034.1, read as the reverse complement.
ACGTAACCTTTGAAATTCTTAAACAGCCCATAGTTGCAACAGCACCCTCAAACAGAATCAATTATTTTAACGAAATAATTAAGGGTGCAATTGTCGGTGTGTTCTTCGGACTGTTTTTTATTTTCATTTACATTCTTCAGAGAA
>JAZRTQ010000033.1:0-26000 GCA_045652165.1 Acutalibacteraceae bacterium | reverse complement strand
CCCAGAGGCAGTATGCCCGAAGAAGGAAAGCTTGAAGAAGCGAGCGATGCGGATTTTGAAATCTGCACAAATTCCGATGCCGGAATTTCTTTGATAACCTACGGCAGAATATATTTCAATGCAATTTCTGCGGCGAAAAAGCTTGAAGAAAAAGGAATTAAAGTCAAAATAATCAAACTCAATAAAATTAAACCCTTGCCCGAATCATTGGTTTCGGAAGCGGCAAAATGCAATAAAATTTTCTTCTTTGAAGAAGGAATCAAAAGCGGCGGGGTCGGCGAAAAGTTCGGCTCGATGTTGCTTGAAAGCGGATACAAGGGTGAATATGTTTTAACTGCAGTTAACGATGAATTTGTGCCCCATGCGTCGGTTGAAAGTCTTATGAGAAAATATAAACTTGATGCCGACGGAATGGTAAATGTTATTGAAAGGAGCGGCAATGATGAGTGAGAAAAAAATAAGGCTTGATGTTGCCGTCTTTGAAAGAGGGTTTGCGGAAACCCGTGAAAAAGCCAAGGCAATGATAATGGCGGGCAGCGTTTATCTTAACGGTCAGAAAGCCCTTAAGGGTGGCGTTAACGTTAAAGAAACCGATGTTATAGAAGTCCGCGGTGCGGTTAATCCCTATGTCAGCAGAGGCGGTCTTAAGCTTCACAAGGCGGTTGAAAGCTTCGGGCTTGATTTGAAAGACTGCGTGTGTATGGATATCGGTGCATCAACGGGTGGATTTACCGACTGTATGCTCATAAACGGAGCCAAAAAGGTTTATGCAATTGATGTCGGTTACGGTCAGCTTGCGTGGAAGCTTCGTTGCGATGAAAGAGTTGTGAACCTGGAAAGAACAAATTTCAGATATGTAACGCACGAGCAGGTTGAAGAAGATGTTGATTTTGCAAGTGTTGATGTATCTTTTATTTCATTGAAACTTATTTTACCTGTAATGAACACTCTGCTTAAAGAAAACGGCAAATCCGTTTGTCTTATTAAACCGCAGTTTGAAGCAGGCAAGGAAAATATCGGCAAAAAGGGAGTTGTTCGCGATAAAAGCGTTCACGAGGATGTTGTTAGGATGATAACCGATTTTGCCTGCGAAAACGGATTCAATGTTATCGATGTTGATTTTTCACCCATAAAAGGTCCCGAGGGCAACATCGAGTATCTTATGTATATTGAAAAGTCAGAAAAAGGTGAAATGCTCTGGCAAGGCTCGGTTGAAGAACTTGTTGAGCGTTCCCATTCCTGCCTTGATAAATAACGGGGAGGGATAAAAATGAAAATAGCACTTATGCCGAATTTCACCCGTTCAGAGGCATATGCGGTAACAGAAAGAATTTGTGAGGAGCTTAAGAAGCTCGGAGCGGAATTCTGTTTTCCGGATGAACATAAAAATGATTTCAGCTTTGACGGCGCAAGCTTTTTGCCTGCCGATGAAGCTGTGAAAAACAGCGATGCGGTTATTGCAATCGGAGGCGACGGCTCAATAATTCACGCGGCGAAGCAGGCTGTTATGTGGCAGAAACCGATACTCGGAGTTAATGCAGGCAGACTTGCGTTTATGGCGGGTCTTGAAGACAATGAACTCGATTTGCTTTCAAGACTTATCGACGGAGATTATACTCTTGATAAACGCCTTATGCTTAAAACCGAAATAATAAAAGGCGATGAGGTTATCAGCACAGATTACTGCATTAACGATTGTTTTATCACCAACGAAGAAAAACAGCGTATGGCAGAAATTGATGTTTCGCTTGACGGAAGCAAATTCAACAGTTATCTTTGCGACGGTGTGCTCATTTCAACACCGACGGGCTCAACAGCATATTCGCTTTCTGCAGGCGGTCCCGTTGTTGACCCTGAACTTGAAAGCATTCTTTTCACTCCGCTTTGCCCTCATTCTCTTGTTGACCGTTCATTGATATTCAAACCCGATGCGGTTGTTACGGTTGAATCGTCGGAGGGCAACAGACTTTGTGTTTCTTCAGACGGCGGAGCACCGCAATATATAGAAAACGGATGCAGGGCGGTTATTTCGGGAGCGGAATTCACTGCAAATTTCATCAGAATCAAATCTGATAATTTCATAGATATTTTATATAAAAAACTTGCCCAACGCAGATGAAAGGAAGAATTAACGTGAAAAAGAAAAGACATGAAGCGATAATCCGACTTATTGAGCAAAATAACCTTTCCACCCAGACAGACCTTCTTGAAAAGCTTCAGGAAGAGGGATTTAAAACCACTCAGGCAACAATTTCAAGAGATATCAAGGATTTAAGACTTATTAAAAAGGTTGATGAACTCGGAAGAAGCTGCTATGCAATAGACAGCGGTGATTCCGATGAGCTCATCGGCAAATATCGCAGCATTTTCAGCCATTCTGTTGTTTCAGCCGATTATGCAGGTAACACTCTTGTTGTTAAATGCTATACGGGTATGGCTCAGGCTGCTTGTGCGGCTCTTGATTCAATGCATTGGGACGGTCTTGTGGGCACTCTTGCAGGTGACGATACAATTTTTGCGCTTTGCAAAACTCCCGAGCACGCTGAAAAAATGAAGGCGGCAATCAGCGAACTTGTCGGCTAAAGGAAGATAGTTATGTTAAACAGCTTAAAAATTGAAAATATTGCTGTTATAGAGAACGTAAGCGTTGAGTTCAATAAAGGTCTGAATGTGCTCACGGGTGAAACCGGTGCGGGTAAATCCATTGTTATAGATGCAATAAATGCCGTGCTCGGTGAACGCACATCAAGGGAACTTATCCGTAATGGTGCCGAAAACGCAAGAGTTTATGCTGAATTTGCCGATATTTCGGAAGAAACCGAAAAGGTTCTTGATGAACTCGGTATTGAAAAAATGCAGGATAAAACGCTTGTTATAAGCCGTTCGCTCAACAATGCGGGCAGAAATGTGTGCAGGGCAAACGGTTGCCCCGTAACCGTTTCAGCTCTGAAAGAACTTGCATCGGGGCTTATAAATATCCACGGTCAGCACGACAGTCAGGCTTTGCTTTCTCCTGAAAAGCATTGCGGATTTATTGACAGCGTTGCCGAAAACGAAGCTCTCCGCAAGGAATATAAAAAAGTTTTCAGCCGTCTTATAGCAGTAAAAAAAGAGCTTGATGCCCTTTATGACAGCAGGGATGAAAAAGCGGCAAGACTAGATTATCTTAATTTTCAGATAAATGAAATAACCGATGCAGATATAAAAATCGGCGAAAGAGAAGAACTGAATAAAGAAAAAACATTGCTTTCAAACAGCGGCAAGGTTATCAAAGCGCTCGAAAAGGCATATTCCGCTCTTAATGACGAAGAGGGCGCGGCTGCAGGCGTTGAGCTTTGTGCAGGCGAGCTTGAAGTTGCTTCAAGATATTACGGTGAGGCAGAAAAAGTTGCAAAAACCGTAAGAGGAATTTCATATGAGCTTTCCGATTGCATTTCTGAAATAAGAAATCTTGCAGACAGCTTTGAATATAATCCCGAAAGACTTTCGGAAATTAATGAAAGACTTGATTTGATTTTCCGCCTTTCGCTCAAATACGGTGCAGATGAAAGCGAAATACTCGAAAAACTGGATGCCGCAATAAAAGAAAGAGCCGAAATTGAGGTTTCCGATGAAAGAATCACGGAGCTTGAAACGGAGCTTTATGCGTTATCGGATGAAATAAAAATTCTTGCTTCAAAGCTCACGAACAGCCGTATGACTGCGGCAAACGAATTTGAAAAAAGAGTTAAAGCGGAGCTTGAATTTCTTGATATGCCAAAGGTTGAATTTATTGTTGACCGCAAAGAAACCGCGCTCACTTCCAAAGGTGCGGATGCAATAGAATTCTTAATCAGTGCAAATATCGGTCAGGAGCCGAAGCCCATTGCAAAAATTGCTTCGGGCGGTGAGCTTTCAAGAATAATGCTTGCAATCAAGAATGTGCTTTCAGATAAAGATAATGTTGGCACCCTCATTTTTGATGAAATCGATACGGGAGTAAGCGGCTCGGCGGCAGAAAAAATTGCGCTTAAACTATATGAGGTTTCGGGCGGCAGACAGGTAATTTGTGTTACTCATCTTGCACGAATTGCCGCTCAGGCAGATACTCATATGAAAATTTCTAAATCAACAGACGGAGAAAAAACATTTACGGATATTGAACTGCTTGATTTTGAGGGCAGGGCGGCAGAAATTGCAAGAATAACCGCAGGCGGCTCGGTAACAACACTTCAGCTTGAAACGGCAAAAGAAATGTTAAAAAACGCGGGAGGTAAACTGAAATGAAAATCGGTGTTTGTGTTGGCACAGATATAGAAAAAATGAAATATATAAAAGCTCTCGGCTATGATTATGCAGAGAGCCATTGTCAGGAAATTGCAAAAAAAGATAAAGAGCATCTTGATGCAATGAAAGCAACGGGGCTTCCCGTTCTTGCGGCAAACTGCTTTATCGGAATGAGAGTTGTAGGCGAAGAAAGAGATAATGAAAAAATTGCAGAGTATCTTGATGAACTTTTTGATAAAGTTTCATATCTTGGTCTTGAATATCTTGTTTTCGGTTCATCAGCTGCCAGAAGAATTCCTGACGGAATGAGCCTTGAAGAGGGCAGAGGACAGATCGTTGATTTTCTTAAAAACTTTGTTGTACCCCGTGCGGAAAAATACAATATTCCCGTTGCAATAGAGCCTCTTCGTCCGCAGGAATGCAACGCAATAAACACTGTTGATGACGGTGTTGAGGTTGCAAAGCGGGTGAATTCGCCTTATATAAAAGTGCTTGCAGATGTGGCACATATGTTTTGTCAGAATGAGGATTTATCAAAAATCCTTACATATAAAGATTGGATTATTCACGCACACACCTCAAATCCCGATCCTGCACCCGAGCTTGATAAAAAGAGAACTTATCCCAAAGAGGGCGACAGTTTTAATCAGGCAGATTTTATCAAACCGCTTAAAGAAATAGGGGTAAAATATTGCTCAATTGAAGCTGATGTTATTGATTTTGAAGAGGATGCCAAGAATTCATATGCAGTTCTGAGCGTATTGAGATAGTCGGAGGTAATGTTTTGAAACTGACAGATAAAGATATTGTTCTGTTTTCCGGCGATTCAATAACTGACGGAGACAGAGGAAAGAGTATGGATTGCAACCATATAATGGGCCACGGCTATCAGTATATAGTTGCGGGGAGACTTGCTCTTGATAATGCAGATAATATGCCCAAATTCATAAACAAAGGCTACTCGGGCGAAAACGCGGAGGGTCTTCTTGAAAAATGGCAGGAAGATGTTATTGATAATAAGCCAACAATACTCAGTATACTCGTTGGTGTTAATGACGGCGGATACGGATATTTTGCTAAAATCACTCCCGATGAAACTGCAAAACGCCACGAAACAAATCTTCGTGCTATCCTTGAAAAAACACGAAAAGAACTCGGCAATATAAAAATTATTGTTTGCGAGCCGTTTTATTTTCCTCTTGATAAGTCAGATTACTCTTATAAAAACTCGCCTCATCCTGACGGCGTTGAGGGTCCGTTCAAAAGACCTGACAGCAATGATCCCGAGGATTCCGTTGCATACCGTGAGGCGGCAAACATAAGAATCAGAGCGGCAACGAAAAAGCTTGCCGAGGAGTTTGACTGCATTTTTGTTCCTCTTTACGATAAGATTAAAGAAAATGCCGCAAGGTCAAGAATGGAATACTTTGTTTGGGACGGCACACATCCCACAATAGCAGGGCATATGATTATTGCCGAAGAATGGCTTAAAGCCGCTGATTTATAAAACTTGACAAAATATTGTAATATAATGTATATTTTTATAATGTTGTAAATTATTCTGAAAGGATGTAAATATTATGCAGATTTATGAAGAACTTGTTGCAAGAGGACTTATTGCACAGGTAACAGACGAAAAAGAAATCAGAGACCTTATCAATAACGGTAAGGCAGTTTTCTATATCGGATTTGACCCCACGGCAGACAGCCTTCACGTTGGTCATTTTATGGCTCTTTGCCTTATGAAGAGACTTCAGATGGCAGGAAACAGACCCATTGCTCTTCTTGGTGGCGGCACAGGTATGATCGGTGACCCCTCAGGCAGAAGCGACCTTCGTCAGGTGCTCACAAAAGAAACAATTGAGCATAACGTTGAATGCTTCAAAAAGCAGATGAGCCGTTTTATCGAGTTCGGTGAAGGCAAGGCAATGATGATCAACAATGCAGATTGGCTTCTCAATCTTAACTATGTTGATGTTCTTCGTGAGGTAGGCGCTTGCTTCTCCGTTAACAATATGCTCCGTGCAGAGTGCTATAAACAAAGAATGGAAAAGGGTCTTTCATTCCTTGAGTTCAACTATATGATTATGCAGAGCTATGACTTCTATCATCTCTTTAAGGAATACGGCTGCAATATGCAGTTCGGCGGCGATGACCAGTGGTCAAATATGCTCGGCGGCACCGAGCTTATCCGTAAAAAGCTCGGCAAGGATGCTTATGCAATGACAATTACTCTTCTTCTCAACTCAGAAGGCAAGAAGATGGGTAAAACAGCATCAGGCGCAGTATGGCTTGACCCCGAAAAGACTTCACCCTATGAGTTCTATCAGTATTGGCGTAATGTTGCCGATGACGATGTTCTCAAGTGCATCCGTATGCTCACATTCCTTCCTCTTGAAGAAATTGATGCAATGGATTCTTGGGAAGGCAGTCAGCTCAACACAGCAAAAGAGATTCTTGCATTTGAGCTCACAAAGCTTGTTCACGGCGAAGAAGAAGCAATAAAGGCTCAGGCTGCTGCAAAGGCAATCTTCAGCGGCGCGGCAGACCTTGACAATATGCCCGCAACAACTCTTGAAGATGCTGATTTCACAGACGGTTCAATAGATATTCTTGATATCCTTATGAAAGCTGAAATCACAAAGTCAAGAGGCGAGGGCAGACGCCTCGTTCAGCAGGGCGGTATCTCTGTTGATGATGCAAAGGTAACGGATTTCACAATGAGCTTTACTCAGGCTGCTCTTAAAGAAAAGCCCGTTGTTGTTAAAAAAGGTAAGAAAATTTTCCATAAAATAGAGGCATAAAATGATTTCAAACGAAAACAGATTGGCATTTTTTCTTGATATTGACGGAACTCTTATATATGACAGCTTCGTTATTCCCGAAGAAAATCTGAAAGCGATTGCCGAGGCAAGAACAAAGGGGCATCTTGTGTTTATAAACACGGGACGCTCCTGGGGAAATATCCCCGAAGTTTTAAGGGAACAGCTTGAAGTTGACGGCTATATCTGCGGTAACGGTGCAATGATTTCATTTAATAATCAGATTTACCGAAAAGAAAAGCTTCCCGTTTCTTTGGTTAAAAAGCTTGCAGAATATTTCCTTGAATGCCCCGATTATTGGTGCGTTTTTGAAGGGTATCACTCTAATTACATAATATCCAACGAAATTCGCAACCCGAATAAAATGCAGAGAGTTGTTAAAAGCATGAAGGATGTTGATGATTTCTGCGAAAACGATGAAATTCAGCTTTTTGCAATGGGTCCCGTTCCGAAAGAAGATTTTGTTGAAATGTTTTCTGATGAACTTGATTTCTTTCTGATTGGCAGTTATGCAGACTGTGTTCTTAAGGGTCTGAATAAGGCGAACGGAATAGAAAAGGTTATTGAAATAACCGGAATAAAAAAAGAAAACACCGTTGCAATGGGCGACAGTGCAAATGACCTTGCAATGCTCAGATATGCACAAATCGGAGTGGTGATGAAAAATGCACCTGAAGAAGTTCAGGCGCAGGCAGACTACATAACCGATTTCAATTATGAGTGCGGTGTTGCAAAAGCAATACGTAAGCTTATTGCTGAAAGAGAGGCAGGAAAATGAAAAAATCAACCAAGAAGATTTTAGGTGCGGCGGCAGGCATAGGCGCAGGCGCATTGGCTCTCGGCGAAGTTTTTTATCAGAGCATTCTTAATATTGATTTTAAGCGTAAAACCATTGATAAAACAGGAATTTTTGTTAATGAGGAAGAAGAACGTTTCTGGAGAGAAAATGAGATTTATCAGCACGGTATAAAATGGTTCAAGGAATTGGATGTTCCCGATACTGTTATCCGTTCAAGACTCGGCAGAAACACTCACGCCAACATCATTTATTCCGATAAGATAACAGACCGATGGGCTGTTGTTATCCACGGTTATACGGGTGACCCTTTAAGTATGTCGCATTATGCGTGGAAATACCACGAGATGGGCTTTAATGTTCTTATGCCTCATATGCTCGGCCACGCAAACGACCCCTCAAAATACTGCACAATGGGATATTATGACAGATATATGATTCTCGACTGGATAGAATATATCATCGATCTTAATCCCGATGCAAAAATTCTTATGCACGGTGTTTCAATGGGCAGTGCAACAACCATGCTCGTAACGGGCGAACCTCTTCCCAAGAATGTTGTTGTTGCGGTTGCAGACTGCGGATACACCTCTTGTTGGGATGAATACGAGGTTCAGATAGGTGAGCTTTTCAAGCTTCCCACAGTTCCGTTCCTTCCTCTTTTCAATAAGATTTCAAAGCTTCATAAAAACTTTGATTTCAAGGAATGTGCTCCGATTAAAGCTGTTGCAAAATCAAAAACACCAACTCTTTTCATTCACGGTGAGGACGATGAGTTTGTTCCCTATAAAATGATGGAGCCTCTTTATAATGCCTGCACGGCAGAAAAAGATATGCTTACAATTAAGGGTGCGGTTCACGCAAATTCCGTTTTTGTTGAAAACGAGATTTATTGGAACAAGGTAACAGCTTTTATTGAAAAATATTTTAATAAAGAAAAAGCAGGTTTAACTGCATAAAATCAAGCGGTTAAGGGGCAGAATCCTTAACCGCTTATTTTGAAAGGAGAGCACTTTATGGGAGTTTTTATGCGAATTATCAGCATTATTGTAACCTTTTTCTCGTTAATCGGTTCATTTTTAAATCCCGTAAAAGTTTATAATAAAATAGAATCTGAGTTTTCAGACAGCTCAAAAGCATCATATTCAGAGCTTTATTATGAGCTTAACGAAAAATCAAATAACCAGGAAAACTGGCGTCAGGGAATGATTTCGGGCAACGGCTTGCAGGGTGTAATTTCAAGCGGAGCACCCTATAATGATACCCTTATTTATCAGAATATGCATTTTATAATGCCAAACAGAAATGTCCGTTACTGCCCCGATACAGCAGATGAGCTTGAAACTGTTAAGCAGAATATAACGGCAGGCAAAGATATTGTTGATAATGCAAGCTATGATGATGTTTATTCTTTTCATCCCGGTGCATCTCTTCGCATAAAGCAAAATAAGCTTTTAAAAACGGGATATGCAAGATATACTGATTATGAAACCGCACAGGTTGGCGTAAGATATACCGATATCGGCGGCACTTGGGAAAGAAAAACCTTCACTTCGCAGGCAGACGATGTAACCGTAACAAAAATCGGTTCGTCTTCTACGGGAAGTAAGGTTGATTTGACTCTTTCAATAGATAACATCTCTGCTTTTGCAAAATACGGCAACGGCAGCGAGGTTGATTTGAAATATAAAAAGATTGTGGGCGATAACTGCGATTATATCGCTTTCGTTGCTCATTATCCTGATTATGAAAACAGCGAGCTTAAAAACGGCGGTTACGCAACAGTTGTTTATGTTGTTAACGAGGGCGGCGAAAAGAAACTCGAAAACGGCAAGCGGGTCAAAGACGAACAGTATTGCTCCGAAAATAATCCGCAGATAAAAATAACAAATGCCGATAATGTTTATCTTATAGCAGTTACAGGCAGAACACACAATATGGGTGCATATGATGATTTTGCTGCCGCAGAAAGCTATGAATTGGTTAACACACTCTCTGCAAAAGTAAAATCGGTTGCAGATAAATATGCCGAAAACGGTGCGTTTAACTATGATAAAGCATTAAAGGCTCATACCGATATTTTCACCCCGATATATAATGCCGTAGAATTCTCTCTCGGAGAAGCTGACAGCACAAAGGCAAATGAACTGCTTATGCTGGAGCAGTATCTCAAAGGTGATATTAATGCTGAACTTGCCGAAAGAGCATATTATTCGGGCAGATACGCTTATCTTTGCGCTGCAGGTTATTCAACACCCCGTCTTTACGGAATGTGGATAGGTGAATGGTCTCCGAGTTGGGGCAGCAAATACACAATGGATGCAAATGTTAATTTGCAAACATCGTCAATGAATACCGGCAATACAGAAATAACATACATAGGCTATGCAAGCTTTATTCTTCGTCAGGTACCTGATTGGGAAGAAAATGCTCTTGCAACCCACGGCTTTACCGATGCCATTCAGGCACCCGTGCACGCAGACGGTGACAAAGCTGTTATAACAGAAACCTGCTATCCTTATCCTTTCCGTTATTGGAATGCTGGTGCAAGCTGGATGCTTCAGCCGCTTTATGAAACTCTTATGTGCTACGGCGATGTGCAGATTCCCGTTAACGGTGAGTTCGATTTGAATAATCTCAAATCGGTGCTTTCGGTAACCGAGGCAGACCTTACCGATGCCGAGATTTCGGCAATGGAAAGCAAGGGATATCTTGATTTGAGAACCGAAATTCTTCTTCCCTTGCTCACAAAAGCGGCAAATTATTGGGATCAGATGATGACTGCCGAATACTATACCGATGCAAGCGGCAGGCTTCATTATGAAGAGGGGAAAACAGAGCTTAACGAAGGCGAAACATACACGATTTTGCCAAGCTATTCACCTGAAAATAATCCGTCAAATTATCCCAGTCCTTCAGCGGCAAACACCGCTATTGACATCTCGGCATGCAGAAACAATCTTGAAATGCTTATTGATATTATGAAGAGCATTGACGAAAATGCAGATGTTTCAAAATGGGAATATCTTATGAGCAAGCTTCCGAAGTATATGTATGATGAAACGGGAGCACTCAAGGAGTGGGCAACCGCAGATTTTGAAGAAAATAATCTTCATCGCCATCTTAGCCATCTTTACTGCGTATGGCCGCTCTTTGAAACTCAGGATAATTCCGAGTTGAAAGCCGCCTGCATTCAGGCAATAGCCAACAGAGCAAGCGAAAACGAGGCGAGCCACGCACTTGTTCACAGATCGCTTATTGCCGCAAGACTCAAGGATTCCGAAAGTGTGAATGATGCACTTGTTAATCTTATGAATCATTATATTTATTATGATTCGCTTATGACAAACCACGATTACGACAGAAGCAGCGGATATTGCACCGATTTTGCAATCGGATATCTCGGAATTATCAACGAAAGCCTGCTTTATTCAAATTCGGGAGAAATTGAAATTCTGCCCGCATTGCCGTCTTCGGGCTTTGAAAGCGGAAAAATAACCGGGCTCAAAGCAAGAACAAGGGCAACGGTTGATGAAATAAGCTGGGATGTTGCAGAAAGAACGGCCAGCGTAACAATAACATCTGATATAGACCAGACCGTAACCGTTTCCTGCGGAATATCCGATAAAACAGAAACTGTAACTCTGAAAGCGGGAGAAACCGTAACGGTTAAATTTTAAATTAAAAAGGCTGAATCGTTCGATTCAGCCTTTTTCTTATTTGTTTCTCATTTTGTTCATAAGCACTCTCATAAAAAGACCGCCTTGTACCGTTCTGTGACGGAAAGAAACCCATCTGCCGCTGACGGTATCATACCAGTCGGTGAGCGGAACTCGTGAAACGCTTTCGTTATATGCATTCCATAACGGTTCAATATAGTCGGTAAAAACTTTGTCGGAGGATGCCATTGATGCAGTCCAGACAAGCCAGTCTGATTTTGTGTAATCTGCTCTGCTGTCAAGAGGCATACCGTATTTATTGAAGTGCTTCATATTATCGGCAATTTCCGCATCCATAAATTCCTGCGAGAAAAGTCCGCTGTTCCAGGCTCTGTCCCAAACCATATTATATTTCATAGAATATGTTGCAGGGCGGTCAAAAGCAAGCCTTGTTGTGCCGTCTTCGTTAACTGCCGTGTTCATCCAGTTTTCGGCCATCTTTTCTGCTTGCGTGCGGTAGTATGCCGCTTTATCGGAATTGCCGAGCATATTCATAATAATTGACATTCCCTGCAAGCCCATAACCGCTTTAAGCGAAAGATTGCAGTTATGTGCAAGGTGACCTGCAAAGTCATCTGTGCAAAGCTGGTGACCGGGGTCAGCACCGTATTTTATAAGATATTCGCACCATTTTTCAAGAAGATCAATATGTTCGTTTGCAAAATCTGCACAGCCGGTGGCAAGTGCAACGTTTGCTTCCATAACAAGCATATTTCCGCATTCTTCAACGGGCATCTGCCATTTTAAAATATCTTTCTGATTATTTGCATAAACCTGACCGTTAAGAAGAGGATACTGACCAACATCGTGCGGAGCAAAATCAAAGCTCCACGCATCGCTCTGAGCAAATCTGTAAACGGGTCTCATCATGCCCTTGATAAGTTCGGGGTTATAAAGAAGAAACATAGGAATTGAGGGGTAAGAAACATCAACCGTTGCGGCGCAGCCGTTTGAATAGCATTCCTTTGAAATGAAAAGAATATCGCCGTTTTCATCAAGCACAAGCTTATGCCCTGCAATAACCTGTCGGTAAGCAAGAGAAAGAATTTCGGCATATTTTTCACCGCCCGCAGCAAATGCATCATCATAAAGTTTTTTTGAAAACTCATCGCAACGGGTGCAAAGTTCTTTATATTCTTCAGCGGCTTCTGCTATTGCCTCAAGAATGCTTTTGCCGTCTTTGTTCCAATAAGAACGAAGGTGGGTGCCGAAATATTCAATGCTGTAAATATCGTCATATGCAAAATAACACATAAACGGTGTGTTTTCTTTTAACGGAGAAGAAATGTTTATATGCTTATCTCCGAATATTTCATTGTCATAGCTTTCTGCTTCGGGATAATCCGAGGCAAGATATAAATATCCCCAATCTATTCTGACGTCGTCACCGCTCTTGTTAAGCGGCTTTTGAGTGGGATTTCCCATTTTGATTGCAGTTAAATTGCCATATGTTATTTCTTCGGTAACGGGCTCAATACCTTGCTGTTCATCAAGGCAAAGCTCTTCGCTTGCGGCAATGTTTATTTTAACATTGTGCGGTTTTCCGTCTGTTGATTCATAGCTGATTTCAAGATAGGAAACGGGTCGGGTGAAAATGCGGTAATCATCAATCAAAAGGGGAGTTGTAAATTTTGCAGTGAGCTTTATTTTTCCGTTTTCAAAAACAGCAGTTGTTGAAAGAGCATCAATATCAAGTGAAATCTGATTAATCTTTTTTATATCTCTGTGATAACCGAGAAAAAGCTGATTTTCACCGTCTGTTTCAACAGTTCCGATTATTGAGTTTCCTTTGCCTGACCAATGTTCTGTTTTGGCGTGATTCAATTTGCAATCTGGAGACCAGACAGTAAAATAGGGGTCAACTGTTATAAGGGGCACGGCAGGTGCTCTGAGTATCATTTTTGCTCTTCCTTTCAATCTATTATAAATGTTGTAATACTGTTTCCTTTAAGCTTTGCGGTAAAGCAATTTTCAGACAATGAAAATTCATCGATTTCAGCCCAGTGTTCGCCGCTGTTTATATCGCCGCTTGTTCTTATGATTTTTGCTGTTTTTCCTTTGATTGAAATATCTTCAAATTCAACAGAAATATCATAATCCGATGCAGAGGTGTTTAGTGCAACAACAACCGCTTTTCCGATTTTTTTATCATAAGCGGCAAGAGAATGCTTATCGCCCGTGTGAATAATTGTCATACCGGGCTCAATATAGCGGCTGAACTGACCGAAAGCGTAGTATTTTTGAGTGAGATATATTTTTTCGTTGTCAATATCCGCAAACGCAGTGCCCCAGAAACCTTGGGTGGGGTCGGGTATATCGGGCATATCAAGTCTGCCTTTGGTATCAGGGATTTTTGAAATATAAGAAGCAACGATCTGCCATATAACCCAGGCGGATGGAGAAATTGTGTTCATATCTTCAATTATTTTTTCGCCGAGCCATAATGCGGGGCCCATTTCTCCGCTGTTTTCTCCGCTGACAGAGCTCCAGTCGGTTTCGCTCATCCAGATATTTTTGCCTTTTTTTCTTGCAAGATTTCCGATTTGCGGCGTTGCGGGAGCATAGGTGTGGGTGCTGATTCTGTCAACAACCGAAAGAGCTTTCTTGCTCAGCATTTTCATTGCAATATATTGACGGGAGGTTTTAGTTTCGTCGCTTGCGGTAACGATAATATCAGAAAGCCCTCTTTTATTTAAAGCTTCCGAAGTTTTAATAAGAATATCGCTCTGCATTTTGCCCGGCATAACAAAACAGCCCTCTTGCTTTTGTGAATAAGCTTTCCAGAAATCTGTAAAAGGTTCGTTCATTGCGGCAAGGCTTTTGATTTTTATACTGTGGTTTTTCTGTATGTAACCGCAAACATCTGCAAGATATTCCGCAAAAGAACCGATGCAGGATTTTTTCAGGTTATTTGTTACGGCGTTTTTACTTCCTGAACTGCAGCCGCTGACGGTCATAAAATACGGCGGGGAGTTTGAAAATGCCTCAACATAAGCATTTTCTCCCGCGGCTTTATATGCCGCTTCGAGAACGGCAAGCTGAGCGTGGTCTGTATCAGGATTAAAAAAGAATTTTTTCTTTTCGCTGTTGTATTTCCACCAACCCGGCATCTCGGAATCCGTTCTTGTTATGTGGTTGTGAGACGGGTCGTCGCCTCCGCCGATGTTGTAACGCATAATATTAAGATTCAAACCTTCTTTTGAAAAGAAAAGCTTTGCACTTTCATTAACCAGTGTTTCGCTGAAACCGACTCTGTTTGCCCACCAGCAAAGGCTTGTGCCCCAGCCTTCGAATAAGCCGTTGTTGGTTTTTGAGGCGTTTTTTGTTGAAATTCTGATGTTTTTCATAAAATCACCTTATAATTCAAGAATCATCTCAATATGAGGCACCCAATCCGTCACAAATTCCTCTGAAGTTTGCCTGAAGCCGAATTTTTCATAAAGCTTTTGAGTGTAGCTTTGTGCCTCTATAACAATTCTTTCGGCGTGCATTTTTTCTTTTGCCGTTTTAATGGCTGCTTCAATAATTATATCCGAATATCCCTTGCCTCTCTCGGTTGTAAGAACTCTGCCGAATGATACATCTTCAAAGGACACTCCTTTATCCAGAAGACGAAGATACGCCTTGATTTTACCTTCTTCGGATATAAAAATATGATAAGCTTTTTTATCCTTACCGTCGGGGTCGGGATAAGGGCATTTTTGCTCTGTAACAAAAACATCCGCTCTTGCTTTGAATATACCGTATAATTCGTTTACGGTTAATTCTTCAAATCTTTTAATAATAACTTCCATAAAGCGCTCCGTTGATAACATTTATTTATACTGATAAACTTTCACATAATCAACAATGAAAAACGCATCATCTGCAGGAGCATTTTCTCTTTGAGAGGGGATACCGTCTTCGCCCTTCATTTCAACCGAAAGAATAAGATATTCTTCATTCTGACTTACTCCGCCGAAATCTGTGCGGAAAGTTTCAACACCGTTGATATAGAAGATATATTCGTTTTCGTTCCATTCAAGTCCGTAGGTGTTGTATTCTTTATACGGATTGTTTTTGAGAAGAAAACATTTTGCGCCAAGCTTCTGGTGAGCATCGCCGTAGCCGTCAAAATGGAGGTTTGATGTTACACTGTTCGGCAGAAAATTATCATATCTGTCGCTTTCAAATATATCAATTTCAGTGCCGTCTCTGCCGCTTCCGTCTTCATCAAAAACGCCGCTGTTCATAAGCCAGAAAGCGCTCCATATATCTGCGCCTTCAGGAAGAATGCATCTGCACTCAAAATATCCGTATTTCTGGCTGAAGCCTTTTGGTGAATCCGAATCGGTATCTATACCTGCAGAATACCAGCCCGCACCTTTGCCGCCCATACCGTCTTCAAGATATGTTACGGGAATAACGAGATTACCGTCTTTTGTTTCGGCAAGATACTGATTCCAGTAGCTACCCTTTCTTGAAACGGTGGTGTTTCCGTATTGATAATGACCTGACCACACATTGCGGTCAAGCTCTTTGTCGAAATCATCGGAAAAGGTTTCGGTGAATTTTTCCATATCCAGCTTTTGACCGATAGGATAGCAGGGAATATCAAGTGAAATGCAAAGAAAGATTATTATTGATGTGAAGAATGCGATGATGGATTTAAACATAATAAATCTCCTTTTATTTTAATGCTTTAATGATAACATATATCAGAAAAATTTACTATAATAAAAGTTGATTTTTAATAAATTTTATTGTTGTATTTATCTCGGTTTCCATAGTATACTATATTTGTTAAATATTATCGGAAGGGGAATGGATATGAAAGTTTCAGAGATGCCTTATAAAAGAATTACGGTTGAAGAAGTAAAAGAACAAGCCGAAAAGATAATCGAAAAAATCAAGGCGGCAAAATCCGCAGAGGATTTGAAGGCGGCAAGAGATGAATATAACAAAATCAGCGAAGAAGTTGAAACCGCCTGCGCTCTTGCAAACTGCCGTTTCACCCTTAACACAAGGGATGAATTCTATAATGCAGAGATGGATTATTACGATAATGCAATGCCTTTGCTTGCGGAAATCGAGAATGAATATAAAAAAGCAATGCTTGATTCGCCTTGCAGAGCTGATGTTGAAAATCTGATTAATCCCAGAGTTTTCAAAGGCTTTGAGATGTCGCTCAAAACTTTCTCACCCGAAGTTATCGAGGATTTGCAAGCTGAAAATGCACTTGTCACAAAATATTCAAAGTTTATGGGAGAACTCGCATTTGAGTTTGAGGGCAAAAAAATGCCTCTTTCAGTGCTTCGCGGTAAACTTGAAGACGACAGCCGCGATATCCGAAGAAAAGCCGCAGAGGCTATCGGAAAAACAATGGAAGCAAATGCCGAAACTTTTGATGAAATTTTTGACGATCTTGTTAAAATCCGTACACAGATTGCCCGAAAACTCGGCTATAAAAACTTCGTTGAACTCGGCTATTACAGAATGGGCAGAGTGGACTACGATGAAAAAATGGTTGCCGCATTCAGAAAGAGTGTTGAAACAGATATCGTTCCTGCCGTTGCAGAGTTAAAAGAAAGAATCCGCAACCGCCTTGGCCTCGATAAAATAATGTATTATGACGATGCAATCAGCGTTACGGGTGAAATGCCCCGACCTGTTATCGGCACAGAAGAAATATTCGCAAATGCACTCAGAATGTACCACGATATGAAGCCTGAAATCGGCGATTTTATGCAGAGAATGCTTGATGCCGAAGCCTTTGACGTTGAAGCACGAGACGGCAAATTCGGCGGTGGATACTGCACAACCTTTGCCAAATATAAACAGCCGTTTATCCTAGCAAACTTCAACGGCACAAGCGGCGATATTGATGTTATCACTCACGAATTCGGTCACGCACTTGCGGCTGATTATATGTTTAAGTTTGCAGAACCCGATTATCCCACTGGTATGGAAACCCACGAATGCCATTCAATGAGTATGGAGTTTCTTTGCCACCCTTATATGAAAGATTTCTTCGGCGGTTTCAATGATAAATACAGATATAAGCATATAGTTGATGCGCTTTCTTTTATTCCTTACGGTGTTATAGTTGATGAATTCCAGCATATTGTTTATGAAAATCCCGATTTGACACCCGCAGAGAGAAAAGCGGAATATCTGAAGCTTGAAGAAAAATACAGACCTTATCTTTCGTTTGAAGGCATTCCTTATCTTGAACTCGGAACACGCTGGCAGTATCAGATGCATATTTATGAAAGTCCGTTTTATTATATTGATTACTGTATTGCCCAATGCGTTGCTCTCGGTTTCCTTTGTCTTTCTCTTGAAAATTACGCAGATGCACTTGAAAAATATTGCAGTTTCCTTAAATCAACCGGCGGTATTTCATTGAGTGAGCTTATTGAAAACGCTGGTCTCAAATCACCGTTTGAAGAGAATGCACTCGGAGAAACTGCAAGAGTTGCGGTTGAAATAATAGATAAAATTGAAAAACTCATATAAAAAATACGGAGCTTATTCAGCTCCGTATTTTTTTATCTCAATAACTTTCAGTTCGTTTTCAGAAACGGTAAATCTTACATCAAAACCCGCGAATTCGATGCCGTAAATCCGTTCACAGTCGTCCTGATAACCGGGGCGGGGGTCTTGCGCAAGAACGGCAATCAATGCGTTCCTTTTTTTCTCGGGAATTATTTCAAGCAAGCTGTTTTCAATTTCAACTTCAACGCTTCCGCTTTTTTCATCAAATGCAAAGCCGTTGCTTGCTTCGGGGTGAGAATCAACATATGCAAGATAAGGCTTTATATCAAAAATCGGTGTTCCGTCCAGCAAATCTGCGCCTGCAACACGAAGCACAAAACCGTCATTTTCTGTCTGTTCAACCCCGATAAGCTTAACGCTTGAAAGTCCGAGCGAATTCGGTCTGAAAGGGGAGCGTGTTGCAAAAACGCCCATTCGCTTGTTGCCACCAAGTCTTGGCGGTCTTACCGTTGGCGACCAGGGCTTATCGGCGCATTCCGAAAACTGCCATATAAGCCATAAATGTGAATATTCTTCAATTCCTCTTAACGCATCGGGATTGCGGTATTCAGGCTCAAAAACGATTGTTGCTTCAAGCTCATCAACAAGCCCGCTCTGGCGAGGAATACCGAATTTTGAAGAAAAATCCGTGCGGATATATGCAATTGGTTTTATTTCTGTTTTCATATTGAATAATCCACCTTGTATTCTTCGTTTATCATTATATAATCAAGGTCATGTTTTTTGCACATTTCAAAAGCCTCTGTGTTATCTTTTAAGAGCATTTCTTTTGATAAATCATCATACAATCTGTTTTCAATTATATTTGCATAGCTTTTTATTTCATCCCAATGTTCATTAATATATTTATTACTCATTATGAGGCAAACATATTTTATTTTATCAAGATATTCTCTCGGAAAACCCTTTTGCCAATCATACGGAATATAACAGCCTTCAATAATCAGATTCTGATCGTTTTCAATTGCGGTTTTAATCATTTCTTTAACGATATTCCAAAGATACGGAATGAGGTCTTTGTCATCTTCGGGTGTCAGATCGGTTTCACCGCTTCGGATAAGACCCATTTTCAAATGGTCAATTGAAAGATAAGGATATTTGTATTTTTCAAGAAGCTTTTGAGCAAGCAATGTTTTGCCCGTGTGGCTTGCACCTGAAATAAGGATTATCATAAGATTAACTCCTTTTATATATTGAAAAAACCTCTTTTGCATTGCAAAAGAGGTTTTTTGGAGCTGCTAGGCGGAATTGAACCGCCGACCTCATCCTTACCAAGGATGCGCTCTACCGCCTGAGCCATAGCAGCATATGCGCTCATTACCGAACGCACATTATAATAACATAATGTTTTAATTTTTGCAAGTCTTTTTTAAAAATTAATTCAAAAACTTTTGCCCTTATGCGTTGTAGCATTCAACGGTTGTTGTTATTCCGTATTTTTCTTTAAGAGAAAGTAACTGCTTGAGATGAGCCTGCTCTTTATGGGTATCAAGGCTTTCGCTGTCTGCCCATTTCTCAATCAACAAAACGCAGTCTTTGTCATATGAAGAAAAGAAGTCATATGCAATGCAACCTTTTTCGGCCTGTGTTTTTTGCACTATACCAAGGGAGTAAACCTCATTAAGAAATTCTTCTTTTGTGTTTGGGTTTAATTTGTAATAAAGGTTTAAAATAATCATAATATCTCCTTATCAACTGCTTTTTCAACCAGTTCAGCAAAAAGTGCACACGACCAGCTGAACCAGCTTCTTGTGAATTTATTCGGGTTATTTGCGTCAAAGCCCTCGTGCATATATCCCGTATCTGCATCGGTTGTTTCAAGCATATGAAGAATTTCTTTGATTTCTTCGGGGTCATCAGAAGTAAGACCCTGCATCGAAAGAGCGATATGCCAGATATATCCTTCTGGAGTGTGCGGGCTTCCAACGCCTTTTGCAAACTTGCCTTCGTAATAATACGGGTTATCTTTGCTCAGAATAAATTTGCGGGTGTTGCGGTAAATCACATCGTCATATCCGCAGTAGCCAAGATATGGAGCAGAGAGAAGGCTGGGCACGTTTGCATCGTCAAAAAGGAAATAATCGCCCTTTCCGTTTACCTCGCAGGCATAGATTTTGCCGTATTTATCGTTATCGATAACAGCATATTTTTCTATACCGCTGTGAATTTCTTTGCAAAGCGAATCGCATTCGGCGATAAGCTTTGTTTCGGCAGGATGTACGGCTTTCAGCATTTCGGAAATATAACCGAGAGCAACAACGGCAAACATATTCGATGCAACGAGATAACCGTATCTGCAAGCATCGTCGCTCGGTCTGAAGCCTGACCAGGTCATACCTGTGTATTCAACGGGGTTTCCTAATCCGTCATTTTTTAATGTGTCAGATTCAGGACAGTTTTTGCGGGTGAAACGGTAGGGAGACTTTTCTGCGTGGTGCTGCTCTGTTCTCCAGAGGGAAACAGTGGTTTTAACTGAATTGATAAAGCTTTCGTCAAGAATCGAATTATCTCCCGTTGCTTTCCAATAGAGATAAGTGAGGCGTATGGGATAGCAGAGAGAATCAATTTCATATTTTCTTTCCCAAACGATCGGATTATTTTTGGGATAATCGTCAAATTCTTCGTGGCTGTCGGGTGCTCGCTTGAAAGCATTGGCATAAGGCTCGATTTCAATATATTTTCTCTGTTTTCTTATAACGCCTTCAATGATTTCAGCAATGTCCTTGTTGCTTTTCGCAAGCGGAATATAGTGTGAAACTTCGGCGGTTGAATCGCGAAGCCACATTGCGGGAATATCTCCCGTTAAA
Organism: Acutalibacteraceae bacterium; assembly: GCA_045652165.1. Taxonomy (GTDB): domain Bacteria; phylum Bacillota; class Clostridia; order Oscillospirales; family Acutalibacteraceae; genus CAG-177. Next base: position 5,053 of record JAZRTQ010000033.1, on the reverse strand, counting down.
ACAAAAATTGAGCCGTCGTCAAGAAACTCTGTTGCGGTTTCAAGGGTGTTGGGGTAACAGTTGCGGTAAAGAGAAGCAAGCTTTTTGCTCTTTTTCTCAATTTTTTCGCAGTATTCATCCATTCTTTTGTTAACACACTCAGGAATTCTCATATAAAACAATCCTTTTATAAATATGTTTTTATTAATGATATAATATCAGGATTTTTATGTCAACAAAAAATTGAAATTGATGTTACATTGGGCGATTGAATGTAAAGAATATATATAGTAAAATAATGTTGAGGTGATTTTATGCTGAAATACGGTCTTGTGCTTGCAGGCGGCGGAGCAAAAGGAGCTTATCAGCTCGGTGCGTGGAAAGCAATGAGAGAACTTGGTATCTCGTTTACCGCTGTTGCAGGTGTTTCAATAGGTTCAATCAACGGAGCTTTGATCGCGGCAGGTGACTATGAAAACGCATTGAAGCTCTGGCAAAGTGCGTCTGTTGATAAGGGTGTTAATATAACCGAAGAATTAAAGGACCCCGAAAATCTTTTCAGTCTCCGTAATTTCAGCGCACTTTTTAAGGAGATAGTCAGAAACGGCGGAATAGATGCATCACCAACAAAAGATTTTTTGAAAAACTTTGTTGATGAAGAGAAGGTCAGAAAATCCGAAATAAAATTCGGAATGGTAACATTTCAGCTTTCGGAGTTCAGTCCGCTTGAAATTTTTGTTGATAAAATTCCCGAAGGGCAGCTTGTGGATTATCTTCTTGCGTCTTCCAAAGTGCCTGGAGTAAGCAAAATCGGGCCTGAAGGGGAGAGGTATCTTGACGGCGGTGTTTACGATAATGCACCGATTAACCTTCTTCGCAAAAACGGGTACAATAAAATTATCCTTGTTGATATTTCTTCGAAAAAGGGCTTGGGGCACAAAGAAGATTTATCCTGCACCCAGGCAGTTATCATAAGACCGTATGACATTGAGGATTTGGGCGCCGCTTTCGATTTCAGCGAAGAAATGTATGAAAAGAGAATAAAAATGGGTTATCTGGATACCCGAAAAACCTTTGGCTATCTTTCAGGCAGGCGTTTTTATTTTGAAAAAGATGCTTTTGATGAAATGATTGAAGAATACGGCGCGGATGCCTGCGAGCAGATGGAGGCATTTGCAAGCGAAACGGGCGTTGAAAAAATAAAGGTCTATAATAAAAATCAGTTTATGCAATCACTCAAAATTAAATATGAAGAATATAAGCAACAGCTTGCCGAAGAGGAGAAAGAACAACGCTTTTACAGCAATATACTGAAAAAAATACCCGTTTTTAAAGATAATAATGAATATGAGCTTGCGATAGAAATTTTAGAAAAAATATGAAATTTTATTGACAAACTCTTTATAAAATGATAATATAATAGCGGTTAGTTAGGGCTAACCGCTATTTACTGTTGATAAGTTAGCTAAGACTAATTTGCATTAAGAAATAATTTGGAGATTTATTTATGAACTTAACTCAGGCGCAAAAAGGAAAGGAATACATAATTCAGCGGATAGAAACCGATGATGAAGAGCTGGATGCTTTTTTGTTTTCTTTGGGTTGCTATGCAGGGGAGCCGATAACTGTTATTTTTCAGCTTAACGGCAGCTGCATTGTTTCAATCAAAGACGGAAGATATAATATCGATAAGCAGTTGGCAGAAGCTATTTTTGTTTAAATATATTTTTTATTGTAAGGTTAGCGGATGCTAACTTGATTCAGCGAAATTTTTGGAGGTTTTATGATCAGAGTTGCGTTAGCGGGTAATCCCAACAGCGGAAAAACAACAATATATAATGCTCTTACAGGCAGAAACGAGAAGGTAGGCAACTGGGCGGGTGTTACTGTTGAAGAAAAAGAACACTCGGTTAGAAAAATCTATACTAAAGGAAAAGATATTGTTGCAGTTGACCTTCCCGGCACTTACTCAATGTCGCCCTACACATCGGAAGAAACTGTTACGAGCACTTATATTAAAAGTAAGAATACTGATGTTATCATAAATGTTGTTGATGCAACCAATTTAAGCAGAAGCCTTTTCTTCACAACACAGCTTCTGGAGCTTGGAATTCCCGTTGTTGTTGCTCTTAATAAAGCAGATATAAATAAAAGAAAAGAAACAAAAATTGATATAAATCTTCTTTCGCAAATGCTTGGTTGTGCTGTTATTGAAACTGTTTCAACAACAGCAGAAGGTGTGGGAGAAGTTGTTAATGCGGTTATTTCCGTTGCAGGTAAACCCCAGAAGGCGCCTTATGTTTCTTATAGCGATGAAATAACAGACAAAGAATCTGCCTCAAAGGCAGACAGAAAGCGTTTTGAGTTTGTAAATAAGCTTGTTAAAGAAGTTGAAAAGCGCAAGGTTTTCACAAAAGACAGAAACAAGCAGGATAGAATAGATGCAGTTTTAACCAACAGATGGCTCGGAATTCCTTTTTTTGCGGTTATAATGTTTGCAGTTTTCTGGATTTCGCAGGCGGGCCCCGGAGTCTGGATTGCTGATGCTCTTGTTGCTCTTCTTGAGGGCGGCCAGGCTGCTTTGGGAGAGCTTTTTGCAGATGCTAACCCGCTTCTGTATTCACTTCTCATTGACGGCGTTATCGGCGGCGTTATTGCCGTTGTTGGTTTTCTGCCCCTTGTTATGGTTATGTATTTTCTTATCGCGCTTCTTGAAGATTGCGGATATATGGCGCGTGTATCGGTTGTTCTTGACCCTATCTTCAAAAAGGTTGGATTAAGCGGCAAATCAGTTATTCCTTTTGTTATAGGCACAGGTTGTGCGGTGCCCGGTGTTATGGCTTGCCGAACAATAAGAGATGAGCGTGAACGCAGAGCAACTGCGATGCTTGCTCCTTTTATGCCTTGCGGTGCAAAGCTTCCCGTTATTTCGCTTTTTGCGGGTGCATTCTTTGAGGATGCAACATGGGTCGGACCTCTTATGTATTTTGCAGGCATAGTTATTATTCTTATCGGTGCTCTTATTGTAAATAAAATCACGGGTTACAAGGCGAAAAAATCTTTCTTTATTATGGAAATGCCCGAATACAAAGTTCCCAGCCTTTTGAGAGCGTTCAAATCAATGTGCAGCCGCGGCTGGGCATACATAGTTAAGGCGGCAACAGTTATTCTTCTTTGCAACACCGTTGTTCAGGTTATGCAGTCATTCACCTGGAATTTTGAAGTTGCGGAAACTGCCGACACATCGATTCTTGCTTCAATTGCAGGCCCGTTTGCTTATATTCTTGTTCCCGTTGCGGGTGTTCTTTCGTGGCAGCTTGCAGCTGCGGCAATAACCGGTTTTATTGCAAAAGAAAATGTTGTAGGCACTCTGGCAGTTTGCTTTGTAGGTCTTGAAAATCTTATAGATACCGAAGAACTCGCTCTTATGGACGGCGCGGGAACAGAGGTTGCAAGCGCATTTGCAATCACCAAGGTTGCCGCTCTTGCTTATCTTATGTTTAATCTTTTCACACCGCCTTGCTTTGCGGCTATCGGTGCAATGAATTCTGAAATGAAGAGCGCAAAATGGCTTTGGAGCGGCATTGCACTTCAGCTCGGAACAGGTTTTACGGTTGGTTATCTTGTTTATCAGACAGGCACTCTTATCACAACAGGTTCAGTCGGCGCAGGATTTATACCCGGTCTTATTGCGGTTCTTTTGATTCTTGCAATTATTGCTCTTCTTTGCATTGATGCCGATAAAAAGGCTAAAGCAGAAAAAGCCAAGAAGGCAGAAAAGAAGCTTGCTTCAGCTAAAAGATAACGGAGTTTAAAATATGGATACAATTATAATAGCTTTGATTCTGATAACTGTAATCGGTTTAGCGGCATTCTATGTTTATAAAGCAAAGAAAAGCGGCAAAAAGTGCATAGGTTGTCCCGATAGCGGAAAATGCGGCGGTGGCTGCTGCGGCTACGGTAAAACCGAAACAGAATAAGAAACAAAATGCCCTGCGGAAAAATCCGCAGGGCTGATTTTATTTAAGCTTGAAAACTCTTCCGTCAAAATCAATAAGACCATCGTTTTTCATTTTTGTGAGTTCTTTTGTCATTGCCGTGCGTTCAACAGAAAGATAATCGGCAAGTTCCTGACGGTTAAACGGAATAGTGATTATTGATTTATTCTGAATCTGTGATTGCTCCGAAAGATATGAAATAAGCTTTTCTCTTGTTGTGCGCTTTGAAAGATGGCTTATCTTGTTGCTCAGTTCGCAGGATTTTGTTGCAATGGAACTTACGAGATTTGCCATAAGAATCTTATGGAATTCGCAGTCTTTTATGCAAGGCTCTGTAAAACGTTTTATATCAAAAACAAGAATCTCGGAGTTTTCTTTTGCAACTATGTTAAATGGAATGTTCGGGTTCTGAGCGAAAGCATAGTTTTCACCGTAGCTTCTGCCTGCAGTAAATTCAGAAACAATTGAGGCGTTTCCCAAAAAATCGTTGCTTTCAAGATAAATTCTGCCTGAAAGCACAATTCCTGCCGAGTTGGTTTTGCTGCCTGCAAGGCAAACAATATCGCCTTTTTCAAAGCTCTTTTTGTCGGCACTTAAGCAATTGAGGAGATGCGGAAGCTCGGAATCGGGAATACCGTAAAACAGCTCACAGTTTTTAACCGTGTTAAGGTAATCGCTCATTGTTTCACATCCTTCTTATGAAAAAAGCGAATGTGCAGGAAAACACATTCGCCTTTAAAAATGGTGCCGATGGCGGGGGTCGAACCCGCACGGTATCGCTACCAACGGATTTTGAGTCCGTCACGTCTGCCAATTCCATCACATCGGCAAATCAGCTTTTATATTATAGCTTAACTTAATAAAAAAATCAAGTGGTATAACAAATAAAAAGAAAAAAGAGTGACTGCATTTTGTAATGCAGTCACTCTAAATGTTTTATTTATTCTTCTTTGCTTTCTTTTCAGCAAGTCTGCGTTCTTTGTCAAGCTTCTTTTCAAGAGCTTCTTTTTCTGCCTTTTCTTTTGCAATGCGTTCTTCTTCTGCAACTGCGGCAACCGCATTGTCATAAAGGGCCT
>JAZRTQ010000032.1:0-1886 GCA_045652165.1 Acutalibacteraceae bacterium | reverse complement strand
AGAGAACCGTCGGTATCTTTTGTCCATTCGGTGCAGTCGTAGCAAACTTCAATGTTTCTCTTTGAAAAAACTTTTTTTGCTTTTATAAGAGTGAACATCGGCACATTATAGAGGATTATCTTACACACATCACTGTGTTTTTCGATAACAGACTCAATATGTTCAACGCTCATCATATGCTTCAGCCATTGCTTGGTTGATTTGGGGTGAGCGTGTTCATACATATTGTCATAACCCTGAACGGGTCTTAAGCCTTCAAAAGAATCGTCTGTTACACCGATGAAAACGGTTTTGTATCCGAGCTTATCAAAAATCTTGCCGTTTGAAACAACTCTGTTTGCCGATGCACTTTTGTCGGGCAGAGTGAATCCGCCGTAATAAATTATTGTGCCAACACTCACTCTGCTCTGCCTCCCTTATTCACACAAACTGTTTATCTTTTCAAGATATGCATTTATAACGATTTCTCGTGAGAAATTTGATTTTATATATTCTCTGCCTTTTTCGCCCATTGATTTTCTTTCTGCGTTGGGCAAAGCAAGGAACTTTCTGATTTGGTTGCAGAGGGCATCAACGTCTCCGCCGTGATAGAGAAGACCTGTTTCTCCGTCAACAAATGTTTCCTGACAGCCGGGATTATCGGTTGAGATAATCGGTCTGCCGCTGGATGCGGTTTCAAGAAGAACATTGCTCATTCCTTCGCCATAAGTCGAGGGATGAATTGTTGCGTGGGATGCGGCAACATACGGCTTTATATCCTTCTGACTGCCTCTGTATTTAATAATGTCTTTTTCTTCAAGCTCGGAAAGCAGTTTTTCATAATGCATTTCCGTTGGCTCAATGAATCCGAGCATATTGAATTCGGTTTCAGGATACTCGGCTTTTATTCTTTTTACGGCTTCGATGTAATCATCAACACCCTTGTCGTGAAGAATTCTGCCGATATAGTTGAAAACGATTTTTTCTCCCTCTTTGCCGTCGCCGCCATCGGGATAAGGCTGAAGCGGATATCTTTCTGTGTTGACACCCGAGCCTGGGATAAGCCTATGCTCACCTTTGACCATACCCGACTCTTCCGCAAGCTTCATATTTGTTGAATTCTGGAACATAACACAGGCTGAACGTCGGAATGAGAATCGGAACATTCCCATTACAAGCTTCTGAACCAATCCGCCTTCGTTGAGCACACTTCCGAATCCTGTAACGTTGCTGATAACGGGGATTCCGAGCAGCCATGCCGCAATACCTGCGTAAATATTCGGCTTTGCTGTATATGTAAGCACAACCGAAGGCTTGTTTTTAATGAAAAGCCTGAAATAATGAAGAAAGAGTTTCGCATCCGCAACAATATTTGTTCCTCGTCTGTCGATAACGGGATCGTCATAGCGGTATTCAATATGCTTCATAAGTTCAAACTTCTCACCGTCGGGGCAGGAAATGAGCATTTCATAGCCTGCACTTATTATTTCTTCGATGAGCTCCTTGCGGAAACAGTAAATATCATCATCGTTATTTGTGAGGAGAGCAATGAGATGTTTTTGTTTTTTCATTTTTTTATCCTCTTATTTAAAAACTGCAAGAACGGTAAGAATCATAACCTTTATGTCGTCAAAAAAGCTGAAGCTTTTGATTGCGGCAAGGTTATATTTCATTTTATCGGGAAGAACAACCTCGAGATATGTTTTTTCAACATCCTCTGCGGCATCAAGAAGCTCGTTTTCATCTTTATAGTAAACGCTTGCTTCCGATGTTATGCCTGCGGGCATAAGAAGAGTTGCCATCATCTCGGGAGTGTATTTTTCAACATATTTGGGAACTTCGGGGCGTGTGCCCACAAAAGTCATTGTACCTCTGAGCACGTCAATAAGCTGGCTGAATTCGTCGAG
>JAZRTQ010000031.1:0-1940 GCA_045652165.1 Acutalibacteraceae bacterium | reverse complement strand
CATAACTCCCGATGATGCAACAAAAAATATCGGGAGAAGGTATCTGAACATTCCGATATCCTTGATGCCGTCAAGGAACATTACGCCTGCGAGAGTCGGAAGAATAACGTTTACGATATTCTGAACAAAATGGCTGATTTTAACGGGAAATGAACGAACATACAGTCTTTCTTGCGGGTTGGGACTGATATTATCCGCAACAGACTGTGTAAAACCGACATAATTGAATATTGTGTAAAGCTGGAAAAGAAGATAAAGAGTCCATACTCTGTCGGTAAGCGGAAGCTCGTAAAGCGGAAGAGTACAAATAAGAACAATAACAATGAGGCACTGAATAACATTTGCATACGCGAAAATTTTGTATCTGCCGAGCTTTTTGAGGAGCTTTTTTCTGATAAGAATATTTCTGAATCCACTCCAGCCGTTGGCGAGAAAATGTGCACCGAAGATTTTGAAAATATTGAAGCTGTTGATACCTTTCCAGCGGGTATCTATGATGTTGGCAACGCTGTCGGGAAGAATAAAGGAAAAATCAAAAATAAGCATCAGCAAACCCAAGGCAGCAAAAGCCAGATACACCGCATTATATTTCCGTTCAATTCTTTTGGGAAGGAAACCCAAGTTTGCATCAACACCCATGGTCAGAAGATTCCAGAAATATGTTGATGCAATGAAAAATACGTTTATTGCGCTGAATGTAAGAAGCGGAATTTCGTAGTAATATGCAATCAGATAACAACCCGTACCGAATGTAAGGAAGCTCTTAAGATAATTCAGGGTGTAATCACCGCCGACTGCGGCAAAAATTGAAAAATATTCTTTATACGGAACGTGTTTTCCTTCAGCAGGAGTGTTCCAATATTTTTTCATTTCCTGAAAAATATTCATTTTCTCTTTGCTTTCGGATTTTGCCATCAGTTTTCGCCGCCTTTCTCAAGAAGTTCGTTTATTCTTTGGTTTGCATCGTCACGGGTTTTGCTGTATTGTTCTTTCGGGGCAACATTAATAACAACCTTTTTAATGTTTTTGGGAAGCCAGCTGTCACCGAAGGTTATCTGCTCTTCGCTTTGTGCACCCATATAAAACTCTTTGAGATTTGAACAAGAATAGAATGCAAAACTTCCGATTTCCTTAACTGAATCAGGAATAAACATAACAGGTTTCATTTCCTGACAGTAACTGAACGCATCAGAGCCGATTTTTTCAAGTCCGTCGGGAAGTGTAACAAGAGCAATTTTCTCGCACTTAAAAAATGCCATATCGCCGATTTCTTTTAAAGTTGAGGGTAAGGTGATTTCGGTAAGAGTTTCGTTTTTATAGAAAGCGCATTTGCCGATTCTTTCAACGCCTTCAGAAATTGCGTATTTGCCTGTTTCATTTTCTTTCTTAAGCGGATAGACAAGGAGTTTTTTCATATCCTTTGTATAAAGAACGCCGTCAACGGAAGTGTAATATTCATTCGCCTCGTCAACTTCTATCGCTTTCAGTTCTTTGCAATAGAAAAATGATGTTTCATCTATGTATTTTACATCTTTGCCAATATGAATAACCTCAACATATTCATCGGTATTCATTGTGAATTTGCCGACAGCTGAAACAGGCTTTGAACTGTCAGGATTGTTTCCGTTTTCATCACGGACATAGTCAATATGTACCTCTTTGGTTGAGTTATTTCCGTTAAAGCCGAAAAGCACCCAACCTTCAACCGAATATTCGCTTTCAAGCGCCGTCTGATATTCATACTCGAACGGAGCTCTTGCCATAGAAATGAATGAAATTGTAACGGATGCGGTGATGAATGCTATAAGCACAATTATGAACGTTGCTTTTTGCCAGGTTTTCAATTTGCTCAACTCCTAACTTCAAACTGTTAATTTTATTATAATATAACAAAGTGCACAAATCAATACCGATAACTGCATTTTTTTTGTTGTAATTCA
>JAZRTQ010000030.1:0-205446 GCA_045652165.1 Acutalibacteraceae bacterium | reverse complement strand
GATAATTATTAGTTATCAGTCAATAACAATTATGTTTTATCGTATTATATTTAATATTATAATCACTTCATAATCTCAAAGATAATACGATAATTTTCGCAAAGATTTTGCTTTCTTGGGCGAGCACCGTATTACGATGCTCGCCCTTACATATATAGTCAGAATCTTAAGTCATCGAATTAATACCATAAAAATCCGAAAAGAAAATAGATAATAAACAACTGCCAAGGTTCATATTCAACCGTCACTTTATAAGTTGCAACCTGATTGTATTCCAAATAAACAGTTACTTTTGCTTCTCCTACAGAAATTCCTGTAATATTGCCTTCCTTATCAACGGTTACTACCTCTTCGTTTGAAGAATAACAATTCTTAATTTCATAAATAGGAGGCAAATCTAATGCTTTCTTCCCTTTATAACGTATGGTTGTATTTTTGGTCCATTTTAAAGCTCTTGTAGTTACATCGCTTTGAAGTTGCCCCTCAATAAAAGCTACTGCTTTTATTTTTTCTACACCTGTTGTTTTTATGGGTTGTCCCAAATATAAATCGGATTCGCCAACAATCGGATTGGTACCATCTGTTGTATAATAAATCTTTGCCTGAGATGGTGCTTTAATTGTTGCACCATCTTTACCCAAAGTTATAGTAGGTGCTGCTGTTTTGGTATATGAAGACATATTCACAAAATTCACAATACCTGTACCATAGGATTCATTCCAAGAATTAGGCTTATATGAAGAATCCCTAATGATATTTTCGATATTATATGGTGTATATGTTGTGTTTATTGTTTTCAACATAGCAGAAGCAGCTGAAACAAACGGTGTTGCCATTGATGTGCCGTTCAACGGACCATAATAATGATTGTCGTATGTGTGTTCTATGGGATCAATATTATTATCATACGGAATAGAACTGTTTATATTTCTGCCGGGAGCTGCAATGTCTACGAATGAACCATAATTCGAAAAATCAGATGGAATCAGACTTTCATCAATCGAAGCTACAGTTATAACATTATTTACTGACGCCGGAACAACATTGGAAGCATCTCTACTTTCATTACCAGCTGCAACTACAACAGTTACACCTTTGTTATATGCATAAGATACAGCTTCAGAATAGAACATATAACTAATTATATTTATGTTTCCACCTAAGCTCATATTGATTACTTCTGCGCCATCATCTGCCGCAACAGTTATTGCATGAATAATTCCAAACGAACTTCCCGAACCATCATCATCTAAAACTTTATAAGGAGTTATTTTTACATTTTCCGTTGTGTTATTATAAATTATACCAGCAACATGTGTTCCGTGACCATGAGCATCATTTGAAGATTTACTGCTATAGTCTACAGCATTAAAATCTCGATCAATGATTCTATTATCATAGTCGAAATATGGATGGTTCTCGTCTAAACCGGTATCCAAAACCGCCACATCAATTATCGGCAAATTTTCGCTACCGGAATATCGTTCGATAAGGGTTTCGGATTCTACAAGTGCAGGTCCCCATTCGCTTGACGATGGTACGACATCAAATTCTTTTTCCATTGCAGATGAGGGATTGCTCAGTGTAAAAATCTTATCTGCTTCTGCATATTCAACAAAAGATTGTTCTCGATAATAACTAAGTGCTTCGCCTGCTTTAGTCGCTGTTGCATACTGGAAAATATGCCAGTTATTAAAGCCTTCAACAGAAGCTATAGCCCCATGACTATCAATACTTTTGTTTGAATTTGTTTTAACAATAATTCGATTTGTGTATGTAGAGACAGCTGATGCTCCAGTTCCATTACTTGAAGAATCATATTCCTCAATCATAGAATACAAACTGTTTGAAAATTCCTTGTTGCTTATCGCTTGTGTATCTGAACTTGCTGTTGCAATAATAGGGTTGAATAATAAGACTATTGAAACAAATATGGATAATATTCTTTTAACGTCTTTCACTATTTTTACCTCCCAACAATTAATACCAAAGCCAGCCAAATAAAAAGTAGATTATTATTGATTGCCACCATGTATATGACACCGTTACTTTTATTTCTCCATACAAATTCTCTTCTGTAAGAATTCTGATTGTTGTTTCGCCTTTTCCTACGGCTTCTATTTCATTATCTGAAACAATAGCAACATCAGGCTTGTTTGATTGCCAATCTGAAACTACAACATTTCCATACAGAGCAGGAGATGCCTTTTCCCTATACTTTAAGTTCAGTTCCGATTTAAACAATGGCTTTTCTGTTTTTAATCTTGGAGTGGTTAATTCACTTGTATACCAATCATCAGTGAAATCAAAGCCTTTATATGATGAAGAACTCAAAATCTCATTCTCATGCAATGACACTATTCCTGCAATTGATTCATTGGTATTGCCGATAGGATAAACAGTATTTTGGAGTTCGTAACATGAAACAAATGAGTTTCCGTCATTAATAAATCCAACAAGATCGCCTAAATAGATGTTGTTAGCGGAAGACTCATTGTTAACAGGTTTGTTTGCGGCTACTACTCCAACATTATAACAACAATCATAATGTGAGTTTTCAGATATTCCTACAAGACCACCCATGTTAGCAAACGGTGTTTTCTCATAATTCAAAATGTTTTCAGTTAAGCTGTAACAATTTATAAAACTTGAATTGTTTGAAAAACCTACCAAACCACCGGAAGTATATTCTGCAGCAAGGGCTGTTAGTGAAGACCCCGTAGATGCATTTATCTTACCTGAAGAAAAACAATTAGTTATAGTTGAGTCTGTAGCAATGTTTGACAAACAACCTACAACTTTTGAAATAGTTGAACAAGTGATATCACAATTTATCAGTCCTAAGTTTTCTATTTTGGCATTATTAATATATCCAAACAGACCGTTGTGTGATTTCATATTTACTACTGAAAATCCGTTACCATTTATAACGCCGGTAAATGGATTGGTTTGAGAGCCGATTGGTTCCCATGTGGAAACAGAAGAGATGTCAATGTGGTTTGCTAAGATATATCTTCCTGCCAAGTTTTCACCTATAGATGAAAGTTCGTCAGCATTGTGAATCACAATATAATCATCTAAATCCGTGTTTATGTTTTCATCAGCATAAACATTGAAACACAATCCAAATGTCATAATTGTAATCAATATGATGCATATGATACTTTTAAAATTCATTTAAAAATCCTCCTTGTTGTTGTGGCATAGATTAATAATTATGAACAGCCCATCGGAATCTCCTTCTTTCTAAATAACGATTAATTAAAATCACCTTAAAATTAGATCTATATATATATGACTAAAAATACGATTTGTTACGCTGAAAATTTTGTTTTTTTAATTTTCTTCACTTTGCACAAAAAGAAATAGATTTAATTGTATAAATTTCCATATAAAAGAACTAATTTATAAATACTTCTATATACATATACTCTTTTTTAAAAGAAGATTTCAAAAAAACTATTATAATTTTGAAAAATATTAAAGCACCTGTATATTCACGGAATTATACAGGTGCTTTTGTTTGATGATATATAAACCACATTCTTTTAAAAATTAACCAAAAAAACCAACTACTTAATATATACCGTAACATCAATTACCTTTTATCGTTATATATTATTCTATAAAATTTAATATTTCAACTATGTTTGCAATATCGTAGACTTAGAGTGCAACATCGTTAATTGACATAAAAATTTTTATGGGTTATTATTAAATTGAATATTTGTAAAATTAAAAGAAACGAAAAATAACATTAAAACTATGTGTGGAAGGTGAGACTATTGTGAAAATATGTATTTGTGATGACAATAAAGTTATCCATCAGGAAATAAAAAATTTTCTTATTCCTTTTTTCTCAAACTCTAATTTTCCTATGATTATTGATTGTTATTCTGGCGAAGAAATAATCAACCATTATAGTACTTCTCAAATATATGATATTGTTTTTTTAGATATTGAAATGGCAAAAATTAATGGAATAAAAGCTGCAGAAGAAATCAGAAAATATGCACCGGAAACCATTATTATATTTGTATCTAGTCATAAAAATTATGTTTTTGATGCTTTTAGATGTGAAGCACTACATTTCATTGTTAAACCAATCAAACAAGAAGAGTTTAACGATGTGTTTAACAGAGCATTACATAAATACCGTCTTTTAAATGATCGTTTCCCTGTAAGTTGGAAACATACCAGAAGTAATTTAAGAATAAACGATATCCTTTATATTGAGGGGTATAGAAGAAGACTCAAGGTTCATACCATTAACGAAGAATATGATCATATTGGGAAAATTTCTGATGCATATGAAGAACTTAAGGCACATGGATTTATATTAATACATCAAGGATTTCTTGTTAATATGCATTATATTCAGTCATTCAGAAGCGATGAGGCTGTTTTATTGAACGGCGAAAAACTGATGATTAGTGTCAGAAAAAGAGCCGAAGCCTTGCAAATGTATGATAAATACATTCAAAAGTGGAAGTGGTGATTGTATGACAAATTATTTAATTAATCTTTTGGGCAATTTTTGTGAACTTTTTACAATTCTTTTCTTTTTAAAAGGACGATATAAGCCTCGTTTTTCGTCCATAATATTTATTCCAGCATGTTTGGCATTGGTTGGTTTTCAATTTTTGAATACAAATTTATTTTTGTCCAAGTCTTATTTGATAGTTTGGGGCTCATGTTTATTCATTTTCTGCACATTTTTATTGTACAAAATCAGTTGGGTATATCAGATTGTTTTTACAATTTTTATTTATTTGATTTATGCATTTTCTGAACTAATTGTTGGTATGCTACTATCAATGTTGTTTAACATAGATATATCTTGCGCACAAAACAATGCTATATTATTTGCTATCTGTACTTTAACATCAAAATTTTTAGCTTATTTTTTTGTTCTAATCTCAAGACAAAAGAAGTTAAAAGAAGAACCTAATATATCGAAAAAAAACTTTATCCTGATTTTTTCTTTACCCACTGCATCATTTCTAGTAATGATGCTATTTCTTCATTTCTGTTATCAAACAGCAGAGAGAATTTTTCTTATAATCACTCTAATAACCAATATTGTTTTAGCTTTTGCTAACATTGCAGTCTTTCATATTATTGAAAAACAAAATGAATTGATAGAAACAAAGGAAAAACTTTTATTTGCAGAAAAACATATAAACAGTCAAGTGATCCACTACGAGGGTCTTTATAAGCATCAAAAGGAACTTAGTATGTTTATACACGATATAAAAAACACTTTTGTGGCGCTTCTTGGATTACTCAGAGAACCCAGTATTGAAAAAGCAATTCAAACAATTGAAAAAAAACTAGATTGGTTAAACAAAAACAATAATAATCTTGTGAATAGCGGCAATCCTATTATGGATGCTATTCTTCAATCAAAACTTCACAATGCAAAAGAAAAAGGTGTTGAAATAAACATTTCAACAAAACTTACCGATTTTATAAAGATTGATGAAGTAGAACTCGCAATTGTTATTGGCAATGCTTTAGATAACGCAATTGAAGCTACAGCAAAACTATCCACACAACAAAACAAATCTGTTTCTTTTTTTCTTATTTCAACGGAAGACAGAATATCTATTTCTGTAATTAATCCCGTCGAAAACAACATAGACACTAACAATTTAACAACTACAAAATCCAACAAAGAAAAACATGGTTATGGTATAAAAAGTATAAAAACAATCGCTAAAAAACACGATGGATTCACGTCGTTTACATGTGAAGAAAAAAAGTTTACAGTAAACATCAATCTTGCAAATCATCCTATTTAACGGTTTCGCATTCTAAGTCGACACTTTTGCATTTTATCTTTATTTTTCTGCCGATTTATACTAAAATGTGTTATGAGATGATTATCCCATACACATTTTTATTTGGACGGTACAATCGTATGAATAAAAATCTTTCGCACAAAATATCTGAATTATTTTTAGAAAAAAAAGTAATTGAACCAGAAAATTTTGAATCCTGTAAATATGGATTAACATTGCTTTTTTCAACATTTTTTACAATTACACTTATAATCATAATCTCCTTTTTTTTGAATAATATTTTTGAAACAATTTTATTTTTAGCTGGTTTTTTGGTTATAAGAACATTCTGTGGTGGATATCATGCCAAACAACAAATTACATGTTTCTCTTTGACAATGATTACATACTTCTTATTTGTGCTAATAAACTACTTTCTAGAAAAGGCTTTTCATTTATCATTAATCACATTTTTTATGATACTGTTTTCAAGCATTGTCATCGTATGTTTTGCACCTATCATAAACCCTAACAACCCAATAACTCAGTCGTTAGCTAAAAAATACAGATTTATTAGTATTATAATATCGGTTTCTTTGATTACTATATCTATAATTTCACTAAAACTAATTTCTATTCATAAAATTACTTTACCTGTTTTTATCGGTGTATTTTTGGCATCAATAACTCTGTTGATTGCTAAATTTGAATTGCATTTCAAAAGAAAGGAACGTATATGATATGAAAAAATTAATGCTTAAAATTGCTTCTTCAATAGCATCATTGGCACTTTTTGTTGGAATTATTTCGGTAAATACCGCAAGCGTTTTTATTTTTCATCAACCTAAAGTACCTGAAGCACTTGAAAAGTATCGGAAGTAATCTCCTTTAAACCTCAAAAAAATGACAGGCACATCAACTATGCCTGTCATTTTTTTTAATATTTATTAATTTTACTATTGAAACATTAAACTTGTCAGTCAAACAAAGAATCTGCATGGGAGAAGGGAACACCGAACCAGACTCAAAACTTTTATATGTTGATTCATCAATCTTTAACATAGATGCAACATCTGTAATCTGCAACTTTTTATTCTCCCTGATTTCTTTAATATTTCTCCCTAACGTTTTCATCTCTTTTTTTAAGATTAGCTTTATTGTTCCATAGTTTGCTTTTCTTCTTTTTTTTTCGAAATATGAGCATAAATTATCTTTAAAACACTCAACCACTTGTTCAGGTTCCAATTTACTTATTGAATTAAGATACTCGCTTTCAAGTATATTTTCAACCGAATAATCAACTGACCAAATTTTTTCAAACGGAAGCTTGTATATAATAGAAAGTAATATCAACATTTCAGTTGATATGTAGTCGTCGTTCCCTTCACTTCGTTTGTATTTATAACTGTTAACATTTATTGTTGATGATACTTGAAGTTCTGTAACGCCCACAAATTCACGAATAGTCTTTATTTTTTCAGGTATCATATTCACACCTCAAAATAATATTCAATAAGATAATACATTCTACTTCTTATATTGTCAAGAACGATGTTGCACTTAACTAATATCAAAAGCCGCTTCAAAACGAAGCGGCTCCTTACAGTTTATGACTTGCGTCTAAAAAATACTATGTATTCTTTTCTCTTTTCATCAGGTAAGCTACCATAGCAAACAAAACATCGAGATTTATGCTCGCACACATCACATGCTACACATTTCCAAAAACGAAACAAATTTTTTATGTTTCCTTCCCACGGCAGTGGGATTATTCTTTTTGTCTCAAATCCGGAATGTTCAATTAAATCAATAAAACTATCGTGAGTTATGCAAAAAAATTTATCAACATTATATTTTTCAAAATCTTTGGTTATTGATTCGAGAAACAGAACTTTCAACATTTCTTTATCAGTTATAACATTTCCTTTGCTTAAACACAACTTCTGGCATTCAGATTTGTTTATACTAAAATAGTTTATTGAGTTCAAATAATAATATCCGTTTCCTACATATAATTTCAATTTTTATTCCTTCTTTCATTTTGAACAAAAAGTATCTATTACATATATGTAAGAAAACATGAAAAGTTACAGCCCAAAAGTGAATGTTTACAAAAAGTTCACAATCGAAAGGGAACGTAATCATATTTCAATATGCATCAGATTATGGATTACAACGTTTACAAGGTACATATCCCTCAGAAATCAATTCATCTCGCGTTCCATTGAATAGCATCTTGTTTTCCTCTTTCATATCGTCAACAGATGAACAAGTTGGATAATGAAATTTACCAGTATTTGTGTTTGCTACATAATTTGCTTTTTCTTTCGAACTATTAGATGTAGGTTTTTGAGTTGTTGATTTGCTGACTTTTTCTGTAACTTTTGGAATGGTATTTTCCGAAGTATCATTTATTAGTTTACTGCTTCCAGAAGAATAATCGATTGTTACACCTGGCTGAGCATTATAACAAAACACATTAAAACAAATACCCTCGCCGCCATCTTCAACAGAATATGCTTCTATCTGCACTCCGTGTGCCAAAAGATTGTTTTTTTCAAAATACGGTGTCACACGATACAACACATGATTTTCAGTTTCTTTTATATAGTCTGCAACCATATTTTCAAACGGCAGCATTCCTTGGATGTTTAAGTACCGAGTTCCGGTTATTAAATTCCTTTCATTTGAAGTTTCACCTGTAAGTTGCCAACCTATCAAGTGACAACGATTATATAAGAACTTTCCATCAACAATATCGTATTTTACAGTATGCCATCCTGTAGGTTTTATTTGTCCTGTTTCTCCACGCTCTCCTGTTGGCATTATATCTTTTCCTATACAAGCATACACAACACTGCAACGGCCTTGATTATCAAGTGAACTATAATATTCAAACGAATCAGTAGTATAATCCGAAGAATCAAAATAAGGTTGATTGTTATTTAAAACAACATAAGGCTTATCACTAAAAGGAAGAATGTCAGACAATACTATCTTACTGGTAATATTTAATGTTTCATTTGTGTAGTATGTGCTTGGTATGTCTGTCGATGTGTTTGATGTTATCTCCAAGCTATTATTGATTTCTGATTGTGTATCTGTAACAGTAGATTGCTCATCAGATGAAGTTTCATATAAGTATTTTTGAGATTCAATAACTGTTTCCGTTAAACTGGTTGTTGTATAATCTTCAGGATTTCTAATAACCTCAATCATTGCCCAACCAAAAATCACAGAACTAACCAGAAGGCAAGAAAAAAATGTAGTTATAATAAATTTAGGGAACTTTTTAAGAGATTTATATTTGTTGAAATATTTTTTGATAAAACTAATCATTTCTGGTGTATATCTCCTCTGTAATTCTTTCGTGAGAACTTCCTGCAAAATCTATTGACCTTACACACTTCCATTCACTTAAGTCAATATCAAAAAACATATCTGAAGGATAGGATTTATTCCATTTATAAAGAATTATAATTTCAATAGAGGGTTCATATTTTTTTACTTGCTTATCCTCCACAAAACAAAATTCACCGCTAGCAGCTTCATTTAAAAAGTAATCTGAAATATTAATGTGTGATGCATTGTTTTCTTTGAACTGTGTTTCAGAATATCGGTTCATCCAAAGTTTAGATTTGGATGAAATCTGAACTATTCTTTCACGCAAAGCACTATCTTGGCTTTCTCTTCTACCGTTAAACATAATGCCCATATGCTCATCAACACAAGAAATCAAAATCATTTATATCATCCTTTTTATTTTCCAAAAAATAACAGTCCACCCGAAGATGGACCGCTAGATTATTAATGGCAATAAATATACTCACTACCAATTAATGTGTATTCTGAATAATCGCAACGAGTACAAATTTCATAATCGAAAGTTTCTCTTAAGCAACGAGGTGCAGATGATCTAACATTATGAGTAACAACAGATGTTGTTCCTGTATCAAGTTTATGACCAAAAAGTGTGCATGTAATACCTCTTGATGAAATTGCATTTTCATTCTCACCATGGAAATGAGCAACTATACGTTCTTTTGTTTTGTCTGAAACTTCGTTATGAAATTCAATTGTAATATTCTCACAATCATCAGTATTACTTTCAGCAAAAGCTATTGTCTGAAAAGAGCAAACCGCAAAAACAGTTGCTAAAACAAATGAAATAAATTTTTTGAAACTCATGATAAATTCTCCTTTAAATTTTTAAGTATACATTCTAAATTTGAACGATTTTGTGTTCTTATGATATAGGTAATATTTTGATTAACAAAGGTACATTGTATTGTTGAATCTTCAACAAAAAAGTAACAAGTATATCCACAAATTTCTTCCTTTTTCAAAGAATGTTCATTCGTAAATCCCTTGGGATAATCTGGATTTGTATGTACAATCATACTTGTTTGAGGATTGTTTGTAACAAAAAACATTGAATGATAGTTAGAAATATAATTATTATTCATATCATACGAACCAGTAATTTTAACTTTTTTCAGTTCTATTCCCTCGGGAAACACTGTGGGAATAAGAATTTCAAAGTTAGTGTTCTTTTCAAAATCCTCTAAAGAATCAAAAGACAAACTTTCATTTTCTTTAATAATTGTTACTCCACCATACTCCTCTTTTTCACCTTCAAACATTTCAACAATATTGTGACCCCATTCTTTTAGAATGGATATAGTATCAATACCACAAGCCAATGCAACAAAGTTAGCTAAAAGTATTAGTATTGCTAAACATGCTGCAATTAATAAACCTTTGAACCTGAGTTTCTTTTGAGGCTTTTTATTTTTGTCAAGTAACATATAAATTTGTTTCTTGCCACTTTCAAGTTCCTCATCAGTTAACTCTATACCGTTTTCTAATTCCATGAGATAATCGACGCACTCATCAATGAGGTCAACATCTTGTTCGGAAATCGGTTTTGAAGATTCAATTTCTATGATTGCTCTTAGCTTTTCGACGAGAGCCTGATTCGACTCATCATTGTTTATGCGTTCGATTGACACAGTTTTTCATCTCCTTTCTTTTGTTATAGTTTAGCTATCTTTTAACCTCCCTTCATATAACATATAAGTAGAAAAATTAAAAGATTTCGTTGCGTTATATTAAAAACATAAAACAAAACTCAAAAACATTTTTTACAATTGCTTTTATTTTATTTCTTAGTCTGAAAGTTTGAACATTTATAGTCTTATTACTTACACCTTTTTCTTTTGCTATCTCCTTGTACTTTTTCTTTTTAACATAAGCATCTTCGTACAAGGTTCGTTCACTTTCACTTAGTGAATCAAGTATTTTTTGCTTTTCCAACTGGATTCTTTCTGTGTCGTATATGTGTTTGGAAATTATATCTTCAATAGTGTAAATATCTTCTTCATCATACAATAACCAACTATCTCCATCATCAAAAGAAATATGTTGATTGTTTGCTGATTGAGTGGTATTATGTTGTTTAATTTTTATCAAAGCGACAGAATAAAGCCACGCTTTTATATTATCGTCTTGAAGCTTTGACGCTCGTTCAATCAAAAATGCAAAAGTTTCTTGAGTTATATCTTTTGCATCTTCAACATTCTGCACATAAGAAAAACAGTAGCGATATACGTCTCTATAGTACAAATCGCAAATTTGTTTTATACGATCTTCACTTATCAACGCATATCACCACCTTTCTTCTTGTTCAAATCAAATTAATTTTTTAAAAATGTATCCACAACAGCTTCTGCAGCATTTAAAGCAGCTTTTTGTTCAATAATTGTGAGTTTGTTTAGCTTTTCAATAAAATCATCTGAAAAAACATTTTTATCAGAGCATTCGGTTTTAAAAATTAACGCATCAAGGGAAAACCCCAAAACTCGTGCGAGTTCAAAAATCATGTCTCTTCCCGGCGCTTTTTCTCCACGCTCATATCGTCCAATCATCACTGTTGCCACATTGATCGCCTCAGCTAACTCTGCCTGCGTAAGCCCTTTTTTTACTCTATATATTCTTATATATCGTCCAAGTAACTTTTTATCCAAACCAAGGCCTCCAGTCACCCAAAAGATTCGTATCTGTTTTATTATATATAAAATATAGTTAGTTAAAAATAACCCACAAGGTCGCATATACGACCCTGTGGGTTATTTTACGAAATAAAAATCCTTTTATGACATTCAAAAAATGACAAACATATACACTTATGCATTCCTAGTCTACGATGTTGCCACAAATATTGATTATGTTTTTGTGGGAATCTATAATTAAGTAGGGAGCTTTATTATTTGAAATAAGTTTTGATTTATATAATTAAAAAAGTGTCGGCTATTTATAAGTAACCACCATAAATTTATTGGAATATACACACCTCTAATTATAATTCGTAAAGCCATTTTGAATCAAAGCTATATAGTACAGTAATGTAATTTTATAAAATGAGGAAATGTAATGTTGAATGTTTGTTTAAATTTAATTGATAACGAAGAAAAGAAAAAATTATTCGAGAAAATTTACGAAACATATCAGAAACAATTATTTAAAATTGCATACTCAATTTTAAATAATCCACATGACGCCGAAATTGTTGTTCATAATATTTTTTATAATATAGTCACTTCACATATCAATATTGTTGCAGACAACAAAGATGAACAAAACATAAAAAATTATCTTCATAATTCAGTTGAAACTCTTTCTCTAAACCTGATTAGGGAAAAGAAAGTTCGTGCTGACTTTATAAATAAAATAAATGAAGAAGAAATCAACATCAACAACGAGGTGTTCTTAAAAGTAATATCTTCAAAAGAAGATTATGAGAAAATTATTGGTGGAGATAAAGTGTTAGATGAAATGTATAGAAGAATTTTATATTACTATTTTGTACTTGATTTTTCGATACCACTAATTGCAAAATTAATGAACAAATCTCCTAATATTATACAGCAACAATTCATTGAAGGTAAAAATATACTGGTTGCACATTTATCCACAGAAACAAAATAATAATTATCAAAATCGAAACCATATAAATATTTAAATGCGATGATTTTAAAAAGCAATGGCATCACCCAAAAGTTGAAAAATTGGACTAGTTTAATACTTTTGGGATTGATATGCGTTGTATATAGTGGCTGGAGTATAAAAGCAAGAGAAAGGAGTGAATAATCATCATCAAAATTCTTCGGGATTGCAACGGTTTAAAATGACTATCCCGAAACACATTCCGTTCAACTGTAGTCGACCATCACAAAATAGGTTTATCATTTAGTTTTGTGAAAAAAAGCAGTTTGCGGATGCTTATCCCAAAGAAAAATTATAAAGAAAGGATTTTGAAAATGAAACAATCAGTTTTATCAAAAGCATTGTGCACAACTCTTGCATTTCTACTTCTGTTACAAGCATTGCCACTTTCTGTTTTCGCAAATGATCATAGTTTTTCAAACGAACCTAATCCTGGTAACATCCTAAACCTCTCAGCAGATGATTCCCTTGAAATTGTCTGCGAAGTTGTTGAAAACCGAGGTGAATATTCAAAAGAATATCTTCTTAAAGATGGTTCGTTTTATAGTATAACTTCGCCTACCCCACTGCATACACTCGTTGATGGTGAATGGGTAGATATTTATTCCGAACTTGACGCAACAAATGAAACAAATACTACAGACGAAGTTTTAGAAAACATCCAGAATTCAATGATGTCTACTTACTCAATGCAGCGTTCAAGTGTTTCACAAACTCAAAACAGCACATTTATTATTAACCCATTATGGTCAACTGAATTGCCTGGCGGTAGTTATCAGTTAAGCGAAGAACTGGGTGCTATTCTTATTAAACCGACACAAATCGGTGAATATTTCAATCAAAACAAAATAATTGCTTATGCAGGATTATCAATTAATTGTCTTTTAACATTATCAGACGGCGAAGAAAACGCCCCTGTTAGAGTTTGCGAAGAAACCGGCACATGGGATGAATTGAATCCTCCCACTGATTTGGAAAACTCTTTTAATAACCGAATTATTGATATTCAATCGATATCAGCATCAGGCATTCACACTTGGGATATAACCGATCTGTATAGCAGGTGGGATAGAGGGGCAACTGCCAATAACGGTGTATTTATCATGCTCGAATCGGCAAGCTCTCTTATAATTTCTAATCCTTGTATAGTAGTTCGATATATTGAGGTTGAAAGTAATGATATAGATTTCACTTATCACTCTCTTGATATGGGTTACGCAGGAACTTTGTTTATTAACGACTACACAAACTCTGTAAGATTAGAGCAAGATTTGTTAAGACTCCCTATGTCCAACTCTCTGTCCCATATAAATAGAATTTATAATTCGTTAGAACCTTCATATGAAAATTCTGCCGGTGTTAGTTTTAATTTTAATTTTGAGAGTTCAATTGTTTTATCAGACAACTATGCGGAATGGAAAACGATTAATGGTTCTACTATAAAATTCTTAACCTCAAATCCTATCATTAAGGAGAACGGTTATTATTTATGGACTTCTCTTAATTATATTGATAGTGATGAGTCCGTTTTCGAATTATGGATTAAGGAGTGTGAAATCACTAATCTTAATAACTATTCAAATATTACTGATTATAGAAATGTTTATGTTCTTGTGGATGGTTTAAAATACAATTTTGATCAAACAGGAAACTTGGTTAGTGTAACAGACTACACAACAAACGAAACGATTATTTCCATAACTTATTCTAATGGACAAGTAACCGAGATTCAGAATATTGACGGAACAAATATAGCAATTACTTATGAGGCTACACCTATAATTGGTTTTAGCTATGTCAAATCAATAACTGCTATGTTAAACGAAACTGAACCTATAACAACTGATGATAATCAGCAGTTAAGTATATCATTTTTAACATCCTATGAGCCAGCCTCTCGAAACACTACTCATAAAGTAATATTTGATGATCACAATCAAGTCGAATATACTTTTAATTTCAACGGCCATCTTATAAAAGTTAAAGATGAAAAAGGTAACATTTATTTTTTTGATTATATTGAATCCGAAAACGGAAACACAAAAAACAATCTTGTTGGTTACAGAAAATATTATTCAGATAACAACAACTATGATAACACGCCCAACGAATCGTTAACAATTAATTCTCATGACTCATACAAAAGAGAGTTTGAAAACGAATCAGGAAAAGTCGAAAAAATTTTTTATGACAGAAACTTCAACCTGATTGTCCATATGGACTCTAATGGAATTTATAGGTTTGCAGAATATGATTCTAACGGGTTAATCTCCTCGTATGTCTTTGAAGGTAGGGAAGAGAATGAATATTTACACAATAACAGCTTTGAAAATGGCTATGGAATAAGAATTGTTCCTTGGAGCAAAGATAATGCTGGAACTGCCGATGTTGTTTTGTCCTCTAGCGAAGCAAATTCGGGAAAATACGCATTAGAAATGAAATCAAATAATGTTTTTTCAGGCTACGCAAGCCAAACTGTTAAAACAGAAAGTTCAACATCAAGTCCCAATGTTGTTTTCCCTGCAGATAAAACATTTGTATTTGGTGGTTGGGGTAAAGCAAAAAACACAATCCCAAAAGCTGATAATTTCTTTGGTATTGTAATTGAAGCCGCACCAGCTTATGACAATGAAGGAAATTTGATAGCCAATAACTCTTTAGTGTATGAAACATGTGCTTCCCTTTCATTTGATACATGTACAAACAACGAGTGGCAATACAAATTGAAAGCATTTAAATTAAACGAGGATTCCGTTTTAAGAGTTAAGTTGGTTGCAGAAAATCAAGTTGATAGTGTATTATTTGATGATATTCTTTTATATGAATCAATTGAAACCCAAAACGATTTGGAAGGCATCGTAAACACTTCGCCAATCAGTTACACATATTCCAATGGAATGATCAATTCTGAAACATTAACTTGGACACAGAATAATGGTGATGAACTTTTGATGGGTACCTCATATGTGTATGAAAATGGTAAACTTGTCGAATATAAGGATATTAACGATAAATCAACTTATTACACATACAATTCAAGAACAGGTTTGTTGTCTGGCATGGGTCATACAACAAATGAAAATGGAGTTTTAACTGATGCTACTTCATTGAAATATGATATGGATTGTTTGCTCACCTCAACGAGTCAGGTAATTACTAACATTGAAACCAACCAAGCTCTAACACTTTCAACCAACTATATACGTGAATATGGCGAAATCGTTGAAGTTGAACACAATGGTTTTATATATATTTTCAACTATAATAACGATGGAACTTTGAAAAATGTATATGCCGAGAGCAATGTGTTAACTAATCCGGATCAGACAAACAACAGAATCGATTATTCATACACCGACAACGGTGAGATAAGCGTTATAAACTATAGCAATGGCTATAGAGTAAAGCATTTTTCAACTGAAACAGAATATGGAAAAATGTTAACAATTGAGTGTTATAATATTGATTCCGAAACACAATCAGAAGAATTATTTAAATCGTATGTGTATAAATTCAACGAAAAAGGCGACATCACTGAAGTATATGATAGTGGTACCGGAATAACTATCATATATGATGGTAGCAACTATACAATAAATGATTCGGATGGTATTTTGTATCAGAAAAATACATCTGAAAATGGTGACATTGTTGAGTCATATGCTCAGGAATATTTCAACAAAACAAATAACACAAATGTGGATACAATAACTCATACACCGTCTGTTGTAACTTACGGTGATAATGATTCCAGCATCAAATCGTCATCTGTATGCATAAATAAAAATGTTGATGATTTTGTATCTACATTTAATTATGAAAGAAGTAGCGTTTCCGACTATTTCGATAGAATCATAAAGAAACAAACCATTCTTGAGTACAATAGACCTAGGGACTTAAGTGGTAGTGTTGTAATTGATACCGACTACGAATATAAGCCTCTTGAAGGAAACAAAACAAGCGGCTTGGTATCAGAATACACATCCACCATTTCTAACGTTTCAAACAACAATACAACCGAATTATCTACATACAACCGTAAATACGAGTACGATAATAAGGGTAACATAAAGTTTGTATACACAGAAAACAACGGAACAATAACCCCCAAAAACTATTATGAGTATGATAACGCTAATCAGTTAATAACCGAGATTGATTTTGAAAAGTATCTTTGTGCCCATTACACTTACAACACAGGCGGAAATCTCACTGCAAAAATATACTATAATTTTTCTGAATTAGTTTTTGATATCACTAATCGACAAATAACAACATGGGGTAACGAAACAAGCAGAATTACATATGGTTATGATAC
This sequence comes from Acutalibacteraceae bacterium, assembly GCA_045652165.1. Lineage (GTDB taxonomy): Bacteria > Bacillota > Clostridia > Oscillospirales > Acutalibacteraceae > CAG-177. The sequence continues at coordinate 188,340 of JAZRTQ010000030.1, read as the reverse complement.
AGTTTGGAGCGATCGCCTTACAAATTATAACGGAACACAGATTAGTTACGACAAATTAGGGAACCCCTTGAATTTTGTAGGCATTGACCATGATAATGCAGTAGTTACAGGAACACTTGAATGGACAGGTGATTTGTTAACCGCTTTTGAAACTACAAATGATAGATATACCTATCAGTACGATACTAATGGATATCGAACATCTAAAACTGTTTATGAAAAAGAAACAGACAGCAACTCAAACACTTATTGGCGTGAAATTTATACAATGAGATATATTTGGGAAAATGGTGTTCTTAACGGAATGACATACTCGAGTTTGCAAACCGATGGAACAAGATATCCCGACCAAAATATTAATCTCGTTTATGACGAGGCTGGTACACCAGTAGGTTATGTTACCATGTTGGGTGTTCCCTATTATTTTAACAAAGACATAAATGAAAATGTTCTTTCTCTCGTATATACTGACGGAAGTAAACTTTGTTCATTTTCATATGATTCTTGGGGTTTACCTAAAGCAACATATCACGGAGATAACTTCCTCGCTCAAGCAGTTGCAAAATTAACAGCTGTATTTTGTCCTGTAACATATCACGGTTACTTGTATGATTATGAAACCGGTCTTTATTTCAATAAAGGTAGATGTTACTCGCCTTCCTGGGGAAGATACTTAAATCCGGAAGATCCTGTCAGCCTTATTGAAAGTTCAACTAACCCCCTTGATGCTAATCTCTATTTGTTCTGTAATAACAATACTGTAAACTATCTTGATAAAACAGCTTCTTGGTCAAGAAATTACGATGGTGTAACCTGGGTTGCAAACGGTTTTGACGTCGAAATGAATAAACTCTTTTCATCAAGAGCATTTTGTTCAGTCTTTGCTGGACAAATAATCAAAACTTACGGAACTTGGGATTTAAATAATGGATACAATTATAAAGGTATGAATTCTCTGCGAATTGCATCCGACTTGTTTGCTCATTGTATAGGTAAATATGCACAGTCAGCAATAAACAAGGTTAATACTTGTTGGGGTGATGGTTGGATTCTTAATAATAGCAAAAGCAACACTATTTGCGTAAGGAATGACGATGAAAACGCATGGAAATACGAAAAAATATGGTTTGCTGCAGCTGACCTTAAATCTTACGCACAAAAAGAAGGTATATACATCACCCTTTAAATATTCATGTGGATAAGCGATTCTAATAATCGCTTATCCATTCAACACTCATCAACGGGGGGATATTATGAAAAAATGTATAAGTATAATTCTTGCAGTTATTATTTTTTCTTCGTCCTTTGTATTCGGTATGGAAATGCCATTGATAGCAAAAGCAGAAGAAAATAATATTCATTCATTTATAAACGAAACAGTTGAACTGATAAAAGAAAACGATGCTGATAAAGTATTTGTTGCAGAAAATGAAGAAGAAATCGAAACTGCATCTTATGCTCTCTCCGTTGATGAAACTGAAGACACAACATTTCAGACTTGCCGATTAATAGTCAAATCCGATAATACTCCGGATAAGTTGAATTCTGTAGGAATTGCAAGTGGATTTCAAAATTATCACATTGTTCAGTTTGCCACCTCTGAAGATGCTGAAAAGGCATATAACGTTTATTTAGCTGATAAAAATGTAATTTCTGTTACACCAGATATGGTTTTTAAAGCAACCTGCGATGTTACCGTTACTGAAGAAACAACAAATGATGAATCAAAACCTCCCGACAGACTTAATTCGTGGGGCGGTGAAGTAACAGGTCTCTATGCGGCAAAAGACTACATCGAAGATAATTATTCAAATCTTGACGAAGTTATCGTCGGTGTAGTCGATTCAGGAATCTATCTTGAACATGAGTTTTTCAAAAACAGAATAATAAGAACATATTTTAATGTTGCAAGCGACGGAGAAAAAAACAATGAGAATGATGTTTTAAACGGTATAGGACATGGTACAAATGTTAGCAGTATAATTGTTGACAACACACCTGAAAATGTTAAAATCAAGAACTATCGTTTTATTGACCAAAATAATAATGCAACACCAGCAACAGCCGCCTGCGCATTGCTTAAAGCAATTGAAGATAAGGTTGATATTATTAACGCAAGCTTTCAAGCTCCGGATGAATCGGGTTTGGTTCAGGAAGCTTTAAATATGGCACATGAATCAAATATTTTGGTGATTGCCGCTGCGGGTAATGGCAATTTGTATGTTGAATTGAGCTTAAACAACTTACCGGCATCAGACGAAAAAGTTATAACCGTCTCAGCTCTTGGTCAGTTCGGTATCCCCACATCATTTACATCTTACAGCCACATTGTTGATGTTGCCGCACCTGGAGAAAATATATATGTTGCAGACAGCATTAACAAATATGGATTTGCTGACGGCACCTCATTTTCTGCACCGTTTGTTACGTCTTTAGCTGCGTTGCTAAAAAGTCTGAATCCCGAAATAACAAACAAAGAGATTGAAGTTAAGATGGAGTCAACAGCAATTCCATCTGATATGAATGCGGAGTCTGATTTGTTTGGATACGGAACAATTGATGCAATTGCTGCTTGTGAGCTTAATCGCTGTAATGAACCTGAAATTAATTATGCTTCTGGTAAATATACCGGAGAAATATCAATTGAAATTTCTACAGAAGATAACTCTGAAGTATATTTCACAGTTGACGGTTCTTATCCTACTCCAACAAACGGAACACTGTTTACCGACACAATCAAACTTTCAAACGATATGTTGTTCTTCAAAGCTGTTGCATATAGTAACAGTCTACCTCAAAGCACTTGTGCAAAACGTTTTTATCGTTTGCAAACTATGGGAACGGCAGATATGTTTACAATAAACGAAGATGGTCAAATCACAAGTTATATTGGTGAAAATATATACGATTTGATTATCCCTGAAGTAATCGGAGATATCAAAGTAACCGGTATAGCACATAAAGCGTTTTCAAACGCCGAACTTATTGGGGTAACACTGCCAGAAAACCTCAAAGAAATACCCGCCGGGATTTTTATGGGCAACCCATATATTATGTATGCAGATGGAGATAGCATTACCGAAATTGGCAATGGTGCTTTCAATGGTTGTTACAATCTTTATGTAGCAGATTTTCCAAATGCTATTAAAATCGGAGACAATGCTTTTTATGGAAATCAGCAACTTTCCGAAGCATATTTCCCTCACTGCGTTTCTGTAGGAACAAAGTCGTTTTTAGGCTGTTTTAGCCTAAGACGAGCATATTTCCCTGAACTTATCAGTGCTGGATATGACTGCTTTAAAAATTGTTTAATGCTGTCAGACACTTGTGTTACTGCATTAAAAGACTTTTCTCTTTTTGCAACAATGTTTGGCGGTCAGTTTTCATCCTGCGAATTATATAAAGGAATTGATTTACCTAAAGCAGAAAATATCAGTCGTGCGTTTTTTTACAATCCTGTAACAACACCATCAGCACAGATGTACACATACACATCAAAAGTTGAGTTTTCAAAAGTAAAAGAAATCCGTTCTTTACCATTAGGATATTGTAAGAATGGATTTGGTTCTGTAAAACTTGTTTTACCATCTACTCTTGAGCTATGCGATCCTGATTATTTCGATGATGTTCAACCAGATTGGTATATAGTTTACGGAACAAAAGGAACTTATGCTGAACAATGGGCAAATGAAAAGGGTTTTGAGTTTGTCGAAATAGCTCCTGAAACAGCCGTTATTAATGATTTGCCCGATGAATACTATTCATATATGCGACCATTGGAAGCTGATGTAGTTGGATTCAACAAAACATATCAATGGTACGGTGCAAACACTCCGAGATATGCTAAAGGAATAGCAATTGATAATGCAACCAGAAGAAAATTCAACCCAAACGAACATCAGCAATACAAGTATTATTACTGTGTTGTGACAAGTACGGATGGCGATTATGAACCCATTAAAATAAAAACCGGAATTTGCGAGAATAAATCTTATGTATATACTTATACTCCGCCAACATCAAACGGCAGCGTCACTATTGCTACACCTTCAAATCGCTATCTCAAATATGGTGAATCAATAAATCTCTATGCTAATGCAACCGGACTTCCCGAAGGTGCAAAAATAAAATGGAGAATCGTTGAAGGCAGTGGTGTTACGCTTGATCCGTCTGTTTCAGGTAAAATCTGCACCGTCACATCAAAATCAAACGGCAATGTGATAATTGAAGCCTATGCAGTAAATAAAAACGGTAACACCATTGTCAATGAAAATGGCAATAGGGTTTGCGACAGAGAAGGGATCAGCTCTGAAGTAAGTTTGTGGTGGATTATCCTTTATTTAATCAAGCATATGTTTGGCATATCAAAAACAGCTATAAATATTTTATTCTAAAACACATTTTTTTATAAAAATGGAAGGTGAACAAAATGAACACCGCAAAACTATTTCCTTTGCTTCTTATAATCATTTTATTAACTTCATGTAGTGTAGATAAACACCAAGAAGATAAACCAATTCTATATAGTGCACCGGTAACAGAAACAACAATATCAAACTATACAATTATTAATGAAAACACAGTCAATCTTTCTACGGTAGATATACATATACCAGAAATTTTTGAGATTGATTATGGTTCTGATGTTCTTGTACTAGAAGATGAAAATATTGAGTTGAGTATTGAAGATAAAACATCCGCTATATCAAGCTTTGATGAGTATATTTCACAAACAACAGATTATTTGAGTCAAATGGGTGTTGTTGTAAATGATGTTGAAGAGTTAACAATAAACAACAATAAAGCCAAGAAAGTTCTAATTGAATCTTTCGATATAAAAAACAGAGATGCTTGTTGTTATCTCTATTTCATTGAAGTTAACAATAGTAAAATTGTTATAACTCTGTCAATTAATGACAAAGCAGAAATTAGTAGTGAGCAAGCAGACACTTTGGTTTCCACTGTGGAAATCCTATAAAAGAAATCCCCTCAAAGCAGATGTGCTTTGAGGGGATTTTAACAAAGTAATTAGTATGCGATGTTGCATTTTAACTCAACGATATTGCATTTTGTGTTGACATCTTAAAATGATTTTATATATTTACTTATGAGGGATTACTTTTTCACTAAAAGTTGTGAGTGTGCTCGTCCAAAACATTCTCAACTACTCCAGCCGTGAAAGGTCGACAGTATCTCTCAAAAAGAAGGCTTCGGTGTATTGTTGCACACATCGGAGCCTTCGACTTTTTTGCAACATACATCACTTCATTTAAAACACAAATTTCTTACTTTTTATTAACTCCGAGCCTTCTTATTCATCAGTTCAATTAATTTAGCTCTGCCTTTTTCAACTTTTTCTTTGTCAATCTTGACATCTTGCAGTTCAAGAAGGAAATCAACACATTCGGAAACCAAATCTGCATCCATATCTTTGTAATACTTATCACATTCAATTAATATAATTTTCTCTAACAAACAAATAATTTCCTGCTTGTCCAATTCATTGTTCACCACCCCTACGTCTTATATATACATATAGAAAAAAAAGTGAATTATTTCAAAGAATATTTAAATATTAACAGAAAGTTAACATTTAACACTTGCATAAAATTGAATCTGATATTTCAAATTTAATAATTTATAAGGTAAACAATGTAAGATGACAACTCAAATCACAAAATCATTGCATAAGTAGAACTTTTTTGATTTTAAAAATATTAATCTGAATTTACGTTGTCAATGTGAACAATTCTATAGCTTTACTTTTGTACAATAAGCAGATTTTTTATTTTTCAGAAAACTTTTCATGTAACATTTGATGATTTTCGATATATATAGGATGTAAAATTACAAACATCTAACAAATAAAAGAAAGAGAGGAACCATTATGCGAAAACTCACAAAATATTTTGTATCAATGATAAATAATTAGGGCAAGCAGTGCAATCCTACGTAGAATTGCCTAAAATCGCAAAAACAAGTTTGCAATTTTAAATGCTTGTTGGTGAATTATCTTCCCCAAACCCCTACCAAAAAATCAAATGAATTTGATTTGCTACGCTCCTACGGAGCTGACGAAAAGAGCAAAAAAATAAAACTCCGAACCACAGAGATAATCTGCAATTCGGAGTTTTATTTTTATAAAAATTTATTCTCTTTCCCAATATAGTGTAGAAATTTATCATCAAATATAGTTTATGTTATTCAATAGGAATCTCAAAACTACCATAATAGGAATTAACTATTTCATCAAGATTATCAAGAATAAATTTTTGTGCTTTCAAAGGATATAAAATAACAGAATATTTATTACCGTATTTATTGGTTTTCTCTTGACAAATCAGTTCGAGTTCAGCGGATTTTTCGGCTAATGTTTTAAACTCCATTCCATTTTCATTATTAGTAATTTTTAAATACCCTCTATTAGTTAACCATTTAGTAACTATTGTTGCCTGCAACTTCTTCATAACTGAAGCATCAACTAATTCGTTAATATTATAAACAAATTTGCTTATTGAAATAGGCTCTTGGGATATTTCAATTAATTGTTTTTGTTTTTTAGATAAATAAAAATCAAATTTAACTCTTGAGTCAAGTGAAGGGATCATACCCACTTTAATTAGATATTCAAGAATCAAAGAAACCTTGTTTAGAGTATCTCTATTAAATTGACTTTTTAAAACACTATCATCTCCAAAAGGAAGATGGCTTTGAGGATCAATCCCTTTTAGTAGAGAATCAATATTTTCTTTTAAGATGTACATTTCGATTTTGTCCATATAACTTTCACCTTAATAATCCCATTTGATACAATTTAATTTTTCAAGCATAGCTTTTCCCACCTCTGGTTCTATCATATTAACAAAATATGCTTTCCCATATAAGTGTTCTTTATAAAAGGCTTTAGAATTATTTGTCTTTTCCATATGATGTTTCACACCAAACTTAATACAATAATAAATTTCCTGATTGAGAGCTCTTTTATATTTTTTACTTATTCTTAATTTTTCACCATTTACGATAATACCTGTAACCTCTTGTCGTTGATGCTTATAAGATATGCGTGTTTTTTTCTTATTAATTGTATAGCCTTCATCGGTTAATATTTTTTCTGAGATACTTACTAATTTTTTAATTCCGCAATTACCAGAGAAAGTTAAATCATCTGCATATCGGGAATACGAAGCCTCATAAGATTCTGCCAAAGCAGCTAAACGAGCATCCAATTTCAAATTAACTATATTAGATAACATCGGACTGGCAGGAGACCCTTGAGGTAATTCATCTTTAAAGGTGCAAAGTTTTGCCAGAAAGAATGAAACTTCTTTGGTATATCCATAATATGCAAAAACTCTAAAAACCTTATCAAAAGTAATTGAAGGAAAAAAATCTTTAATGTCAATATTAATAACACAATCTTTATTTATGTGATGTTTCGCATTATCTACTATGGAGCGATTGGTGCAAAATCCAGTTGCAAACTTTGACACTTTAATTTTACATAAAATGTTATCCAAAATCCAACGTTGTATATATTTTAATTCCAAACAAGGAATATTTAAAATCCTTATTTCTCCATTCTTTTTTGGAATATAAGCTTGTCTATAAAACAATTCAGAAGAAAAAACTAACTTGTGAATAAACTCAACGTTTGTTCCAATTAATCTTGAAAGGTGTATAGGATCAAATATAACAGGAAGTTCGTTTTTTAGCAAGTATTCTGCATAGTTCTTGCACTTTTGAATATATTCTTTATCATATTCTTCCTTTACTAATAAAACTTCAAGTTTTTCAAGATACTTTTCTTTATCCATAATATCTCCTTAAGAAAAGCGGTATGTCAATACCTATTCTTTGTTTGAAAGGTATGTTATCATTTGCTAAAAATGATAACATGTATATAGTTGTTATGCCAACTATATACAGGATACTCAATCTTTTGATTGAGTATCCTGCGTATTAAAGAAACATTGTTTCTAAGGAAAACAAGATGTTTTCCGATTTCTATTGACACACCGCTATATAATTATGGTTGCACAAATACTACTTCTTTATTTGAAACAACTGTAATTGCAAAAATTTATTAATATAATAAATTTGAAATTGCATTAAACAATTGTTATGCCAATTGTTTAATGACATAATTTGCATTCTGCAAATTATGTCAGGAATTTAAGTGGCATTTTAACTATGAATAGCAAGTTGCTATCCGCCTTCTATTTGTAGCAACCTAATTACTTAAATTTTTGATGCGAAATTTTTAGGAATAAACGGTTCATCTATCGCCAACGACTTATCTGGCGATATGTTTCTCAATATATAACTACTATCTTCGAAACTGCTATTAAGCTGGTCTATAGCAATTAAATGTCTTATCCCTTGATCTGTTAACTGTAATTTATAATTCACATATGCAATATAGTTACTATCCATCATTTCCGATAAAAGCTTATCAAGATTATTGCTATTTAGACCTAACAACAAATTCAGATCATTAAAATCAACTTCTTTGCTTTCTTTAACATATGTTAAAAACAAAGTCTTTTGGTATTCAGTAATCATAGAATCATCTTACCTTATTATTGTAATTTGCAATTTTTCTATTTTTTGTTTTTTTGAACTGTTGCCATATAGGTTTGGGTTCATTCCTGCGAGGGAAAATAGAATAATAATTATCCGTATCATAACGTATAAATCCAAGAGTGTTATTAGGCGTGTTGTTATAAAATGCAACTAAACTCTCAGAGTCTTTAAAACCTAACACATGACTCGAGGGTATATTAAATGATGATGACATTGTTTCAATTGCTTTTTTTGCAACTGTATCGTCTGAAAACAAATTTCTTTCAAATGCTTTTTTTTGAATAACAGACACTATAAAAATAACATTTATATTATATTTCTTTGCAAAATCACTTATCTCATCTTTAGCTAACTGCATAATATTTAATGCAACAAAAAAAACTCGTTTGCCCGAATAAGTTGTTGGACGTTTCTTTAATTCATCTATAAGAGACTTCCCCGAACCACTGAAATCATCAACAAAAACTATATTATTAATAAACCCCCATTGTTCTTCCGTAATAGCCTCAAGATTTTCAACACACAGATTTGAATTTATTCGATTAATTGCTTTATAGTTTGTCCAATAATCATTAGAGCTGTTGCTTAAACCATCTTTTGATTTTATAAAAGCATAAATTGTGTTATCATCAGTTATTTCATCATACTCTAACAGATTTTTGTGTAACTGTTCCAACCATTTGTTTGCAGATTCCCTGGAGTAATAATCCATATTTAAAATTAATGTCTTAACAATTTCTCTGCTTTCTTCAGGAATTTGCATAATCCAATCCTCAAATTTTTCGGAAAAGTTTTCAAGACGTTCATCAATTGAAAAATCTCCTTTCCATTGAGCAACACATTTGTTTATGAAGTTATTACTGCTTTCAGACATTATCTTCCTCACTAAACTACATATTTTTTGCATTATAACATTTTTTGAACTATAATACAACATAAATCGTCAAATTCTATTTGCAATATAAGAAGTTAAGAGTTAGCTAAAATACACTTCGCAAATCAACACAAAAGAATTGGTATATATACTAACCAATTCACTTCATTCTCTTTGAATTTTCTTTTGCAACTCCATAGAAAAACAATAAAGAATTTTTTCTATGTTTGATTTATGAACTAACATTTCTCTATGTTTGTCTTTAAGTAAGTAATATTCGGAATATGCCTTTTTCTTTTTTGCCTTCAATTCTGAATACTCTGCATTTATTGACTTGACGGAAGGTAACTTTTTTAAACCTAATTCATTAAACTTGTTCTTTGCGGCACGGTGCAAAATGATTTCACTTTCGTGTTCTGCATAAAACGTTTTTGAATAACCTGATGCTTTGTATTTTACAAAAGTTTCACGGGTTTTCAGATAATTTATAATCTGCTCACGAAGTTCAGCAAGCTCTTCTATCCGTGTTTCAGATGATTTTATTTCTTCTCGAAGTTCGTTAACCTTAGCCGTCATTTCATCCGCCTTTTTTGAAAACTCATCATAATCTGCAAATCCGTTTTCTTGCAAATATAAAACGGTCTTTGCCATTTGCTTTAAATTGAAAACCTTTGCCCAATTCTCATATCCTTTCCCTTTACCTTCAGCAAGTTTCTGCTGAACATCAATAAGAAGACTTGAAGATTTTTGTTTCTCTGTTCCTTTCTTTTTTCGATTAACCTTATTACACCGGATAGCCGCTTTGATTTCTTCTTCTGAGTAACCTTTTCCGAGTGAACGCAATCTTATATTTTTCTTTTGCCTTGGATTTGAGAAAGCAATATGTTTTCCAAACTTTACAGAATAGCCTTTCTCTTTAATTTGAGAAATAAAATCATCAAAATCTTTCGGTTTGTTTTTCAAAACCTCATCAATATCATTTCGCAATAAATCACGAAGGGAGGGAACCTTTTGGTATCCCTCCCATTTGTTATATGCAGAATTTCGTCTTTGCGGATTTTCAACAACAGATAAACTGTGTTCGATGCAAATCAAATCACTAAGTCTTGCAACATCTTTTGAAATAAAGTATCTGTCTCTGAATTTTCGTTTACAGTCAAGAGTTGTTGAGTTGAAATAAATGTGATTATGGATATGAACTTTGTCCGTGTGAGTGCAGACTATAAATGCGTGTTTACCTTTTAAAAAACGTTCTGCAAATTCATATCCGATTTTATGAGCTTCTTCAGGTGTAACCTCGCTTGGTTTAAATGATTGCCGGACTTGATAGGCTAAAATATCGTTTTTTTGTTTTCTCCCTGTCAAGGAATAATATTGTTTTTTTGATAATACAAATTCAGAAACAACAGTATGAGGGTCACAAGCATACGATGATACAAACCTTCCGTTTTCCGTCTTTTGAGGATTCATTCCGTATTCTGTTCTGTTGCCTATACTTTTGGCTATCGTCAATCCTTCATTTTGATGCATCGCAATAATTTTTGTTGCCGCCATTTAATAAACCTTTGCTGTCAGCCATTCTTTGAAAAGAATAAACTTTGATAATACCCAAGTAGCGAACATCGGTATTCCCCAAGGACTTAACAAGTATGCAAGAAATAAGATAAATAAACCGTCTTTAACCGTTTCAGTTATCAACACAAAGATACCGACTATGACAAGTATCAATGCGATGATACAGAATACCCAAGCGGCAATTCCGATAAGCATAGAAAAAATTCCTATGAGGATTGTGAGCAAGAGCCATAAAGGTGCAAAAATAATTTTCAAAAAGAGTTTACCGATAAATCCTAAAACTTTCATAACAAAACCTCCGTTTCGTTTCAATCGTATCTCAAAACAAAAATGTTTGCAAGGATGTCACTCCAGCACAGATAATTTTTTGAGTATCAAATCAGTTTTACTCCAAATCTCTTCCTGAAAGTTTTGAATTTCTTTGATTTCACGCTCATAAATTCTGTCAGTAGAATTAACTTTTTTTGCAATCTGATTTATGTTGTTACTTGCTCTGCGAAGTAAAGATATAAGTTCATCGATCTCAGGAATATCCAGATTAATCACATAACCATCAATAGCCATTTTGCGAAGATAAGCACTCATATTTTCGCATCCGTATAGGTTCATTTTCTCCTTTATTTGTTGTCTTTCAGTATCGCTTACAAAAAAATTAAGTTTAATGCTTTTAAGTTCCTTCAAATCAAAGCACCTGTTCTTTCTTTTTAGATACTGATATTGAAGGTACAACATTATCTTTTGCAGTTTCAAGTTTTTTCAAAACAGACGGTTTTCGCTCATCTTCTAGTTTCTTGACCTGCCTTATGAAGATATCGGTAAGACCTGGATTTACTCTGTCAACAACAAGAGTTAAATCAATCTTTTCTTTAACATCATTCGGGCGAACAGATTTTGCCCAATCCTTATTTTCAGGAGTTATTCTTTTATCCCAATCTTTAACAATAACGGTCAGAGCAAGAATTTTCTTTACTCGGTCAATACCGAAATTCTCAACAACCTTTTTTGCACCTTCGGCACTCAATCTGTTGTCTGAATAGTTGTTACTGATGGCTGCTTCAATAGCAGTTTTACACATATTATCTGCTCTTGAAGAAAGTCTGAAAGCTAAAACTTCCCCTCGGTTACTTGCTTCATCAAAAGGTTTTTCATAAAGTGGAAATTTACTCGGATCGTTATATGGAATAGCCTGAATTTCTCCATCAAGCATAAAGAACATTTCGGGTTCTGAAAAATGCTCCGAATACTTTTTAATCTGTTCGGGAGTGAGGGAGCAGAAATCTTCTTCACCAAGTCCCACAACAAGAAAAGTTCCCGAAACAATATCATAGATGCTATTCTCATCATCACGCAAAGCGCGGTTTAACTGCAAACCGTTTATCTTACCTTCTTCATTACAGACAATTCCGACAGGTTCTTCAAACGGATAAATGGCTTCGATGTATCCGCCAACCTGCTGTTGTAAGTTTTCAAGTCCAATAGGGATTGTTTCAACAGACGGTTTTTCTCCCGGTGCTACAACAAGAACAGTCATTGTCTTTTCTGATTTTAACTGCTGAAGCTCAAAGTTGTGTTCTGCTGTTTCTGTTATTGAATCCCTCAAAGTCTGCATATAGTCAGTTTCTTTGTCGCTAAAAAGGTCATAAACTTCCTGCAACGGTGCGGGAGATTCCAACAAAGCTCTTGCAAGATTTTCGGGAATTTCAATTTCGGAAAGTGCCATAAGAATATCCTCACGCACGGTATATTCCTGCGTATGATTCAATATTTCTTCGGGCGACTGTTTTAACAGCCAGTCTTTGAATTTTTCCTGCTCTGCAGACATCAAATCATACAATTTTTCATTTAATTCGGTTGTGTCCATTGTTTTACCTCCTATTTCATTAAGATGTTTTTCGAACGTTGCACGGTCATAAGCATATACATAAAAGTTGTAATCGCCTTTGGTATCGTTGCATCGCAATATATAACTGTGATTATCCGTATCCACTCTGAAACCGTATTCTGTTATGTAATTGCCTTCAATAGCTCCTTCGGGATTACTGCGACAATAAGTAGAAAGAGAGCTTCTGTCTTTCAGAAGCTCTCCATAACCATATCGCAAGGAATTGATAACATCATCAAATTCTTTTTTGAAATCGTCAGTTTTTAAAAACTTTACTTTATCCTCCCAAGTAGTGTAAAAGCCTTTGCCACTTGTATCAAAATCCCCACGGAGAAAACCGATACAACCGCTTTCAATATTGTCATTCTGTGACTGCGAATATGAAAACGGTATTTCTTCAGGTTTGATTGGTTTGATTGATAAATTCATTTATATCACTTCCTCTCTTTTGGTTGTTTTACCGATTTTATTATCGCTCATAGCTTTACTCTGTGCCTTTGCATCTTTCAGCTTATCAAGAACCGAAGGTCTGCTGCTTTTAGCTACAATTTGGTCGGGTGATATTTCACCCTTGTCCGCAAGATTGAGCAACGTATCAAGTTCGGTAAGACGGGCAACCTTTTCTGTCAGTTCTTGTTCGTGAGGGAATGGTTTTCCGACTTCGGCTTTTGCCGCTTCTTGTTGTTTACAGAGATCAGTAAGATGCTGACGTGCATCTTCCAATCGCTTATCAAGATTTCCGAGTGCATTGTCAATACGGGTTATGTTACCTCTTGCATCCGTTCCGAGAGCTGTCTTATGCGACATTTCTCCACGCAGAATAAGTTCGTGTTCTTGCTCAAATGCGTTATATGAAGCATACATATCAAGACCTCGGTATTTACCGATTAAAACGGGTTCTTTCGTCTTTACATCTCTTAAAGCATCAAGCAAAGCAGCACCCGCATTTTCTTTGTCTGTGAGTTTATCCCCACGGATTTCCATACCGATAAATCCTTCAACGGGTAAAGGATATTTTGCAAGAGTTACCTTGTCGGCTTCGAATCCCTTAATGTAACCTTTGAAACTTTCAATAGTCTGCGGAAAATATCTCAGAAGATTATCTTCCAGACGGTATTGGTTGCTCTGATGTTCCGCTTTCATCACCTTCAGCTTTGAAACATCTACATCCAAATCCATCCGTTCCTTTATTCGGGGGTCACCCGCACAAAGAGCTTTGATTTCAGCATAAGACAATGCAGCTTCGTCAACATCTTCACAAGAACGAACGGGAGTTTTTGAAGTCATAATCTGAGATATAAATCTCTGCTTGTTTTCAATCGTTTGCCACAAGTATGCATCAAATGTTCCTTCGGTGACATATCTGCAAACGTGAACTTTTGGGTTCATATTGCCTTGTCGTTCAATTCTGCCTTTTCTCTGAATAAGGTCACGAGGCCGCCAAGGACAATCCAAATCGTGAAGAGCTATAAGTCTGTCCTGAACATTAGTACCTGCACCCATCTTCTGAGTTGAACCGATAAGCACACGGACTTGTCCGTTTCGCACTTTCCCGAAAAGGTCGTGCTTTTTCGCTTCGGTGTCTGCATCATGAATAAATGCTATCTGTTCAGATGGCATACCGTTTGCAATCAGCTTGTCACGGATATCATTATAGATAGTGAACGGACGGGATAACTTTTCTTCTTGCGATTCCGTTAAAACTTCAAGTTTTGTTTTGCCTGATGTTTTCCCTTTCGGAGTTGAGATGTCGCAGAATACAAGCTGTGTGAGTTTGTCTGCTTCACCGTTACGCCAATAACGGAGAATGTTATTAACGCATTGATTTACCTTTGTTGTTTTCTCATCGGGGAGCAAAGGACTTATTATTCGTTGGTCTAGACCGAGTTTTCTGCCGTCAGAAGTAATTTTTAGCATATTATCTTCCGAAGGGTCAACAGCTCCGCTGTGTACCTTTGTAGCTCGTTCAGAAAGAAGTTTAACCATTTCTTGCTGTGTTTCCGTAGGCTTGCTCACACAGTTATGGTACTCAACTTCGGGAGTCGGAAGATGTAATTGGTCTGCGGTTTTGATGTCGGCAACTTCCTTAAATATGTTCATCAGTTCAGGAAGATTGAAGAACTTTGCAAACCTTGTTCTTGCTCTGTATCCCGTTCCTTCAGGTGCAAGTTCAAGAGCCGTTGTAGTTTCACCGAATCGTGATGCCCAACAGTCAAAGTGACCCATTCGCATATCCTGCAAACGGTCATACTGCAAGTATCTCTGAATGGTATACATCTCTGTCATAGAGTTTGAAATCGGTGTACCCGTAGCAAATATGACACCACGATTATCTGTTATCTCATCAAGATAACGGCATTTCAAAAACATATCCATTGACTTCTGTGCTTCGCTTGTTGAAAGACCTGCAACGTTACGCATTTTTGTATAAATGAAGAGATTTTTATAGTTGTCCGACTCGTCAACAAATATACGGTCAACGCCGAGTTGTTCAAAGGTAACAACATCGTCTTTCTTATGGTCAGCTCGCATCTTTTCAAGCCTTGTTTCAAGTTTCTTTTTTGTGATTTCCAACTGCTTTACCGAGAAATGGTCACCGTTACTGTTTTTCATTTCCGAAATACCCGAGGTGATTTCTGCTATTTCTTCTTTCAAAAGTCTTTCTTGTCTTTCAAAAGATATGGGGATTTTTTCAAACTGCGAGTGACCTATGATAACCGCATCATAATCACCCGTAGCAATCCTTGCACAGAACTTCTTACGGTTGGCTGGCTGAAAATCTTTCTTGGTGGTAACAAGTATGTTTGCAGAGGGATAGAGTGAAAGAAACTCGGTTGCCCATTGGTCTGTCAAATGGTTCGGAACAACAATCATAGACTTACTGCAAAGACCGAGCCTTTTCAGCTCCATAGCAGAAGCAACCATTTCAAAAGTTTTACCGGCGCCGACTTCGTGAGCCAAAAGAGTATTACCGCCGTAAAGAACATGAGCAACTGCGTTTTTCTGATGTTCTCGCAATTCAATGGCAGGGTTCATGCCCGAAAATGTAATGTGACTTCCGTCAAATTCTCGTGGACGGATACAGTTCATTTCTTCATTGTATTGCTTAACAAGTGCCTGCCTTCTGTCGGGGTCTTTCCAAATCCAATCTCTGAAAGAATCTTTTATGAGCTGTTGTTTTTGTGCTGCAAGAGTTGTTTCTTTGACATTCAGCACTCTTTTTTCTTTGCCGTTTTCGATGATAAGGTCATAAACTCTTGAATCACGAAGATTGAGAGAATCTTCAAGAATTTCATAAGCACTTTTTCGTTTTGTGCCGTAGGTGGTGTGTGCCGCTATATCTTTATCGCTTATATTTGTTTTTCCTTCGATTCTCCATTCAGCGGTAACTGGAGAATATCTTATGTTAATATAGTTCTGCAATCTGTACGGTGTTTCAAAGGTTTCCTGCATAAACTGCTGAAAATACTCTTTATCAATCCAAGTTGTACCGATACGAACTTCAATGTCACTTGCTTCAAGTTCTTTCGGTTGCACTTTTTCAAGTGCATCTACATTGATTTGAAATTCGGGGTTATTCTCTGCAATCCACTTTGCTGTGCGAAGCTTTGCACGGACATTACCCGATAAATACTCATCAGCGGTCTGCCAACCTCTTGCCCAATTCTCTCCGTTTTGGTCATAGTCAAAAGAACCCGTTACGGGGTCTTTGAAAATAACCCCTTTTAATTCTTCAACGATTTGCGAAATTTTTTCAGCATCGCCCATAAGCTGTGCCATATATCCGAGGTCAACACAGGCTTTTTCACCTATTGAAACTGCAAGTGCTTCACTTGCTGTATCAACTCTGTCAACGGGATTCCTCTGTCTGATTGTCCTTTTGGTGAACATATCGGCTTTTCTTTTGAGCTTCTTGTTGTTATCAAGAACCTCCAATGAGCAGAGCAGATAATATGACGAATCACTCTCAAAAGCCAATCTGTTCGCACGGTCATTTATAAGACCATATTTCTTTGAAAAAGTATCATACAGATAGTTAAGTTCCGCTTGTTTTTCTTTGATTTCATAATCGGTAGTTCGCTCATTCATTTGCAGTTCGATGAGTTCATTGACACAGTTACGCAAACTTACCATTCCCTTTATTCGTTCCTTTGCGGTTGCATTGACTTCGGGAACAGCCATAATGCTGTTTTCACGGTAATAAACCTCATTGTCAACAACGGTGAAAGAGTAATTCTTCACATCTGGGTCTGCGGGTATGGATTTGGAAACCTTAACTTCCGATTCTTCGCTCAAATCCGTTATCTGTGCTTCGGTATATGTACCGCCGATATTTTGAACAGCATAAGCAAGCTGTGTTGAAAGAGATAAATCCTCATACGGTTCTACGGTGTAATCCATACCGTGAGCTGTGCTTCTTTCTGTTTCTCTGCCCATAACCATTTCGGGATTATCAAGGAAATATCGGTTGACTGCATAGCCTTGTTCATTTGTTCCGAGAGCTACCCAATCGGGTTCTATGGCAATGGGACTTTCTCTTTTCTGAAGGAAGATAATATCCGAAACAACCTCTGTGTTTGCATTAGCTTTAAAAGCATTATTCGGTAAACGGATAGCACCGAGCAGGTCTGCCCGTTGAGCAAGATACTTTCTTACATCCTGATTCTTTGAATCCATTGTGTGTCGAGTTGTGATGAAAGCAACAACACCGCCGGGACGGACCTGGTCAAGTGCTTTGGCAAAAAAGTAGTTATGAATATTAAAACCGAGCTTGTTGAAAGCCCTGTCATTAACCTTATACTGTCCGAAAGGCACATTTCCGATTGCAACATCGTAAAAGTCTTTTCGGTCTGTTGTTTCAAATCCTCCGATAGTAATATCTGCTTTTGGATAAAGCTGTTTTGCAATTCTGCCGGTAAGATTGTCAAGCTCAACGCCGTAGAGCCTTGAATCTTTCATTTCATCGGGGAGCATACCGAAGAAATTACCGATACCCATTGAAGGCTCAAGGATATTACCTTTGGTAAATCCCATATTTGCAAGAACATCATACATAGCTTTGATAACTATGGGACTTGTGTAATGTGAATTCAGAACAGTTCCTCTTGCAGTTTCGTATTCTTCGGGCGAAAGTGTAACAATAAGCTCCTTGTATTCGTCTGCCCAATTCTCTTTTGTTTCATCAAAGGCTTCGGGCAAACCACCCCAACCAACATAACGGGATAATACCTTTTGTTCTTCGAGAGTTGCATTTCTTCCTTCAAATTCAAGTTCTTTCAGCAGATTTATGGCATCCATATTCATACGGAATTTTGCTTTTGCTCCACCTTCACCGAGATGTTCGTCAGTTATACGGAAATTATCTCTCGCAACCGTTTCTTCGGATATTTCGGGTTCTGTTGTTTTGATAGTTTGCAGAACAACATCATAAGGCAAACCGTTTTCAACGGCGGGATATACCGCTTCTGTTTCTATGGAATAGTCTGATGTTTCTTCACGTCTGCTCCACCAATCAGCTTCAGTTGCCATAATTTCAGCAAACTTTTTTTCGTCATCGGGAGTGAGTTCAGAGTGTTGTTCCAAATACGGTACTAATATTTCAAGACCTCTTTGAAATTCAGCGACTTTTGTATCAACAAGATCTCCACCGCCTTCACTCTGCCATACGGCATACATAGGATTGTTCGCCTGCAAAGAGTAATTCAGATTGTTCTTAATATGAGCAATCAAGTCACCTTCGCCGTCACCGATATCAAATCTGCCCGTATATGTGAAATCTTCACCGTTAATTACGGCATCTATTCTGAAATCCGTTTTATGATACCAACCAGTATCCTTTTCATTTCGTTCTCTGTGCTGTTTCTCATCAAGCACACCGAGAAGTATGTTGCCGAGAGCAAAGGATAAGTCTGTAAATCTGTCATTGAGCTGTCTGTCATAGAACACAGGATGTTCAGAAAATCCGATAGAGAGTTTCAAGCTGTCAGGCTTTATTTCTACAATATCAGATGCTTCGTGAGCAGATTGTGTCTGCGGATATCGTTCAAGAAGCCTTGCAAAACTTTCTCTGCTTTCGGATCTGCTGATGGGATAAACAAGAGTTGTATCCCTCATCCGTATGTCGTGTTTACCGATAGCTTCGATAACAAACGGTGTATTATCTTCAAGATAGATTACATCACCTACATTGCACGAAAATTCGGGTTCTTGGATTTCTTTGACAACTGTTTTTTCGGATGCAATTCTGTTCTTTATTTCCTCCAAATCCGCAAGTGCTTCTTCTTCGGTATCAAACCAATGCGTAAGGTTATCATCGGCTATATAGAAATCGTTGATTTCATTATCGTAAACAGCGAATTTATCCCCCTCATAGGGTACGGATATTTCGTGAATTTCAAATCTTTCCGGCAGAGAAACAGTCTGTTCGGATTTTACGGTAAAATTACCCGAATCAAGATATTTTTCAAATTCTTCTCTGCTCATTTCAACCGCATCTTGTTCAGGAAGGTCAGGGGATGTGTAATAGATATAATCTTCTGTTACATCTTCAATCTGAAAAACAGCAGAAGGCTCATTGTTATCCCACATTGTAACTATTTCATCACCGAGGGAATAGTTGTGTCCCGCAGGCGTTGTAAAAGTTGTTGTTACATCGTTCATCACTTGCTGAATGAACGGAGCATTTTTCAATGCTTTGGGTTCAACTACTTCACCGTTTACTATTCCGTGTTCGGCAAGATTTTCACGAATGGAAACAGGGTTAACATCATCAAAATTGTCAATTTCCGCATCTCTTTTTTGGTGTGTTTGTGTTTCAAGTGCCTCATCGGGAATATACACCAAGTCATCAAAATCCAAGCCGTAAAGCTCACCTTCGACCAATGCTTCTAGACTGTCATAGGTTCGGCTGTCAAAATGATTATTGTCAACATAACGGTCAATTCTGAAATCTACAAGATTTACACAAACCTGAACGGGAATTTCCGCATCAGTTAATGTTGTATATGCGACTTCAACATTCTGCAAATCGCTGAAATCAGCACCTTTGCCGTATTCCTTAACGCAAAACTCATCAATCAGCTCTTTTGCTTTTTGGAATGTTTCTTCACTGTAATCATCATCGTAGGACGAAAATCTGTACTGATTTCTTTCACCGTTGATTATACCGGAAACAATAACGTTGAAATGTTCACGAAGTTTCTCGACATTCTGTTCAAGCCTGTGTGAGGGTATTCCGCACATAGGCACGGTTCCCATTTCGGGAATATATCTTGTTGTGGCAATCAAGTCGAGCTGTTCAACCGCAATTTCGGCATCTTCACCGTACATTTCAAAGAAATCGCCGACCTGAAAGAGAACAACATCATCGGGGTTATCAGCGATTATATCCGCAACATCATTGAAATATGTAGATTTTGAGGGTGCGTTTTCTTCTATCTTCGGTAACGGTTCAAGCGATGCATCTTTTCCGTAAACCGAAAATCTACCCTCTATGTATGCCGTCATGTCTTCAAAGCCTTTTTTGCGATACTCATAATATCTGTCATCGGGATTTGTTTCGTTCCATACAGGGAGCATCATATCGTTATATATCTCTCTGACCCTTACGGGGTCTGTGAGCTGCTCTTTAATGACCTTTACGTTTTCCCAATAATAAACAGAATCGTTTTCTGTAAAAGGCTTGTTTTCATTAACACCGAAAAAGAAAGCGTGAACGCTCGATGCTAAAACGTGCCTTTCGTAATCCGGCATGTTTTCCTTATCTTTCACAGACAAATATCTGTCAGCCTTAATAAGTTCCGCAATGCGTTTGCTTGCTTTTTTCCAAGGCAACTGAATTTCCGCATAAGGGTTGCTGATATTACCATGTCCGAACTTTATACCTTTTGAGGTATATTCAAGATTGTCATTGTCGCTATATGACCCGCTGTATTCTCCGTGTTTTTTTCGGAGATATTTCATTCGATCATCGGGGTCGTGATGCGTAATGAAATACGAATAAACCTCCAAACGATATTCCGCAGTTTTTCTTTGAGATAAAACATTGTCAATTTCATCTTGTGAAATATACATCTTGTGTTCCGGTTCATAGCTTCTGTCAGCCGAGAAAACAAGTTTTTCAACCTGCATATCTTTAAGTCGGTCAAGAATTTCTTGCGGTCTGTAGAATTTAAAACGAAGAACACCTCTATCTTGATTGTATGCCATCATAAACAATTCCATTTCAGCAACTATTGTTTTCAGTTTCTTTGGATTGTTGAGATATTCAAAAAGTATCTGTGTTTCTTCGGGATAACCTTTTCGTAAATCCTTTATATCTCTGACGGTAGGAAGAAGATTAAGACTTTTTCCTTCGTCTGAAATATCCGATGTCATATACAATAATCTTTCCGCAATATCCTTTGCTTCAAAGTTTTCTGCACGGTCTATTTCTCGTTGAGGCATATATTTACCTTCATCGAGAAGTTCTTTTATTCTCCCCGCTGCCTGTTCCCAAGTAACGGTTGTTGCATACGGTTTATTTGCCGTTTCTCCGTCTGCTATCTGAATGCCGCCTATGCTGTACCACATAGCATATTTACGCCCGTTCATATAAAAGCCTGCGCCGTTGGTTTTATAATGTTCAGCGAGAAAAGCCGCATTTTCTTCAAGCTGTTTACCTTTAATAAAATGAGCACATATCTTTATTCGGCTTTTTTCATCATTTGAACCAAGTCGCAGAGCTTCATCAATCACATCTTGTGAAAGAGTGTTTGTAAAAGAAAAAACGGAGGGCAAATCGCTCTCCGTTTCGTCTATCATTCGGATTTGCTCGTCTTCGGAAGGGAACAAACTTATCTGTTCGCCCTCTTGAGCATCAAAGGTCAGCTGTAAATCAGCTCGTTCAGCACTGTTTCCTCGGCTGTGTGATGAATGCTGTTCATCAACCGCACCCACTTCATCTGGTCTTTCTCTTTCAGTTCCTCCGTCACTCCGTGCTGTTCTTTCATCTGTGATATGAGCAGTTCCATGCGGCTTGTTGCCGATTCTTCCACTTCGTGAAGGTGGTCGTACAGTTTCTCCGACAGGGTGAGATGATTCCACAGTATCGGGTTGTGTTCCTTCAGATACGCTTTTCTCATCTTGCCGTACTTGCCGAGAGGTTTCTTCTCGCTGTCCTTCAATTTGAGGTTCGGAATGAGATAATCCCCGTTCTGTCTGTAAGTGATTTCTGCCATAATCTTTGCTCCTTTCCTTTTCAAAGGTTCGTATTGTAATTTCAACTTGCCTTAAAACATCTTCGGCACATTCGCTTACCGCCGAGCCGAGAACCGCAACAGTTCCAGGGGTATTGAAATCAAAAACACTCAAAAAATCTTCGTGTTCAAAATACCCATCGGGGTCAAGTCCGCATCGGGAGAGCAGAGCGTATGTTGTACTGACTACACCTGCGTTTCGGAAAGCCATACCGATGTTATCTTCATCATACTCTTCGAGGAAAGAATCGTCAACGATGCCGATTATCGTTCTTTTATGGTTATTCCAAAACTCATCAACGAGCTGTGCTGCAATACTTTCAAGCTGAACGGAAATACCGTTGTTTTCCGAAACATTATATTTTTCCGAAAGAGCCGACTTTACTGCCTGCTCGTTTTCATTTGTAAGCAACCATTGATTTACAGACCTTGAATTTTCTCTCGTTCCAGTATCGGAAACATCAAAAACATAACGTATTTCGGGGTTATCTCCGTCATTGTTAATGAGTGCAATACCTTTTGAACCTCTGCAGATATATCGGTTCATAGTGTTGTTCCATATATTGAACTCTGCACAAGCCGTTGCATCGGGTCTTTGAGCATAAATCATAAGCTGTTCGTTATACGGATATTTATAGAGCCGTGCGGCAGTTGTAAGGAACGCAGTCCAGCTCTGCCTTGAACGGGTAAGACTCTTTTCTGTATCAGCAGTTAATTGAGAGATTTCTTGCAGTTTTACTTCATAATCTGTTCTGTCTGCCATTTTAAACCTCCTTTTACAAAAATTTAATTTTTAATGCTGTTTTTGTTCAAATAATTGGTGTATGAAAAATATATAAGTAATCAAAGAAAGGATTTACTATGGAAGCTTTTGACTTGTATATGATTTTTTTGTTCTCAATTATTGTAATTGCTTATATTAGCCACTCCCCACTGTTCAAACTGAAATCATCTAAACTTGAAGAAATTGCCCAAAAAGGTCTTATACACTACACCACCAAAGAAAATGCCGAAAGGATTATCAATGATGGTTTTCTGAAAGGGCAAAAATCCGATTTAATCGGGCCCGAAAGATTTTTAGGAAATCTGGTATGGACTTATCAATACGAAGATGAGTTTTCTGTATCTGAAAGAGCTGAATATTTATCAACACGTAACAAAGCTAAAAAGAACAAAGAAAATTTTAAAGTTTGTCTGAAACTCAGCGGTTTCACAGAAAACGATTTAAAAAAGCTCCGTACACGCAAAGGTGTTATCAGAGATAATGCTGTTGTTTATTACGGGAGCAAACTTCAACCACAAAAAATTGAAATAATCAATCTGTAATAGAAATGGGCAGGAAGTTTCCTGCCCATTTCTTTATATTTCGGGGAACAAGTCAAGCTCGGAGTATTCTTCATCGCTCATATCTTTGAGTTTCATGATTGCTCCTTCGCTTAACAGGCGAAGCTCCGCTTCGTCGGTTTCAAGATACTGCATCATTCCTTCAATTTTTTCGATTGTTTCCTCACGGGTTTCACCACTGTAGAGAGCTACGATGTTGTTTTCTTCAAATGTCAGTTTCATTACATCAAATTCCTTTCTGTTTTCTTCGACATAGGATTATCAAGTGAGCCCGCTTGTTTCTTTGCATCTTCAAGCCTTTTGAGAACAGACGGCTTCTTGCCTATGTCATTCTGTTTTGATTTATCGTCAGTTTCGGGTTTCTTTCCGTTGTTTATAACCCCGTCTATCATACCGTAATCATCCTCGGTGGATATTTCGGCATTTTTGAGATAGTTTCTCTGCGGAAGGAAATCGTGAACGGGTGTAAAACCGATACTGTCAACATAATAGAATGATACATCACCGCCTCTGTTTAATGCAATGATGTCGCTGACTGAGCAAGACTGACCCTTGTAATCAACAGGAAGATGAATATTGAAATCCTCATAGATACCATCAAGCACCTGCACGGTTTCACCTTGCCTTTTCAGTTCACCCGTAGCGACAAGGCTATAATTATCTCTTGAAATCGCAAGACCCTGCTTTTCAAGAAATTCCGTATTCATAAAGCGGTGTTCGTCTGTTGCTACAGAACGAATAAGCTGATAGAGAGCAAACGAATCTGTTTTACTTTCAAGAAATGCTGTTTCTTTTTCTTTAACGGATTCAAGAGCCTTTGCCCAATCCGCTTTTTCTATACCGAACATACCATCGTGCTGTCTTAATGCTTCGGGAGTTTCGATAAGCGATTCCGAATTATCGGTGTAAATGCAATAAACGGGAATATCCTGCACAAAAAGTTCAGCAGCTCTGCTCTTTGTTAAAGGGAGCATATTGTCATCGGTATATCCGAACGAGAGTAATGCTTCACGGCTTATGGCAGGATCGGGAACTGGAATATCGGATAAAGCTTCTGTCTGCGGTGTTTCTATGGCAGGCGCATTGATTTCCGCATTTTTATCAATCTGCGTATTTATGTACAGTGAAAGTTTATTAAGCAATTCTGATGCTTTTTTACTTTCTTCTGAACCTTCGCTGACAATATCCTGAAGCCACTCTGCAACATCTTCACATCTGCCGCTATGAATTGATGTTTTAAGATCATCACGGAATCCTTCACGGTCATCTATTCTGTCTTTATAATCATACGGGTCAAAGTTAAACACAAAATCGTCAATCTCGTTTGCAAATTCTTCAACTGGATCTTTTTTACTCGTCAGTTCTGCACCACGTTCTTTAGCGATAGCTCTGTAGTTCTTTTCAATAGATGAAATCAACTCCGAAGAGGTATTATTGATAACATCAAGACTTTCTTTCAGCTC
Organism: Acutalibacteraceae bacterium; assembly: GCA_045652165.1. GTDB lineage: Bacteria > Bacillota > Clostridia > Oscillospirales > Acutalibacteraceae > CAG-177. Next base: position 163,383 of record JAZRTQ010000030.1, on the reverse strand, counting down.
TTTAAGTTCTTTGCTCTGTGACCAGGAAGCGAGATAACCAAATGAGTTATCACCCGTTTCAATACCGAAATATGCACAGACAGTATATGCAATACTTTCTGCTTGCACTTCTTCATCGCTTCGGGAGAGTTTGCTTTTATCATCCGTTGCGGGAATATTTGCGGGATTATGCAATTTTGCGTGTGCCGATTCGTGTATCATCGCACATACTGTCTGCACTTCGCCCATACCCTCACGGATAACGATTTCTTGTCTTTTGGGACTGAAATATCCGTCTGTATCGGGTCTTAAAGGTTTGAATGAAATAGGAACGGGAGCAGAACGACTGATAGCTTCTTTGAGCATATCAAAATTTTCTACTTTTCCGTTCAAATCCGAAGCCAATGTCGGGAGTTCTTTGCCCGAAGTCTGACTTACATCGAATACCGTAACGGGTCTGAAAGAAGGAATTGAAACCTCTTTTTCTTCCTTAATGATTTCACCGTTTTCATCTCTCATCGGAAGTTTTGTATCGGGGTCAAGAACATCTTTTTCAATCATCTTTTTATACGGTGTGGGAGCAATTATTTTAATACCTTTTTCGCCTTTATTGACACTACGCCCAAATTTATCTTTCCATTTGTTGAAACCCGCAACGTGCGTTGCATCCGGTTTTTGCATATATATAAGCAAGGTGTTGTTGAAACTGTAATTATGAAATCTGCTCATTACTTGCAGATACTCAGCATATCTGCCTGATTCAAAAACTTCTTTTATGCCTTTTTCAATGCTGTCTGTTATGGCTTTCAAACGGTCTTTGTTGCTTTTGAAATTATCTGTTTTTTCAGACATAAAAAATCTCCTTTCTAAACGAAAAAAGAGCTGTATTTATCCGCCGAAACGAACAAATACAGCTCTCTATATTTTTTCTTTTATTTTTAGTTCAGATATATCTAATTAGACAATACTGTACTTTGTTCTCTCACCGTTATCGCTCAGAATAAGGGTTGCCGCATAGTATGAATCTGTCTTTTCGGAATAGACTTTCGGTATTCTGCACCTGCCCTCATTGAGCAGTTTTGTAACTGTTTCTTTGCCGAGCAGGATATGTTTGGAGTCAAGATAACGGTTATCTTTCCAAAGTCCGAAACGGCACTTTGCATTTTCACAGAAAAATCCGAGCTGACTTTCGGTGACATTACCACCGCATCGGGGACAACTGCCGATTACTTCTCTGCCGGACGGAAAGAGTTTATCTGCATCGGGCGAAATCACATAGTTTTTACACATATCAGTAACCATATCCGCAATGCCTGAAAGAAACAAATCCGCATCCAAATCTCCGCTTTCAATGAGCTTCAGTCTATGCTCCCATTCTGCCGTAAGCAATGGTGACTGTATGTGTTCGGGAACAACGGAAATGAGCGATTTGCCGATTTTCGCAGGAACAAGCACAGCACCTTTTTTGCCCTGCTTTCGCTCGATATATCCTACCGAAACAAGTTTTTCAATCATATTGGCTCTTGTTGAAGGAGTTCCCAAGCCTTTTCTTTCAGCATCCTTCGGAGCTTCTGCTGCACCTGCGTTTTCCATAGCGGAAAGCAGAGTATCCTCTGTATAATGAGGCTTCGGTTTGGTTTTACCTTCCTTTACCTCAATATCGTTTACCTCATAAACATCACCGATTTCAATACCGTTTTTGATAATGATTTCATCTTCATCATCCGATTTCATAAAATCCTTCCAACCATATTCGGTTATCTCTTTGTACTTGACTTTGAAATCTGTATTTCCGCAACGGATAACCGCTGTTTCCGAATAGTAAACATAAGGCTCGGCAACCGAACAAATCAGACGCAGAGCAATCATTTTGAGAATATCTCTTTCACCCTTATTCAATTCAAAGAGGTCAACATTGCCTGCTGTGAAAGTTGGAATAATTGCATGGTGGTCTGATACCTTACGGTTATCGCAAACTTTGTATGTTGTAAATTCGTGTGTTTTAAGGTCATTTGATGTAAGCTTTGCCGATACTTTCAAGAGTGCATCAATTGTATTTTCCATATCTTCCGTAAGATAACGGGAATCGGTACGGGGATATGTGCAGAGCTTCTTTTCGTAAAGCGACTGAGCATAGTCGAGTGTCTGCTGTGCCGTATAACCTAATATGCGGTTGGCATCACGCTGGAGCGTTGTAAGGTCATAGAGTAACGGTGCTTTTTCTTCCCTTTCTTCACCGTTTACCGAAATAACGGTCGCAAGCTGATTTGAACATTCCGCAATAATTTTCTCTGCCTCTGCTTTATCTGAAAGTCTTTCAGATGTTGCTTTGAGTTTTCCGCAGGTAATCTGTGTGTTGTAATATGTTTCGGGTACAAATTCCGTTCTCTCTGCTTCTCTTGAAATGATAAGAGCAAGAGTGGGTGTAACAACTCTGCCGATACAGAGCTTGCGGTGATAAAGCACCGAGAAAAGTCTTGTGAGATTTATGCCAACAAGCCAATCGGCTTTTGCTCTTGCATCTGCCGAGTAATACAGATTATCGTACATCTCCGAGGGCTTGAGATTTTCAAAACCTTTCCTTATGGCTTCATCTTCCATTGATGAAATCCAAAGTCTTTTTACGGGTTTATTACATTCCGCAAAGTTATATGCGTTTCGGAATATCAGTTCTCCTTCACGGCCTGCATCGCAAGCATTGATGATTTCCGATACATCTTTTCTGTGCATTGTTTTTTTGAGAAGTTGAAAATGCTGATATGTTTTCTTTCGCAAGCTGTTCTGCCACTTGTCGGGGATAATGGGCAAATGCTCATATCTCCAATAGGCGTAGTCGGGGTTATATGCCGATGCGTTTGCGACACCTGCCAAGTGACCTATACACCAAGCAACGATATATCCGTCGCCCTCATAAAAGCCGCTTTTCTGCTTTCTCGCACCAAGCACATTTGCAATAGCTATACCAACCGAAGGCTTTTCAGCTATAACTAACTTGAACATTGGTTTTTCTCCTTGTTTTTGTTGTTTTTTCGTCTTTTGTTGCTTTTTCGTGTATAAAAATGTAAAATATAATTGCTTTTTCGTGATTTTTGCGACATTGCAATGTTGCTTTTTCGTGCTTTTTGTGTTATACTCCGTGTGTAAAATCTAGAAGGGAGTACGATAATGGTATTAAAGAGAAAAGCATATGATGCTCTTACTCAATGGAAAGCAAAAAGCAATGGTAAAACAGCCTTGCTTATAGATGGTGCAAGACGAGTAGGAAAAAGTTTCTTGTGTGAAGAATTTGCAAAAAAAGAATACAAAAGTCATATAACTATCGATTTTGGTAATGTTCCTAAAGAAATCACAGACCTATTTGATAACGAAAGCTATAATTTAGATTTATTTTTTGCAAAACTTTCAGCTTTTTATTCTACTACGCTCTACAAACGAGAATCCTTGATTATTTTTGATGAAGTACAGCAATTCCCTCGTGCAAGGCAGTTAATAAAATATCTTGTTGCAGACGGAAGATATGATTATCTTGAAACAGGTTCTCTCATCAGTCTTAAAAAGAATGTTAAAGACATTATCATCCCATCAGAGGAAGAACATTTTGAACTCTTCCCTTTAGATTTTGAGGAATTCTTATGGGCTATGGGAGATAACTCAACCGTTCCTCTCATAAAACAATGTTTTGAAACTCTAACTCCACTTGGTCAGACATTACATAGAAAAATAATGAATGATTTTCGTCAATATATTCTTGTAGGTGGAATGCCGCAAGCGGTTTTAGAATATGCACAAAACAAAGATTTTGAAAAGGTTGATGCTGTAAAAAGACGAATACTAAACCTTTATAGAGATGATGTTTCAAAATTTGCAGATGGTTATGAAGATAAAGTTTATGCTGTATTTGATGAAATACCGGGACAGCTTTCAAAAAAAGAAAAGAAATATCGTTTATCATCCATAGATAAAGCTGCTAGATTCAGAACATATGAAGATTCTTTTGTTTGGCTTAATGAAGCAATGATTGTAAATACTTGTTTTAATGCAACTGACCCAACAATAGGACTAGCTTTGAACCGTGATAATACAACACAAAAATGTTATATGGGAGATACGGGTCTGCTTGTCACTCATACGTTCATGGATAGACCTTACATAGATAATGAGATTTATAAAGCAATACTGTTTGATAAACTAAATATTAACGAAGGAATGTTTGCAGAAAATATCGTTGCTCAAACCTTACGTTGTAATGGACATAAATTATATTTCTATTCACGTTCAGATAACTTAAATCGTGAGAACCATATGGAAATAGACTTTTTAATTACAGATGGTAAAAAGATATCTCCTATAGAAGTAAAATCTTCAAACTATAAAAGTCATTCATCCTTAGATAAATTTAATGCAAAATTCTCTTCAAAACTTGGAAAATCATATATTCTCTATCCAAAAGATGTAAATGTAATAAATGGTATTTTTCACTTGCCTTTATATATGGCAATGTTCCTATAATCACATATAAACCCTGCCAGCCTTTGCGGTTGGCAGGGTTTTTTATTATTCTTCTGTTGCTGTTTCTTCCTCAACCTCATATTCTTCCTCGTCATCGGGGTCAGTATATGTATCGGAAGAACCGCCGTTATCGTTTGTGCCTTTACCCTTGAATTTGAAATGGTAAACGGCATATCCGCCTGCTACTAAAGCGACGATAACAAAGATGATTATTCCGCTTTTACTCTTGTTTTCGGTTTCATCTTCGTTTTCACCTTCACCGTCAGTTTCCGTTGCTTCTTCGGCGGGTTTCTCTGTTGTTGCTTCGGGTGCAACACAGCCTGCAAGGTTATTCTTGCAGATCTGACATTCTGTATTCACCTTACCGTCAGCACACTTTTTTTTACATTCGCAGACGATTTCAACTGTTTCGCCATCTTCAATAAGAGAGAGCAGGTCTGCCTCATCTACCATATTGAGAAAGTGAACATTCTCTTTATCGCCCTCACGGTCAATGACGATATAGAAGGTGTTGCCGTTTTTGCTTGTTACGGTCAAAAACTGCTTACTCTTGATTTCTTCATCTTCCTTGCTTGAGGTGATATATCCGCCCGACTGCAAAAGGTCATCAATGAGCGAAAGATTACCTTCGGGAGTGAGTTCAAAAGAGTTTTCACCTGTGTTCGGAATATCCACATCAACCTTTGATATGGTAAGCGTATCTATTGAGGACGGGATTTCTGCGTTTCCGCTTTCATCGGATGCGTAGCAATCCTCAGCAGCAAACGCAGAAACAGAGAGTGTTGAAATACAGAGGATTACAGCAAAAAGAATGTGAATAAGTCTTTTACTTGTTTTTCTTCTCATAAGAAATCAGTTTCCTCCTTTGGTTGATTTTGCAGAAGATAAAAGCTCAACTATTTCTTCAACAGTAAAATCAGATGTACGAATCATTCCGATAATCTCTGTGTTTTCACATTCGATTATCTTGCGGTCTATGACCTGATTTCGTTCCTCGGCATTGGCAATCTTTTTCTGCCAGCCTTTGATTTTCTCTATATTCTTCTGCTTTTCTTCTTTGAGTTTTTCAATTTTCGGGGTCATAAAAACTCCTTTACTGATTTGGCATTCTGCCGTAGGCATAGAAATGTTCTTGCCAATAATCCTTTGTTAATGTGTCATATTGAATGGGATCTCCGCAATGTATCATCATATTGTTACCTACATAAATGCCAACGTGCGTAACCGTTCTGCCTGCATCGTAAGTACCTTCAAAGAACACCAAATCACCGGGTTTGGCATTAACAGCAGAAATAGGAGTGCAAATGTCATAAAGACCTTGTGCAGTAGGTCTGCCGATGTTCCAGCCGCTGTGATTGTAAACCCACGAAACATATCCCGAACAATCAAATGAAGTATTCGGTGAGCTGCCGCCGAAAACATAGGGATAACCTAAATATTTCTCAGCTTCGGTTATGATAGCCGCAAACCGTTCATCGGTTAATGCTTCTGCGGGTATCTCATATTTCGGGTATTCGGTGTTTATGTATTTATCGGTGTACTCCGATTCGGGGAACAGGTCGGGACGGTTGCCGAGTGTTGCCATATATACGGAATATAATTCAAGCTCATCTTCCGTCAGCACTTGTGATGGAAGATGCGAGAGGTCATAGTTTTTCAGAGTGACATAACAGATGTAGTAATTGTAAGGCACTTGCACCTTGTATGAAACAAGTTGCGGAATGAGATTTCCTTCATCATCGACATACCATTCAAGTTTATACCTTATTTCTTCTCTGTACCGAACCTCGGTTATGACCTTTTCCGTGAGAGTGTATTGTTTATCGAAAAGCATCTGTATTTCATCTTCCGCTTGATCGATTGTCCATTCTCCGCTGTGCATTGCAGTAAGAGCAGATATGAGTACATACGGGTCGTGTTTTATCTCCGCAAGGTCATAATGGTATTCATCGTAACCGTGCGTTGATTCATAGTTGTTTAGTTTGTTCTGAAGCTCCGTTTCAAGAGCCGAATACATATCCTCGGCTGTGTTCATCGCTTCATCGGAACTCGGATATGTTGTCATTCCGACAGCCCCTACACCCGATTGAACAAGAACAGAGCCGGAAGAAAACATAGATACGATAAGAAGAAGGGCAAGAAGAACACCGCCCGCAACAAGCAATCCCGTTTTATGATTTGACACAAACTGAATTACTTTCTCCGTTGTTTCTTTTGCCTTCGTTGCCCTTTTTGCGGATTTTGCCACAGTATCCGTTGCACAGATAGTATCGTTTGCACCTTTTCCCGCTTTAGCAACTGCATATTCTTTTTTTATTGCTCTTTTCTGTTGCCAACGGGAATACGGGTTTGAGGATAACTGCGGATTCTGTTCCTTTGAATGCTGATAGAGAGCATCAACATTGGCTTTGTCAGCCTTTTTCTCTGCACGGGCAGTTTCTCGGTACGGTTTCAGTTTACGGCTTCTGTTAATGCTTTTTACCGTTCTGACAGCACCTTCAACACCTTGCTCGATTTTGTGAACGCTCTCTACACCGACATTATCATCTTCGGTTTCAGCAATCTTTTGGTGAACTTTTGCCGAAGCGACATTCACAGGAGCTTTCTTTATTTCGTTTGTCAGCTTTGATGACGGTTTCGGTTTATCCGCATCTTCGTGAAACATCTTTTTGGGAATTTTCTTTTCGGCTTTTTCAAGTTTATCTACGGTTTTATCAGCTTTTTGAGCAGCTTCCCTGACCTTCGGAGCTTTCAGTTCTTCATCATCGAACTTTAATCTCGGTACACGCTTGCTCATCAGAATTTAACCTCCGTTATACAAGGCGGTGTCTCTCATCGCCCTCATCAAGATAGATACCCTCAACGGAAACGAAAATACCATGCTTTTCGTAAAGTTCTTTGATCTTTTCAACGAAATCTTCAAGAGCCTTTTCAGTTTCCATATCGCCCTCATCATACTCGCAACTCGTTTTTTTAGGTACGGGGTTCTGGTTGAAAATGCTCATAGCTTTTATGATAAAAGAGTCTCTCATATCCTTAAGAAAAATGACATATTCGCAGGCGTTTTCGTTTTTGCTGTGTTTAAAAAGACTCAGTGCATCACAGAAACTTATGAAATTAAGAAACTGCTTTCCACTTGATGTTTCGTGCATTATACGGTTTACATTACAGCAGTAATAGGAAATTGCTTTGTTGCAATCTTTAAAGCCAAATGCCGTAGCAACATCTCTGCCACAGAAAAGAACTTCATTTTCGATAAACACAAGGCGGAGAACGCCGAAATCATCACTTGTGACTACACCTCTGATGATGGGTGTATTGATTGAATTGCACATATTTTTATACTCCTTATCTTTAATAGCATTAAACCGCTTTTTCCTGCGGCTTTGTTGTCATAATCTTGTAAAGCTCCGTATCCTTCGGGAAACGGTCTGTAAACGGCAATATCGTACTGCCGTAGAATATAAGTCCTTCACCTTCGCCCGACTGTGTTACATACGAGAGCTGATGAGGGGAAATGTTGAGCTGTCTTGCGAGAATCTGTCTGTCACCGCTTGCCTGATTGAGCATATATATGTAGTCCGAGTTTTCAAAGATATTTTCAATTTCTCTTGATGATAGCAAGTCTTTGACATTCTGCGTTATGCCCGTCGGAATACCGCCCCATTTACGGAAACGCTTCCAAATCTCAACCGTGTATGCCGCTGTCTGTTCTTCTTTGAGAAGAAGGTGCATCTCGTCAATGTAATAACGGGTTGACTTGTGTGCTTCACGGTTTACGGTAACTCTGTTCCATACTTGATCCTGAACGATGAGCATACCGATTTTTTTGAGCTGTTTTCCGAGTTCTTTGATGTCATAACTTACAACACGGCTTCTGATGTCAACATTTGTGCGATGATTGAAAACATTGAGTGAACCCGTAACATAGATTTCAAGAGCCGTAGCGATACACTGAGCTTCCTTTTCTTCCTGTTTGCGGAGTTCGTTATACAAATCCTCAAGGATGGGCATATTTTCGGGTACGGGGTCGAGAAGATAATTACGGTAAACCTGCCTTACACAACGGTCAATGATTGTTTTTTCAACGGGTTGTAATCCGTCTTTGCCTGCAATGATGAGTTCGCACAGAGAAAGAATGAAATCGGATTTGAGGGTCAGCGGATTTTCGTCATCCGAATAGTTAAGATTCAAGTCCATAGGATTTATATAGTCATCGGATGTGGGAGAAATCTTAATAACCTGTCCGTCAAGTCTTTCAACCAATGCTCCGTACTCGGATTCGGGGTCGCATATAATGATGTCATCATCTGTTACGAAGAAAACATTTGAAATCTCTCTCTTTGCCGAGAAAGATTTACCAGAACCGGGAGTACCGAGAATAAGACCGTTGGGGTTTTTGAGCCATTTACGGTCAACCATAATAAGGTTGTTGGAAAGAGCGTTCAGACCGCAATAGAGAGCTTCTTTGCTTGTCTGAAACAACTCCTGCGTAGTAAAGGGGATAAAAATAGCGACGCTTGATGTGGTCAAGCCTCGCTGAATTTCGATTTGATTGTAACCGAGAGGTAAGCAGCTCATAAGTCCTTGCTCCTGCTGAAAATCAAGCCTTGTAAGCTGACAGTTGTATTTCTGTGCAATCGAGCCTGCCTGAAATACAGTATTGTCAAGATGCTGCTTTGTGTTTTCAACATTCATAACAATAAAGGTAAGAAGAAACATTCTCTCGTTTCTGCTCTGCAAATCCTGCAAGAGTTTTGTTGCCTCATTGTTGTATGTTGCAAGGTCAGAGGGAATAATATCCATATCATAACCGCTTCTCACAGCCTTTTTCTGTTCCTCAATCTTCATTTTCTGAAGGTCTGTAATCTTGCGTTTTACCGTTTTAATCGCATTTACTTGGTCAACTGACTGTATGTGCATTGAAACGATAAGGTTCGTTTCCATATCAAGGAAATCCGCAAGCAGACGGTCATTGAGTTCGGGTGCGAGAATTTGCAGGAACGATAACGCACCTACCTTTTTGCCGATACCGAAGGTTGAACCCGTTTTGAATTCAAATGAACTCGGTGCTATGTAGTCCTTAACGGAAAGACCCGAAGGAACAAGATCATCCCACGAAAAACGGAACGGGATTTTTTCATCCAAATGAAACATTCCGTGCATAAGTTTAAGTCTTTCATATCCGTTAATGGATTCTGCCACAACACCCATTTTCTTGAAGTTTGTCAGAATATCGCTTTCTATTCTTTCAAGACGGGGTTTCGCTATTTTCAGCGATTCAGCTTCAATACCGAAGGTAAGAAATTTGGTTTTAATCAAACCGTTGTTGCCTTTGGCAAGCTGGTCACGGAGAAAGGTCTGATATTCAATTGCAATACCGTCAAACATATCTCCACGGACCGGAATTGAGATGTTTTCGGAATAAGTTTCTTTCGCTCCAGTCATATTCATAAATGAAAGCTGAAACTTTACCGAGCTGTCGAAATAGTTGAGGAAATCACACCACGCATCGAAGATGGCGTTTTTATCCTCGTTATTGTTTAGCTGATAGTTAATATCGAGAAACTTAACCGTTTTGGAATAAAAATTGTCCGTCACTCGGCAGATACCGTCTTTGAACATTCTCTGAAACGGTATGCTGTCCTGTGCGGACATCTGTTTTTTGTCACCCTTCGCTTTTGCAACAGCAGAATTTATCTGTTTCTGCTGTTCTTTTGAAAGGTTATTGTTATTTGCCTTTTTTGACAATGCGTTCAACCTCCTTGTTCAGTTTATCTTGCTTTTCGAGCAAGGAATAATAATTGTTCGTTTTGTAAGGTCGCTGTTTCGGTCTAATAAACAAAACATTGATTATGTTTTTAGCAACCTTTTCAAACGGCTGTCCGTTCTTTTCATACATTGCAAGAAGCATAAACGGAAGCAAAACGATTATCATTATAATTGCCGCACCGCTTATATTGATATGAGCCTTCAAAATGAAGAAAAGCGGAACGGCAAAAACAAGTCCCGAACCGAAGCATATAAGCTGTCGTTTCGTAAGGTTAAACATTGCCTTTGTTTTTACGGCATTAAGGTCTTTGGGTACGGGTACATAAGCCATATTCGTCACTCCTTCCGTTAGTGAGCATTAAATATGGATTTTGACAAAGAACCTGTTTTGAACAAGCTGAAACACAGAAGTACGGTGTAACCCATACAAGTCCATATTGCATAGGAAATATCGTCTGTCACGGCAATGTTTTCAACAAGTGCCGCATAGATAGCTACGCATACCATAATGAGGAACGCCTGAAAAGCAAGTGCGAAAAGGGAACGGATATAGTTCTGTCCCATATTACCGCTTTCCTTGCTTGTCATTGTAGCCATCGGTATCGGAGCAACGGAAGTAACGAGATATATTTCAATCATTCTGCCGAATGTTACAACGAGAATACAGATTTGCAGTATCCACATACAAATCTTTACTATTCCCGACTGCATCCACAGTCCGATCAAAGCACCGACACTTAAAGCGTCTAACTTTGATTCTATATCTCCGAGTATTTCTGCCATATCAATAGTTGTATCGCCTATGACAACTCCCGATGCGTTGTTTATAACCTCTTGCCCGAGGTCAAACACACCCATAACGATATTCCAAGTGTTTGTCACGATAAGAACAGCTCCCGCAGTTTTAAACACCCACTTGAAGAAAGCGAAGGTATCAACATCCCCGTGAAAGTTGTTTCTATCAATTACCATTTGTATGAGTTCAAGTGTCATAACAAAGGCAAGGATAACTGCTGCAATGGGAACCATTACATTATCGGACAGGCTCTTAACCATATTAAAAATGCTTGAATTCCAATCTTGAGGAGTGGAACCGACGTGGTCAGCAATCTCTCCGACTTTCTGATTCACTTGGTCAAAAAGCCCGTTGAGATTATCCATAATGCCGCTTGTGAGAATTTCTCGCAGCCATTCTTCCAATGCTTCTTTTATCGCATCCATTCGGGTAAATCACTCCTTTTTACTCAAAGCGGGAGCTTCCGCTTTTGAACGGAAACCCCCACAGATTAGTTCGGGTTATCGGTTGCTTTTATTAACCGAAAAGACCCGTGAGTTCAGGAACGAGAAGAAGACCGATGAGGGCGACACCGCCGCCTGCCATAAGCTGCTTCATACCCTGTGACTTTGCACCGGGGTTATCGTTACCGTAACCTTCAAGAAGGTTGATAACACCCCAAATACCGAGACCTGCACCGAGAGCGATAACGAGTGTCTGGAGAACATCTACTGCTGAGTTGAAAAAATCCATTGTAATTATGCTGATGATAAATCGAGTGCGTCTTTAGACCGTATTACATATCATAAGCACTCCTTTCTGTTATTAAAATTTAATTATTCAGACGGTCATTTTGTCTTAATGTTGCAAAAGGAAATATATATTAAATCCGTTGCTTTGTTGCGGGAACAACGGAATTGTTGTAAATGCTTTATGCATCTACGCTCTGTTCTTCATCAACAGAGATTTCATAAACATCAAACTGTTCATCCTGTTTGAATTTTAAACGGGTGGATAAAAACTTTTCGATGTCAAATTCGTTTTTCTTGTCAAAGTCAGACAAGTATTTATACTTCGGGTGTTTGGTTATATCAAACTTATTTGACATAAACGGGCGAACACCACGGAGTTGTAAAATGCACTTTGAACCATCCAAGACCGAAAGTTCATCAACAGAGGCAAGTTCTTTACCAAGTTTCTGATAATTCAGACTGTGCGATATTTCTCTGCCTCTGCTTTCGCCCGTATTGAATGTATCAATGGTTTCCTTACCAAGAGCTGCCGAGAGTTCTTTAAGTGTTGTCGGTTCAGAACCGCCGAGAAATATTCGGCTGTCACAGTTACCGATAATCGTATCGGCACTGTCTTTATACAGAGCCTTTAACTGTGACTGAGCCTGCAACACAAGGCAGGCAGATATTTCACGGCTTCGGATTGTTGCCATCAGCTTTTCGAGGTTTGGTATCTGCCCGATATTTGCCGCTTCGTCAATAAGGCAACGAACATGAACGGGCAACCTTCCGCCGTAAAAATCGTCTGCTTTTTCACAAAGCAGATTGAAAAGCTGTGTATATGCCATTGATATGAGAAAATTAAAGCTCGCATCGGTATCTGACATAATGAGGAAAAGAGCAGTTTTTCTGTCACCAATTTTGTCAAGCTCAAGCTCGTCATACATCGTGATTTCTCTTACCTCTGCAATATCAAACGGAGCGAGCCTTGCAGCACAAGAGATGAGAACTGATTTCGCTGTTTTGCCTGCGGCAAGTTTGTATTTCTTGTACTGTCTTACTGCAAAATGTTCGGGAGCTTTTTCTTCAAGTTCGTCAAACATTATGTCAACTGCGTTTTTGAATGTTTCATCTTCCTCACGGACTTCCATAGAATTTATCATAGTTATGAGAGTAGAGAAGTTTCGCTCCTCATCAGGAGCTTCGTACCAAAGATAACCAATCAACGCACAATAGAGCAGGGTTTCTGCCTTAACCCAAAAATCATCACCTGCTTTACCTTCACCCTTTGTGTTTGCGATTAGTGCGGTAACGATTTTTAATATATCTTTTTCGGAATTGATATATGCAAATGGGTTATAGTGCATTGACTTGTTGAAATTGATTGTGTTGAACACCTTGATTTCATAACCTTCACGCTGAAGCATTTTGCCCGTTTCGATTGCAACAGTACCTTTCGGATCTGTCACAACGAAACTTACGGGATATTGTTTTGATGTGCATTGCATCAGATTCGGTTTAATCCAAAAGCGAGTTTTACCCGAACCCGAACCGCCGACTATGAGAACATTTTTGTTCCTTGCATTTTTGGGTTCTTTCGGACGGTTACACATCATAAGACTTTCCGTTTGTGTAAGAATGATATTGTTATCAAAAACGGGGTCAATAAAGGGAGCGATATCTTCGTGAGTTCCCCAACGTGCAGAGCCGTATTCTTCGTTCTTTCGATATTTCTTTGCGTTTTTACTTTTAACATATACTGCAAGTCTTATTGCAGCGGCAATTGTTGCTCCGATGAGAATATCGAAAAAATTGAAGCTCGGAAATATATCCGCAAAGGCATAGGCGAAACCCTCCATAATGTGCATAAGTTTACCTTCAAAGCCTGTGCTGGGTGCAAGTCTTATGGCTTGACCGACTTTGGTTGCGAATAATCCGATAGCAAAATACGGGATATAGGGAATTATGATTTTCTTAAAGTTTATCTGCTTCATTAAAGTTCCAGCTCCTTGTGCTTCTTCTTGTTCGGAAGTTCTTTGATACTCTTCAATACTTCCTGAAGTTTTGCAACAACAGATTCTCTGCGGTCTTTCTTTTTGATGGTGTTAGCCGTATATTCCTTGAAAGCAGCGGTCAGAGCATCTGTGTCTTTTGCCTTAAAGAAAACAAGGTAGCGAGGAGGCTGTACGGTTTTATCCTTTTTAACGGCATAATCAACACCATATTTTCTTGCAACTCTGTCAAAATCTCTGATATTCTTATCTGTAATTTCGATATTTGTCATACCTTGATTTTGTGCCGCAAGCTGTTTTACGGTCTGTTTGCCGTGAGGGATTACATCTTTGGTCTGATTATTCTGAATGTGCTTGTTTTTCTGATGTGCAAGAAACTTTTCCAATGCCTGTTTAAGTGTTCTCGCTGTTAGTTTTGTTGCATTTATGGATAGTGTGACTGTCCTGCTTTCAACTTCTTCCTGCAAGGGTTATCACTCCTTCCAATCAACAACAAAGACGATTTCAATTACCTGTTCGTCAATGGGAGCAGATGTTGCGGAAACGACAGCATCGTAAACAACCGCAGATGATTTATCTTTTTCGATTATCCATCCGTTATCATATGAAAGGCTGTCCGTTGTTCCTGAACTGTCCGTCTGAATACCGTTCATCTTAAAACCGATTTTCTTTGAATCGACTTTTTCCTTTGCCATGTTCGTTGAATACGGCACGATATTCCAACCGTTTCGGGAATTTATATCAGCTTTCTTTACCAATACCGCCGCTGTTGAATTGTTGACGATAACAGCATCCGAAGGGGCATAAACTTCTCCGTCAGTTCCCATTGTGAGAACCATTGTTGTTGGCACGGTCACAGAGAACCGGGACATAAGATAACCGCAGTCATCACAGTAACAATCCGAGTTGGAATCTTCGTGATACTCATTGATTTCGTACGCATAATCACACTTTTCACAAGGCTTAATAAACTTGTGACGGTTTTTGTCAATAACTTCGTATTTGTAATCATCGGGATTGAAAGTATGAGGTTCGTTCAAGTTGTATGAATAAGTACAATCCGAACATTTCGGAACACAAGAGTGTCTGTCGGAGTTTTGAGAAGTATATCCTTCAATTTGCATTTTGTGTTCAACATACTCATATTTCACATATCCGCAATCAGAACAAGTGAGAGTTCTTTTATGATATTTGTTGCAATCGTATGTTCCAGCATTGGGGTCAGAGTTGTTAAACTTTGTCCATTCACCGATAACGAAATTATGGTTTGCAGTTCCGCCATCTTCGGCGTGAGTACAAGTTTCACAATGCTTTGTTATTTGATGAGAAATATCATTAAGAGATTCATATGTATAGAGGTTTTGCGGATATTCGTGTGGCGAATTTGTCGAAACACTAAATCGGCAATGATAACATTGTGTGATTTGTTTGTGACGAGTATCCGAAGCATCATACCACGGTGTTTTCACATACATTTCGTGCTGTTCATATTTGGAATTGTTATAGTCACAAATTGAGCAAGTAGTGTCATATCTGTGATATTGATTGCCGGGATAAGTATTGTAATTGGGTTCCTCGGAACCATAATAAACACCATCACTTGTTGTCAGATTATGACTTTCATACTCTGTTTTTGAATAACCGCAGGTTGAACAAGTGGCAGTTCTCTTGTGTTGGGTATCGGAGCTTTTTTCCCAAGAACCATAAGTAAACTCATGAATCTCATAATCAGTTCTTGAATATTTACATGTTGAACAGCTAACAGTTCTTTTATGTTCTGCATCTGAACTGTTAATCCATTTACTTGCAGACAAACTATGCGTCTGCGTAGCGATTGTTGAGTAACCGCAAACACTGCAGGTTTTAGTTCTTGCATGAGAACCGTTTCCCGCATCATACCAACTTCCATATGTCCAAGTGTGTGATTCAAGAATTGCGGCTTCTTTTCCGCATCCGCTTTGTGCCTGATAATCTTCAGCAAGATTTATCATCATTTCTTCGCTCAAATAAGCATTTTCACCACAAAGTGATTGTGATAAAGCATACACATTTGAACCACGGAAATCTGTTCCGTGGTCACATTTTTTGTTTGCATAATGATAACTTTCGTTGTATTGGGAATAACTTTTTGTTGTGTATCCGTGGTGTGCAAACATCAATGTCATCGTATGTTTTAATACGCTACTATCACTGTTGTCATACTTCGGACAATATATGATATACATATGATAATCATTGTATTTAGTCGAATTGCTCCAATAATGAGAATTGAAAACATTTGCGAATGTTTTACCATTAAGGAAGGGCACGTTGTTATCCACGATTTCATTCGGGTCACCATAAGGGCCCGAAATGCTGAGCTTTTTTATGCACAATGTATGCGGACAAGCATAAGTTGTGGAAACTGTCGAATATGCACTTACCGTAAATGCAACAGCAGAAAGAACGATTGCCAAGGCAAGAAGAAAGGAAATAACCTTTGTGAATTTAGATTTTTTCACATTGATACCTCCTTAATCTGCGATTGCAATAGTAAATACCACCTTTGCGATTTCAGCATCCTTTTCCGTCGATGCGTCTTTCGATACCTTGGCGAAATATTTGAGATTCAGACTTTCCTGCGGTGCAACAACGGGGAACGCTGTTGAGCTGATAAGCATTGAGCCGTCATCTTTTGTGGGAATTCCGTTGATTTTGAGGGCAACTATTTTCTTGCCCGAAAAGTTTTCATAATTGCCGATTTTATACGAACCGTCAGTTACCGTAACATCAGTAACTTTAATACTTCCGTATTTTGCATTGTTCGTAATTTTTGCGTTATCGGCGGTAATAACTGTTCCGTTTACAATTTCAATGGGAAATGAAGCAGGAACGGTAACACTCACGGCTCTGTATTCGTTTGATACCGTCAGTTTAACGGGTACTGATGCTTTGGCATAAGATGCTGCAAAAGCATTAACAGATGTGAGTGAGAAAACGAGAGCGAGGGCAAGAATAATTGCCGTTATTTTCTTATGTTTCATTGATTATCCTGCCTTTCTTAAAAGTAAAGCGGCAACCGATTGGGTTGCCGCTTTGGTTATATGTTTTGATTTGATTAAGCAGCTGTATCCCATTCAACAACGAATACAACGCTTGCGATTGTTGCTTCAGTAGCAGCAACTGAGAGAGGAGTAACGATTGCATCGTAGTTTACTGCAACGCTGTTATTTGCTGTGTCGCCGACACCGGTCATATAGCAACCTTCAACGGGAGCAGAGATGAGAGTCTGTGAATTTACATCTGACTTGTCTGTTGCAACCTGAGAGCCGTTACCGATAGTCATTGCAAAGCCGAGCTGATCGCTGTCAACCTTTTCTGAAGCAAGTGTTTCCTTGGGACCGAATGCTGTGAGTGTCCAGCCGTTTTCACCGTTGATTGTAGCGGTCTTAACTCTTACTGCACCGAATGAGTTGTTTGTGATTTTGCAGTTATCAGCGGTAGTAACTGTACCATCTGTGCCGACTGCCATGGGAAGTGCGGTGGGAACTGTTACGGAAAGTGCTGTTGCTGCGGGGTCGCCGCCGAGTGTACCGTCATTGGTTGAAGAAAGGTTTACGGGAGTTGAGCCGTTACCGCCGTTGGAAGTGATTTCAGCTGCGAATGAGGGAATTGCCATACAGAATGCCATTGAGAGTGCAAGACCTACTGCGAGGATTTTTGTGAGTGACTTTTTCATAATAATTATTTCTCCTTTTCGATTAAAAAATATTGTTTTGATTTGTGTTTGGTTCATCAGTTAAGAACCGTAATTTCGATTTCTGCACCTGCACAACCGAGTGAAGCACCCGTTTCGGGGTCAACGTTGTGGAACATTGCGGTGCATTCATAAACACCTGCGGGAAGTACAACATCGAGCTTTGCTTTTTCGATTTTACTTCCTACGGCGATTCCGTCAGATTCATAAATCGTTTCACCGGTATCATTTCGGGTGATAATAACTATCTGCGGATAATTGTTGATTGTTTCATTGACTATCATAAGATTGCCTTCGGCAGAGCCGTTTTCAAACTTCGGTGCGGTGTTCATTGAAATGTTTATCATTCCTGCCTGCACCTTTTCGTTAAGACCTTCTTTGATTTTTTCGATGTCAGCTTCATCCCAACCGCCGCTTACGGCTTCGCTGTCATAGACAAGACCTCTGTCAGCGGGATTTGCGGAATTATCGGAGCATCCCTTAAAGCCGAGAAAGACGAGAAGAAACAAGAGCAATGCCGCTAAAACTGCAATCGCAATGCGGGTCGCTGTTTTCTTTTTGCTTTCATCAGACTTGTTTTTACGTTTACTGCTTGGGTAAACATCCTTCATTTTGATTTACCTCCTTGTTATTAAAAAATGCCTTGCGGAAACCGCAGGCACACTAAGGAGGAACCACCAAACGAAAGAGCTTGATTCTGTGTTTTTTCATTTGTTATTCCTTTCCATCAGCTTAAAAGAGGCTGATAACTCTTTCGGCTACGCCCATTACAACTTCAATGCCGAGCATAAGGTAAAGACCGCCGACAGCAATAATACCGTGAATCATTTTCTCACCTCCTGTTTTTTATAAGTTCTGCTAAATTCACTATGTGAATCAACATTCTCTGATGATGTTGCGTTATATAGTGCTGAAATAATGTAATTGCGATGGTTTCTAATTTTTCTATTGAGATTTTCAAAATCATCAATTACTGTGTCTATTGTTTCTTCGCTGACTCTCAAAAGTTTTGTTATAAGTCTGTTCCTAGAAATCTCTTCACCATTTATTCTTTGGGTTGGAAGATTTGAACAAAAAGCATCAGCCATATATCCGATGATATCGGTAACAACATCTCTTATTGATTCGGGAAAGTATTCCAAATCAATTCTTTCATACAAATGAGATAAACACTCATCATAATTCTCCATCCACCACTCCTTTTTGATAGGTTGGTAGTTGGTAGAGTAAGTATTTTGTTGATTTGTATTTTGTATATAAGTATTTTGTTGCGTTTGATTATCCGATGTCGGTTTTTCCGTTGACGGATTATCCGATGTCGGATTTACCGTTGTCGGAAAATCTAACAACGGTGGTTCGGAGATAGGTTTTTCATAAACGAAGTATTCACTTTTTGAAAACCTACCGTTGGAATCAATGGTCTGTCTGCGTCTTAAATATCCTGCTTTTTCTAAATTTTTGATGCAAGAACGAATGGCGGTAATTCCATCGGGATGTTTTGCCTGCAGTCCATCCATTGTGTAATCCCAATCATTCGGAAGACTTAATATGTAGCAAAGCAAACCTTTAGCTTTGAGTGTTAATCTTTCATCACGAAGATGATAGTTAGACATAACCGTATAATTTCCGGTTTTATCTACTCTAAATACTTCCGACATATCAACTGTCCTCCATTTCCGAATCGTAAAAAAATAACACCAAACCGTTTAATCAGTTTGGCGTTTATAATCAGCTTGAAAGCCGTATCGTCTATTATTTCGGGGTTTGCTAAATCACTTTCTGAAATATATTCTTGCCCAGTGTATATCTCTTTTGCTGCCATAAGCACGGCATAGAGCTGAGGGGATATACCACGTAATCTCATTCTCTTGAAATCAATTCCGTATTTGCCGAAACACCACCAAGAGCGATTTACCAACTCTTGATTCGCAATCATCAAGTACATCGCCGCATAAAAACTGTTTGTGTTTCTTTCCAAATGAAATCCAAGATTATAGTCTGCATCATACATATTTATTGGATGCATCTTGTTCAGCCAAATAAGTCTTTGAGGTTCAGAGGTCATAACCATATTGCAAACCCTCAATTTCAGTCTTTCATTCTCAAAAATAAGACCTTTTACAACAGTTTCAGCGTAACTAAAATTCTGTTCTTCCTTGGTATTTAATATTGATTTTTGTGACCTCACCTCCATAAATGTTAATGGTGTTTGTATCATTGTTTCCTCCTGTTTTTGGGCACAAAAAAAGACTGATAGAAAATCTATCAGTCTTTTTTGTTTTTTGATTACTATGTACATTTTATGTAGTTTGTTTGATTCGATTTTTAAGTTATAAAATTTTAGTTTTACTCTGTTTCTTTTGTTTCACTAAGCTCTTTGTTCTCTTCAAAAATACTAGAAAACAAATCACTCCAATTGTCGATTTGATCTTTGATTTCGAAACAAACAGAAACACTATCTAATAAGACAGCAAAAATAAGTTCCTGTCTTCTTTCAACAAACAAATCCCAAATAAAAATGTTCTTATCTTCATCAAATCTGAACATATCATTAAAATCACGGAAAAAATGTTTTTGGGAATATCTTTTTGTTATTATCCAATTTAAAACTGTATACATCAGTCTATATAAAGTATCAACCTTTTTTTCTTCTAAGCCAACAGCTTCATGCACATGTTTTTTTAACTCGACTTGAATAATTGTATTTTCAAGCATATACTTTATTAAAGAATTGAATTTTTCAGAATCTAATTCCCTTAAAAAAGCGGTTTCCTCAAAAGGTGCTACATTTGAGTTAATTATTTTAATTAAAGCCCCTGTCAACTCATCGTTTTCACACTCCGCTTTTATTCTGTCAAAAAGTTCATTTTTGTTTTCGCCATCCTTAATTCGATTAATAATAGCAATAATTTCCGCTTTGCATTCTTTGGACTCGAGAACAAGATCTTCATAATCATTCTTTTCGTTTTTTTGCGATAAAACTTTCTTGATTTCTTCTAACATTAAAACCACTCCTTTCAATCAAACAGTGATTGAAGCATATAAAACATTATCTCTGTTATAAAGATTTTCATCAAAGCAAAATGATTTTGAATATGAATTTGTACGTGAAGTTTTAGTGTTTAAACTTTTAAAAACATTTTTTATACATTCATCCCTGTTGGAAAAAACACGATCAACTTTATGCTTTAGAATTCTTGTTTCTCTAACACCTAAATCAATATTATTAGTGCAAATTACTTTAATCGAACTGGGATTTGTTTTTCTACTTTCTTCTGCAATTTGATCTAGTATTTTATACAAAGTACCAATTTCTATACAAGAAATATTTTTTGATGAAGTCCTTTCAGTATTTTTTGAAAGGAAATACTCTCCTTTAATAGTCAACGAAATAAAGTTTGTATTGCCAACCTTATGAATACTTACCAATTCAAATTTCGAAATTCTTTTTAGAAAATTTGATAAATTACTACTTGATTTTAAATTCAGTTCTTTCTGTAATATTACACCAGAAACCGTATTATGTTTCTTGATAATCTCAAGAGCAGGAAGTAAAAGCGGATAACTTTTTCGAAGTCCTTCGATATTGTACTCTTCTTCGTCTTCTTTTATAATATCCAACAAGAATTCAGTCAACGAAGAAATTCTTCCAAAATAATAAGACGGGGCATTGTCAAATTCTTCAACATGAAGATAATTTGATATTCTTTCAAAATTTTCAGCCATTGAACTTAAAACTTTTTTTAGTGTTTCTGAGTTTCCGCTAACATACGAATCAAATGCTAATTTGTAAACTGTGTCGCTAACCATCTCCAAATTTGATAAATTTTCATCTTTAAAACTGCCTAAACTTAAAATCGCCAAATCTTTCTCCATTATAACCACCCTTTCAAGTAAACTTCACGTAAAGTTCACCTCTATAATATATAATAACATATATCTAAAAATTTTCAAGTCTATTTCAACGAATTATTGTAAAAATATTTGTACACATACTACATACCGAACCACTTTTACAAGGGGTTTTTTTATAAATTTCATCGACTTCTAACTTTTTATGTAAAATTTTCGGAGCAACCGCAAATGCAGCATATGCATCTTTTTCAATTGCGGCACACGAATTACATAAAACAGTTGTAATAGCTTTTCGTTCTGCATTACTTTTAGCCGTATCGTACATTTCGTTTGTACTACCCGAAAATGCAGAAACAATCACAAAATCAGCATGCAACAAAGAACAAACGGAATTTATTGAGTCATCATTAAAATCAGCACAAATCAAATAAGCTATTCTACCAATTCCATCCAAGTCAACAAACATGATTTTCTTATTTCCGTCTATAGACTCAGTACAATAATCACTAATCTCTTTTACATATATCCTGTATGGAATTTGCTTTTGTTCATTAATCAGTACTGAACCTTGATTGGACAACAAAACAGCCTCGTTTTTCTCTTCCGTGCGATCCCAACCGCTACCCAAAAAACAAAGTTTGATATGCTTAAACCCAGACTCAATAATAAACTCTTGAATTTCCTTTTGTGTTTCAGGATTCATTGCTAATTCAGGAAAAATTACTATATCAACCTCGTTTTCTTCAAACTCCACTAATATATTTTTTATATAATCATTTTGTATTTGATTTTGGGTAGGTTCATATTCAATAACAAACGACTTAAGGTCATAATTGAGTTCGGGTTTAAACCAAGTTGTGTTTGAAAATGATGAAACTCCAAACTTTAGAGCCTTGGTAATCTCAAAAGTGTGCTTATACTGTTTAACTTCAGGTGTATATTCATATAGTCCACTTTCTTTTATAACCTCAAAGTTTGAAAAAACCTTATTTATTGAATTGCTATCATGCTCAACGGTTTGTCTACCTTCTCGAATATGATTTGTTTTTAGTTTGCTTTCGAAAAAAGAATTATGCTTTTTATAGAAAAATCTGTTTCCGTACGTATTCATAGGACCTTTTAAGAATACGGATTTATGAGAAGGTAACAGGACATTAACAACATCATCAAATTTCATT
The DNA here is from genome assembly GCA_045652165.1 of Acutalibacteraceae bacterium. Lineage (GTDB taxonomy): Bacteria > Bacillota > Clostridia > Oscillospirales > Acutalibacteraceae > CAG-177. The sequence continues at coordinate 140,836 of JAZRTQ010000030.1, read as the reverse complement.
AACGTTATATAACAAAACAAAATATCATCAAGAGATGTTTTTTTGAATTCATCTATCCAACACTGTAACCATAAATCAAATTCATATCTATTAACTACACAAAGATTTTGTACCAATTTTGAAATTACATTTAGGTCGTTTGTTGAGCCAGACGATATCAACTGATAATATTTCTTTTCTATTTTCTGCTTGGATTCAATAGTAGTATATTCAAATATCGCCGTAATAAACATATATACGTCTGTTACTTTTTTTATTTGTCTTTCAAATTCTCTTTTGATTTTTTCGTTTCTTTTCATTACAACACCTCAAGAAGGATTTTTTTACTCCCACATATAATATATATATTTTTTTTGCAAAAGATTTCAATATTTTTTCAAAAAATACAAAAATTCGACAAATTGCACAAAAAAACACAAGGGTTGTTCAAACTTTTCTCGAAGTGTTTTGTCAATGAAGCAATTATACAAGGTTGATTTTATTTTATTTGTTGTTTTTTATTTATCAACCATCTGTCAAGTAATTTTAAAATAATCCCCTCAATTTTTTCTTGAGAAAAAGATTGAGGAAAATACTTTTTTAACAATTTTTCAGAAAGAACAATGTTTCGATTAGGAGATTTCTTCTGTTCCATCATAATTTCAAGCATCGTATCTTCATTAAGTTTTCCTTCTTGACTTAATTTTTTCATTCTCTGAGCCTGCGATAATGAAGGCATAGCCTGCTCACTGTCAATCGTTGTGACAAGCAGCTCTTGTTCTTCGGGTTTTAGATATGAAATTTCACAAGCAGGAGTTATGCCCATTTTCTTCTCATCAACCATATTTTGAAGTGACTCATTTAACTCATTAAGGCGGATATATCGCTGAATTTGAGAGGAACTATCGGGCGAATTATCAGCCAAAAGTGACCGTGACCGTTTGTTTTCAAAATTGTGCCCAACTTGGGCACAATTTTTTTCTGCCGATTTTGGAGGTCTGCCTGCTTGCCTTTTTACAGCTTCAAGTTTCATCTTGTATGCCCTTGCCTTCTCCATCGGAGAAACAGTTTCTCTCTGCAAGTTACTGTCAACCATCATTATTGTTGCCACATCTCTGTCAACATTTCTGACAATGGCAGGTACGCTGTCTATACCTGCAAGCTCACAAGCTCGCATTCTTCTGTGACCGCTTATCATTTCATATCCACCTTCCTCACGGGGGCGAACAATAACGGGGGATAACACTCCGTATTCCTTCACACTTTCAAGTGTTTCCCTCATATATTCATCATCCTTAACCTCAAACGGATGATCGGGAAACGAGTGAATATCTTTCAAATGAATATGCTTTACAACTTCGTCTACATCTGACATTGGATTCCTCCTTTTTCTTGATTTTGGATATAAAAAATTGCAACCATAAATACGGTTGCAAACAGCATTGTTAAATCGCACAATTATTTCGACATCATTTTGTTTAATTCTACAAAGTTTTATTTTTTTGAAAATTTTCATGTAACAAATCGCAAATTTCGACATATATGTATATATACCAAAAAATCTTTATATATAAATCCAGTGTTGAAAAGGAGAAAAAAATGGGTAAGAATTTTAATTTTTTACAATTATCGGACTTGCATATTAAAGCAAGTACAGATTGGAATTGTATGCTTAAGGCTTATGAAACACTATCACAACATATAAAGCCTGATTTTATAGTAGTAACAGGAGATTTTAAGCACAAAAAATTTAACAATTCATATAATGATTCATTGGATTTTTTGAATGAAATAACAAAAATTTTTAAATTAAAGAAAAGCAACATTTTTTTAGTACCAGGCAATCATGATGCAGATGATTTTGAGTTTAGAACAGAAATAATTTCAAATATCAGAGCAAACATTGAAAATGATGCAGATATTTATTCTCAATATGTAAACGAAACCAAATCGGCAAAGAACTTGTCTAACGGATTTAAAAATTATATAGATTTTGTTAGAGAGTTCTATGGATCTTCTGTCAAAGATGATAGAACAAAAAATCCTACTGATATTATGTGCATAAATTGGGAAAAAACTTTAAATGTTGTGATATTGAACACTGCTCTTATATCAGATGGTAATAGCGATAAGAAGCAAATTGTTGATATAAAAAAATTAAGCAGTATAAAAACTAATCCTAAACTACCAACTATTGTTTTAGCCCATCACGATATAAACAGCTTAATCGATTGCCATAAAAGACGTGTCTGCAATATCTTAAACAATTTAGATACTAAAGCATATTTATGTGGCGATAAGCATTTAATTGAAAAGGATTCTGTAGACAGATATAATGAACCCAACACCACATTTCCTTGTATCGTATGCGGAAAAAGTGCTATTGAGATGGGAGACGATTATTCTGAACTCGGAGTAATCTCCTATACTTGTAAAAACGATGGAAATGTGTATGTGCAAGTATATGAATACGAAGAAGGTAGTTTTATTACATCAAATAAATTTTACTATAACATTAATAAACCATATTATTTTAAATTGTTTAACAATGATGATAATGCTAGTGATGATGTTGTTGACAACAATAATTCGAGAAGCTCGAAAAAACAGTCAAAAAATGCTTCTATTTGGCTTCCTGATGCCGAATTAGCCAAAGGTAAGCAAACACGATTTAACTCTTTTACAAATACACCTTCTATTTCGAAATTTTTTGAACGAAATTCGCCTTTTTTGGGAATTGCTTCTGTTAAAGGAATAGGAAAAACATTCTTGCTACAAGTAAAACGCGTTAACTCTTCAAAAAAATACTATTGTTTGCCTAAATGTAGTTGTCCATCGGTAAAAAACAATTGGGCAACAGAACGTATATCCATTTCAACATATTCAAAATTAAAAACTGATAATATATATGATAATCTTGTAAATTTATGGATAATTGCATTTGAAATATATGTTATCAATCATTTTTCAACTTTAAGTGAAGAAAAGGAAAACGTTGCCGAAAATCAAGCAGCTCTTGAAAACCAAAAAACTATCGAAGAATATTTTAACAAAAATAAACTAAGTTCAGACATAATGTCTTTATGTATCGATAAAAATTATAGTAGTTTAAATAGTATTATAAAAAATATTCTATGTATTGATAACTGGAGTCACGAAATTTCTAAATACGATATTAATATAGCAAATATTTGTAATATTGTATTGCAAAGAAGAAAAGCTTCTACAAAACAATCAACAAAAGAAATTGCTATTTTTGTTGACAAAATAGACCAAGCAATAAAACAGACCAATGCGGAGCCTCCTGCTGATTGTGTCTTATGCAAATTAAAAAACGGTTATTCCGAATGCAGAATCAAAGACAAAGGTACTGATTTTTGCTTTTCTGATGATGGTTGTAAAGAAAAACTCTGTTGCTACGGTTGCGAAATCTTTGCTGGAAATAAATCTAATGAAGGCTTAAGAATTCATGAAAATTCGAATGTAGCAAACCTTGTTCATATTAATATATGGCAATATTTTCAACTTGCATTAATGAGTGCAGCCGGACAACTATGTGATGATTTTGGTGGTCAAATAAATGTTTTTTATACTATTAGATTAGAAGCGTTCAACTGTGAAGATGATAGATTAGGAGAACAAAATCAAAAATTGGCTTCTAAACTATTAAAACTTTCTTATTCGTTTAAAGAACAAGAAAGAATATTTTTAGATTGTATAAAAGAACAAGATGATTCATATCTTTTCAGTCCAGAGCATAAACACACCAAGGGAAAGGAAGCGTTTGCTTTTGTGGGATTAGAAAACTTATGTCATCCTTATTGCAAAGATAAAAATGGCAATAATCAAAAAGAAACTATCTTTTCTAGTATATATAGGCACTCTTTCGACCGCACAAGAGATATTCAGCGATATGGTGAAGAAATAACCAAAAATATTGATACAATAAGAGAGTTTAACGAACCCCACAAAAGAGAAGAATTTGTAAAACAGCTAATTGAAGATTTGGCTGCTGATTTAGCATATTGTTCAGATCCTGCAATAAATTCAGTTAATCTTTCTTACTATACTGAAAAAAAGCATTATCTTCCTAATTATTGGGCTGATAAAGATAACTTCGAATATTTACTTTCTTTAATTGACAGAAATCTTCTTTTTGAGGACGATATTAAAAGAATATGCAAAAAAATCAACTCGATCGATGAATGTCCTGAAGATGGTTGCATAAGCGGAAAGTGTAAAAGACATCCTTTCTCTATGTTATATAACATGGGTTATCTTGGATATATTTTAAAAAATTCTAATAACTCTAACCAAGAAGTGATGAATTTTAAAGATTCAAGTCAAATAAGTTATTTTTACGAAAAAGACACTTTGATCACTGCCGATAGAGCAGCATACATTATTCACCCAGCTTTAACAAAGGCAATTGAAAAGAATTATAACAAATCACTAATGCATTTTTCAGGATTTATTCTTGGTAAAGGGAGAACTGTCGATAAAGAAATCCTATCTAAAATCATTGAAGATAAAAAGAATTTAGATGCCGAGGTATTTAAATCAAAATATTATTTCAAACCCTAATTTTTCATTCGGTTTACATTTCGCTGTTTTTCTTTAACTAACAACAAATTATTTTAAAAAGTTAGCATTTGTTTAAATTCACAAATGCTAACTTTTTTCTATTTAAAAGCTCTATTTTCAAATATGTTTTCAAAGGTTTTAAGATTTGTATTTTAAGATGTGATTGAACGCCAACCTCTCTTGCAGCTTCCATCTTGAACTGGTCAAGAGCGGCTCTTGCCTGAGGAACTACTGAATTGTTCTTTGACATTTCGTTTACACCCCTTTGAATTCAATTTGCGTTTGCTCTATTATTTTTGCATTCCATTCGGGGTTTATTAATGTTAATTTTTTGATTAATTTGAAAGATTTGAAACCTCAAAAAAAGCTGCTCTGTTTTCGTCTTTCACTTCACCAAAATTAATTGAAAAAGTCGCCTTGTATCCAGAATCCATAATGATTGTTGTAATTGGTTGACCATATTCAGTTGTTCCTTTGGAAATCGAATTATGATTATAGATAAAACTTTCTATTATGTTGCCTGTAATCCCTTCGAAATACTTCGACACATCAACAAGATTTTTGTCAGGCAAAACAGTATTTGTCCAGAAATCTGCAAACTGTGTTGTAACTAATACTCCGTCATCATAAACGAAATATAAGGTGTCGGTATAACAATTATCTTTCTTAAAACCATCAACATCCAGCGAATAAAAAACAGGTTTATTTACATCATTTTCAGCCAGAACTTTCAATATCTTTTTGCCAACAGCAATTTCATATGAATCAATTCCTTGATACGGTCTGCCTTCATCGACAGCAAGATAAACCTGATAAACCGCCTCAAAAATATTTCCCAAAGAATGATTGTGTTCGCAAGTGTCTTGAAAACTCCCCTCTGTACCGATGAAATTCCATGGAGTTTCAGTTTCATTCGGATTCAGTGAAACAGTCCGATTAACTGCACCTGCGTCAAACAGCATTTTTGTAGCCTCAATCATATATCTGTCAAAAGTTGATAATGTTAATGCATAAAGGCATTGTGCCCCAAAACATCCGTCATTTTTGGTTACATCAAAACCATTATCAAGAAAAAAACGGATAATATCACACATCGATTGACCAAGATTCGGATTCAGATTATGTTCACAACCGCTACAATTCTCTTTTTCACAATCGCCACAGAAATTATCGGGTGATTCGTCATATTCCGACCACCAATAACCGCTTAAAATTTCCGACAAGACATTTTCATCGTCATCTTTTCCGACAGCATTTAAGTCTGCACCTTGAACGATTAACTTTTTTGCCGCTTCAAAATCAGGTGCTCCCGACTTGAACTTAACAATCAATTGATTGTTAAGTTCACCGTAACCATAATCATAACCCATAACATAAGCCTCCTAAAAATATATTTTAACATTTTAAATAACAAATGTGAACTTTTAAGATCTAAGAATCTTCTTACATATCATTCCCCATAAAACAACTATACTGATGCACGGCACAAGATTGTCAATGCGATACATAATATATGTAATCATACCGCAAGCAAACAGATTATAAACAACCGTTATTATCGTTGCATCACAATCCGCAAGAAAATCCTTTTTAACTAAATAGCGATAAATTAAAATCGGTGCAACGCAAATCACGAGAACGAGCAGAAAAGTTATATACAGCTCACGGAATCTTGTTTCGTGGTCTGCAATATATTCTTTAGCAGATACTTCTCTTGTTTTGTATATAATTTTTCCGCCACCTTCTAAAATTCCGTCTTCATATCCCTTGTCATACCCCTTATCGGGTTCACCGTATATTTCCTCGGGAGAAAGAACATAAGCATAAGACGGAACCGCAAGCAAGAAAAACATAACAGCTATCATCAGCAAAACAAGATATTTTTTCATTATTAACCCCCAGATTTTCTCTTATCTTAAATTTAACACATTTGCTGTCCATTAAAACTCCCTTTCAAAATCAAAAGCCGTCTTTTTAAAATCAAAGACAGCTTTTTGAAACATTATATTGATTATGATTTCGCAGAGCGTTCTATGTGTTGTATGTTTTCTTCGAGAGGGAATTGAACACCGACTTCTCTTGCAGCTTCCATCTTGAACTGGTCAAGAGCGGCTCTTGCCTGAGGAACAACTGAATTATTCTTTGACATTTCGTTTACACCCCTTCAAATTCAATTTGCGTTTGCCTTATTATTGTTGCAATCCATTCGGGGTTTATTAATGTTAATTTTTTGATTATTTTGAAAGTTTTGAACATGACAAAACCTCGTTTTTCGCTATCAAGGTCATCTTATATTCAGATTCTAAAAAGCCGCAAAATGCCCTTATATATCAACACTTCCAAACATCAAATCATTACAAGCAAGAAAAATCCATACAAACTGGGTGTTTAATCAGTTTGTATGGATTTTTTATTGGTATATCTTATTATAAGTTTTTCGAATTTTAGCTTTGATAATTTTTTGCCTTACCTAACAAACATTTCGTAGTATTTGCCCTTGTCAGCCATCAACTCATCATGCGTTTCGCTTTCTATGATATTCCCATTTTCGATATGATAAATACAATCAAAAACCCTCACCATTGAAAGTCGGTGAGAGGTTTTGATTGTTGTCTCTGTGTTTGAATATCTCAAAAATGTTTTGTATTAATTTAACCTCGAATAACGGGTTAAAATTCGATGATAGTTCATCAAAATTCGACATGCTGAAAGTATCCGTAAACAATCTTGCAAGCATGAGCTTTTGTGCTTCACCGACAGAAAGAGAGATACCGCCTTTCGTGAACTCATAGGGAATCATAGTGTCCATATTTCCGTTTGCTTTCTTGAGTACTTCGCTTAAACCAGTTTGTCAAGCACTTCATACAGCTTCTCATCTGACACATCGTTATATACCGTCAGATTAGCACGCAGACTCATGCAAGAATTCTGATATCCTGAAATACTACGCCTGTATTCTGTCTAACTGATGAATGTCATAATTTTTTATGGCCATACAGCAAAATTTATGGCAGTTTTTGTTATGCCGAATATTTGCCTTATGTAATAAAGAATAATCCACCATAAACTTACTTCCGAGCTGATACCTTCTCTGTCATAAACTCTGTTACCTTTTTCGTTGACAAGGGTATTACCGTTTTTATTTACAGCATAGGCTTCAATTATCACATCGCCATTTGATTTTGATGTAACGGTACAGATTGTTCCTGATGCAGATGGGTCAAGAGCAACTCCACTACCATCAACGATCCTCCATTTTATTTTTGAACCTTCGGGAAGTCCGGTTGCATACGCATAAAGATTTACCGACTCACCGTATTTGAGATAGCGATTTGACGGAGTAGCAATAGTAATTTTTCCATTTGAAGTTGGCGGAGTGTAAGCATATAATACCGGAAGGTTATTTACACCAATCTTCCAACTCAAAACAGTAAATGAATTACCATTTATTCTGTCAACAAGTTCTGCCCATGTACTGTTGGAAAGAATATCTCTGTGTGCAACTATAATTGCCTCAACACTACCCTTGTTTCCGTTGAGTTTGTCAACCAAAGATCCTTCACCGATAAGTTTAGAGAAATTCTTCTCACTGACAGCTGATACCCAATTTGAGGAGTCATAATCACCGGCAGAAATCAAGCCTATTGCATTTTTACCTTCAATATAATAGTTATCCTGAACAATAATTGTACCGATGCCATTGTAATCACTTTCAGAAGTATATTCAGGGACAATGTAACCAAATGCATATCCTATCTTCTTTATGGAATCTTCATCTACATTAGTTATTTCACCGAAATAATAGTTGTTTGCTGCATCATCCTTAAGATAACCGGCTATTCCACCAACGTAATAGTTTTTATAAGCATAACGATTACCACTAACACTAATGTCACCAATGCAATAACTATTGAGAATACACATCGGGTCAGAACCGACAGTACTTGCTGCACCAACAATACCACCGACAGCGGCATAATAAATGCTAGAATCACCAAAATCTGTAGTGATATCTGTTTCTGCAGCACAGTTAATTATGACTGAATGAAGAGCGGAACCAGCCAAACCTCCTACATATCCATAGCTACCCGAACCTATACGTTTTACTTCACCGATAGCCTTACAATTATACAGAGCTGAATCGAAGATACAGCCTGCAATCATACCAACTCTGTTAATACCACTAACAGAACCTTCTACAGTTAGATCCTTTATGCCACCGGTCTTTATATAACCGAAAAGTCCTGAATATGTATCGCTTGTGCTGTTATAATTTAAGCCTGAAATAGTATGGTTTGAACCGTCAAACACACCTGAAAAAGGACTTGTGTTGTTGCCTATTGGTATCCATTCCATATCCGTCAAATCAACGTCATTATCCAATTTAACGATCTTACCTGATAGACTGACACCTAAATTAACTATTTCAGATAAAATTAACATATCTTCAGCATCTGAAACATGATAAACATTTTGATTTTCAGCATCAACAGGTAATTCAACTATTTCAATGTATAAAGATTTAATTATGTTTCCTCTTGAAGATCCGACGGTCAAAATTGCGTTACCTGCTTTCTTTGGTGTAATAATACCCTCGTTAGTAATCTCCACAATCTCTTTGTCACTGCTTGTCCAAATAATTGTTTCGTCTGTGTAATCTGGTAATATACTTGCATTAAATTGATATGTAACATCTTTAATCAATTTGTCTTTGATACTAGTTAGAGTAATGTCTGTAGCGTTCAAAGGTATAATTTCATATTTAGTCCCGTCTGCTACACAACGATTATATGCTGCCGAATTCATATAGCAAACAACTGTTGCATCATTACAATCTAAAAAAGCATTTTCACCAACTGCAATAACAATATATAAAACTGTTATTCTATTAAGATTATTGCAGTTCGCAAAAGCATAATCCGAAATCTCTTTTACAGAGTTCGGTACTTCGAAGGCAATATCTTTGATGTTATCAGGATACTCCAATAATATCGTTTTATCCTTGTTATACAATATACCATTCTCATCGCAATAATTAATGTTACTGCTTGACACAATTATTTTTTCAAGCGAAGGCACATCTTTGAAGCTGCCTTTCGCTATTAAATTTACATAAGAAGGTATATTAATACTTACTATACTTGTACAACCATTAAATGTATTTTCAGAAATTTCCACAATTCTTAATCCATCTATATATGAAGGAAAAACCACATTTGTTTCTGTTCCGTGATACTTTGAAATTTTTACGCCGCTGTTATCTGTAAGTATAGAGTAAGTATAATTAGAATTTTCATCTATAGAGATTTCTGCATATGAAAACTCACCATTAATATCAATTGTTTCTTCAACGGTATACATTTCTTTAGGCCCAAGTTCAATCTTTCTGAGCGAATAGCCAAGTATATTTCCGTTTTTATCGTATGCTGTAATAGTTGCAAAACCATTTGATTCCTCTAAAGTATTATTATCGATATAACCATATACTTTCACTTCATTACTCTCGACAAAAGTTTTAAGCACTCCCGTTTTTACAGTTTCATTGGAATCGGCTGTATAAGAAACGCAGTCAAAATTATCAAACTTGTTATATTCATCTTCGGCTGTGATAACCTCAACATAGTATTTTTTAAGTCCATCTTCATTATATTCAGTATTGACTTTATCAAACATCATATCCAAAAACAATACTTCATAACTATTCAATGTGTTGTGGGTTTCACTATAAATAATATCACCGTCTATCGATTTCTCTCTGATATTTACAGTAAATTCACCGCAAGGAACCGCGCTGTTATTTAGAATAGTAGCAGATAAAATCTTCTTCAATGGTGTAGATGATATGTTGTTACATTCAACACTTAAATCAGCAAGTCCATAAATTAATGTTATTTCATTATTACCCAAATTAACATCATCATTTTTCGGAACAACTTTTATTTTAAGCGATGTATTTATTATATTTTCAGGAAGCACATAAGAAACATTAACAACTGAAGTGTCTCCTTGTTTAAGTTCTACATTTCGCGTTTCAACAAGCACATCATTTATAAATATATTAATCTCATTAACCAACTCCGTTCCTTCATTTTTTACGGTCAAAGGTAAATCAAGAGTTGTTGATGGTTTAATATCGCTTGCATCATAATAAATTTGTTCGTCAGACAAAGAGATATCACAATGTTCATACACCTTCATCACCGAAAGATTTGTTTGAACATCATCCAAAACGCCGAAATTCTCATCTGATATTTCTTGCTCGACATCATTATAAGAAATAAACACAACACCATTTTCATCTACTAACGAATCTGAATTGATTTTCTTTTTATCTGCCTCTCCGATTTCAATAGGTTCACTGCATACAACTCCGTCATACTTCAAAGCATATAACGATGCACGACCCGCTTCATCATAAACAGACCAAATAAAATAAGTATATTCTTGATTTGATTCGGCTATAGAATAATCGTCAGTAAGAAATTTGTTATTTTCAACTATAGTTTGTGAAATCGGGTTGTCTAAATCAGATACAACACTTAAACCACCATTAGAATACCAAACTAATTGTTCACTTCCGTTTATATTGATATATGAAGGTGAACTATCAATAATATCATTGTCGGTAATTTGCTTCGTTATAATATTTCCATCAGCAAAAACAGTTTGATATATTTCTGAATCTGTTGGATTAGATAACTCTCCATCCTTGTCAATAGAATAAGCAACATATGTAGAACTTGATTTATTATAGCAATCAATTGATGTTATAGCAGATAGATCGGTAGCAATAATTTGCTCTGCACTCCAATTTTCACCATCAAATGTTGATATCTTAATAGTATTCTTACCTGTGTTACCAAAGATATTATTGTCACTATTACACTGCCAAACAACACTAGCACCTGATGAACTTGCTGAAATAACAGGCATTGTATCCATATGTTCATTATTGGTTATAGTAGTTACTGAAAAACTACCATTATCAGGAACATATTTTGCAACACATATTTCCCCGAAAGTTGCCATATTATCAAGATTAGCTGTTTCCGAACTGAATATATCCTTTGAATTATGCCAAGCTACAAACAAATCATTGTCTGTAACACATACACTTGGATAAAAATCTGCAGTACCATCATCACAAACCGAAACAGGTTCGCTCCACGAGTCTGTACCATCATCATAAATTGAATAAACTAATACAGTTCTGTTTTCCGCACTCCTTTCCATATCATCCATTATCCAGAAAATCATCTTTTTACCATTATACTCTACTATTTGTTGACGGCTATCATCATATATGCTTGTTTGAAGAGTCTTATCTTCATAAACTAAATCACCATTTGACAAAGAAGCCATAAAAAGTTGAGGGGTAGGTCCTCCTGTCCATTCCATATTATCCAAATAATCTCTATCTGCTATAGAAGTATAACTATCTGTATTATAAATACCACTATACAAAGAGACAGGAGTCTCATCTACCATTGACATTGTTCTTAATTTAGATGCAGAACCGTAAGTCCCCTGTGCAATGATTCTATCTTGTATGCCCCATTTATCACTTTTCCATTCAGCTAAAAGAGCCTTCGCTTCAATATAACCATATAAATCCATTGATAATTTATGATATTTGTTTTGCACCTGATTTTCATAGTTGAATTTTAGTTCTATTTTAGGACCTAATTGTAACACTTTAGGTATGCCGGCGCCACCGCTTACAGAACCACCAACACTTCCTTTCAGAACCAAATCTAACGAAAATGGTAATTCGGAATCAGCAACTGGTCTGCTAACCCCTCCTGTCGCACCTCCGGAAGCATTCATCCCAAATTCCAAATAAACCGGAATGGGAACAGGACCAACAGGTACTAAATATAGTTTTGTCCAATCCCAAGCACCATTTAATGTTATACCTACATAGCCCGTCTTTACAACAGGACTCCCATCTACCATTTTTATTTCAGCATATCCTAATGCTTGTAAATCAAATTTGCTTCCTTTGATAAACTGAGTATGATAAACGCCATCGCCTAATGCACTGTTATAATCCTTGAGCATAGCCCATTGATTATACATAGTATCTTCACCGTAAGGTGTCTCTTGTCCTTTTTGTAATGCTTTAGTAGCTTTTTCAATTAAATTCCAATCACTCTTTGTCAAACTTGCATTATCTATACCGAATGCAAATTTATAAGTACCATCGTCATCTATGGTCATCGACACAGGCATTGATGAAAATGGAACAGATATTTCACTGCCACCAATAACAGGAATATCATCGTCTAATGTAAAAGACATTCCATCTGTTCCAAATAAATTATAACTCCCTCCGCCAAATGAAATATCTGCTGAATCAACAGACAACATAGTTTTCCAAGTATTTGAAACAACAACTTCTTTGTCAGGCGATTCTGCAACAATATAAGCCATAACATCCATATTGCCTGCAAATTTTGATGATAATTGAATATTCGTAAATTTTACACTGTCACCTTCATTTATGTCTCCTTGTAATAAATGGTTGCCATCTTGTGCAAGAAAAACAGAAGCATTTGTATGCCCATTCAAGTTAAAATATATAATTATCTCATATTTATCAGTATCATTACTTGCTACAAATAAGTCTTCTGACATAATATCTATCCAGTCACCGTCTTTAGTCATATTTCTAACATGAATAGTGGAAATATAAGGCTTAGTGTCATTTTTTACTCTTTCTAAATAGATTTTCTTGATTCCATTATAAACACCGGCAGCAAAACTATAATCATAATATCCATCACATTTTATTTTTATTTCTTCATATTTCTGACCTAATACTATAACACCATTCTCAGATGTTGTATACGGAATATTATTAACTAAAATGTTTCTATAAAATAGCGGTTCTCCTGTGTCTTTATCATATATGATCAGGTTGTCTGTATTAGCAGTAAAATTTGCAGTCGGAAACAACAAAAAATTATAGTGTTTGGTAGCAGCAATTAAAGATGAATTATTGTCAGAATCAATTGATATTTTATTCCAACTTCCTTCACTGCCAAAGTAATACACATCACTCAATTTATTGCAATTTTCAAAAGCACTGGATCCTATTGATGTTACACTATCAGGAATAACAACGCGTTCAAGACTTGTGCAACTATCAAACATCCCATATTTTATTAATGTAATACCCTTAGGAAAAGCGAAAGTTTTAAGGCTGACACAACCCCTAAAAGCATCATTTCCTATTGTTTTCACACTATTTGGAACGATAACACTTTCAAGCTTTTTACAACCATCAAATGCAGAAAATTCTATGGATGTGACACCATCTTGGATAATTACATTCGTAAGGTTAACAGCACTAGAAAAAGCGCAGCATCCTATTGTTGTTACGGTGTCCGGAACAACATATGATGCATCGGTTTTTCCGGGGGGATATTGAACTAATTCAGTTTTATTTTTATTATACAATATACCTGATTCATCATTGGAAAAGTATTTATTATTACTGTCTACGATAATACTGGTCAGACTGGTAGAATCATCAAAAGCACCAAATTTAATTTCTGTAACGCCAGACGGGATTCTAATACTTTCAAGGCTCGTACATGCAGAAAATGCAGAAGATTCTATGGATTGCATGCTGTTTGGAATTGATACGCTTTTAAGGTTATAACACCTGTAAAACGCAGCAAAACAAATAGTTGTTACTCCATTTGATATATTGACCGTCTTGATACTTTTTCTGTAAGAATTCCATGGGATATCGGGGCTTGCCCAATATGCAGTCATTGCTCCGCTTCCTGTGATTGAAAGCGTTCCTGTGCCGGTATCAAGTGACCAATATACACTAGATCCGCACGAACCTGAATAGTTAGCTGCTTTTGCTTTTATAAAAATATCAGACAGAATCGGCAAGTTTGACAGGTCAAGACCCACAAATCCTGCAAGGGGTGCGGCACCGAAAACCATAACCGCAACAAGCAGAACTGATATTGCCTTTTTGAGTGCATTTTTCATAGCATAACCTCCGTAAAATAAGCAAAAAACTATAATTAACTATTATAACAAATACAGTATAACACTTTCACATTGTTATTTCAATAAAATAATACTTGATAATAAAAAAGCAGCCTTTGTGAATCAAAGGCTGCTTTCGACACATTATATTGATTATGTTTTAGTAGAGCATTCTATATGTTGTATAGTTTCGTTAATAAGGGATTGAACGCCAACATCTCTTGCAGCTTCCATCTTGAACTGGTCAAGAGCAGCTCTTGCCTGAGGAACTACTGAATTGTTCTTTGACATTTCGTTTACACCCCTTTGAATTCAATTTGCGTTTGCTCTATTATTTTTGCATTCCATTCGGGGTTTATTAATGTTAATTTTTTGATTAATTTGAAAGTTTTGAATTATAAAAAATCCCGTACAGAAAAACTGTACGGGATTGAAAATTAATAGATAACTTTGACTGCTTCGGGGATTGTTTTGGTCAGACCGAACAGTTTCTTGAAGAACGCAACAAACTTATCAAAGAAACCTGCTTTTGAGGTCATGGTCTGTTCGTCCTTCAAAACGGCATTACCTTCAGCATCATAAATTATTGCTGTGAAGGTTGTATTACCGCTCTTATTTGGTGAAACGGTGCAGGATTCACCGTTTGCGGAATATTTAAAGTTACCGTTATCTGCGCTCCATTCAACTCTGCCGCCAACAGGAATCATTGATGCATCAACATGAAGAATAATCGAATCTCCATAACTGATTGTTGTCCGGGTAGGTTTCTTAAGGATATCGGCATTCACAGCACCTGAAGCTTCAAACACTGCCGTAAATGTCATGTCATGCGCAGGCATTTCCGAAGGAACTGCAGGTGTCCAGCCAACAAATTTATATCCTGTTTTTGTGGGATTTACGGGAGCAACAATAACATCGCCCACTTTGTATATCTGTTTAGTTGTTACTCCGTCAACTACCCATGAAACATTATATTCACCGGGCATAACAGTTACCGAACAAGTTGCAAGAGTTTCACCGTTTGGTGTAAGAACAGCTATTGTCACTTCGCCGTTGCTCTTTGCAGTTATCGCGCCGTTTTCGTCAACTGTTGCAACGCTTGTGTCGCTTGATTCCCAGACAAACGGAACTCCGCTTGCAAGAGTTATTGAAGGCACCGCGCTTATTTCAAGAGTGCCTCCGAGAAGTATATTCGCACTGTTTGTGCTGAGAGTAACTGTTATAAGTTCATAGTCAATTCCGTTTGCAACAGCATAGTTATGTGCATAGGAGTTATTGTAGCAATAAATTTTTGCATTTGTTCCCGAGAATGCAGAATCACTGATTTCGGTAACAGTGAACGGAATCACAACGCTGTCAATATTCGAACAATCCGCAAAAGCGCCTGCGTATATTTTTGTAACGCTATAGGGAATTTCAATGAATTTCACGGTGTTATTGCCCTTGAATGCATCAATGCCGACAGAAGTGATTTCAGCAGGCAGAACAACATTCGAAGCTGCTCCGTTGTAGCTGATAAGCATGGAATTCTTTATTTCAAATGCTGCACCGCTTGCATTATCTTCAAGAACATATTTAATGCCGTTCTGAACAGCATAAACATGAGCATAAGAACCGTTTTCACAAACAATTGCAGCCTTACCGCAACCGTCAAATGCAGACGGATCGATACTTATTACAACATCGGGAACATTAACATTTTCAAGGTTATAGCAACCTTTAAACGCATAAGCAGAAATACTTTCAACCTCGCTGCCAATTACAACCTTTTTGATTTTGTCAAAATGACCGTTCCAACGGCAAACTCTGATTGCGCCTTCGGTTCCGTCAGCAACCTGTTCTTTTGTCACGGGATTGATTGAAACATAATCACCGTTGCCGAAGTTATACATTGCACCCGAACCACTGATTGTAAGCACACCATTATCATCGATAGTCCATGTAAGGTTTTCACCGCAGGAACCGTACATATCGTACTTCATTTCAAACTGCTTACCGCAATCTTCGCAAATGCCGTTCTCATCTTTATCGGCATGAGGAAGAATATCAATTATTTCATATTCAACGCAACCGCTGACAGAACAAGTTTTTTCTTTCATACCTGTTTCGGTGCAATTTGCTTCTTTGGTTACTTTCCAATCACCGAACTTGTGGGTGATTTCTCTTGTTTCACCGCAAAGGTCGCAGTCGGTATCGCAGGAATTTTCGTATGTATGCTCAAGTCTTGTTGCGTAATCGCTTTGTACTGTGCCGCAAACCGAGCAAGTGCGATCCTTGATGCCGAGAGACTCGCAGGTGGGTTCTCTGGTTATAACCCATTCGCCGTAGGTGTGAACTATTGCTCTTACTTCACCGCAGTTATCGCAGTTTTCATCGCAAGAATTAACATATTTATGCTCAAGCTTATCAACGATATCTGTATCAACATCATCGCAGATTAAGCAAGTGCGTTCTTTTTCGCCGAAGACTCCGCAGGTGGGCTCTTTGGTTACTGTCCAGTTGCTGTAGCTGTGGCTTGCCGCTCTCATTTCGCCACAGACATTACAATCTTCATCGCATATGCTGTCGAATGTATGGTCAACTTTTTCGATTGCGCCGATATTTTCATTGCCGCAAACGGAGCAGATACGCTTTTTGATACCTATTACATTACAGCTCGGCTCCTGAACAACTGCCCATTCGCCATAAGTGTGGTTTATTGTTCTTGTTACACCGCAGGCATCACAATCCATATCGCAGGAATTTGTGAACACGTGCTCTTCAAGCTTTGCAACCGAACCTGTTTCAGTATGACCGCAAACCGAACAGATTCTTTCTTTTTCGCCGAAATAATCGCAGGTGGGTTCTTTGGTTACTGACCATTCGCCGTAGGTATGGTTAATCTTTCTGATTTCGCCGCAGGTGTCACAATCTGTGTCGCAGGAGTTTGTGTATGTATGCTCGTCGAGTTTCTCAACAGAACCTGTTTCAACGTGACCGCAAACAGAACAAACTCTTTCTTTTGCACCGTATTCGTCGCAAGTGGGTTCTTTTGTCAGAGTCCAGTCGCTGAAGGTATGGTTGATTTTTCTTGTTACGCCGCAGATGTTACAGTCTGTGTCGCAAGAATCGGTATATGTATGCTCAGTCGATTTATCAACTGTTTCGGTTTCCGTGTGTCCGCAAACGGAACAGGAATGCTCTTTTTCACCGAAAGCATCGCAGGTGGGTGCATTTGTTATCACCCATTCACCGTAGCTGTGGTTGATTTTTCTTGTTACACCGCAGATGTTACAATCTGTGTCGCAAGAATTGGTATATGTATGCACGGTAGATTTATCAACCATAGCTGTAGCAACATAACCGCAGACAGAACAGGTTCTTTCTTTTGTTCCGTATTTGTCGCAAGTGGGCTCTTTTGTTACTACCCAGTCGCCATAGGTATGGTTAATCTTTCTGATTTCACCGCAGACATTACAATCTGTGTCACAGGTGTCGGTGTAAACGTGATCATCTGATTTATCAACAGAGCCTGTTTCTGTGTGTCCGCAGACAGTACATACCCTCTCTTTTACACCGTAATCGCTGCAGGTGGGAGCCTGGGTTACAGTCCATTTGCCGTAAGAATGCTCAATTTTTCTGGTTTCACCGCAAACGTTACAGTCTTTGTCGCAAGCGTTGTCGTAAGTATGATATTCAAGTTTTGCAACAACATCTGTTTCAACGTGACCGCAGACAGAACAGATATGCTCTTTTTCACCGAGAGCACCGCAGGTGGGCTCTTTGGTTACTGTCCAGTTACCGTAGGTGTGGTTGATTGTTCTTGTTATTCCGCAGACATTACAGTCTGTGTCGCAGGAGTCGGTATAAGTATGCTCGGTGAGCTTTGCAACCGAATCAGTTTCCGTTCCTCCGCAGATGGAGCAGGTATGCTCTTTTACACCGAATTCGCCGCAGGTGGGTTCTTTGGTTACTGACCATTCGCCGTAGCTGTGGTTGATTTCTCTTGTTTTGCCGCAGACATCGCATTCGGCATCGCAGGAGTTTGTATAGGTATGCTCGGTGAGCTTTGCGATTGACTCTGTTGCCTTTGCACCGCAGACGGAACAGATGCTCTCTTTTTCGCCGAAAGCTCCGCAGGTGGGTTCAAGGGTTACAACCCATTCTTCATGAACATGGTTAATATCTCTCAGGTCACCGCAACTGTTACAGGAGATATCGCAATCGTTATCATAAACGTGCTCGGTGAGCATTTCAACCTTATCGATTTCCGAATATCCGCAAACGGAGCATTCATGCCACTTGATACCAAGCTCAACGCAGGTTGCTTCTTTTGTTATTACCCATTCATCGAATGTGTGGGTAATTTCTCTTTTGAATCCGCAGACATCGCAATAGATATCGCAGGAGTTTGTGTATGTATGCTCATCGCAGGGGTTATCAACAATGGGAATAAACTCAAAGCCGTATTTATCCGCAAAGGTTTCTGATGTTGAATATAAATAGCCGTGGATTGTTGCATAAATTGAAATTGAGCTTTCGGTGATTGAAGCTGTTCTGCTGTAGATATAAATATCCGAAAGATTTGAACAATATGCAAATGCATACCCGCTTATTGTTTTTACGCCTTTGCCGACCTTGGCGGTTTTAAGACTTGTGCAATATTCGAATGCATAAGAACCTATGCTCGTTACGCTGTCGGGGATTGTTATGTTTTCAATGCTTTCGCATTTATAGAACGCATAAGAACCTATGCTTGTTACGCTGTTACCGATTGTTACACTTGCAAGGCTTTTGCAATTATAGAACGCATCAGAACCTATGCTTGTTACTCCGTTGCCGATGGTTGCGCTTGCAAGACTTGTGCATCCGGAGAACGCATCAGAACCTATGCTTGTTACTCCGTTGCCGATTGTTGCATTTTCAAGGCTTGTGCAATCGCTGAATGCATAACCACCTATGCTTGTTACGCTGTCGGGAATTGTTATATCTTCAAGACTTGTGCAATAATAAAACGCCTCATGGCCTATACTCTTTACTCTGTTGCCCAGAGTAACCTTTTCAAGTTTTGAACAAGCCCTGAACGCCTCAGAGCCTATGCTTGCCGCACCGTTGATTGTTACGTTTTCAAGGCTTGAACAACTATAGAACGCACAACCGCCTATGCTTGTTACGCTTTCAGGGATTGTTATGCTTGCGAGACCGTCGCAATAATAGAACGCATAAGAGCCTATGCTTGTTACGCTTTCAGGGATTGCTATGCTTGTAAGACTGTCGCAATTATAGAATGCATAATCACCTATGCTTTTTACGCTGTAGGGAATTTCGATGTTCCTGATATATGTGCAATCATAAAATGCATTGGTGCTGATATTTGTGCAGCCATAGTTTATTATAACATTGAAAATATAGTTTTTATGCTGTTTCCAGGGTGCATTTTCCGAAGTGAAAGAAACCATTGAACCTTCGTTATCAATTGTCAGAGTTCTTTCTTTTTTATCGATTTTCCAGGTGAGCTTTGTTCCGACAACGCCTGAAATAATATTTTCTTCTTCGCTGCCGTCAAGAAGATAAAATGCATATGAATTTTTAACAGCAAAATTATGAGCCGCCGAATCTTTATAACAATAAATTATTGCCTTTTTGGGGAGAGTGGTATCCTTAAAGCTTGTTTCTTTACCAAGCACCGTAACGGTTTCAAGACTTTTGCAATTATAGAACGCTCTTTCTCTGATTGATGTTGTGCTGTCAGATATTTCGATTTCTTTAACAAGCTCTCCACCAAAATAAAGATTCGGTGCATAATACATCGGGTTGCTTGAATATGCATAATCATAATTATAATCATCCGAATACATAAACTCAATCGCATTCCAACCGTCTGCATCTCCGTTATAATAAACCTCTTTTATATTTTCGCAACCATGAAAAGCAGAAGAACCTACACTTGCTACTCCGCTGCCGATTGTTACGCTTTCAATGCTTGTGCAATTATTAAACGCATAATCACCTATGCTTGTTACGCTGTCGGGAATTGTTACAGTTTCAAGGCTCGTGCATCCGGAGAACGCAGAAGAGCCTATGCTTGTTACGCTGTCGGGAATTGTTATGCTTGCAAGGCTTGTGCAATTATAGAACGCACAACCGTCTATGATTTTTACGCTGTCGGGGATTGTTACAGTTTCAAGGCTTGTGCAATTATTGAATGCATAATAGCCTATGCTTGTTACGCTGTCGGGAATTGTTACGCTTTCAAGGCTTGAACAATTATAGAATGCATAAGAACCTATGCTTGTTACGCTGTCGGGGATTGCTATCGATTTAATTGATGAACTGTAATTACGCCAAGGAACATCTGAGGAATAAGACCAATTTGTCATCGCACCCGTTCCGCTGATGACAAGTTCGCCGTTGGAATAAAGCTTCCACTTAAGGGAATCTCCGCAAGTTCCCCAATACAGGCATTTCAAATCGGAATTATCCTTGAAAACAAGTTTTTCTGCCAGAATGCTATTACCCGAGCCTACTGAAACATCATTCCACTGCGAAACAGTGCCAAGATAATTTATGCTCGCAAGGCTTGTGCATCCATTGAACGCATAACTGCCTATGATTGTTACGCTGTCGGGGATTTTGATGCTTGCAAGGCTTGTGCAATATCG
This sequence comes from Acutalibacteraceae bacterium, assembly GCA_045652165.1. Taxonomy (GTDB): domain Bacteria; phylum Bacillota; class Clostridia; order Oscillospirales; family Acutalibacteraceae; genus CAG-177. Next base: position 119,621 of record JAZRTQ010000030.1, on the reverse strand, counting down.
GAATGCATAAGAACCTATGCTTGTTACGCTGTCGGGAATTGTTACGCTTTCAAGGCTTGTGCAATTATAGAATGCATAAGAACCTATGCTTGTTACGCTGTCAGGGATTGTTACAGTTTCAAGGCTTGTGCAGCCGTAGAACGCATAACTGCCTATGCTTGTTACTCCGTCAGATATTATTACTGATTTTATGTATGAAATATATTCTTGCCAAGGTGCGGTTGTAACATAGCTTCCGTTACTATAGGTATAATTTGTCATCGCACCCGTTCCGCTGATAACAAGTTCGCCGTTGGAATAAATTTTCCATTTAAGCGATGACCCGCAAGTTCCCCAATTAAGGCATTTCAAATCGGAATTATCCTTGAAAACAAGTTTTTCTGCCAGAATGCTATTACCCGAGCCTATTGAAACATCATTCCACTGCGAAACAGTGCCAAGATAATTTATGCTTGCAAGGCTTGTGCAATTATAAAACGCAGAATTGCCTATACTTGTTACGCTGTCGGGGATTGTTACGCTTTCAAGGCTTGTGCAATTATTAAACGCAGAATTGCCTATGCTTGTTACGCTGTCGGGAATTGTTACACTCTCAAGTTTTTTGCAATTATAAAACGCAGAATTGCCTATACTTGTTACGCTGTCGGGGATTGTTACGCTTTCAAGGCTTGAACAATTATGGAATGCATAACTGCTGATGCTTGTTACGCTGTCGGGGATTGCTACCGATTTAATTGATGAACTGTAATTACGCCAAGGAACATAAGAATAATTATACCAATCGGTCATTGCCCCTGTTCCGCTGATGATAAGTTCACCTGTGCTTGTATCAAGCGACCAGGTCAGATTATCGCCGCAAGTGCCTTCATATGTTGCCGCCGAAGCTTTGGTGCTGAACAGATTGAATTCAGGCAGTTCAAGACCCACGAATCCCGCAAGCGGTGCGGCGCCGAAAACCATAACCGCAGCAAGCAGAATTGATATTGCTTTTTTGAGTGCGTTTTTCATAAGCATAACCTCCGCATGTTAATAACATACAATATTTATCCATTATAATTTATAGTATATATCTTTTTTATATTTTTTCAAGCATTTTTATAAAACAAATTATAATGTAATGATTATCTGCATAACAAAAAGCCGCCTTTGTGACTCAAAGACGGCTTTCGGCACATTATAATAATTATATTTCTGCAGAGTACAAATTACTTAATATTATGTTTTCACAAGTATGTTGTTTAATATGTAGTGGAACATCAACTTCTCTTGCAGCTTCCATCTTGAACTGGTCAAGAGCGGCTCTTGCCTGAGGAACTACTGAATTGTTCTTTGACATTTCGTTTACACCCCTTTGAATTCAATTTGCGTTTGCTCTATTATTTTTGCAATCCATTCGGGGTTTATTAATGTTAATTTTTTGATTAATTTGAAAGTTTTGAACCCGTATAAGAAAACCGCCTCACTTTAAGTGAAGCGGTTTATAATTTTTATTTTGTAATTTTGCTTCAGATTCTCAATCGTTGAATTCCTTGTCGGAAACTATAACTTTGCCTGTTTCAGCGTTTATTTCATACTCATATTCATAATTTCCTGCAACAAACTCAACATCGTAATGAACTATCAAATCGTCACGGTCAAGCTCCGCTTTTGAGAATTTTACGTCTGCCGCCTTAACGGCAGCGTGGTCATAAGCGATTGATTTGGCTTTATCTTCGGTGATATATTCCTTTGCTGCAGAAGATGTGTTGACCTGTTTCCTTTCCTTATCAACATCCTTTTCAAGAACAGAACCGTCAGATGCTTTGATCTCATATTCGTATTCATAGCCGTTCGATTCAAACTTAACATCATAATGAGGAACTATGTCATCGGAATCATAGTATGCTTTTAAGAATACCGCATCTTCGGATTTTACACCTGCGTCGTCAAGAGCCTTCTGTTTTGCGGCTTCAACGCTTATATAGCCGTTGTTGTTATTTTTGCTTACGGGAGGTTCGGGCTTTGCGGGAACACTTTCCTTTTCGGAAACTTTAACCTTTTCGGCTTCCTTTTCTGCCTTCAGGACCGAACCGTCAGCAACCGCGATTTCGTAATCATATTCAAATCCGTTATATCCGAATTCAACATCATAATGAGGCTTTCCTTTTTCCTCATCAAGCGAGGGTGTGCCGAACATTACGGCATTTTCCCTGGATACCCCTGCGTGACCGAGTGCAATATCAATTGCGGCATCGGGAGTAACGCTTACAACTTCTCCGCTTTTAACAGTCGGTGCGGATGCTTCTGCCTGATTCAGGGTTGCGTTTTCTGCAGCCGGTTTATTATCTGCGCATCCTCCAAGTGCTGCAACAGATAAAACCAAAACTGCTGAAAGTAAAACAGCAAACATCTTTTTCTTCATTTTCATTCACCTCTCAAAATATTTTTTATCTCTGACCGGAGATTATCCGAAAAGTCTTGCAAGGAGATTTTTGATAAATCCAATAAACCAAAAAACTTCAAATCTGTCGGGAGCATCATAGTCACGGTCAAATTCAACGATTTTTCCGTTTTTAGCATTGATTGTGTAATCATATTCAAGATTACCTTCGGCTCTGAATTCGATTTCGTATTCATATTTGCCGTCATCACGGTCGAGATTTGCTCTGACAAATCTTACTTCGGATTCTTCATATCCTGCGTGTTCAAGAGCAATTTCCTTTGCCCTGTCTTTTGAAATCAGGTTTTCGGCAGGAGCCGCAAACGCCGTTGCGGAAAGAGAAAATACAACGAGAAGTGCAAGTACAAGAGCAATAAGTTTTTTCATAATATCAGTTCCTTTCTTTTTTGGGGTTTTGTTTAGTCGTCCTTGACTGTGACTAAATGATAATCCGCAAACATTAAAGGAACATTAGAAAAATCTAATTTTTCAGATTTTTTTGAAAACAATTAAAATTTCGGTAAATTTATCAATTTCGGATTTTGCGATACACTCAGCCGAATGAATTTCGGCTATCTTTTTAACGAGCGAAAGACCAAGACCAAAGCCTTCTTTTTCAGACCTTGAAGCATCTGCCCTGTAAAATCTGTTCCAGATTTTCGGAAGGTCGGCTTCGCTTATTCCGATTCCGTTATCTCTTACGGACAAAACCGCTTTATCTCCTTCGGAATACAGTTTAACATTGATAATTCCGTTTTCTCTGCCGTATTTATCTGCATTTGAAAGCAGATTTTCAACAAGCTGAGTTATGAGAGAAGAATTCATATTGATTATAATATCATCTTCAATATCGGTTATCAGACTTATATTTTTTGTTGTTTTGAATTTGCCGCATATATCCTCGGTAAGCTCTCCGAGATTCGCTTCTTCAAGTGCAAATCTGTTCTGCCCCTGCTCTGCTCTGGTTACGGCAAGCAAAGATGAAACAAGCGATATCATTTTATCTGCCTGTTCCTCAACCGATTCAAGAGCCTGTATTCTTTCTTCGTCGTCAGCATTCTCCGAAAGTGCATATTCGCATTCTGCTTTTATAACCGCAAGCGGTGTACGCAGTTCATGAGAAGCATCGGAGGTAAACCGTTTTTCGTTTTCAAATGAAGTCTGCAATCTTTCAAACATTCCGTTGAAGGTGTCGGCGAGATTGCTGATTTCATACGGTGCTTTCGTTGTTTCAAGACGCTTCGAAAGGTCGTTTCCGCTTGATATTTCGTGTGCCGAATCGGTTATTTTTTCAATCGGTGTAACGGTTTTCTTTGAAATAATATATGCACCGACCGCCGCAATAATCACAAAGAACGGAAGCAAATACATTGCGCTTTCGCCGATGTTGCCGAACATCGTTTTTACGTCTTCCGACGGACAGATTGCACGGATATACACCTTTTTGCAGGATGAGCTTTCCGCCGTAAATTCAACTTTAAAAACCTGTCTGTCACTGTATAAAGGAATTTCAACACCGATTATTGTTGCTTCGTCTTTCTTTATACCGGCATGACCGAGTGCGATTTCTATTGCTTCATTTGTGCTTATTCCGTTTTGAAATTTTGTTTCGGAATAAGGTGTCGGCTTCAATTCGTTTACGGGAGTAACATCGGATTCGTAAGATATTATCTGACCCGACAATATATCAATCTCATATTCAAATTTTGTGAAATTCAGGAGTTCGGAATAAACATAATAATCCTTGTTGTCAAAAGTTCTTTTAATAACTTTTTTAAAATCAGACGGGGCTTTAATAAGGGTGTGCGGAGTTTCACCGCTGATATATTCACCGTCTTCGCTGAACAAGTCGCAGTAAACTCCGTCAGAATAATATATAAAATCATTCTCAATTTCGAAAATACCGTTGCTGAATTCCATTTCATCCGAGTTGCTCTGCACAGCAGAAATCAAAGTCTGCTTCAGCTTGTCATCGGCTGTTTTGCGGCTTATAAGCATAAGCATCGTTATACTGACCCCGCAGACAACGGCAATAAGGACCGTTATCCAAAGCGTTGTTATTATTTTAAATGAAATCTTTTTCATTTTTCCTCCCTGAGAACATATCCCATTCCTCTGACTGTATGAATAAGCTTTTTGTCATAACCTTCATCAATCTTTTTTCTCAGATAGCGGATATAAACATCAACAACATTTGTTCCGCCTTCATAATCGTAATTCCAGATGTGGTCTTCAATTTTTTCTCTGCTGAGAACTATTCCGTTATTGACTGCAAGATACTGCAAAAGCTCATATTCCTTTGCTGAGAGCAAAATATCCTTGCCGCCTCTTGTAACCTTTCTGCTTGAAATATCAACCGTTAAGTCTGCAACAGAGATTATGTTTGAATTTGAAACACTGTTTTTGCGGATAAGAACCCTGATTCTTGCAAGAAGTTCTTCAAAAGCAAAGGGTTTCACAAGGTAATCATCGGCGCCTATATCAAGTCCCTCAACTCTGTCCTCAATGCTGTCACGGGCGGTAAGGAAAAGAACAGGAAGATTATTGCCCTCTTTTCTGATTTTTCTGAGTAACGAAAAGCCGTCAATTTTCGGCATCATCACATCAAAAACGGCGGCATCATAATCCGTCATACTTATCAAATCATAAGCTTCCTCGCCGTTGAAAGCGCAGTCAACGCTGTATCCCGAAACTTTGAGTTGCTTTGCAATTATTCTGTTAAGGCTCTTTTCATCTTCTGCAATCAGAATTCTCATAAAAATCCCCCTTTTCGGATGTTAACACACATTAACAAAGAAAGATTAAAATAAAATTAGAAATATATTTTTATTATCGCAAAAGAAATTTTTTATGTCAATAAAAAGTTTCAAGCATAAAGCATTAATGAATCCGTTGATCTTCCCTCTATTGTCACAGATTATGTTATTTTGAAACAAAAAGCCGACGGGGTTTTAATCCGTCGGCTTTGGTGGTTTATTGATTAATTAAAAAGTCCGAGAACCCAATTGCAAATGAACACAACGTGGTTTACAAGCCAGTTGAGTGCATCCCATACGAAGTAGAACAGACGCATTGAGAAATACTTGGCGGGAGTGTTGATAATCTCGATGAGGTTATCAGCCTGAGCCTTGTATTCATTGAGCTTTGCTTTTTCTGCTTCGCCCATATTCTCATCTGCAAGTAGTTCGTCAATCTTTGCTTTGAGAGCTTCGATTTCATCTTCCCGGAAGATTGTTACACGGTTTTCGTCAAACATTTCAAGTTCAACTCTGATAGCATCAACCTCTGCACCTGCGGCTTCAATTTCTTCAAGGAGCGCATCAAATCCAGCCTTAATTTCGTCGTATTCAGCTTTCTGTTCGGGTGTGAGATTGTCAGGATTTACATTTTCGATTTCGGCAACCTTTTCTTCAATAGCTGCCTTATCATCGCTTGTTATGTTTTCGGGATTGAAGTTATTTTCAATACCCTTGATTTCTTCAAGCTTTTCTTCTGTTTCGGCAATCTTATCGAGAAGTTCGTCGCATTTATCGGTGATTGCCTTGTATTCAGCTTTCTTTGCATCGTCTGCAAGGTCTGTTACCGCATTTTCAATCTGCTGTGCAGCAGCTTCGATTGCTTCTTCATCGGTTGATTTAACGTTATCAACGGTGAGAGCATCGATTGCGCTTGTGTCGGGAGCAACTTCAAAGAGAACGGTCTTTGTGCCTGTGAAATTGCCGTTACCTGTGATTGTGAGTTCGTAAACGCCGACATTTGTTGCCTTGTTGCCGTTCACATCATAGGTTACTTCCTTACCGATAACAGTTACGCTCGTAATTGACTGTGTCTGTTCTTCACCGTTATAGATAAGAGCATCGCCGAGAACGATTTCTGCATCTGCGATATCTCTGGGAAGAACCTTACCCGTTGCCTGAACGGGATAATTGGGAGCAAGCCAATCACCGTATTCGGGGAACTGATAATTGCCTGCATCTGCACCGTTTACATTGTAAACAACCTGAACGGGAGCACTATCTGTAACGCTATGCATATGATAATAAGCATCAATTACAACATAGCCTACATCATCGCCGTCAACAATACCGTCAAAGGTAACAACAACCTTTGATGTATCAACTCGGTAATCGTCACCGTAGATTCTGTCGGGAACGGTTGCGGAAACGGTTACGGGCTTCTTGCCGATTGTAACGGTTACGGTTTCAGGCTCGCTGTCATTGTGGTTTACATCGCCGATAACTTTGTAATATACAGTATATTCGCCTGCATTTATAGCAGTGGGGATTGTTTCGGAATATTCTGCACTGTCAAGGCTGTAAACTACTGCACCGTTTTCGGATGAGCCTGCAGTAACGAGTGCCTGTGCTTCGCCGTTATAGGTGAGTTCGTTTGCTGTGGGTTCGGTTTCAACTGCGGAATCAGCCTTAAGAATAGTAAATTCCTTTGTGATTTCGCCTGTGTAGATGCTTTCGACGGAGTTGCCTACGTTTGAATTTGCACCGCCTGCAATACCGCCTGCCGTCTGACCGACAGCCTTTGCTGTTACGGTTGCCGTGCCTGCGTTAATATTATTTGCGAAGGTAAGGGTATAGTCTGTACCCTCAGCAAGAGTTTTGCCGCCAACTTTTACAACAACCGTAGGTATGATTTCTTCGCCCGTGTAGGTAAACTCTGTGTTGTCAAGGGTTATGACTGCATCGGCAAGGTCTGCACCCTTGCTTATCTTAACATACCCTTCAATTTCTGTTGCATCTTCGGCAACTTTAATAAGTTTGCCGTTTGTATCGCGGCAGAAATATCCGTCTGCGAGTATGTCAACAAGGTTAAGAACTTTTTCGTAATCATAAACACGGAGTCCTTGAATAAATTCGCCACCTGAAAGAGAAACGGTTCCTTCATAATTATAGATTATATAATACCAATCATCTTCCAATTCAAATCTGCCGCCATAGATATTAAGAGTATCCCTGTTAATAATATTGTCATTTACAAATGTTTTTATTGTTCCTCCATAAATATTTGTTATATAATTATTTGATATAGCACGACCGTATGAAGAAACAATTTCGCCACTGTAAATGTTTGTTATATTATAATTTGAAATCGCATTGCCATTTAAAGAAATTATTTTGCCACCATAAACATTAAGGATACCGTCACCGTTAACATAAATTGAATACGCTAAAAATTCATCGGCTGTATATGATATAATTCCGTCGTTGATATTTACCGTTGCGTTGAATATATCAATGACAGATGAAAAGACTTCAGTTGAAGTGCATTCAATCTTGCCGTTTTCGCCCGAATCATCTATCGTCAGCACGGTGTTTGAACCGCTGACATTTATGCCATCCCCGGCAGACGTTGTTATAGTGTTGCCGTTAAGGTCAAGAGTGAATTTGCCCGAAGAAATTTCAATCGATTTATTAACAGTAACGTCATCAAGCAGAGTGATTGTGCTGTTTTCGCTTGCCTGTGCCGCTGTGACTGCATCATCAAGGTTTTTGAAGCTGTCAATGAGGTTGCCGTCTTTATCGGTTACGGAAGCGACATAGTTGGAAAGCGTAAATTCAACTGTTGCCGTTGCACCTCCGACTGTTACGCTTGCGGTGTATGTGCCTGCGTTCTTGGGTGCAGTACCGTCTGCGGTTGAATATGTAACGGTATAATCTGCTGATTCAACAAACTGATTATCGATAACAGCTTCTCTTGAAATTGTGCCGTCTGTATAAGGTTCAGCAGGTGCAAAAATTGTGAGTGTACCGCCGTTTGTGTCGGGGCATTTACCGTCTTCATTTGAGCAGGTTGCAGTTATTACATTACCGTTTGCAGTATATGTGAATGAGTGGATGTGGGTTAAACCGCCGCAGATTTCGCAAATTTCGCCTGTCTGTTCTGCGTGGTCACATTTATCACCGCATCCCGTGCAGATACCGTTTGCATCTGACCAATCGTGAGAAGTATGATATGTAAGATTTCTGTTGCAGATATATTCATTTTCGCCTGCTGTAATAGCAGAAAGAGCAGAATCTGCAGGAAGGTAGAAATAGAGCTTATCTGTATCAAGCGTTTTTACATCGTCAAGTCCGTAGGCGATACCCTCAACCTTTGTCACTGCCGTATCTGCCGATGCACCGCTGAGAGTAATTGTGTTAAGAGCAACATCATTTCCGTTGCCGTCTGTAACCGATACACCGCGTACTTGTGATGCTTTTATATTTCCGCCCGACAGAACAACAGCGCAATTTTTACTATCATTAGAAGAACCAACAGACGCCGCGTTTTGATTGCTTCCTGTGGCAATAACCGTACCGCCTGTAATTGTTATGCTGTCAACATAACCCGAATATCCGCCACCGATAGCTGATGAAAATTCACCGCCTGTTGCAGTGATCACACCGCCGTTAATATTGATGCTGCCGCCTTTGCCTTGCTCTCCACCGCCGATGGCAGCATTATCTTTACTGGTGCTTATAACAGAAATTACGCCGCCGTTAATGACAATGCTGTTAACTTTCTTGCCGCCGATAGAGCCACTTGAAGTCACGTTGCCGCCGTTGATTGTGATGTTACCGCTGTTGCCGGAACATGAGCCGATTCTGCCATTCGCAATTACAGTGCCGCCGTTTATTGTTATGTTACCGCCTAATCCCGAACTGGATCCACCAATAGCTGCATTATAAGAGCTACTGGGAGTTGCTGTTACGATACCGCCGTTTATTGTAATGTTTCCGCCATTAGCATTATATCCACCGCCGATACCCGTACCTCGTCCCTTTGCTTGGGCTTGAATATTGCCGCCGTTAATTACAATCGTTCCGCAATTTGTACCGTAACCGCTTCCGCCGATACCTGCATTATCGTCTGTGGCGACTGAAACAAGTTTACCGCAATTATCGGATGAGGACTGTGCATAAATATATAGAGTGTTGCCTTCGTTTACACGAAGACCTGATGAAAGATTCAATGTTGCACCGTCAGCAAGTATCAGATGAGCTGTGCCGCTGACTGTCAGACTTGATCTTGAAATATTACCTCTTACAACATACCAACATTCGTTCTGCAAGGTAGAAAATGAACCGTCAATTTCAATTGTTTCAACAGGGGCAATTTCAGTCACTTCAACAACGGACTTTGTTTCTTCATCCCAATATCTGTTGATATAAGGGATACCTACCTTGCCGCAAAGGGTGCATTCCCCGTCAACAATCGCTGTGTGAGAACATTTGTAGCGGCAAACATCACAGATACCGTTTGTGTAGGCGGTATGCTCACACTGATATTTGCATTCCTTACACATACCATTGGAATCATATTTATGGTCTAAATTACTGTTTACTACACCGCAGCATTCATAAACCTCATCGTGCTTAAATTCGTTTTCACTGTTGACAACATATTTCACGGGCTTTGTATGAGTATTGCTGTCTTTTGTGCTTTCAAGACCGCAAGCACACTTGCCCTTGGTCGTACAGTTCGCACCGCTGAAGCTGTGAGCTTTTGTTTCCACCGTACCGCAGAATGAGCAGATTCTTGTATGCGTTCCGTCACCGACATCTGCCCAGTCGGAAAAACTGTGACCTGCTCTTCTTGATACCTTTATGTTGTATTCGATATAATAGCTGCTGACGAACGACTTTTCAAACTCCTGCAAAAATTCCTCTTCACAGGAATCAATTTTGAAGGATATGCTGTTTTCATCCCAGGCTGTATTGCCGCCGTTACGCTCAAGAGCAAGGGTATAGCTGAAGATGAATGTTCCGTCAGCAGCCTCGGTAAGTGATTCATAGTAAAATGCATCACCGTGCTCAACTGCATTAAACTCCCCAACGATCTGACCGACATCACGAACGACCCAGTCAACAACCTCGACTTTAATATTATGGTCGAGATATTCAGCCGCACTTGACGGAATAACCGTCATAGGCAGCATTGTCATAATCATCACTAATGAGAGTATGACCGCCAACATTTTTTTGAATTTCTTTTGCATAGAGTTTCCTCCTTTTATGTAAATGCAAAATTGAATACCAATATCCATATTTTATTTTATCACACATATTTCCCATTCACAACCGTTCGGTATATTTTATATTTCTTTATCTCAAATTAATACTTACATTATAATATATCAAAATGCACAAATCAACATCAAAAGGTTGATTATTTTTTTGTATTTAATCAAGCATCATAAATGTTTCCGATTATTGATTAAGCTGACCGCTTGATATACGGTGATGCACATTTATCATCTTAAAAATTTTACGAATGTTACTGACAATGCCTTCATACTCTCCCGTCAAATTGTTCAAGCCCCCTCGGCATTGCCAAGGGGGCTTGAACACAATTTACAATTCAATTAATCGGGATAAACAACCGTTCTGTTTGCAAAAAGCTCAACGGCTGACTGCCAAAGATTCATAAAGATTTCCTGCACCTTGCCTTTAACCGCAAGCTCAAAAGCTATTCTCTTTGAATATTTATCGCCGTTTTCTTTTGCAGTTTCTATATAGTCAAAATCAAAAACATCATAAAGACGTTCAACCCTTGTTTCATAGGTTGATGTGTCATTTTCATCAATTTCTACAACACGGTAGCCGTACTGGGTTGTGTAAGCCAAACCTTTATAACGGGTCATGGGAGAAGTATAAATATCAATATTCTGATTTCTTACACCGAAAGCGTTGGTGTGGTCGTGACCTGTGAACATTGCAAGAACATCACCGTTTTCAACCAATGCATCAAACTGACCGTCGTTATAATATCCGGGACAGGGCTTTTCATTAAGCATACCGTAGTTCACATTTTCGGGATCGAAGGTATAATATTCACCCTCGTTATAAATATGCTCTATTGCATAAGGCTGCTTACGCTCAACCTTTCTAAGCACATCATAGATTTCAGGCACAATTATGTGTTGGAACACAACGGAGTTGACTTTTTCTCCGCCGTTTTCGCTCTGAAGCTTTGAATAAGTTTCTTTATACCACTCGATCTGCTCGGTTCTTACTCTGTCATAGTGTCGGTCGGTATCTTCATCATAATCACCCGAATCAAACACCCAGATATTGAATTTGACCTCATCGCTGTCAGACGCAAGAACGGGAACGTTGAATGTTGCGCAGTTTTTGAAGTTTTCCGACTCATCTGCCGTTATTGTGCAAGAAAATGTTTTATAATAATCCATAATATCTTTTCTCGTCATCGGACCCGCTTCAGAATCGTGATTACCGAAAGTCACGGCAACAGGAATATTTCTTGACTCAAAAATATTCATAAGAGAATTGATAATCTTTTTTGTTTCTTCGGGATCTTCATAAGGCTTTGTGTTGTCACCTGTAAGCACAACGAGATCAGGTTTTTCAACATCGCAGGCTTCCGCGATTACCCATATCGACGAATCAAAATGTTTGTCATTGGCAAGATGAGGATCGGCAATATGTAAAACCTTAAGCTTGCCGTCAGAATTAAATCTTATTGTTTTATCCGTTTCAGCCTGTGCATTTGCAGGGTTGAAATTTATATTGGTGTTTTCAGGGTCAATTTCAAAATAAATTATTCCCGTAACAAAAAATGCAACTAATACCAACGCAATAATTCCTGTTATTCGTTTTTTCATCATCAATTCTCCCTTAATTTTGTTCCTATAATTGTAAAATACAAACGAACAGTTGTCAATAATTTGTTTTTTATTCATCAAAATCTATTGTCTTATTTAGAATTTTGTGTTAAAATTGACTATAAATTAATTTTGGAGATGATGTAATAATGAAAACTTCTGTTACGCAAGCTCCGCAGAATGCTCTTTCACACAACGAAGGCAAATACATCTCAAAATTTGAGTATTTTTGCATTTTGCTGTCACGAGCCGGCGGTATGTTCGGAACAACACTTACAGGTTCACTTGCAGCAGCTTTCCTTCATGAACTTTATTATGGTCCCGTTGGTGTTGATTCAGAAGAAATTGCAAGTATTCTTGCTGTTCAAACAACCCTTACAACCATATGCAGTATCCTCTTCGGTATAATCGGCGGATATGTGATTCAAAAATGGAGAACTCCTCTCGGCAGATACCGTCACTGGTATTTTATCTGCCTTATCCCTATGTTTGTTCTTACGGTTTCTTATTTCTACGTTCCGCAGGGCTGGTCAATTCAGCAGATGAATCTGCTCAGATACGGTATTGCTTGCGGTCAGACTGTTTTCAACATTTTCAATAACGCTTCCAATAACCTGGTTCAGGTAATTTCACCCAACCACAAAGAAAAGAAAACTGTTGCAACAATATGGCAGCTGTCATATTATATCGGCTACGGCGCAGCTTATCTCGGCACATTTGTTTACGGACTGTTCAGCGACGACAAAAACAAAATGTATATGACACTCGGCATAGTCGCGGGTGCGGTTACACTTTTCGGCAACCTTATGTGCGGTATTTTCTGTAAAGAAAGAATAGAACTCCCCAAGAAAAAGAAGGTCAAGGTCACAAAAGCAGTATTTTCTCTTTTCAAATACAAAAACTACCGCGCATATCACGGTATTCAATGGGTAAACGTTTTGGCAATGCTTGGTAAAATGTCAACTTTTCTTGCTGCAATTACGGTTGGTTCTTCCAAAAATCTTCTTCTCACATTGCCTACCGCTATCGGAACAGTTGTTGGTAATCTTATCACTACCAAGCTTTCCAAGAAGCATGAGCCAACAAAGCTTTTGAAATTCTGCGGACCTTATTCACTTATTTCGGCAGGTATTCTTTTCGGAATATGCTTTGTTGAAGCTCAGTTCGGCATAATGTTTTTCAACGGTTGGAACAGCATTTTCTTCTATGTTTTCTATTTCATTTTCGGTATCGGCATCGGCATTCAGGAGCTTTCAAACTCACACTTTAATGTTGAATTCTTCGATTATCTTGAATGGGAAACAGGTGAAAGAATGGAAGCTATCCAGGGCATCGTTCCCGGCTGGATTTCAACCGGTCTCAACTATTTGAGAGAACTTGCAATTCCCTTTATGATTGCATGGGTAGGTTATCAGTCATCTGCTGAAGGCGACCTTGTTGCAACAATGCAGGCTCAACCTACATATCTCAAAACTTGCTTGTGGATTCTTGCATTCCTTGTTTTCGGTTACGCTCTGAGCAACGTTCTCAAATCAATTATTCTCAAAACCTCCTACGATATTGAAGGTGAGAAGAAAGAACTTATGTATCGCGAGCTTGAAAAAATGCGCGAAGAACGCCACAAGGAAAACGCAGCACTCTAAACCAAACAATAAGACCTCTCTGTTATCCGCAGAGAGGTCTGTTTTTGTTATTTGAGAGTAAATTCGGCATTGTTATCCGAAAATCCTTTGTTGTTGCCGATAGTATTAAGAAGCATGCTTCTCAAATCAACTTTGTTGCCGTCTTTCGAAAGCTTCGGCTCAACCTTTTTAAGTACAAATGAAAATCTGTTAAGTATGCCCGAAATGAAGTTATAAACGGGTGTGCCTTCAGTGTGAGCACCGTCACCGAGAAAGATTCCGACTCCCACTTCACCGATAAGCTCCGTTATTTTCTTATTCTTAATAGCCTTATCTCTTTTCAAAAACAACAGGCGTTCAACGGTTCCGACAGTAATTTTCTCAAAACGTTTTCTTCCGAAAGCCTTTAAGTGCTTGACGATACCATCGCCGCCGCTTAATGCTCCGCGGACACGGTTAACAATAGCCTCGGCAAAATGTCTGTGGAAATATTCCTGTGCGGTAAGACCGTTCAGATCCCATCCGAAATCCTCAACATCAATTGTTTTTACCTTAAGCACAGAGTTTTCATCTATTGTGATTTTTCTGTATTTTGCAGGGCTGCCTACAAGACAGGCTGTGCAGATATCAATCAGTCTGTTTCCCTTTTTGGAATAATACTCATTTATGCTCTGAATATGCATATGTCCGGTTAAAATAAGTTCAACTCCGTTATCGGCAAGGAACGAAGCAACCTTTTGCCATTCCTTGACTTTGGCATCACCGACCAAATCAAAAGCAGGAACAGAAGGAATGATGGGATAATGGCATATTGCAAAAACCGAGCAATTATCTTCTTTTGCTTTATCAAGCTGTTCTTTTGCCCATGCCATATGTCTTTCATCTATTGCGCCTTTGGGCTGACCCTTACTGTCACAGCATACAGCAAGCATTCTTACGCCTTCAGTAATCTGTGCCATATATGAATGAGTCGGTTCGTCTATTGCTATTGCATCGCCGTAGCCGAAATCACGGTACATTTCGCATAAATCATCAAAATCCGTATTTTCAACGGGCACAGGGCCGTCACCTTTCAGTATGTAAGCCGAATCGTTATAATCATGACCTGCTGTTATAACAAAAACCTTTTTGCCGTTTTCTTTGAGTCTGTGAAGCTCTTTGATAAAACTCTTATGGCTTTCCTTTTCACCGTTTTTGGTAAGGTCGCCGGGAATTATGATAATATCCGTATCTTTATCTTCAATGATACGGTCAAAAACAGTTTTGACAATTGCGCTGCTTTCCTTTACAAAATATTGCTCGGTAAGCATATTTTTTTCAAAAGCAGGGCCTCCTGCACCTAACTCATTCTCAAAATAATGTGTATCTGTTACAAGATAAAAATTGACAGATTTCATATTTACCTCCGAATATTATTTCGATTTGGAATAATTATATCATTTCAGTATTATATAATTCAATCTTTTTAGATTAAAATCTGCAGTACATTTTGCTTATGATATTATCTGAATTCAATCTCTTTTTCTATTGCATCCGCGATTATTTTATGGCCAAGATTTGTAGGATGAATACCGTCAATGGCCAATTCAGCGGGTGCAATTGTTTTTTGCTTCTCATTAAACACTGCTTGCAAATCAAGCACCTTTGCACCGTTTTCAAGTGCAATATTTTTAAGTGCTTCTCTGTATTCATCAAGCTTATTACGGAACGGAAGTTTTTCCTCCACCGAATCGATCATAAACGGCATAAGATAAAGAATCCGTGCTTCAGGCAATTCCGCTTTGAGACGCCTGTAAATCTCCCGGATATGCGGTTCCATCGGTCTTAAAAGGGGCGGATACTGTTCCGGCACATAATTTTCCCAGGCATCGTTAACGCCGATCAACATAATAATCACATCAGGCTTCAGGTTAATGCAGTCGCTTGTAAGCCTGTCATAGAGATGATATGTCCGGTTGCTTGCGATACCTTTTATTTTTACATCGATTCCCTTGATTTGTTTTTGAAATCTTTTTTTCAGCTGTAAAGCATAGATATTATTGCCTTTTATGGAAAATCTTTTGCGACGGTTAAATTTAACATCCGTTATACTGTCGCCTATAAAAAGGACTTTGCTTTCTTTGCTTAAAATGATCTTGTCCATATGATAACTCCGACTGTTATTTATCTGAATTGATTTTATCATAACACGGGCAAATTTTACTGTCAACTTTATCAACAGCAAATTTCTTTTCAGAATTGAATTATGTGAAAGCAACACCGATTGACTGAATGAAAAAAGACGGCAGAAATCTGCCGTCTTTTTGAATATGAACAAAAGAAAAAATATGATTTGCAATGCTTTGATATTTCAAAAAGTTCAGCACAGTCAGATTAAACACACTTTTCTTCATCTGTGTGCAAAATTCTTTGAATTATTCGCCAAAAAAATATCTTCCGTAAGCATCTGCCGCTTTAAGTGCTGAGCAAACTTTTTCAGCAGTTACTTCAAAAGGCATATTGTGGATGGTTTCGCCTTCTGCACAAGCTGCTTTTGCAACAGCCATAAGCTTCTCGTCTGTCACTTCGGTGATACCGAGTTCTTTGAAGGTTACGGGAAGACCGAGTTCAATGCAGAAGCTGATTATTCTTTCAAGCTCATCACCATCAACATTTTCAAGAACAAGCTGTGTGAGGGTACCGAAAGCAACTTTTTCGCCGTGATACATATGATGGCATTCCGAAAGAACTGTCAAGCCATTATGAATTGCGTGTGCACCTGCAAGACCGCCGCTTTCAAAACCGATACCGCTGAGAAGTGTGTTAGCTTCAATAACCTTTTCAACAGCTTCTGTGCAAGCACCTGCCTCAAGGGCAATCTTTGCCTTTAAGCCTTCATCCATAAGTGTGTCAAAACAAAGCTTTGCAAGTGCCATTGCCGCGCAGGTAACCTTACCGCCTGCACAAGTGCCTGCATCTTTTGCCATAACAGCTCTTGCCTCAAAATAAGTTGCAAGTGCATCACCCATACCTGAAACGGTAAGTCTTACTGGAGAAGCAACAATGATATCGGTATCCATAAGCACCATATTGGGGTTTGCGGGAAGGAAAAGATACTCATCAAAAACGCCGTCGTCAGTATAAATAACGGAAAGAGCACTGCAGGGGGCATCTGTTGATGCTATTGTGGGACAAATAAGAACGGGAGATTTGCAATAATAAGCAACAGCCTTTGAGGTGTCGAGGATTTTACCGCCGCCGATACCTATAACAAAATCGCAGCCCTTTTCTTCAACGATTTTGATAAGTCTGTTGATTTCATTCTTTGAACATTCACCGTTAAAATAATCGAAAACAAGTTCAAAATCCTGACCTGCAAAACTGCTTTCAACAGTTGCACCGATTCTTTTATAACCTGATTCTGTAATAAGAACAAGAGCTTTTTTGCCATAGTTCTTTGCATAATCATAAAGTTTTTTCATTTCGCCTGCGCCCTGAACATATTTGCCGGGGCTGATAAGAATTTTTGCCATTGTGTTTTTCTCCTTTGCATTTTTAAATTGATTTTACAATTATTGATTTGTTATGTCAATATAAATAATCAACTGAGCTTTGATGCTGAATACAAAACTTCAAGCTCTTCATAATGAGTATAGTTTTCTGCCTGCTCAATAAGATTTTTGGCATCAGTATACGGCTTGATTATCCTTGCATAATCCGAAGCTTTTTTGAGATACAAATTCAGCTCGCGTTTTATTTTTATGCTTTCAATAAAACTGCCTGCTTCTCTGTTCATCAATTCCTCTTTGACAGCTTCATTTGGTGCCTCGATATTTTCCGCGCCGTATTTTATGATAAGAGCAGCCGCTTCTTTTTTGATTCTTGCATTTTTAATTGCATCGGAACGTATTTCCTTTTCTGCATCGGTTTTCTTCGGTAATGCTTTTGCTCTTTTCAATTCAGCTTTTGCATTTTCGTAGAAATAAACTGCACCTCTTGAATAATCCTCTTGCGCCTGCAAAAGCCTTGTTCTGCCCGCTTCGCTTGAAAACTTATCAAGATCCTGCATTATTATCGCGGCTCTTTCAATTGCAAGATTTGTTTCTTTTATCTCTTTTTTTGCTGATTTTTCAGCCGTTCTGTCAACAGTAAGCTTTTCTTTTCCGTAAAGCGACTTTGCCTGATAAATAATTTCCATTGCTTCGGAAAGTTCTTCGGGTTCAAGCATACCGAGAGAATGATTTTCAAACATAGCTCGGATTTTAAGCACATCAACATAAGCTCTGTGCTTATTTTCGGTTAAATCATAGAAACAGAACGGAATAAGGTTAAGAAGGGCGCCGAATGCCGAGCATAAAATGAGCACTTCAAAAAGATTATTTCGGATAGCGTCATTATGCAGAACGCTGTAATCATCCAGCAAGCCCATTTTTTCATAAACAGCAGGATAGAACAGACCTGTGAAAAATCCGATAAAGGTGCCTATTATTCCGAGAGGACCGAAAAGACCGTCAACTCTGACACCTGTTTTCCATTGATGATAGTCACGCATATCGGCATTTATCTGATGCTGAACAATATTCCAGAAGGTGTTGATAAATGTGTTGATATACCAGAGAACACAAACAACAACCAGATTTTTATAAGTGAAATAGAGAATAATAAGGAACACGATATTTGCGGAGTTTGCGGTAATCAGAAGATTTCTTTTGCCAAGCATCTTGATCGCAAGCGGAGCTAGAAGCATTGACCATAAACCTGCATTGCCGATGAGGGTGTTTGCAACTCCCAGCATTTCCTGATGCTCCGAACCCGGGCCGTAAACAAACGACCAGCCAAGCACAACACCGTAGCCCGACTCCAGAAACACAACCCATGCCGCTGCCTGAATAATCCAATAATATTTATTTTTCGCAACCTCACGGATTGCATCAAGCATTCTTATCGGCTCAGGCTTTTTCTTTGAAATAACAAGTCTTTCTTTAACCTTACGGAAGAAAATTGTGCTGATTATCAGTCCCGTAACCGTGAAAACAGGATAAATTACTCTGTAAGTCCAGATATTATCCATACCCCAGGTTATGCCTGCAATAAACGGAATTGCAAAGCCTGTTATGGTTGGTGCAAGAGAATAAATAACCTGAGATATGCTCATAACATTAGCTCTTTCCTGAGCATTTGGGGTTATTATCTGCTGAAAATAGTTATAGCTTTCGCTGTAAAAGCAAAGGAAAATATTCATCAGCATATACATAAACCAAACAATTACAGCTTTGGTCAGATACTGCATATTTTCATACGGCAACCAAACAAAAACAGTCGAAATCAAAACTATCGGAAGACCTGTTTTTCTTATGAACGGTAAAAATTTCCCGTCTTTTCTGTTATGATTATCGTAATACCAGCCTCTGAAAATTCCTATAGGAATGCCCACAAGATTTGCAACTATGAGCATAACCGATAAATCCATCGGTCTGAGTCCTATGCTTGCACCAACCAGAAAGTTTGATGCATCAAGTCCTATTGCAGAAGCAAGCAGTGTTGTCCAATGAACACCGAAGCCTGCACCGCTCAGGCTTGCAACTTCCTTATACGGAATATAGTTACCCTTTGCAGGTACGCTCCAATATTCTTTTGCTGTATTAATCAAATTTTTTATTTTCCCGAATTTCATACCCATAAATCTCAAACCTCCCTTTTTAAATCGTTCTGTTGAATATTATATCACAGTATTTTTATTTGAACAAGAAGAATATGTGCTAAATTACATCAAAGTGATTATTTATGCAATCTTTTTTAGTATTAATGTATAAAAATTATTTACTTTTTGAAATTATAATGATAATATAATATAAAAAGCATTTTCCAAACGAAAAGAGGTAGTTTTATTTATGAAAAAGAAGATTTTATCTGTCGTGGCTCTCATTTTGTGCGTTTGTTTTATGATGTCCTCTGTTGCATTTGCTGCAAACGAAGAGGAATCATACAGTTCCGTTCAGGAATATGTTGCAGAGTCACAGGAAAACGAAGATTCTTCACTCGAACTTAAAATCAAGCTTTCAAAAGTTCTTAACGGTCTGAGCAACTTTGCTATCAACAACGTGCTCGGAAAAGCACTCAGCATGATTATTCCCGATTCTGCCGCAGTTGCTGATTTTGAGCGTTTTGATATTGATGAATACGATAATTTCTATGCAGGAACAGAAACCTTCATTGATGAACCCCAGGGCGAAAAAGTCTGGAGTCTCGGTTACGGCAAAGGTTCTGTTCTTCCTGCAGATTTCGGCGAAAAGAAATATGCAAAGGGCGCTTATATCCCCTATATTTTCGGAGATGCAATGTATACCGATGAAGACGGAAACGAAGAAGACCTTATGGCAAGAGCAATTGTTATGAATGACGGCTCAGGCAGAGGTAATGTTGTGTTTATAGCACTTGATGCTATGGGCTTTGCAAACGCTGATGTAAGACTCGTACGCGAAGCACTTGAAGATATTGCAAAAGAAAACAATATTGTAAGTATCAATATCTCCTGCACACACATTCACACAGGTATTGATTCACAGGGCGTTTGGACCGATCCCATCGGATGTATCGTAAACAATGTTTTCAGCAAGGTTACCCGCAATGTCAGATACGGCGTTGAGCGCTCATTTATCAAATCTGTTCAGGAAGGCTGCAAAAAAGCCGTTGAAGATGCTCTTGCAGATATGACTGAAGGCAAGCTTTATTATTCAACAACCGATATAAGCGATTATGTTTATGACAGAACAGCTCCCATAGCTCTTGACACAAACATTTATAAGCTCGAATTCGTTCCCACAGATGCAAATAAAACTCCTACAATTATTGCAACTTTCGGATGTCATCCCGAATCTGCAAGCTATGACTGGGCAAGCGCAGATCCCGAAAAATCTCTTTCATTTGACAGAAAGTTTACTGCAGACTTCATATGGAGTGCAGAAATGATTATGAACGATGCAGGATATAACTTCATTTTCCTTCAGGGTAATGTTTCAACAGTTACCTCCGCAAGAGGTCTGACAGGTGACGGCGTTGATGAATTCCCCGGAAATGCACACTACACCTCAATTCGTTACGGTTATGAAATCGCATATATCCTTCTCGGCATGAATATGACCGAAGAAGACAGAATCAAGCTCAACGAAGAAACAGGCGACAGACTCGATATCGAAAAATACAACGGTCAGGACAGATACTCTGTCTGGTATGAAGGTCTTGAAACAGTTGATGCAAAAGAAGTCAAACCCATTCTCAACATAAAGCATCAGCAGTTCACCGTCAGAATAGAAAACAATATCATTGTTCTTCTCGGCAAAACATCTGTTGCGGATAACTTTGTTCTTAAAGATAACTGGAGCAGATATTATACAGTTTCAGAGGTTGGCTATCTTGAAATCGGGGACGATATGAAAGTTTATATGAGCCCCGGCGAAACATTCGGCGAGCTTCTTCTCGGCGGAAGCGGTGCAGAGGGCTTTGAGCTTGCACCCATCAGAGAATACACAGGCGAAGATATTATCATTATGGACCTTATGAATGATGCGGCAGGCTATGTTGCAAACCCCGAAAACTATGTTCTCGCAGGACTTCAGTATAACGAGAATTCAGGTGAATTTGACAGCGACACCTGGTGCCTCATTTCTTACGGCAAGAATGCAGGAACAACCTTTATTGAGAATTTCTATGAAATCTTCGACAGCGTAAAATAATCGGGAGGAACGTATAATGAAAAAAAACATCAGAAGATTAATCTCCGTTATCCTCACATTTTCAATAATGATTTCTTGCTCGGCATTTGCAAATGCATCCGATGCCGAAGCGGCAGATAACAGCGGAATCATTTTTTGCACAAACGCAATAAACGGTTTACTTAATGCTGTTTTTAAGGGTTTCGGTGCTCTTTTTCCGAAAGACTTCGAAAAAATTGCTGACTTCGAAAGCGAAAATTTCTATGAAGGAACAGAATCCTTCCTTGATGAACCTGCCGAAAATGCTAAATGGTATCTCGGATTCGGCAAAGCAAGTATGGTTCCCGAAAACCTTAAAGACGGCTCAAAAGAATATTATACAGGCGGTTATTTCACCCAGAAAATCAACGGTGTTTATGATGATCAGGGTGCAAATGCAATAGCTCTCAGCGATAATTCAGGCAGAGGCACCGTTATTATGGCTGCTATCGACGGCATCGGTGTTTGCAACGGTGACATCCGAACAATACGCGCCGAAGCTGAAAGAAAGCTCAAAGAACAAGGCGTAGAAAGCGATATTGTTGCAATCAACATCAACAGCACTCATTGCCATACAGTTATTGATACCCAGGGCTTCGGTCTTGAGCCTCTTATCAAAACAGTTTTCCAGAATCTCTTCTCATTCCTTCCTTTTATTGAGAAAACAAGAAGTATTGACCCCGAATTCTACGAGCTTATGATTGACGGCGCATCCGACGCAATTGTTGAAGCTTATATCAATATGGAAGCGGGCGAGCTTTATTATTTTGAAACCGAAGGTATCGGTTACAGCGAAAGAAACAACAACTATCTTGATGATAAATACGGTTACATATTTAACAAAAGATATGATATGGAAGGCTATCAGCACGTGATCGCCTGCTTCAAGTTTGTTCCCGACAATGCAAAGTCCGCTCCCACCGTTATTGCAAACGTTGGCGGACATCCCACAACAATCAACAGAGCAACCAAGCTTCTTTCAGCAGACTACCCTAACTATATCGAATATAAAATGAATACCGCAGGTATGAACTTTATGTTCATTCAGGGCGCACAGTCCCCCATTTCAGTTAACGCAGGCGGTGTCAAAACAGAATCAATTATTGAAGAAATCAATGCGGAAATCAGCGCAGAGCCCATAACCAAAGATTATGAGCAGGCTAAAAAGCTCGGCTACGAATTCGCAAGACTCATAATCGAAGCGGAAGAAAAAGCAAAGCGTGTTGAACCCGTAATTAATGTCAAGATGTCAGAGGTTACTGTTCCTCTTGAATACGGACTTATGGAACTCGGTGCGGTTTCGGGACTTCTCGGAATGACAACCGTTCGCGACAGATCAGCTCCCGCAGGATATTCAATAATTTCAGAGGTTGGCTATCTTGAAATCGGCACAGAACTTGTAATGTTTACCGTTCCCGGCGAACTTATTCCCCAGCTTGTTTACGGCAACGTTGTTGATAAAACTCAGTCATATCTCGGCACAGACTGGGAACTTGAATACACATCGGATTTAGTTCCTGAAAACAAGACTGTTCTTGTTATGGGTCTTTGCAACGATGCAATAGGATATATCGTTCCCGATAATGACTATGCACCTTTCATCGCCGATTCACTCTGGAACACAGAAATGGGCGAAAAACTCTGGGGCAAGCCTCAAAGACATTATGAAGAAATGCTCTCAACAGGCAGCAAAGCAGGTTCAACAGTTATCGGCGCACTCAACTCAATTGTTGAAGAATATAACTGATAAATCAAAGGAGTGAAATCATGTCAGCAAACAATGAATTTCAGTCAAATGCATCTGCATTTGAAGAACTCCGCCGTATGCAGGAACAGCAGCAAGAAAAGTCTGCATCGTCAAAAACTCTTGACCGCCGCTATGTCGGCGTAAAAGAATCTGTAGGCTTCATCATCTGGGATGCCGCACAGAGTTTCAATATCAATATTTTTTCAACCAGATTCATAACCAGCATTGTTGGCGTTGATCTCGGTTTGCAAACTATTGTTAACACAATTAACAGCGTATGGGATATTCTGAATGATATTTTCTTCGGTGCGGTTATTGATAAAACCAGAACTCGCTGGGGCAAATTCAGACCGTATCTTATGTTTCTTGCAATTCCCGGCTGTATTCTCACCTGCCTTTATTGGCTTATGCCTCATTTATTTGAAGGCACAACACAGACCGACATAACCAAGCTTGTTTTTTATCTTATTCTTACCATAGCCCGTGAAGGCATAACAACCTTCCAGACAATTTCCAGAACAGGTCTTATGTCAACAATAACGCCCCATCCGAATGACAGAACAAGACTTATAACTCTTGCTAACTTCGCATCGGGCTTTTTCGGCGAAAAAATTCCCGAACAGGCTGTAACTATTCTTATTGACGTTCTCAGAAGTATGTATCTCAATGATGCGGGAAAGCTTGCAAAAGCATATACAAATCTTTTTGTGGGTATGGGTTGCTTTACAACAATCGCATCAAGTGCATCATCATTCTGGTTCTTCTATAACTCAAAAGAAAGAGTTATGCAGTCTATCAAAACGCCAAGCGTTCTTATGTCAATAAAATCGGTTATCCGCAACAAGCCTCTTCTGCTGATAACCCTTTCCGATTTCCTCAGCGGCTTTGCCATCAAAGGCAGCGAAGACGATTATTACACCGACGTTCTCCATTTCTCTTCAATGACTCTTGTTGCAGGCATTCCCGCCGCACCTATCAGCCCTGCCAGCTACGCTTGGGTTCCCTGGATGAGAAGACGCTTTTCAAGCCGCTTGCTTTATATCCTTGCAAAAGAAATCGGCAATATCCTTTATGTCCCCGTTTTCCTTTTCGGCTGTATAGGAATGAAGAAGGATTACTCGGGCGGTATGTATCAGAAAGTTGTTCCCATGGGCTTTGCAATGGCATTATGGGAAATCATCTGGACATTGTTCTTCGGTCTTAAATCCGTTATCGGAACAGAAATGTATAACGAAGCAATGGACTATTGCGAATGGAAGAACGGCTACCGCACAGAGGCAATGGCTTCTGTTACAAAAGGCATTGCCGCAAAAGTTTCTTCAAACACCAGCACGGTTGTTACAACAGCCATTAAAAAGATGATAGGTTATGAAGCAAACGCATTCAGAATGGGTACTGAACAGACCGATAAGGTTAAATTCTTCCTTTTTGCAATGTTCACAATTATTCCTGCCGTAACAGGTTCACTCGGCATTATTCCCATGCTTTTCTATGACCTTGATAACGACAAGAAAGAAAAAATGTATGCTGAACTTCTTGAAAGACGCAAGCTTATGACAAATGCAGTTGAAAGCAACGATGAAAATATGCTTAAGCTTGCCGCAGAGGCACAGATAAACATTGGTACAAAATAAGCAATAAACCGGGAGAAAACAAATGGAAATAAGATATATAAATCCGGATGAGGCTGCTGATTTTCAAAAGGTTTCCGCCGCATCCTTTATCTGGAAATTCAACGCCGAAGAGGACAGCACAGTCAATGTGCCTGTTCTTGCGGCATTCGAGAACGGGAAGCTGATAGCAGGAGTTGAAATGTATGATTTCAAAACCAATTACTGCGGCGATTTTCTTGACACGATAGTCGTCAGCGGTGTATGCAGTCAGCCTGAATACCGCAGAATGGGCGGTATCCGTGAAATATTCAAAAAAATCGGTGAAACAGCAGTTGAAAACGGTTGGGTGTTCGGTTTTCTTCATCCTTTTTCAATTGCTTATTACGAAAAGTTCGGATATGCAAATCTTAACAGAATGTTTGCAGTTAAGGTTCCTTTTGAAAATCTGAAGCATATCCCCCGAAACACAGATGCAATTCTTTATACAGGTGAACAGTTTGATGAACTGAGCGCACTCCACAAAGAATGCGCCCTGAGAGAAAATCTGATAACTCTTCGTGACGATAAAAAACATTTCTGCGATAAACCTCTCGAAAAGGCCGATTACACATATTTCAGATGCGATGCAAACGGCAAAGCAGACGGCTATGTCCGTTTCAAGGTCAACAGACCCAACGACCTCATCGCTGAAGAAATGTTTGCCCTCACTCCCGAGGCTCTTTACGGATTAATCGGCTTTTTGCGTAATTATGACGGCATAGCTAAAAACCTTATTGTTGCAAAACAATATCAAGGCTCGGATTTTGCCTGCATTGCAGACAGAATTGACGGTGCTTCATATGAATATAACGGAAGCACGGCAGGCAGAATTTATAATATGAAAAAACTGCTTGAAGCCAACACTTATCCCGATGAATACGGCAAATTCAGTATTCTCAGCATAGATGAATTTGAACAGAACAACGGAATATTTGAGGTTGAATATCAGAACGGCAAAGCAACCGTAACTCACCGCACTGACGGCGACTATGATATTTCTCTGACTCCTCCCGCCGCCGCAAGAATTATGCTTGCAGGCGAAGGACACACAGCACAGACTGCCGTTTATATTAACGGAGTTGAAATCAAAGGCAATGCTGATGATTTCTTCAGAGCTTTCCCCCACCGCCCCACAAGATTTGTTGACAGCAATTGGTCTGACTAAATCAATCTGATTGGAGATAAAGCTTATGCGTGCATTTAAGACGGTTATCGGGTTCATTCTGATTATTGTTTTTACTCTTTCTCCATTGAGCTGTGCATTTGCGGCAGATAACGGCTTTAAAATCAGCCGCGCGGTTATTGTTACCGATAAAAACGCAAGCATAACCGACAGCTATGCAGCGGGCCGCCTCAAATACTATCTCGATAAAATAACGGGCGGCGATATTCAGATCGTTTCCGGAACTTCAGAATCCGAATATGCAATATACATAAAAGAAACGAATGAAATTCTCACCGACGGAAGCTATTCCGTAACATCAACGGATAATGAACTTGTTATTTCGGGTTCGGGAAACAAAGGTGCAATAAATGGTGTTTATGCATTCCTTGAAAAATTCTGCGGCTGCAGATGGTATGAATCCGAAGTAATCATAATACCCGAAAACAGTGCCCTCACCGTTCCTGCCGGAATTGATATCGAATACACTCCGTTTTTTGAATATACCGAAACGGACACAATGAGTGCAGGAGATGCTGAATTCTCAATTGCAAACGGTCTTACGGGCGGAATTTATAAAAATCTTTCTGATGAGCAAGGCGGTGCCGTTGAATATTTAGGCGGTTCAAGCCATACACTTGTTAATCAATATTGCAAGCCTTCCGTTTATTTTGAAGAGCATCCTGAATATTTTGCACTGGTCAACGGTCAAAGAACAGGTAGCCAGCTTTGTCTTACCAACGAAGATGTAAAAAACATTGTTACAGATGAAGCTTTCAAGCTGCTTGAAGAAAATCATAACCCCGAAGCCTCGCTTCAGATTTTATCAATTACCCAGGCAGATAACGAATTTTATTGCGAATGCGAAAACTGCAAGGCACTTGATAAGGCAAACGGTTCTCATTCAGGCACGATGCTCACTTTTGCAAATGAAATTGCAAGCAGGATTAAAGCAGGCGGTAATTATGATAATGTTGCAATAGATACCTTTGCATATCAGTATACCCGCAAAGCTCCTTCAGCAGTTGTTCCCCGAGATGATATTATAATCCGTTTATGCTCCATAGAATGCTGTTTCGGCCACACACTTGATGATGAAAGCTGTGAAAGAAACAAAACATTTATGGAAGACCTTAATGAATGGAGCAAAATCTGCGACAGACTTTATATATGGAACTATAATCTGAACTGTGACGAAAGCATCAATATTTACGCAAACTTCGGCACGCTTCAAAGAAACACACAGATATTCTATGAGCATAATGTTAAAGGAATTTATCAGCAAGGCGTTTTCTATATTTCAGAAAGCGATGCCGAATTCGGCGAAATGAAAACATATCTGCTTTCAAAGCTGATGCAGAATCCTTATCTCGATTATGATAAAGAAACGGAAGGATATCTCATCGGTGTTTACGGCCCCGGTGGTATATACCTCAAAGAATTCATCGACATTGTAACAGCGCACGCGGTTACAAATTATAAACATCTTTATCTTGAAGAAGATTCACGGTTTTCTCTTCCCGGTATGACAGCAAAAGAAATCAAACGCTGCGACGAACTCTGGGAGCTTGCAAAGGCAGATGCCGAAAACGAAGAACAGCTTAATCAGATTCTCCGTTCGGAACTTTGCTGGAGATATTGGAAATGCTCGAATATGCGCTCTGAATTTTCAAGACTTCAGCATCCTTATCTGTGGATGAAAGCCAACAAAGATCTTCATGATGATTTTGTTAAATTCGGAGTTACCCGTATGGGCGAAAGACCCGGACATTACCTTTCAGATAACGAGTTGAGAATATTTACCAGAAGAATTTACACCTGGATAACTCTTTATGATGAACCTATATGGGATGCCATTAATCCTTATGCGGTTGCATTTTATGAATTCCTTGAAAAAACATACAATTACTTTCATCCTCAATTATACTGAATAAAAAAATATCGGGACAGTTCGCAAATGAACTGTCCCGATATTTTATTGTTTGATTATTTAAACAGTGAAGCGATAAAACCTGTTATCATTTTGAAAAGATTTATAACGGTAAGAACGGGCATTTCGGTGTATCCGTTTGCACCGTAGTTATCATAAAGCCAGAGGCTGAGGTCTGTGAAGAAGGTTGAGGGTTCTTCGGGAACGCTTGCTTCTCTTGCACCGATTTTAACAAGTATGTTAATAAGCTTTTCTTCAACTTCTTTCTGCTGACCATCGTAGCTTGCGGTACTGTTTACAAAAGCCTCTGCTTCTGCAAGAGCCTCTGCAAGTTCTTTTGCATCCGCCTCGCTGAGAGCTGATGTATCAACACTCTTTGCCTGGGGAATATATTCATTCTTGAGCTTACGGGGGTCTCTTCTGCCGTTAAACTGCGGGAAATCTTCTGTTGAATAAACATCCTGGATATCGTCTGTTGCAAGAAGTCTTGTTGCAAGAGCAATAATAGCATCGTTTCTTGCGGTCTGCTCGTGACCCTGACCGTCGAAATAGAATGTGTGGTCGGGAAGAAGACCCGTTGAAGCGTCAACTACGTTATCGGGTGAAATATGATTGTGTGAACGGTCAGCACAATTTTCGCTTGTGTTTGCCTGCTGATAATCATCACCGAGTGTTTCGCCGCAAAGTGCACTGTGAACGCCCATTGCTGTTGATGAAAGCTGAATAACGCCGTCTGCGTTATCATCGTTCCAGGAGTTACCTATAAGATAAAGAGGCACATCATAGTCAACAATATTGAAAACCTGAACGCCGTTATCAACAAGCTTCTGAATGTTATCGAGTGAATTAAGCTGTGCCTGATAATATCTGTCTGTCTGCTTCTTTATTTCGGGCTTTGATGCGAGAAGTGCAGCAGATGCTTCGGGATAATATTCCTTCGGACAAAGACCCCAAAGGCTCGTTACGTTAGCTGCAACATCTTCTACAAGGCAGTCAGCAACCTTCTTGAGAACCTTTGAAAGAACCTGATCGGGTAAAATTCTTGCGATAACCTCAATCATTCTTGCATCTTCTTCGTCCATAAGAGCTTCAAGAAAGCCGTTATAAAGGAACTCTGTATCAAAGAATGCGAAGTTCTTTGTGTAAAGGTCACCAACAATTGTTGAACCGTTGAGTGCAGGAACAATATAAACAACCTTGTTAAGGTCATCCATTACATCGGGATAATAGTCAAGAAGTGCATTTGCAAGAGAACCGCCCATACTGATGGGAACGATATTAACCTTATCGTGTCCTGTTTCTTCTTTAACCATCTGAATATAATCATAAAGCTCTTTTACTGTGTCAAAGTTATTGCCGAATGAGTTATATGCGAAATAATAAAGATGGTCTTCGCCTGCTGTTTCTGCAAAAGCCTGAAGAGGAATATTATTATAAATCTGTTTCTTTTCATACTCACTGCATTCAGCAACAGAGTAAAGATACTTCTCAACTTCAATGTTGCCTGTGTTCTTGCCTTTTTCATCGCAGAGATTTACCGAAAAAGCATCAAGAACAACACTGCAAAGAGCCTTTGAAAGACCTACATCTGTCTGAAGAGTAAGAGTTAAAAGTGCAGGAACAAGAACTTTTGCCACGATTGACCCAACATTAAAAACTGCAGGGAAACAGCTTATTCTTTCGCCCTCGGCGTCAAGAAGATAATCGCCGTTTTCATCAAGCGCCCAGACATTGGACTGACCGATGCCGGGAACAACAATTGCAGGACAAGTGTCGCAATCGCCGTTGCATTCGGTTTTAACTGCTGCGAATGCACTTGCTGAAAACATTGAAAATGCAAGTGCAAACACAAGGATGAAAGAAATAATTTTTTTCATAACTAAAACTCCTTTATATTTTATTTTCTCAAAATAAAGTCAAAAAGTTTTCTTGCCGGTGTAAGTACTCTGTCAACAGGGCTTCCGCCTCCGAAGAAGAAGAGCGAGCCTTTGCTCATCGCATAGGTTACTTTTTCAAAAACAGGATCCAACAGCGATTCTTTTTCGGGTTCGATATTTTCATATCCTTCTGCGCCGACCTTATGAAGAATTTCAATGAGTCTGTTTTCTGCCGCCTCAACTCTGGGCTGGTCAGCAACAGTCATTTTGAGAACCGCTTCAGCCTCTGCTATTGCAGCATCAAGTTCAGCTTTATGCTCTGCGCTGAGATTTGTTCTGTCAACCTTCTTTGCATCTGGAAGCTTCCAACGGCGTATGCTCTGTGTGTAGCAAGGACCGTTATACTGAGGATACTTCTCGGGATTATCGTTAACATCTGTTACTTCGCCTGTGATTATTGCTTTAGCAAGGTTAAGTACAACATCATTATACCCCACTTCGTGATGCTGGTCAAGAAAAATCCAGGTGTTTTCGGGAAGTATTGCTGTTGAAGTGTCAACCATATTATCGGGTGAAATATGATTATGTTCAGGGTTATCACAATAAGTATTCTTTTCATAATCAACATCACCAAGAGTATTCTTGCCTGCCGCACCCGTTGCACCGAGGGTTGTTGAAGTAAGGTTTACTATTCCGTCGGAATTAACCTTTTCAGCAGATGCAACAATATTGAAATATGTATACATTTCTTCACCGAGATCAAGATTTGCGCCCGCTATTGAATTAACTCTTACTCCGTCTTCAACCGCATCGAGAATATTCTTTTTAAGGTTGAGTCTTGCCTGCTGGAAGCTGTCTGTTCTTGCTTTAAGCTCAGGCTTATCGCTGAGATATCTTTCAGCAAGTGCATCGTATCTGTATGAGGGAATCATTGCCCAGAACTGCGGGCAATTAAGCATAAGAGTGTCAAGTATACCGCTGATTGCACCCGTAAGGAGAGCATTCAGACCCGAACGGGGAATAATATGTAAAACAGAATTTATGAGGTAGCCGAGAGTCGGACTTCCTTCTGATTCAATAAAAATGTTAGTTATAAACTGATGATAAAGATATTCATCGTCAAGACGCCACTCTCTTGCAAAGAAATCCGCAACAATATCTGTTCCGTCAAGGCAGGCAACAGCATTAACTATCTGATCTATCTTGCTGTGACCGTATTTTTCAAGATATGCGGTAAGAATTGTTCCGCCGAGGCTGACGGGTAAAAGAGTTACCTTATCGTGACCTGTCTGTTCTTTAACCATTTCGATATATTCTTCAAGTTCATCGGCAGAATCCATCGGGTCACCAACAAGATTAAAGGTGAAGAAATAAACATGGTCTTCTCCGATTTCGTCAACAAGAGGCTTCATAGGAACCATTCTGTATGTCCAGTCAAGCTCTTCTTCAGTCATATATTCAAGAGAATAATTCCATCTTTGAGTTTTAAGATTTTCGATATGATTACCTTTTTCATCGCATCTCTGATACTTGAAAATATCGGAAACAAGATTATATGCAGCCTCATCGAGTCCCATATTTGTCTGAAAAGCAATTGTTGAGAGTGCACTTGCGGCAACCTTTAATATTGCGCCCGCTGAAAGCGCCGCCTCATTAAGAATAAGCAAGGTGCTTCCGATATGATTTCCATTATACATAACAGGTTCATCGTTTTCATCATAAAGATATGTGGGTGAATGGTTGATACCGGGAAGAACGATTACGGGCGAATGTTCACATTTTCCGCCGCAATCGGTTTCGGTTGCCGAAGCATTTACGGCGCCTGCAGAAACAAGCATCGCAGTGCATAAAGCAAGAGAAATAATTTTTTTAACAGCCTTTTTCATATTCAACTCTCCTTACAAATTAAAGCTTTGCAAAAACAGGTTCAGATTGCATTCCGTAACAGTTTTCTGCAACAATCTCTATTGTGTAACTTCCTTCGGGAAGGTTTTCAAGTTCTATCTTCACCTTTTCGGGAACTTTATATCTGTAATATTTCGGAACAGTTTTTCCGATCGGTGTTCTGTTGCCTTCCCCGTCAACCGCAAAAGCTCTGTAAATGAATATCGGCATATCGTCTTTCGATTCTGCTGCATCAAAAACAGCTTTTCCGTTTCTTATTTTAACTTGTGCACCGTCATTGAAAGCAGGTGGCTTTGAGCGCTCTGTCTGCTTTTCGGGTGTATATTCTCTGGCAAAAGGACTTTCAAGAATATATTCGCAAAGATATTGCTCCGCACCCAGATCAACCGCTCTGAGTCTTATGCGGTTATCAGCATCGACTTCCACCACCCAGAAGGTTGAAACAAATCTGTAATCAAACGGATGGAAGGTTTTTATATCATCAATCGTAAGCTCGGTATAATAAAGACCGCCCGTGCCGAGTGCTGTATATTCGCCCTGCCAGATTGAACGGGCATCGTTTATCGGATAATGAGAATGACCCGAAAAATCAATAACCTGGGGATATTTCTTTAATATTTCTGCAAAATCCGGCATTCCCCAGCCCTCAAAATCCGAGCTTCCGTAAACAGTATTTGAAATATGCTCGTGCTGAATAACGAATATCGGCTTTGACGGGTCATCAGCAACCGCCGCATCAAGCTGCTCTTCAAGCCACTTTTTCTGATATTCACCGTAATGCTCCCCTTCTGTTTTCGAAGCGGAAACACCAATGAAATGGAATCCGTTTATTACTCTGTGGAAATCAGTTTCCTGACCCATAATTTCTTCATAAAGCTCAAGAGAAGTTTTGCCTATCGAACGGTCATCATGAGATGTTGAAACAGTTGCAAGGAACTGCGTTTCGCTTTTAAGCACAGGCTTTGTTGCCGCCTTTATGCTTCCGAAAGCAATTTTCGTTCCCATATCGGTAATATCCCCCGCAATAAGAACCGCATCAAGCTTGTTATATTCATTATCTTTTCGGGCTATTCCGTAACCCATCTTAATCATTTTCTCAAGGCGGGTTGTCTGGACATCTCCGATAGTTGTTATATGAGAATCGCTTGTTACAATAAAACGCATAATCGGAGTAAATTCGCCATTATCCTGCGGTGCTTTGGGATTAACAAAAAAAGACACAAGGGTTCCGTAAGAAATAAGAATTGAAAGAAACAATGCTCCTATACCGCTCATAGTAACCCCTCTTATATTTAATATTTAGAATAATTATACCATTATATTATCAACAAATCAATCAAAAAAGCAAATATATACAAAAAATCGGCAGACATTTCAAATGTCTGCCGATAAGCATTTTTATTCGGTTTTTGGCTGCAGTTTCTTCGCTCCGACCTTCTGCAAAACAAACACAAGGATGATAAGAGCGAGACCTGCGGCATCGGTTACAATGCCGGGAATAATCATGCAAAGACCGCCCGCAAGAGCAAGAATTCTTTCCCACCAGGGCATGTGCTTATACATATATCCTTCCATACCTGCAGAAATGATATATATACCGCAAAGTGCAGTTACAACGAGAAGAACAATTTCATACCAGGGCTTATCTGAACCCACAATAAGCATTTCGGGGCTGAAAGCAAAGATATAAGGAACGATGAAAGCTGTAATTGCAAGGCGTGTTGCCGTTACACCTGTTTTAAGCGGATTTGATTTTGCGATAGCCGAGCCTGCATAAGCTGCAAGAGCAACGGGAGGAGTGATATCCGCAACAATACCGAAATAGAAAACAAACATATGAGCCGCAAGAACGGGAATGCTCAGGCTTCTCATAAGGATAGGTGCAACCATTGATGCCATAATAACATAGTTTGCGGTTGTGGGAACACCCATACCGAGAACTATGCACATAAGCATTGTGAGTGCAAGTGCAAAAATCGGATGAATCTGCGATGCAGACTGAACAAGCGATGAAAGAACATTAGCAAGACCTGTCTGCTGAACCATTGCTGAGATACATCCCGCAACAGCACAGGCAAGAGCAACACCAATGGCGTTCTTCGTGCCGTTTGCAAGTGACTGAATATAAAGCGAAAAATCAAATTCAAACTTCTTATGAGCAATAGATTTAACCGCACCCTCAACCAGCTTAACACCGATTGCGGAAAGAATTGCAATGATTGCAGCCTTTGCAGGTGAGAAATAGTTCATTGCAACAACAAGAGCAACAACAGGAAGAAGAAGATAACCCTTGGTCACAACAAGCTTAAAGAAATTGGGGATAGCATCTTTCGGAAGACCTTTGAGTCCAAGTTTCTTTGCTTCAAAATGAATCATCATAAAGATTCCGGTGAAATAAAGTGCTGCGGGAAGAATTGCCGCAATGGCAATCTGCGAATAAGGCATACCCGTATATTCGGTCATAAGGAATGCCGCCGCACCCATAATGGGAGGCATAATCTGACCGCCGGTTGATGCCGCTGCTTCAACAGCCGCCGCAAATTCGGGCTTGTAGCCGCAACGCTTCATTGTGGGAATTGTAACCGAGCCGCTGCCAACGGTGTTTGCAACCGATGAACCCGAATACATTCCTTCCATTGCGCTTGAAATAACTGCAACCTTTGCAGGGCCGCCTGTTGCCTTACCTGCAATGGAGTTTGCAAGGTCAACAAAGAATGCACCGATACCCGACTGCTCAAGGAAAGATGCGAAAATAATAAACAGAACAATGAATGATGCGCAAACATTAAGAGGTGTGCCTGCAATACCCTCGGTTGTATAGAAAAGCTTATACATAATAATTCTCAAGGGGTTGCGTTCAACAACAATAAATGCATATGCAATGAATGCCGCCGAAACACAAACGATGGGCAAACCGACAACTCTTCGGCAGGCTTCAAACAGTAAAAGCGTACCGACAATTGCAACTGCAATATCAATTTCATTGATTCTTGATGCTCTGTCAACAATTGCCTGACAGTTTATTGCATAATAGAAAAACGAACCTGCACCCAACGCTGCAAAAATCCAGTCATAGAAAGGAACATGGTTCAGCTTTTTTTCTTCTTTTTTACGAACGGGATAGATGATAAACGCCATCATGACGATTATACCGATAAACCATGCCATTTTCTGTCTTTCTTCCATTGTTCCTGTCCAACCGTCGAACATAACATAGAGAGAAAACAGCACCATTGCTATCTTGATTATTTTTTGAAAGATGCCTGAAAAATGGCGGGTATTGGATTCTTTATCGAATTCCGCCATAAGTTTATCAACATCAATTTCTTCTTCAGCATCGGTTTCCATACCGATAGGCTTTGTGTTAACATCTGACATTAACTATAACAATCCTTTCGTCAGAATTTCAAACGGGGAGGCAATTTCAAAAACAACCATTGCATTTCTGCCGCACATATCGCGAAGGCTGATTTCTTTGCCGTTCATTGTGAGAATATGGTCGGAAACAGTGCCGACAATATATCGAAGCGGGTCATAAGTTATATCAAAACCCGTTATGACCATATTTCCGTTTTCGTCATAGGTCATTTTCTGCCCCTCTTGCAGAGATGTCTGCACCCCTGCTCCAAAGGAGCGGTAGGTTGTTGAATAGGCTCTGATTTGCCCATTCTCAATAATATAGGTATCTTTTACGGGGGTCTGGTTTACGGAATGAATAAATTCAACGGAAAACATAAGCCCGTCTTCTGCCTTTTCTGTTATGTATCTTGACCCGGTATCGGAATTATATAAAACCAGATAATCGGCAGAAAATATGCTTATTAAAACAGCAGCCGCTGTAATGATTAACATTAGAACGGCTGCTGCGATTAACCTTTTATTTGGTTGAACCGTTTTATTTCGGCTCATCAGCTTATTGCGCCAACCTCTTTGTAGTATCTTTCTGCACCGGGATGGAAGGGAACAGAAATGCTGGAAACAGCATATTCAAGGCTCATTTCAGCAGCCTTTTCGTGTGAATATTCATCCTTATTTTCATAGATAGCCTTTGTGAGCTGGTAAACTGTTTCTTCATCAAGCTCGTTGCTTACGATGAATGTTGCCTTAACTGCAACTGTTGTTACATCAGCGTCAATGCCGTTGTATGTGCCTGCGGGAACGGTGTATGCAGCATAGAAGCCGTATTCGCTCTGAAGCTTTGCAAGGTGGTCTGCATCGATTTCAACAAGAACAATGCCTGTTGTTGTTGAAAGGTCTGTGATAGCAACTGTAGGAGCACCTGCTGTGCAGAAGAAAGCGTCAATCTTGCCATCCTTAAGAGCATCAGCTGATGCCTGGAATGAAAGATTCTGCTTATCGATATCTTCAAAAGTGATATCGTATGCACCGAGAATCTGCTGAGCATTGAATTCAACGCCGCTGCCGCTGTCGCCAACGGAAACTTTCTTGCCCTTAAGGTCTGCTACGGTCTTGATGCCCGAATCAGCCTTTGCAACTATCTGGCAAACCTCTGCGTATGCTGCACCGAGAGTTGAGAAGCTCTTGATTGCGCCAACATCTGCAAAGAGAGATGTGCCGTTATATGCATAGTCCATAACGTCATTCTGAACGATAGCCATATCAACGATACCGTCATCGATATCAAGGATGTTAGCCTTTGATGCGCCTGATGAGTTGATCATAAGCTGTGCACCGGTTTTCTCTTTGAGAAGTGAAGAGATAACGTTGCAGAAACCGTAGTATGTGCCGGTTGAACCGCCTGTGCCAACATTGATTTTGATTGATGAAAGATCGCCTGCTGCAACGTTGCTGCCAGCATCGGGATCTGCTGCGGGCTTATCGCCGCAAGCTGTCATAAAGAGCATTGCGAAAACAAGAACTACCGAGAGAATTACTGCTAATTTTTTCTTCATAATTTCCTCCTGATTTTCTTCCGCATTACATAAAAATCCACTCTGCGGAATTAATTTAGAATTATTATACAATATATTTTATAAATATGCAAGCCCTATATTTAAAATTGCATAAGTCATTGATTTATATTTTAATTTGTGCTATGCTGATAGCCGAAACGGAGTGATTCTATATGAACAAAATATTAAAATCATTTTTAACAGGACTCACCCTGCCTTTGACCTTTGCAATGGGAACTCCCCATAAATTCAAATCAGCAAAATTCAGAAGAGAAGAGCCCGCACCGCTTAAATTCGGCGATGACGGTAAATTCAGAATTCTTCATATCACGGACATTCACGATGTTGAGCCTGAAATGGATGACGATGAAAACAGAGAAATTCCCGAAAGCCGCGACAAAGAAACAATCAACGTTATTGAAAAGCTTGTTGAGAAAACCAAGCCCGACCTTGTTGTTTTCGGCGGCGATAACATCAGCGGATACTGGGAAGAATTCACTTACGATTTTGTTCAGAGCACTATAAAAAAGATAACCGATCCAATAACAAAACGCAACATTCCCCTCTGCGTTGTTTTCGGCAATCACGACGGCGAAGAAGGCTTTCACACAGAATTCCAGATGATGCAGTATATGGAATATTCCAACTGCCGTTCAAACCTTAACGATGCCGATGTTTACGGCTGCGGCAACTGCTGTGTAACAATAAAAAACAGTAAAGATGATAAAGACGCGTTTGCAATATGGCTTATTGATTCAAACGATTATCAGCGCAATTCAGAAGGCGGTCTTTCATATGACTGCGTTCACTCTGACCAGATAGCCTGGTACGAAAAGCGTTCCGCTGAACTGAAAGAAGCAAACGGCGGCAAACCTCTGCCTGCAATTCTCTTTCAGCATATGCCCGTTCAGCAAGAAAATGACGGCTTTGCCGAGGTTACTGCTGATGATGATTACACCTTTGAGCGTGACGGAAAGTTTTTTAAATTCGGTCACGAAATAATTGAAGGCAGAATCAGAGAAACGCCCTGCCCGCCCTCGCTTGAGAACAACCACAGAGAGCAGTTTGAAAGCTGGAAAAAATGCGGAGATATAGTTGCGGCATTTTTCGGTCACGACCATGTCAATGATTTTCACATTAAGATTGACGGAATAAGCCTTTATCAGACTCTCGGCGCAGGATACTTCACCTACGGAAAAGAGCGCGGCGGCAGACTGATTGTTCTTGACGAAAATGAACCCGAAAATATTTATTCAGAAACAATAGAAATTGAAAGAATAACAACTACAGAGATATAAAAAGACCGCACCTTTGCGAAAGCAGAGGTGCGGTTATTCTTTAGAACAAATAATAATTAAGCAGTTTTCTGAAATCGGCATAAGCGGAACAAAATCTGTCACGCAAACTCTCGATAAAAGCCGCAAAACCGTTGGTTTCGTTGGCATTTGCCTTTCCCTCGCCTGTTGCGGCGCTGTCAAAAACAAAGGCAAATCTGCCGCCCGGCGCGGCATCTCCGTTTTCATAGAATGCCATTGCATCCCCGCCCTGAAGATTATCTGACCACTTGAAGTTGAACTTAACTTCATTGTTCGTGAGACCGAGTGCGTTTCGGGGAATTTCAATCTGCAAAGCATTGCCGTTTACAGAATAATCAAGCTTGCAAACTTCTTCAAATTCAATTCCGCCAAGACTTTTTTCAAGGCTTGCCTTGCCGTTTTCGGGAGAAAGTCTGTTAACAACGAACTCAAAGCCCTCCCAGTTTGCCGAAACACCGCTTGTGTCTGTATCGATAAGCAGGCGCATCCAGTCAACATCTGTTGAAGGGGTTAAATCGTTTGCGGTTTTCACATAAAAATAAACATTTTCATCATCATAGGCAACCTTTGCCTGAACTATATCATTTCTGAATGTATCATTTTTATAGTAACAGCCCTTCCAGCCTATGCTGTCGCGTTTTTCCGAGCCCTCATAGTGATTATATTCAGGCAAAACAGCGTTCCATTGCGAAACTTCTCCGTTTATATCAATGGTTCTTTCGGCATCGGTTTCAGGTAACGCATCTGCGCCTTTGAAACGGCGCACATTTTCAACAAGCTGATAATAATAATGGTCTTTGAGCACTCCGTTTGAAGGCTCAATATCTCTGCTGTATGCGGGACTGTATTGGTCGGGGAATGCATTTTCTGTTCCCATCCAATTTTCCCATCTGCCTGCAATCCATTCATTGAAACCTGTTACAAAAATAACATCGGGGTCCTGCTCAATCGCATAATCCCATTGCTGCTGAAAATTAAGACCGTAAAGATAAGCATTTTCGGTGTTCATATCAACAACGATATTTTTGCCCGCATAAGAATAGCTGTAGGAATAATCTCCCTCGGCATATCCTCTGCCCTGCACGGTACCCTCGGGGCAATTCATTGCGTTAAGACCGTTTTCATTTGCATTCTGTGCAACCGAAACACACATCTGCTCAACACCGCCGAAAAGCTTTTTGCCGAACTTTGTTTGCGGATAATCGGAGCACCAGCCCCAGGTATCATCAAGGTATCTTGTATCATCTGCAAAATATGTTGCCTCGTTATCTCTGAAGGTAAAGAAATCAAAAATTTCTTTATCCTTTTCATTTTTAAGGTCAAGAGCACCGATATCTGCCATCAGCATAGGCTTGTTATCCCACATAAACCAGAAATCGCTGTATCTGTTTTTGCTGTAAAGATTATCATAAATATCATAAAGCTGAGTGCGTGTATCTTCTTCTCCGCCGAAATTGAGTATGAACGAAATATCGGGTGCATCAACGCCGTCTGCCCTTGCTTCGCTCCACACTTTGAGCAAGGCTTCATAGCCCTCGGTAAAAACCTGCGTTGCATTTGTTGTGTCAAAGAAAACAACATCTATATCCGCATCTGCAAGAAGCTCTGCGTGCTTGCGAAGAACATATTCATCAAGATTTGAGTAAAATCCGTAAAGAGGCTCGCCCCAGAAATAAGGTCTGCCGTCATATGTATTGTTCCACGCGGGATGGTCCCAATCGTTAACCGCTTCGGGATATTTATCAAGAACGCTTCCAGTTGTTATGGGCTCCGTATCATAAATCCAGGGATAATGCCATGTCCAATAAAACATTGCAACGATTTTATCTTCCTTTTTATCGCCGACCTCATCATTGAGCGAAAGCGTTCTCCCTAGGCCGTCAACTGCCGCCCAGGTTGAAGGAAGAATTTCTTTTTTGTTTTCACCCGTTGCAAAGGTAACGGAAACACCCGTTAAAACAGCAATACAAAGCATTATTGCAACAAATTTTTTAAGCATAAAACTCCCCTTTTCTGTAAATATCTGTTTTTATTATAAATCACAAAACCGGTTTGTGCAATATTCAATAAAAAATCCCCGAAACGCGTTCGGGGATTTACTTGATTATTTTTCAATTTTAATCTGCACAGGCTTGCGGTTTTTAAAATAAGTTACATATTTAAAACCGCAGTTTTCTGCAATTTCATAGCCGTTATCTATACCTGCACCGACGTGCTCCGTAAAATGAGCATCCGAACCGAGAGTCAGCAATTCACCTCCGAGCTCTCTGAATCTGCGGACATAGTTTTCTGTAGGCATTGTTTTGCCGATGGGCTGCCTTAATCCGCTTGTGTTGATTTCAAGAGCTTTTCCGTTTGCGATAAGCACTTTGAATATTTCATCAGCAACATCATCAAATCTTGCGGGGTCAATATCCGTTCTGCCCGACTGAACAATATATCTCATGGGATATGTGAGGTGAGCGAGAGTATCAAACCCGTTCCATTTTGCGAGAATAAGCTCTTCTTCAAAATATTTATCAAAAAGAGCATAGATTTCCGCCTGTGAAAGGTTGGGATAATCAAGGTCGCTGAAATCAGGCATTCCGCGAAGATTATGGATTGAACCGATTACAAAATCATAATCGTAGCGTGCAAGCGATTTTTCAGTTAAAGGCAAATCATAGGTGGGCTGACCCATTTCAATTCCTCTGAGCAAGGTTATCTTGCCGTCAAAAGCTTGCTGTGCCGAGCAGATTCCCTCGTAGCTTGTTTGCTGACGGGTGCCGAGATTGTGTCTTTCATAAAAATCAACATCAAAATGGTCGGTAATCGCAATAACCGAAAGCTCATTCTTAACCGCTGATTCACACATAAGCTCTGCGGAATAATTTCCGTCAAACGAGCTTTTTGTGTGCATATGCAAATCAATTCTGTTTTTATAAACAGCCATAAAATCACCTCATTATTAACTTGGTATAATATAACACAAAGCTGTCTGTGTGTCAAACTTTGCTTCTTTGATTGACAACTTTTCAAATAGATTATATAATTATTTTGTAACAAAAAACAGAAAGGCGGCAGAAAAATGGCATTTTTGAAAACAGCAATTTCTTTTATATTGATTATGCTTACATATGCATCAAATTCGCTTTTTGCGGCACTCCCCTCATTTGTTCCCGAGCCCAAAAGCGAGGCTGAACTTTACGCAATGGAGGACACCATAAAAGATTATCCCTTGAACGAAGAGATAACCGTTATAAAAAGCTCCAAGCTTTCATCTTCGGCTCTTCGCACGGTTGTGGCTCTTCAAGGCATCGTTGCCAAAACAAAGCCTTCAATTTTTGTTGACTATGGCAATGCAACTTCAAAATACGCAATAAACGAGCTTTCTGCTGCAGGCTACACCATTTCGCGCACCGACGCTGACGGAAACGAATGGAACCTTTCTTCCATAATCAAAAAATTTGCTCCTTATCTTACTGATAACGGATATGTTCTTTATTCAACAATTGATGACCACGGTCAGATCAACACCGCAACAAACTATTCAACCCTTTACGGCTGGCTTGCCGTTCCCGAAGAAGTTGAAGAAACCGTTATCTCCCTCGGTCTTACCAAAAAAGAAGATATCAGTGATGACATAATCGACAATGCATATCTTCGCAAGTTCTACAACCAATATAAGGATGAATTCAGAGACGATCTTCTTGTTCATCAGTACAGCTATGCACACGGTGTGAGAGACCTTGCAATTCAGCAGAATGCCTTTGTTGTTTATGTTGATGACAGCGACTGGGCAGGAAGAGTTTTCAGAAACAGCATTTTCCGCAATCTCAAGCCCGCTTCAATGATTCTTGGCTGGTGCCAGTATGAAGTCAAGTTCACTCAGATGATTTCAATGTTCGGCCACTATATTATCCCTTTCGACCATTCATATAACGAGAGTTTGCTTGCGTCTTTTGAAGCGTGCGACGGAGTTATCGGTCAGAAACAAGCCGAGCCCGTAACCCTCGACCCCACAAAGCATTATATCTCCATTGTTTACAGCGACGGTGATAATGCACAGTGGATACAGAACGGCTTCAGCGAATACCACACATGGCAGAACTATAATAACAATGTTCCCGTAACCTGGACATTCCAGCCTCATATGCAGCAGCTTTCAACGGTTGATATCAAACGAACCCTCAGCAACAATAAAAATGCAACCTTTATAACAGGACCT
Source organism: Acutalibacteraceae bacterium (assembly GCA_045652165.1). Classification (GTDB taxonomy): domain Bacteria; phylum Bacillota; class Clostridia; order Oscillospirales; family Acutalibacteraceae; genus CAG-177. The sequence goes on along the minus strand of JAZRTQ010000030.1, from coordinate 77,522 downwards.
ACGGGTGCAGGTTACGCAAGAGTCAGCTTTATGACCCACAAAGATCTTGTGGCATTCTCCGATATGACCGCATCACAAATGCTTAAATCAGGTATGACAACAATGACTCTGCTTGATGAAATCAAGGTTAACAGCGATAAAAACCTTATTGCATCAAAACTTAAATATTTCGCAAGATACGACAATATTCACGGCGGTGTCCTTCAGCTTGACCCCGATTATTATGGCGGCGGTCACGGCGAAGTTTTCTTTGTTAACGATAAACCTTTCGTAAGCGTAAGACATTCACTCTGGTACCCCAGCGGTAATGCTGAAGAGGTTACAAATGAATGGCTCAAGGAACAAGCTGACATTGTTAACTCTTATCCCGCAGACATAAATTCAATTAACGGTTTCTCAGTAATCAATGTTCATCCCTGGACTGTGGGGCCCGATGATCTGGCTTATTTTGTAAGCTGTCTTGACGATGATGTTGTTGTTATTACCGCAGACCAGATGATTGACGCTCTCTCCCGCAGCATTCCTCACAAGAATGCAAAACCCGAATAACAAAGGAGTAAAGAAATGAAAAAACGTATTTTTTCTCTCGCTCTTGCTCTGTGCCTCATTTTCGGCACAGTTCTCCCTGTTTTTGCAGCAGACACGACCTCACCTCTCAAGTTTGACGAAAACGGCGAATTCAAAATTCTTCACCTTTGCGACTGCCAGGACGGATACCCCGCAAAAGAAAAGATGTTTACTTATATCAACTTTATGCTTGACATATATGAACCCAATATTGTTGTTCTCGGCGGCGACAACTGCGTTTGCATTGAAGAAGACAAGGATGATGCAATCAAAGAGCTTGTAACACCCTTTGTTGAGCGCGGAATTTATTTTACTCTCGTTTTCGGCAACCACGATGACGAGCAAGGCGTTGATAAAGAAACTCTTCTTGCAATGTATCAGAAGCACGGCGGAAAATATTGCCTTGCATATGATGCTGACCCCGCATTGAGCGGCTGCGCAAACCATAATCTTCCCGTATATGCTTCCAAAGGCGAAGAAATCAAATTCAACCTCTGGATGCTTGATACCGGCTCATATGTTTATGATGAAAACGGTGACAGACTCGGCTATGACAGCGTAAGAGATGACCAGGTAAGATGGTATGCCGAAACGAGCAGAGCTCTTGAAGCAGAGCAGGGCAAGAAGGTTCCCTCTCTTGTTTTCCAGCATATGATAGTGCAGGAAATCTATGATGTTATGTTCCCCAAGGCATATATCAAAATCCCCTATCTTACCGAAACCTACGGCAACAGAACATATTCGATTATCAACCCCGACACGAGCGCTTTTAAGGGTCATTATTTTGAGCCCCCCTCACCCGGTGTTTACAATTACGGCGAAACCGACACAATGATAAGCAGAGGCGATGTTCTCGGCATTCTTGTTGGCCACGATCACATCAATTCATATGAGGTTAAGTACAGCGGAATGAAGCTTATTAATACCCCCGGCGTTTCATTCAGTGCTTACGGAAATGAGTTTGTAAGAGGCAGCCGTCTTATTACAATCAATGAAGATGATCCCTGGAATTTTGAATCCGAGGTTATTACCGTTAATGACCTTGCTTTAAGCAATGCAGATTATTCCGAAGCTTCAGGAATCAGCAGATTCAAGGCATTTTGTTGGAAAGCTCTTGAATATATTCTTCTCTTCCTCAAACTTCTTTCAGCTCCCCTTGCATTCATAGTTTACTGATAAAATAAAAGCTCCTTTGCGTAATGCAAAGGAGCTTTTTGTTATCCTACCTGTTTATTTGTAAGTTTGGCAGTTTGCCTTTGAGCCATAACAAGCTTCGCGTATATTCCGTTTTGAACAAGCAATTCTCTGTGGGTTCCGATTTCGGCAATTCTGCCCTTTTCAATAACCACAAGTCTGTCTGCATTGCGAAGTGTTGCAAGTCTGTGGGCTATAGCAAATGTTGTTCTGCCTTTAACAAGCTTTGCCAATGCATCCTGAATAAGGCTTTCGGTTTCGGGGTCAAGAGCACTCGTTGCTTCATCAAGAATAAGAATTTCGGGGTTTCTCAGAACTGCTCTTGCTATGGAAATTCTCTGGCGTTCACCGCCCGAAAGATTATGCCCATCCTCACCAACAACGGTGTTATAGCCGTCGGGAAGTTTCATTATGAATTCGTGGGCGTTTGCCGCCTTTGCCGCTGCTATAACCTCACCGGGTTCAGCTGTTGAACGCGCATAGGCAATGTTATCATAAACCGTGCCCGCAAAGAGAAATGTTTCCTGGAACACAACACCGATTTTCTCTCTGTATTCGGTCTGATTCATATCTTTAATATCTTTACCGCCAACGGTTATTGAACCCATATCGGTATCATAAAGTCTCATAATAAGATTGATAAGCGTTGATTTTCCCGCGCCCGAGTGACCTACCAGACCAATCATTTCGCCCTGCTTTACGGTAAAGCTTATATCCTTGAGAACAGGTTCATATGCCTTGTATCCAAAGCGTACATTATCAAAAACCAAATCTCCGTTAAGATTTGCGGGAACGGTTGTTTCAGCATCCTCAATGCCCTGCTTTTCATCAAGAATTTCAAAAATTTTGATAAGGCTTGTTGCAACCTCGCCGAGCCTTCTGGGGAGGCTTGCAATCCAGCGCAAAGGCTGATAGATATAGGCAAGGAACAAAGTGAATTCAAGCATTTCGCCCAGCGAAATCGTGCCCTCAAGCACCATTCTGCCGCCGAAATAAAGAACAAAGAATTCGCCTATACCCATAAAGAACGAAAGGAACGGAAAAACCTTTGCCCAAAGTTGTTCGTTGCTTATTGAAATTTCAGCAAGCTTTCTACAAATGGCATCGAATTTTTTAATTTCTCTGTCTTCGCTTCCGAATGTTTTAACAACTCTTATGCCTCTTACAATATCGTGAAGCACGGAGTTTGAACGGGAATCGCATCTCCATTGCTTTTCATAGCGCAGATGTATATATTTCCAAAAGCTTCTGATTGCAAATATAACTGCGGGAACGGGAACAAAAACAAGGAAGGTGAGAAGCGGGCTTATGCTCAGAAGTATAATCAGAATTGCAACAAACATAACAAGCTTTTCTATTGCATACATTCCCTGCTCGGAAACAAAACGTTTGACAACCTCGGTATCTCTTGTTATTCGTTTCATCAGATCGCCCGCTGTCTTTTTAGACATTGACGAAACCGAAAGCTTCTGCACCTTATCATAAACCATTATTCGAAGGTCGTTTGACATTCTTGCACTGATTTTGTTGGTTCTTCTCTGGCTGAAAATATGAAATATCTGACCGCCAATCTGAGTGAGCATTATAAGAATAACAATGCCGATAATTCCTTTTATCGCTTCCTGCGCACCTAATGTTGGATTGTTGAAATATCCGTCAACAAGTTTTGCATTGAGTATGGGCAAAAGTGCCGAAAGACCCGTTGATACCGTCAATAGAACACCCGAAACGGCAAGCGAGGGAAGATACTGCTTTATCATTCCGAAAGTGCGTTTAACAAGATAGCTCTTTTCAACGCAGAAAAGGCACACATCAACGCCCTTTGGGTAATGCCTGCCGCATTTGGGGCAGACTCTGAAATCCTCACGCGAAAGTTCGGTTTCTTCGCCCGTTTTTATATAGTGGTTAACAACCTTGCAGAATTCGCCTATTTCATCAACGCACGACATTGAAAAACGGCATATATGAAGGCTCTTTTCGGCAGTTTCGCTCGCTTCGGCAGGCACAAGTTCAAGAGTGCCGCAGCCAACATAGGTTCTTTGCAGAAGCTCTCCCGCACCGTTTACGGAGCGACTGAAAACGGGCTTGCCGTTTTCAAAAGCGGTAATTTCTCCGTTTTCAAATATAAGCTCGCCTTTGCACAGACTGCCGTTTGCCGCAAGGTCATATTCAACTTTATTTTGCACTTGGTTCACCTCTTTCCGTTAAATCACCGCTGAATTAATAAAGATACGGCTCTAATTTGCGGCGGCTCTTTGCGGGAATTGATGCAAAATCAATTATTCTGAAGCGGTTGCCGTCAATATCAATAAGGTCAATCGCCTCGCCGTGCTGACGGATGCTCTTTGAAATATCCCTTACGGTAAAAGATTTTTTGAATTCACCGATTTTAACATCAAAATAAAAATGACCCATTTTTTCTTTAATGGATTCTATTGAACTGATAACGGGACAGTAATAACGCTGCGAAAGCTCATAACCCATAAGTTCCTGCTGCTGTGCCGAAAAATCCGCCATATGCTCTACTATGCCGATTTCATTCTTTTCAACATCTGAAATGCAGATATAATCATTCGGATAATTCAGCGGAAGCGAACGGCTTAATATAACTCTTTTATATTCTTTTCCGTTAATTGTTGCCGAAAGGAATCCGTTTTCATTCTTTGAAAAAACGCAGGTTTCGGGAGAAACATATTCCGTTTTAAGTGTTTCGGGTGAAATTGTGTTTGCCTGATTACTGTTCATTATTATTCCTCCTCTGCAATTTCTTCTTCGGCACCCGTGCCGATACCTATAGTTTTAAGAGCCTCCGACTGAATCTTATATTGTTTATAGAATTCGCCCTTTTGGCGGATAAGCTCTCCGAAAGTGCCGTATTCCGTAATCTTACCTTCGTTGATAACTGCAAGATAATCGGCATCTCTGAGGGTTGAGAGTCTGTGAGCAATGGCAATGGTTGTTCTGCCCTCTTTAAGCTGCGTCAAAGAATACTGAATATTGCGTTCAGTTTCGGTATCCATTGCCGCAGTTGCCTCATCAAGAATGAGTATTTTGGGATTTTGAATTATTGTTCTTGCTATTGAGATTCGCTGACGTTCACCGCCCGAAAGTTTCTGACCGCCCGCACCGACTCTTGTTTCATAAGCATCGGGAAGCTTCATAATAAAATCGTGTGCTGACGCCGCCTTTGCCGCCGCAATAACCTCACTCATTGACGCATCAGGCTTTGCATAACGGATATTATCGGCTATTGTGCCGATGAAAAGATAGATATCCTGCGAAACAAGACCGATGTTGCCGCGAAGCTCGGAAAGCTTTAAATCGCGCACATCAATTCCGTCAATTTTAACATTACCTTCTTTTGCATCATAAAGCCTTGCAATAAGGTTTGCTATGGTTGTTTTGCCCGCACCCGTTTTGCCTACAATACCGAGCATATCGCCCGCCTTAACCTTAAGGCTCATTTTCTTGATTATGGGTCTTGCAGGCTCATATTCAAATTCAAGCTCATTAATTTCAATATCTCCGCGAAGATTTTCAAAACTTACTGCGTTTTCCTTTTCGGTTATTTCAGGCTTTGCATCGCAGATTTCAAAAACGCGTTGCGCCGAATCGGCACATCTTGCCCACCAGTTTGATACCCACGAAAGGAAATCAAAGGGCTCACGAAGAAGCTCAAGATAAACTATATAGCTCAAAAGGGTGCCCGTTGTCATCTCGCCTTTTGCAACCATAACGCCGCCAACGCCGAGAACAATGGTTGAAAGAGCCATAACAAGAATTTCGATAATCGGGAACAGCGTTGCCTCTGAAACGGAAAGCTTGGTTTCCGCTTTCATAAGTTCACCGCTGAGTTTATCAAATCTTTCGTATTCATCCTTTTCTTTTGCAAAAGCCTTGATAACACGCTGACCGTTGATATTATCGCTCACCATTGCCGAAACCCTTGAGCCGAAAAGCCAGTTTCTGTGATGAAGCGAACGGAAGAATTTGTCACCCACAACAAGAAAAGCTGCAAGAATCGGCATCGCACAAAGAATAATCAGCGACAGCTTCCAGTTCATCGCAAGCATAATTGCAACAATACCGATTATTTTTGCGGTATCGATAATAACCATCGGCACACCGTCAATAAAGAACCAGTAAATATTATTGGCATCCCTTATTACTCGTTCCATAAGAGAGCCCGTCTGCTTTGAAGAATAAAAATTAACCGAGAGTCTTTGCATTGCATTAAAAATGCGGACCTTTATATCATAAACAACCTTGGGCATAACCGCCGCAGTTATGTATTGCTGAATAACGGTAAGCAAAGTGTTGAGCAGTCTTATTCCAAAAATTGAGAGCACAAGAATTCCGAGAGCCTTGATTATTTCGGCAACCGGCAAACCGTTGGGATTTGCAAGAACATCATCAAAAAGTGACCTTGTGCTGATTTGCGGAATAAACACCGTTACAACAGAGCTGAGAAGCATAACCGAAATAATAACGGTTATCTGGGGCACATATCCGCCGAAGAATTTGAAAAGTCTGACTGCCGTTGCGGATTTTTTATTGCACTTGGGGCAAAAATCTTTATCAGGCGGGCAAGGCTTTCCGCATTTTTTGCATTTCTTTTCTTCCGGTTCTGCCGAAACGGGAATTTCAGCCTCACCCTTGGTTTTATATGAATTGAAAGCTTTGATAAAATTCTCAAACTGCGCAATTCTGCCTATTGAAAAACGGATAAGGCTGATTTGTTCACCATCTTTTTTCATTATCAGTCTGCCCGTTGAAACATATCTTTCCGTTTCAAGCGAATCAATATCATCAATAGGTATGCTCTGAATTTCATTAACGGTAAACTTCGGCTCTATTCTGCGGTTTTTTCTTTTAGATTTAACTATTTCCTCTTCGCCCAAGGCTATATACAAGCCTTTTTCATCAAAAGAAAGCCAGGCTGAGCAATAACACGCCTCGTTATCCATATCACCCGTGCAGCTGAAAATCAGATTTTCTGTTGAAAGCCCTGCCTTTTCAAGTTCTGCAAGCAAAGGCTTCGGAAACTTGCCTTTTTCAGGCTTCGGGGACTTCGGCATTTTTTCTTTTCTTTTTCCCATAAGGTCACCACCTTAAGTTGTATTTTAAACTAATTTTTACCGAATTAACAGTCTTGAAATCGTCATACGGATATGCTATAATAAGTATACAGAAAAACAAAAACAGCACCGTCGGCTTGCCCGAAAGTGCTGTTATTTTTTATGCAAAATCACAAGGATATAAAAAGCGAACACAACACATCGGATTTTTCAGGTATTCTGATATTTCTCATTGTCATTATGTTCGCCCCCTTTCATTATATTTCCAAATAAGTATAAACCCATTGCAAAAACTTGTCAATAAATATTACTAATATTATTTAGATAACTCTGATTTTGTTCGCTTTTGAATAAGCTTCAATTAATCGGCAAAGCTTTTGTGCAACAGCCTGCGCATACTCTTTCTGCATAACCCGAAAATACAGCGTATCCCATGTATTATTATAAAACATTATAAATTCCACGCCCTCAACACTGCAGTTATAATTAAAAATATCAAACGGTGCATAACTTACCTTTGAATGCAAAAGTCCGCTGTTTTTTAAAATATCCTCCAAAAACAGCACCTGCGCACTCTGACCTTTGCCGATTCTGAAATATCTTTCGGGGATATACTGTCTTTGAAAAAACTCAAGTTCAAAGCAATCTTCTTTGCTTTCTTCCGAATCAAAATAGCGAATTTTTATCATACCAACACCTCATTTCACTTGTTATTCTAGCAAAAGAGGTGTCCGATAAAACTCTCTTCGGTTTATAACAATACCGTTTCAAGTGTTTTTAATGTGTAATAATCAATAAAAATCAGCACTTTTTCATTTTTCAGCAGACATTCGGCAAGATAACAGTATTTTCTGTTTGAATCAAAATCGGCACAGCAAATCCTGCTTCTTTGAAATATAAGATTTTCGGGTATAAGCTTTGAAACATCTGCATTTTCATTTAAATCAGCAAGCTCGGTGGGGTAATTCAAAACAAATCCGCTTGCATCAAAGCTTATTATTCCGCATTCACCAAGGCAAATTTCAATGTTTACCGCCGCAGGCAAAAAAAGAATCCCGTTTATTACGGGAGCCAAAACAAATTTTGCCGAAAAATCGCTGTTTTCGGAATAAATTAAGTCATAATCGGTACAGCCGAGTTTTTCCATCAGCTTACCTGCCGTTTCCTCTGCCTGCAAAAAAGAAAACTGCGGATTAATGCATATATGGTTTGTGATGACACGGCAAATTCCTCCGCCATATCTGCAAATATTTATAACGGTTTCGTTGTGATTAAATCTGTAGGTCTGCACACCTTTAACCGTTTCTTCTCCCTCTCTGCGAAGAAGTGAATCTTTTATGCCGATAAATTCTGCGGCTTTTTCTTTTGCCTGCTGAAGAGTAACCTCGTTTTTTTGCGAGGTCTGCATCACCGTAGCGTATGCATCCGCAAAACGGGAAAACAGCTCACTTTCTTTGCCGTTTGAAAAATCAAGCACCTTTTCAAAATATTCCGTGCTCTCTTTTCCGTATATCTCCCCTGCTTCAACAAGCGAATATTCGCCGCTTACCACCGCATTCGCAACATCGCTCAGGTGATAATAAAGCTCCTGTGCATAATCTGAAAAATCAAGTGCATTCTTTCTTTGCTCTTCATTTATTCCGTCAGAAAAGCTTTCCGCAAAAGAATAAACACCATTAAGAAATGCTTGTGTGTTTTTGATATTTTCACTCTCAAAGCAGGATAAACTGCCGAGCGCCCCCGTTGTTTCGGCAACAACAACCCCTGCCGCTTCCGCAGCCTTTTCATCAGAAGAAACCGCAAGAATCCTCAAAGCTCCGCTAACTCCGTGAACATATTCGCAAAGAGAAGTAAGCCCCGAAAGACGCACTCTGCCCAGAACATCTTCATACACCGCCTTTGCACGGTTAAGAATCATTCCGCTTGCGGCAAAAAACACTGCAAAAGCCGCAACAAACGAAATTATTCTGATAACAACACGCTTTTTCATATAAAAAATCACCCTGCCTTCACTATAAAGTGTTGCAGGGTGACTGTATTTTATAAATGGAAAAATTATTTAATAAGCGATACGCCGCTCATCTGTGCGGGCTTTTCAAGACCCATAATATCAAGCATTGTGGGAGCGATGTCGCAAAGCTTGCCGCCTTCTTTGAGTTCACATTCGTGACCTACAATAACGAAGGGAACGGGATTTGTTGTGTGAGCGGTGAAGGGTGAACCGTCGGGCTCAAACATCTTGTCTGCGTTACCGTGGTCGGCAGTAATAAGAGTTACGCCGCCCTTTGCCGAAACAGCATCAACAACCTTGCCAACGCAGGTATCAACAGCTTCAACAGCCTTAACTGCTGCTTCAAAAACGCCTGTGTGACCAACCATATCGCAGTTTGCGAAGTTAAGAATGATAACATCGTATTTACCTGTTCCGATTGCTTCAAGAAGCTTTTCAGTAACTTCATATGCGCTCATTTCAGGCTGGAGGTCATAGGTTGCAACTGCAGGTGACTTAACAAGAATTCTGTCTTCACCCTCATACTGCTTTTCAACACCGCCGTTGAAGAAGAATGTTACATGAGCATATTTTTCTGTTTCTGCAATTCTGAGCTGAGTCATACCCTTTGCAGAAAGATATTCGCCGAATGTGTTATCAAGAGTCTGGGGCTTGAATGCAACCTGAACATTGGGCATTGTTGCATCATACTGTGTCATACATACATAGTAAAGACCCTTGAGCTGTTCACGCTCAAAGCCGCTGAATTCGCCGTCAACAAAAGCTCTTGTGATTTCTCTTGCTCTGTCAGGGCGGAAGTTGAAGAATACAACTGAATCGTTATCTGAAACGGGCTGTGCATCCTTTGAAACTGCGGGAACGATAAATTCATCGGTAACTTCGTTCTTATATGATTCTTCAATCATTTCGCATCCGCAATCGAACTTAACGCCTTCGCACTTTGTCATTGCATCATATGCCTTAACAACGCGCTCCCAACGGTTATCTCTGTCCATTGCATAGTATCTGCCGATAATTGTTGCAATCTTGCCAACACCGATTTCTGCAAGGTTCTTATAAAGGTCTGCAACGAAATCCTTACCTGAAGTGGGAGGCACATCTCTGCCGTCCATAAGACAATGAACAAAAACTTTTTCAACGCCCATTTCTTTAGCCATTTTAACAATGCCGTAAAGATGAGTGTTGTGGCTGTGAACGCCGCCGTCTGAAAGAAGACCCATAAGGTGAAGAGCCGAATTATTCTTTTTGCAGTTTTCCATTGCACCAACAAGAGCTTCATTTTCAAAGAAATCGCCGTCTGCAATTGACTTTGTGATTCTTGTAAGCTCCTGATAAACAACTCTGCCTGCGCCGATGTTGGTGTGGCCAACCTCGCTGTTACCCATCTGACCGTCGGGAAGACCAACATCCATACCCGAAGCGCCGATATATGTCATGGGATTTTCATTTAATATTTTATCAAGATTAGGAGTCTTGGCTGCAACGATTGCGTTGCCGTAATCGCTGTTGTTTTTGCCAAAACCGTCCATAATGCAAAGAAGCACGGGTTTCTTGCTCATATCAAACATTCCTTTCAAAAATAAAGGGGTCGAAAACGACCCCTACAAGAGATTAGGTTTAATTATTTTGAAGCTGCTGCAACGATAGCTGCAAACTTCTCTGCAACAAGTGATGCGCCGCCGATAAGACCGCCGTCAACATCATACTGAGCAAGAAGCTCTGCTGCGTTTGCATCGTTCATTGAGCCGCCGTACTGAATAACAAACTTATCAGCAGCATCTTTTGTATAAAGCTCTGCAATAAGAGCACGGATAACTGCACAAACTTCGTTTGCCTGCTCGGGAGTAGCTGTAAGACCTGTGCCGATAGCCCAAACGGGTTCGTAAGCGATGATGATGTTTGCAAGTTCAGCCTCGGAAACGCCTGAAAGAGCAACCTTAGTCTGAAGTCTTACAACCTCTGCTGTGATGCCGAGTTCTCTTTCTTTGAGAACTTCACCAACGCAAAGGATAACCTTAAGACCTGCATTGAGAGCAGCTCTTACACGGTCACGAACAGTTTCGTCTGTTTCACCGAAATACTGTCTTCTTTCGGAGTGACCGATGATAACATAGGGAACGCCTGCTGCCTTAAGCATTTCAGCAGAAACTTCACCTGTGAAAGCACCTTTTTCTGCCCAGTGGCAGTTTTCAGCACCAATCATAATGTTTGAACCTGCTGCTGCTTCCATAGCTGCATAAAGGTCAATATAAGGAGCGCAGATAACAACGTCGCAATCTGCATCTGCAACGAGGGGCTTCATAGCTTCGATGAGAGCCTTTGTCTGCTCGGGATTGTTATTCATTTTCCAGTTGCCTGCGATAACAGGTCTGCGGAGTGATTTATCCATTTTAAAAATCCTTTCGATTGCAATTATTTATTACAAATCAATTTTTGATTTCATTAAATGACAACAGAAATTTTGATGAGATTTGGCTTTCGCAGTGAGCACCGCGTATCAGGATACGCAAGCGAACGAGAAAGTCAAAGATCGCAAAATTTATTTGTCATTTACTGCTTCGATGCCGGGAAGAGCCTTACCCTCAAGGAATTCGAGTGATGCGCCGCCGCCTGTTGAGATGTGAGTCATCTTATCGCCGAAGCCAAGAGTGTTAACAGCTGCTGCTGAGTCGCCGCCGCCGATGATTGTAACTGCATCTGTTTCTGCAAGAGCCTTAGCAACTGAAATTGTGCCTGCTGCAAGAGTGGGGTTCTCGAAAACGCCCATGGGTCCGTTCCAAACAACTGTCTTTGCGCTCTTAACTGCATCTGCATAGAGTTCTGCTGTCTTGGGACCGATGTCAAGGCCTTCTTTATCTGCGGGAATTGCATCTGCTGCAAAAACTTCTGTTTCGATGGGAGCATCGATGGGGTTGGGGAAGCCTGCTGCTGTAACAACATCAACGGGAAGAAGAATCTTAACGCCCTTTGCTTCAGCCTTTGCAAGCATATCCTTGCAGTAGTCAATCTTTGTTTCATCAAGGAGTGAGTTACCTACGCCGTAGCCCTTTGCTGCAAGGAAGGTGTAAGCCATACCGCCGCCGATGATGAGTGTGTCTGCTTTATTAAGAAGGTTTTCGATAACGTTGAGCTTATCTGCAACCTTTGCACCGCCGAGGATTGTAACGAAGGGTCTCTCGGGATCCTCAACTGCGTTGCCGAGATACTTAAGTTCTTTACCCATAAGGTAACCAACAGCTGCTTCTTCAACATAAGCTGTTACGCCAACTGTTGAGCAGTGTGCTCTGTGAGCTGCACCGAATGCATCGTTAACATACATTTCGCAGATGCTTGCAAGGTCCTTTGAGAAAGCTTCGCCGTTCTTTGTTTCTTCTGCACGGAAACGTGTGTTTTCAAGAAGAACAACGTCGCCGTCATTCATAGCTGCAACTGCTGCCTTTGCGTTTTCGCCAACAACTGTATCGTCAGCTGCAAAAACAACTTCCTTGCCGAGCTTCTCGCTGAGTCTCTTTGCTACGGGAGCAAGTGAGAACTTTGCTTCGGGGCCGTTCTTGGGCTTGCCGAGGTGTGAGCAAAGGATAACCTTTGCACCGTCATTTATAAGTTTCTGAATTGTGGGAAGAGCTGCATTGATTCTGTTTTCGTCTGTGATAACGCCTTCTTTGAGGGGAACGTTGAAGTCGCAACGAACAAGAACCTTCTTGCCCTTTGCATTAATGTCGTCTACTGTTTTCTTGTTAAGTAAGCTCATTTTTGTCAATCCTTTCAGAATTTTTTATTGCGGTTAGTCGCATACTTTACCAATTATTTATTTTATATTATTATGTCAAATTTTTCAAGTATTATTTATCGGCAAAATGCCGAATATACATAAGATTACGGAGTTTTTTTCGGCTTGACTTTACAATGTGTTTTTGATAAAATTATTTGGCTGTATAAAATTAACATCTGCCTCCTTAGTTAAATGGATATAAGAACCTGATGCTGACGCATCAGAACCTTGTTACTTGCTTCGCTCGTAATAAGAACTTGTCGCTCCGCTCCAAAACCTTGTTACTCGCTTCGCTCGTAATAAGAACTTGCCGCTCCGCTCCAAAACCTTGTTACTCGCTTCACTCGTAATAACAGGCCCCTCCGTTTAACAAACTTCTCAATTTAATATTTGCCTCCTTAGTTAAATGGATATAACAGGCCCCTCCTAAGGGTCAGTTGTGAGTTCGATTCTCGCAGGGGGTGCCAAAAAAATCACCGTAAGAGCAAATACTTGCGGTGATTTATCTTAAACGGTATTACCCAAAACCAAAAGGAGATTTTTAATGGAACTAAAAACGCCAAGATTAACAATGCGTACAAACCTTCAATTTAACAATGGATATATTGTTTTCCCTCCTAAAAATCACACCATTGACATTTTGGGAATTCTCCCTACAAAACTCGAGGATAGTAGTTTTGTCTTTTATAATGATAATAGCGATATTGTGTGTCATATATCAATCCGTGCCGATCGAAAGCCTTGCGAGTTCATATACGAAACGCAAGAATCTTACCAACGCAAAGGATATATGCAAGAAAGCCTTGCTTTTGTTTTAAATCTTTTCGCAGAGAATAACTTCAAAGAAAACATATACGCTCTAATAAATAACAATCCGAAATCTGAACACATTCTTTTAAAAAGCGGATTTTCAAAGGACACTCGTTGTGAGTTAGGCGGAGATTGGTTTGTTTATCAACCTATATCTAAATTTCAGTTGTGAGTTCGATTCCCGCAGGGGGGTGCCAAAAACCGTGTCAGGCATAAAGTCTGACACGGTTTTTTTACTGTTTCATATAATTTTCGAATTCTTCTTTGCTTGAAACACCCAGCTTTGCAAAAACAATCTGAATATGATTAAGCACCGTTTTTTCAGAAAACTGCATATGCTCGGCGATATCTTTGGTATTCCAGTTTCTGTGATAAAGCATAGCAACGGTTGTTTCTGTCTGAGTCAGCTTATCGGAAAGATTCTTATCCGCAATCTTTCCGTGAGTTTTTTTCCAGCCCGCAAAGAATCGGCTCGATGCCACAAGGATTTCAGCATAAGCAAGCGGAGATTCTTTTCGGATAACCTCTTCGGTGAGTTCTGCTTTCATTTCAAAATGCTCGGAAAACGGACCGATAATGCCGTCTTTTTCCGCATATCCCCAGGCTTTTCGCAAATGTTCCTTTGCTCTTTCGCTTTCACCGATTTTGGAGCAGCACACCGCCGCCATTATATGGCAATAGATAAAGCCTACAGGAAAAATCTTATGCGAACACATCAACGCAGTTTCAGCAATTCCGATTGCTCTGCTGTAATCTTTTTTGATATATGCTCTGTGTGAAAGAACATAAAGCGCAAACATTTTGAGTCCGCCGGGTATGTATTTAACATAATCTTCAAGAGGCAAGCTGCTTTTTTCGGGAATATGAAGAATAACGCCTATCGCTGTTTGAGTGAGAATTCCTATGGCTTCAATTTCTTTTGATACCTCGCCTTCTCCCATTTCATCAATCATTTCAAGAACCTGATCCATTGCATAATGAGCAATATGAAGATGCCCGAGTGAAAGATTTGCAAATGCACAGACAAACGCCGCAGAAAATCTTAACGCAGGTCTGTTGCTTGAAAGATATTTTTCAGCAATTTTTGTTGCCTCTTCGTTGTTTCCTTTGAAATAATAATATTCCGCGCAAGCTATGTTTCTTAAATCCTTATCGGTAAAACCGTTGATAAATTCATCGCATTTTCCCGGCTCAAAATCCAGATTCATAACGGGCATCGGAATCTCAAATCGGGGTTTGGCAACATTTTCGGCATTTACCGGAATCATCCAGGTGCCGCCCATTTTAACCGCACCCGGTATTTTACCCGATGCTGCCCATTTCTGAACTGCACGCACGGTTACACCCATTCTTTCGGCAGCAGCCGCTACGGGTTCAAAATCCATTCCGACACCTCCTTTTTGAAAAAATATAGTTTTATTATATACCCATACAGCTGATTGTGTCAAACAGAAAATATTTTTAAAAATCAGGTTGTAATTATCTTCCGATTATGTCAAAATAACACCGAGGTGAGTTTATGGATAATTATAACCTGCTCGGTGCGTGGATTGGCGCAGATATGACAATTAATGACCGCTTTGCTCCCGTTTTCAAAAAGGAATTTTCGGTTAATGAGAAACCCCAAAAAGCGGAAATCAGGATTTGCGGACTGGGGCTTTTTGAACTTAAAATAAATGGAAATTTACCCGATGACAGCGTTCTTAACCCTGCACACACTCAATATTCTCAAACCGTTCTTTACAGAACTTTTGATATTACAGAATATATTGTTGAAGGCAAAAATGCCGTTACGGTTGAACTCGGCAACAGCTTTTTCAATGAAACCGTCCACACCTGGAAATGGGATAATGCTTCCTGGCGTTCCGCTCCGAAGCTTATTGCGGACATCACGATAAATTATTCCGACGGAACTTTACAAACCGTTTCAACAGACGAAAGCTGGCTTGTTTCTCTCGATTCACCAACAACCGAAAACAGCATTTATTACGGCGAAACCTTTGATGCGAGAAATATTGACAAAATGAGTTTTTCGCATATTGCAATTAATGTTTCAGCACCCGCAGGAAAGCTCAAAAAACAGAATATGCCTCCCATAAGAAAAATTGCGTCATTCAAGCCGAAATCAATAGTCCGCAATGAAAGCGGAAGCATTGTTGTTACCGCACCCGAGATGATTACGGGTTGGGCGGCTATAAAATTCAACGAGCCTGAAAATGCCAAGATTACCGTTGCATACGGCGAAAGACTAAACAGTAACGGTCAGCTCATTTTAATAGGTAAGGGCGAGGGTCGCGACGGAAACTGGTATCCTCTGGGATATATACAACAAGATAAATTCATAAGCAACGGCAAGCCCTTTGTTTTTGAGCCGAAATTCAGCTATAAAGGCTTCCGATATATTCAGATAGATAACTGCTCTGCCGACCTTACAGAAGATGATATTACCATATACAGAGTTGCAAATGATGTTAGAATATATTCGGAATTCACCTGCTCCGATGAGATGATAAACAAGCTTCACAAGCTTATGAGAAACACCCTGCTCAATAATTTTCAGGGCAAGCCCACCGACACCCCCGTCTGGGAAAAGAACGGTTGGTTGGGCGATCTGAACTGCGGACTCAAATCCGCAATGTACAATTTTGATATGGGAACCTTTCTTTCATCTTTTATCGACACAATGGAAGATTGCTTCAACGAATACGGCGGAGTTCCCGTTTTTGTTCCGATTGTTGATTGGTCAAAAGAGCGTTCCCCCGTTTGGAACACGATTTTTGTTTTTGCGGCTCAGGCAGTTGCCGATTTTTGCGGTATGAACGATTATACGGAAAGCATCTATCCCGCTCTGCGCAGTTTCGCCCTTGATTATATTGATTATTTCAAAGAAAACGGTTGGGTCTGGGGTGTAAGAGGGCTTTCGGACTGGGTTGCTCCCCTGGGCGATGAAAATATGCCTGATGACCCCAACAACTCCGAGGGTGCCGAAATTTGCGGAACGGCATATGTTTATGCAATGCTCAATTCAATGGCAACCATAGCAGAGAATCTTGACAAAGCGGAAGATGCTGAAGAATATAAAAAAGCCGCAAAGTCGATTTATGATGCATTCAACGCAAAATTTTATAACACCGAAAAAGGATATTATGAAACCTCATTCTGGGAGCAGAGAGGTCTTCGAAAGAAATACAGACAAACATCAAACATTCTTCCACTCGCATTCGGTCTTGTGCCTGAAGAGCACAAAAAAGCGGTTGTTGATAATCTTATTAACGATATTACCGAAAGAGATTATCATCTTGACACGGGCTGTGTGGGAACGCAGTTTGTTCTGCCCGTTCTGTTTGACTGCGGATATGCTGATATTGCAGGCAAGGTGCTTATGCAAAAAACTTATCCGAGCTGGGGCTTCTGGATTGAGAACGGTGCGGATTCCGCATGGGAATGCTGGGAAAAGACAACCCGTTCAATGAACCATTATTTTCTCGCAACATATGAAGAAGCTCTTTATTCTCATATCGCAGGCATACGCAATATCAAGAACGGTTTTAAGAGTTTCACTATTGCGCCCGAATTCGGCTGCGGACTTGAATTTGCGAAAGCGGAATTTGATTTGGCGAACGGCAAGCTTAAAAGTGAATGGCATAAAAATCCCGACGGCAGCATAACCGCAGAAATTGAAATCCCCCAAGGGTCATCAGCAAACATAATTCTCTGTTCAAGCTATAAAAAAGAATTCACCAAAGGAAAATATATATTCAATATTTCTGCCGACGGAACAGTTACAGAAAAATAAAAATGAGCCTGTCAAATGACAGGCTCTCTTTTTATTTAAAATTACATATTATATTGTCGCCCTCTGCGGTAACACTTGCCGATTTTATCGGGCTGTCTGCTCCGTCAACAATTCTTGCGGCAACAACATCTTCAACATTGCGTCTTATAACATTGCGAAGGTCGCGTGCACCTCTGGGTCCGTCAACGGAAAGGCGTGCAATCGTTTCAATTGCTTTATTATCCCAGGTGAAAGCTATTCCTTTATCCTGAAGAGGCTCAACAAACTCTTCAAGCATAAGAACGGCTATCTGCTCATAATTTTCCTGAGTAAGGTCATTGAAAACAACAACCTCATCAACTCTGCCGATAAATTCAGGGCGGAGAAATTCGCCGAGTGCCTTGAGTGCTCTTTCTTTTGATGCCTCATTCTTTGTTTTGGCAAATCCGAGTGCACCGCTTCCTCTGTTGCTGCCCGCATTCGAAGTCATAATAATAACGGTATTTTCAAAGCTTACGTTTCTGCCTTGTGCATCTGTTATTTTGCCTTCATCAAGAATCTGAAGAAGAATATTCATAACATCGGGATGTGCCTTTTCAATTTCATCAAAAAGCACTACGGAATAGGGCTTGCGGCGCACCTTTTCGGTGAGCTGACCCGCTTCGTCATAGCCTACATATCCCGGAGGAGAACCGATGATTCTTGAAACGGAATGCTTTTCCATAAACTCACTCATATCAAGGCGGATAAGGGTTTCGGGAGTTTCAAAAAGCTCTTTTGCAAGAAGTTTTACAAGCTCTGTTTTACCGACACCTGTGGGGCCGACAAAGATAAACGATGCAGGTCTTCTTCTGGGACTTATCTGAACTCTTGTGCGTCTTATTGCGGCACTCACAAGAGCCACCGCTTCATCCTGACCTATAAGCTTTGCTTTGAGATTATCGGAAAGAGAAGAGAGTCTGCGAAGGTCGCTTTCAATAACCTTGCTTGCGGGTATACCCGTCCAAAGCTGGATTACTCTTGCAAGGTCATCTTCGGTAACGTGATTATCTGATGCAAGCTTTTCAAGCTCTGCAACCTCTTCGCGCTTTTTGAAAATATCTGCTTTTACTCTGCCGATTTCTTCATAGTCGGCTTCGCCCGCTTTTTCCATAAGCTCATTTTCGTGAGCCTCAAGCTCTGCAAGCTCATTGCTTGCAATTTCGTATTCGCTTATATGCTTGTTGCGAAGATTAGCGCAGGTGCAGGCTTCGTCAAGCAGGTCAATGGCTTTATCAGGTAAAAATCTGTCGTTAATATATCTTTCGGAAAGAATAACCGCTTTTTCAATAAGGCTGTCGTTAACTCTTACTCTGTGGAAATCCTCATAGTAATCCTTAACGCCCTTGAGCATTTCAGTTGTTTGCTCAATTGAGGGCTCTTCAACCTTAACAGGCTGAAGTCTGCGTTCAAGAGCGGCATCCTTTTCGATGTATTTTCTGTATTCGGTAAAGGTTGTTGCGCCGATTATCTGTATTTCGCCTCTTGAAAGTGAGGGCTTAAGAATATTTGCGGCATTCATTGAGCCTTCCGCATCACCTGTACCCACAAGCGAATGTACCTCATCGATGAAAAGAATGATATTTCCCTCACTCTTAACCTCTTCAACAAGGCCCTTTATTCTGCTTTCAAACTGACCTCTGAATTGAGTGCCTGCCACAAGCGCGGTGAGGTCAAGAAGATGAATTTCTTTATCTTTAAGCTTTGCGGGCACATCTCCCGAAGCAATTTTAAGAGCAAGACCCTCTGCTATTGCTGTTTTACCAACACCGGGTTCACCGATAAGGCAGGGGTTATTCTTTGTTCTTCTGCAAAGAATCTGAATTGCTCTGTAAATCTCATTTTCTCTGCCGATTATACGGTCAACTCTGCCGTCGCGGGCTTTTGCGGTAAGGTCGGTGCAATAAGCTGAAAGAAACTTGCGTTTCTTTTCATCCTTTTCAGCACTTTTTCTGCCGCCCCATTTTTTCTTTTTATCCTCGGTTGATTCCTTGCCTTCGCTCTTTGTTCCGCTTTCCGCATTATCGGATGAACGGTTGAAAGCGCCGAAATTCTGAAGAAACGGCATTGTTCCCGCACCGCCCGGCTCAAATCCGCCGTCTTCGCCGAACATTGCTTCAAACTGCTCGCTTACATCGTCAAGCTCATCTTCGGATATACCCATACTTTCCATTATCTGCTTGACGGGACCGATATTCATTTCCATTGCACATTTAATGCAAAGACCCTCCTGGGTTGTTTTTTCGCCCTCAACCTTTGTCACAAAGAACATTGCAGGGCGTTTTTTGCACCTTGCACATAAAACCTGTTTCATTTCTTAAATTCCTTTTGCTGATTATTTTGCGTTTCTTTTTTCTTTAATCTGACTAAACACTCCGGGGATATAGCTGAAGAATGCTATCAGAGTAAGAACAACACTTATGCCAACAAGAATAAGCATCAATGTTGATGAAAGTGTATATACATTGCCGAGAATTCCGATATCGGGGCCGAATGCCATAATAACGCACATAATTGTGTAAAATGCGAATGTTGCGATTTTACCGGGCAATTCAGCGGCAACGGGCTTTAATCCGAACATTATCATTATTGCACCGCCAACAACCATAACAGCTTCTTTGATAAGGAAAACAAGGAAAATCCAACTGAAGGTTTTAACGGTTTCGTCGGAACTGTTGCTGAAAGCAATATAGAACATAATTGCTATTGTAATCTGCGATAATTTGTCGGCTATGGGATCAAGAAGCTTACCGAGAGCACTTATCTGATTAAATTTTCTTGCAATTTTTCCGTCAAAGAAATCGGTAAGACCCGAAATTGCAAGAACGATAACAGCCCACAGATAGTTACCGTCGTTAAAAAGAACGGCAAAAACGGGAATAAGAGCTATTCTTATAACAGAGAGTAGGTTCGGGATTGTAAGACATCCTGTAAAGTATTCTTTTAATAATGCTTTCATAATTTTATCCTCCTATAAGCTCACTTACCGTTTGTGCAACGAAAGTGATTACTGTTGAATTGTTAATTACATCGGCAAACGGCATATCGGGCAAAAGCTTTGCCGCACCGCAAGCCACAATGCTTACAACGGCAACAACAATAAAGCCTTTTACTGCACCGAGTATTCCGCCTGCAAATTTATTCATTCCTTTGATTACGGGAAGCTTGAATATTGTGTTGATAATTCCCGTAATAAAGCCCAGAACGAAACGGCATACAAGAAAAATTATTATAAAGCTGATTATGTTAAGCAGCGGCAACACCAGCACACCCTCTGCGGCTGATACTATGCTTTCCGCCGCCTGAGTAATATTAGCCTGCGAAGAAAGACCCGAAACCGTTTCTTCAACCGAGAATCCCATCTGTGCAACGGCATCGGTCAATGTTTGCGGAAGAGATGCAACAACAGCCTGAGTGCCCTCATTAAGATTTTCGCTTATTGAACCTGCTATTGCCGAAGACAATGCCGAATGAACAAAGTTTTCATTTAACCAAACTGCAACGGATTCACTAAATTCCTTTGCTATCGCAAAACACAAAACAGCTGAAATAACCGTTAAAATCATTTTTATAAAGCCTTTTTTTCTGCCGTCGAGAATGCATGAAATAAAAATCAGAATAATTATTGCATCAAAAACCAACGGTAAAAATTCCATATGCAAGCCTCCTTTCAGTATTGGCAAACCTCGCCGTTTTCAAGCGTATATATACGGTTTGCTGAAAGCTCAATATCAAGAACCGTGTCCTCTGCCTCAACGGTTTTCTTTTCTTCGCCCTTGGAATTATAAACGGTTATATTGTTATCATATGAAACCGCAAAACTGCCACCGTTGAGCGCAAAATAATCGGGAATTCCGTCAACTTCAATTTCGCAGGTTCTTTTGCCAAAATCTGAAAAACGCACTATTGCGGTTTTGGCGCCTCCGAATTCGCTGAAAGCAACAAGCAGATTGCCTTTTTCATCCTTAATTGCGGCTCTTATGCTGTCTTCCGAATAAGCAAGCTCATCAACAACTTCACCTTTTCGGTTGTGAACAACGGTTTTGTTATCACCCACGGTAATTATTCTGTTGAACGAAGAATAAACAACCCTGAGCATCAGCGTGCCATCATATCTCACATCTGCAAGCGGCTCTTTGCCGTTTATATCAAATATAATAAGTCTTGTGTAAAACCTTGCATTTTCTGTTCCGATTGCAATCATTGCAACTCTTCTTCCGTTATCCGAAAGTGCAATATCCGCAATTCTTTCATTTGAGCAATTCCATCTGAAAACAAGCTTTTGGCGTGAATTATAAACAGATATAACACTCTGAACTTCGGGAGTTGAATATGAGGTTGCATAGCTTCCGTTTTCAGCAAGTGCCGCAACGGTTATGTTGCCGCCCTCTTTTCCCTCGGCAAGCTTATCTGTTTTGCTGTGGATAATATATTCTGATGAAGAATTGCTGTAAACAAGAACTCTGCCGTTTTTTGTTACAACTTTTGAATCTGCCGCAGGAATCTGACAGCTCAGCATTGTGTCTGCCGTTGAATCAAGCACGAGTGTTGAATCTTTATAAACAACAAGCGGTCTGCCGTCTGCCATCGCAAGCTCTCTTACATTCAGATTTTCAAGTTTATACGGATATCCGTCACCGCTTGAAACCGCAAGCTTAACAGAGTTGAAAGCATCGGTCACATTTGAAACCGCTATGTTTCCGAGCATCTTTGCACAAAAGAAAAGCACCGCAATAACAACCGCCGCCATAAGCGGGTATTTCGCTATTCCGAATATCTTTTTTATCAATCGGATATTTTTTTCCTTTTTAAAATCAATTATCTTTTTTTCTGCCACAGATTCACCTCCCTGTTAATAATGTATTTTATTAAGATAAAGACCTCTTGCGGGAGCTGTATAGCCCGCCGCAAATCTGTTTTTGGCTTCTATAATCTGAGGAATTGAGTTTTCGGGCAATTTGCCTCTTGAAATATCAATGAGAGTGCCCGTCATTATTCTTACCATATTATATAAAAATCCGTCTGCTTCAACTCTGAATATAACCTCATCGCCGTTTCTTTCAACGCTCGCATTCATAACGGTTCTGACAGTATCTTCAACGCTGCTGCCCGCGGCACAGAAAGACGAAAAATCATATGTGCCGATAAACTGCTTTGCCTGCGAAGAAAGAAATTCCGCATCAAGAGGATATTTATAATGGAGCGAATAGTTATATAAAAACGGATTCTTATTAGGTGAATTCCATATTCTGTAGATATATTCCTTTGATTTGCAATCGTATCTTGCGTGAAAATCAAAGTCAACCTCTTTGCAGTCAAGAGCCGCAATATCACGCGGCAAAACAGCATTGAGGGCAGTTACAAGCTTATCACAAGGTATGGGATGTTCGGTGCGGATATTACAGCAATACATATTTGCATGCACTCCCGCATCGGTTCTTGAACAGCCCACAACATTATCTCTTCTTGAGCAAAGCTGCTGGAGAGCATCCTGAAGAGTCTGCTGAACTGTCACTGCATTATCCTGCACCTGCCAGCCGTGATAAGCCGTTCCGTCAAATGAAATTGTCAAAAGAAGATTACGCATTCTTTTCACCACAAAAAAATCAGATTACCGCATTAAAGAAATGATTAAGAACAATAACTCCCGCCAAAACCGCAACGCAAACAAACAACGCAACAAAATCGCGGGGTGCAAGCTTCATCTGCTTCATTCTTGTTCTGCCCTCTCCGCCCGTGTAACAGCGGCAGGTCATTGCAAACGCAAGCTCATAAGCTCTGCGGAAAGATGAAACCATAAGCGGAATAAAAATAGGAATCAGAGCTTTTGCTCTCTGAATAATGCCGCCTGTTTCAAGGTCAGCTCCCCTCGCCTTCTGTGCATTCATAATGCGGTCAATTTCTTCAATAAGCGTGGGTATAAATCTCAGAGCAAGGGTCATCATCATTGCAAGGGTATGCACCTTGATTTTGAATATTTTCAAAGGAGAAAGCACTCTTTCAAGGGCATCGGTAAGCATGGTAGGCGTTGTTGTGTAAGTAAGCAATGAGCTGATAACAACAAGCGAAACTATTCTTACCATAGTGAAAACCGCCGTATTGACACCTTTTTCGGTTATAACGATTTTCCACCATTCAAAATAAACTTCTCCGCCCTGCGAATAAAAAATATTCAGCACCGCGGTAAAAATCAGAATAATAATAATGGGCTTTAAGCTCTTTAATATCATCTTTGGCGGAACAGATGAAACCGCCGCCGCAACAAATGCAGTTACTGCAATAAGACCGAGCGAGAAAAAGCTTTTGCAAAGGAAGATTGTAACAATAAGAGCAAAAGTTAAAATCAGCTTCATTCTGGGGTCAAGTCTGTGAAGCACGGATTTGCCCGGATAATACTGACCGATGGTTATATCTCTTATCATTTACCGCACCCCCTTGCAAGGCTGCGGAGAATATCCGCACCGTATTTTACGGTATAAACATTTGCGGGCACATCGATGCCCTTAAGACGGAGCTTTGCAAATATTTCGGTTATTTCGGGCACATTAAGACCCATTGCGCGAAGCTCTTCGCCTCTTGAATAAATCTCATCAACACTTCCGTTCATTGCAACCTTGGCGTTATTCATAACAATGATTCTGTCGGCAAGCATTGCAATTTCTTCCATACTGTGAGAAACAACAATAACAGTACTGCCCGTGAGCTTTCTGTATTCCTTTATCATTGCGATAAGTTCTTTTCTGCCTCTCGGGTCAAGACCTGCGGCAGGCTCATCAAAAATAAGCACCTCGGGTTCCATTGACATAACGCCAGCTATTGCCGCTCTTCTTTTTTCGCCGCCCGAAAGGTCAAAGGGCGATTTATTCAGATGCGAAGCTTTTACCCCCACGAAAGCCGCCGCTTTGAGAACTCTCTGCTTGATTTCTTCTTCGGAAAGCTTCATATTCTTGGGACCGAAAGCAATATCTTTATAGACGGTTTCCTCAAAAAGCTGATATTCGGGATACTGGAAGCAAAGACCAACCTTAAATCGGGTCTTATGAAGAGTTTCTTTATCTTTCCAGATATCAACTCCGTCAACAAGCACCTGACCCTCGTCGGGCTTTAAAAGTCCGTTGAAATGGGATATAAGAGTACTCTTACCCGAGCCTGTGTGACCGATTATGCCCACAAGCTCACCTTTTTCTATCGTTAAGCTCACATTATCGATTGCGGCAACCTGATGAGGTGTGCCTTTCGAATAATAATGAGTAAGATTTTTTATTTCTATTGCGTGATTCATTCGGCACCTCCGAGCATTGACGCTATTTCGTCAACACATTCATCAACACTCAAAACGCCCTCTTTTATGCCGAGCACATGGCAAAGCTCTGTTGACTGCGGCACATCAAGACCGTAAGAACGAACCTTTTCAACCTGGGAGAAAACTTCTCGCGGAGTGCCCTGCATAACAACCTTGCCGCTGTCCATAACAACAACTCTGTCTGCTTTGACCGCTTCATCCATAAAGTGGGTTACGAGCACAACGGTTATGCCCATTTCCTTATTCATTCGGTGAACGGCATTCATAACCTCTTCTCTGCCCATAGGGTCAAGCATAGCTGTGGGTTCATCAAGCACGATGCATTCGGTCTGCATTGCAAGAACGCCCGCAATGGCAACTCTCTGTTTCTGACCGCCCGAAAGCTTATGGGGCTCACGGTGGCGGAATTCATACATATTAACCGATTTTAACGCATCGTCAACTCTTCTTCGGATTTCATTCGGCTCAATTCCGAGATTTTCGGGGCCGAATGCAACATCATCCTCAACAATCGTTGCAACAATCTGATTATCGGGATTCTGAAAAACCATACCCACAATTCTGCGGATTTCATCCGCTTTTTCTTCGCTGTCTGCAACAATGCCTTTAACGGTTACCTTGCCGCTTGTGGGTTCATATATGGCGTTGCAGAGCTTTGCGAGAGTGCTCTTGCCCGAGCCGTTATGACCAAGCACCGCAACAAATTCACCTTTATTTACATAGAAATTCACACCTTCAAGAGCAGGAACTTCCTGCCCCGAGGGCTCTTCTTCATCAAGCTCATAAACAAAGGTTACATTATCAAATTCTATTATTTTCTCGTTCATTATTTATCCTCTGAAACGAAATTATTTAACATTCTTTCCAAGCCATATTGCACTTGCACCGCAAGGCAATACTCTGCCGGGTTTTGATGATACGGGCAAACCGATTTCATCGCTGCTTGTTGAGCCGCCGAACTTTTTCTGAACGGTTTCACCGAGAATATATTCCATAACACTCGGAGAAAGACCCGTTGTGTAAGAATTTATAAGCACCATAAGCGACTCTTCGGTTAAAAGCTCCATACACATTTCAACGAAGCCGTAAACTTCGTTTTCAAGCTTCCAGACTTCACCGCCGGGGCCTCTGCCGTATGAAGGCGGGTCCATTATGATAATATCATATTTGTTTCCTCTGCGGATTTCGCGCTGAACAAACTTTATGCAGTCATCAACAAGCCAGCGAACGGGAGCATCCGAAAGCTTGCTTGCCGCCGCATTTTCTTTTGCCCAGAGGGTCATACCCTTTGAAGCGTCAACGTGGGTTACACTTGCACCAGCATTGAGTGCCGCAACGGTTGCACCGCCTGTGTAGGCAAAAAGATTGAGCACCTTAACGGGTCTGCCCGCTTTTCTGATTATATCGGCAGTCATTTTCCAGTTAACTGCCTGCTCGGGGAAAAGACCCGTATGCTTAAAGCCCATTGTTTTTATGTTGAACTTAAGCTCATCAAGAGAAATCTGCCACACATCGGGCATCTTTTTGCAAACTCTCCAGCTGCCGCCGCCCGTGTTTGAGCGGTTATATATAGCGTGAGGATTGAACCAAAGAGGATTTTCTTTTGGGGTTTTCCAGATAACCTGGGGGTCGGGGCGCACAAGCACTATATCGCCCCAACGTTCAAGACGCTCACCGTCGGAGCAATCTATAAGTTCATATTCTTTCCAGCAATCTGCCGTTCTCATAAATCACACATCCATCCTTTGCTGTCCGGGCATCGCTATGCCGAGATGCGCATAGCCTGCCGGCGTTACCGTTCTGCCTCGCGGAGTTCGGCTCAGAAAGCCTATCTGCATAAGATAAGGCTCATAAACATCTTCTATCGTAACGGCTTCTTCACCTATCGCCGCAGCAATGGTTTCAAGCCCTACGGGGCCGCCGTTATAATTTTTAATCATCGTTGATAAAATCAGACGGTCAATCGAGTCAAGACCGAGTCCGTCAATTTCCATTCTGTCAAGAGCAATTGATGAAGCTTCTTTGGTAAGCTCTCCGTCACACATAACCTGTGCAAAATCTCTTGCTCTTTTAAGAAGTCTGTTGGCAATTCTGGGTGTTCCTCTTGAACGGGAAGCAATTTCCAGAGAGCCGTCGGGGTCAATATCAATTCCGAGAATGCCCGCACTTCTGTTAACAATCTGCGAGAGCTGCTCGGGAGTATACATTTCAAGGCGGAGAATAACGCCGAAACGGTCACGGAGCGGAGCACTCAGCTGACCCGCTCTTGTTGTTGCGCCAACAAGAGTAAATTTATGCAAATCAAGTCTTATCGAGCGTGCCGAAGGACCTTTGCCGATAATAATATCGAGCACGTTATCTTCCATTGCGGGGTAAAGAACTTCTTCAACGGCTCTTGAAAGTCGATGAATTTCATCTATGAAAAGAACATCGCCTTCGTTAAGGTTTGTTAAAAGAGCCGCAAGGTCGCCCGGTTTTTCGATAGCGGGGCCGCTTGTTACTCTGAAATTAACGCCCATTTCGTTTGCGATAATTCCCGCAAGGGTTGTTTTACCGAGTCCCGGAGGGCCATAGAGCAAAACGTGGTCAAGAGGCTCTCCTCTGCGGCGTGCCGCCTCAATATAGATTGAAAGATTTTCTTTTGCTTTTTCCTGACCGATATATTCCGCAATGGTTTTCGGTCTGAGCGAAACTTCAATATCGCTGTCTTCCGAAGAGGAAAAATCGGGAGCAACTATTCGGTTTTCAAAATCAAAATCCATATTAATCCTCTCCTATCATAAATTCTTTGCAAGCTGTTTGAGTGCCTGCTTAATCATTTCTTCTGTTGAAAGATTGCCGTCAAGTCTGCCGACTGCAATACTTGCTTCGGAGCGGCTGTAGCCCAGCATAACAAGTGCATTAACCGCATCCTCGCCCGCATAGCTTACGGTTGCCTTCTGAACAGCGGCAATATCGCCGAGTGTTGCAGAGCTTTGCGCAAACGCATCAAGCTTGCCTTTAAGCTCAAGCACAACTCTTTGCGCAAGCTTCGGGCCTACACCCTGAGCTGCAGTTATTGATTTCACATCGCCGCCCGCAATACTTACGGCAAGCTTATCGGGGGTAAGAGCCGAAAGAATCGCAAGACCCGCTTTTGGTCCGACACCCGAAACTCCCGTCAGCATTTTGAAGCAATCAAGCTCGTTTTTTTCTGCAAAGCCGAAAAGGTCAAGAGCATCTTCTCTTACGTTAAGATGGGTGAATAAAGTTTGAACCTCACCGATCGGGGCACACTTTCTTAAAGTATTCTGCGTTGCAAAAAGTCTGAAAGCAACACCGCCGCAATCGAGCGCAACGCTGTTTTCATCGGTGAACACCACCGTACCCGTTAAACTGTAAAACATAAGATTTGCTCCTTTTGGTTTTATCTGTAATTCTTAAGCGTTCCTATAAGCGAACCCGCCGAATGGCAATGGCAGATAGCCATTGCAAGAGCATCGGCGGCATCGTCGGGCTTCGGGATTTTTTCAAGATTCAGCATAACTCTTGTCATTTCCTGAACCTGCTTTTTTTCTGCCCTGCCGTAGCCCACAACACTCTGCTTCACCTGAAGCGGTGTGTATTCAAAAATGGGAATATGATTTTTTTGTGCCGCAAGCACAAGCGCCCCTCTTGCCTGAGCAACATCAATGGCGGTTTTTTGGTTAGTGTTGAAAAACAGCTTTTCAATCGCCATTGCATCGGGCCTATATTTAATCATAAGCTCTGCCGCTTCATCAAAGATTTTTTCTATTCTTTCATTGAACGGCGTGTGTGCCTGGGTTGTTATTGCGCCGTAATCAAGCACCCTGAAATGGTTGTTTTTATATTCAACCACTCCGCAACCCACTATTGCATAGCCCGGGTCAATTCCTAAAACTATCATTTTTTGTTGGACTCTCTTTCTCTGATTACCATTCTGGTGGGAGTTCCCTCAAGACCGAAAACTTCTCTTATCTGGTTATCGAGATAACGCTGATAGCTGTAGTGGAAAAGCTCTGCGCTGTTAACAAAGCAAACGAATGTTGGCGGTCTTGTTGATGCCTGAGTCATATAGAAAATCTTGAGACGCTTGCCCTTATCCGAAGGAGGCTGAACTCTTGCGGTTGCGTTTGCGAGCACTTCGTTGAGTTTACCCGTTGAAATACGCATTGCGTTCTGTGTATCAACAAACTTGATAAGTTCAAACAAACGGTCAAGTCTGATTCTTTCTTTTGCCGAAATAAATATGATGGGTGCATATGACATAAACGAAAAATCATCCATCAGTTTTTTGCGGAAGCCGTCCATTGTTTTGCCGTCTTTTTCAACAGCATCCCACTTGTTAACTGCAATGATGCAAGCTTTGCCCAAATCGTGAGCAATGCCCGCAACCTTTGAATCCTGCTCGGTAAAGCCTTCGGTTGCATCAATCATAATAACGCATACCTGCGCTCTCTCAACAGCCATTCTTGCTCTGATAACGGAATATTTTTCTATCTGGTCATAAACCTTGCTCTTTCTGCGAAGGCCTGCAGTATCAATAAACACAAATTTGCCGTGTTTGTTTTCAACGATTGAATCGGTTGCATCTCTTGTTGTGCCCGCAATGTTTGAAACAATCATTCTGTCTTCGCCGAGAACGGCATTTACAAGCGATGATTTGCCAACATTGGGCTTACCGATAACAGCAACCTTGATTGCATCTTCCTCATCCTCGCCGTTTTCTTCTCCCGGAAGATAATTGAGGATTTCATCGAGCAAATCGCCCGTTCCGTGACCGTGAACGGAAGAAACGGGAATGGGGTCGCCGAGACCGAGATTATAGAATTCATAGAAATCCATAGGAAGATTTCCTATATTATCGCACTTATTAACACAAAGAATAACGGGCTTGCCGCTCTTCTGAAGCATTGCCGCAACCTCTTCATCGGAAGCCACAACGCCCGAACGGATATCTGTTACAAACACTATAACATCCGCGCTGTCAATTGCAAGCTGAGCCTGTCTTCTCATCTGTTTTAAAATAATATCATCCGAATGGGGTTCAATACCACCCGTATCGATAAGCATAAAGTGTCTGCCGAGCCATTCACAGTCGCCGTAAATTCGGTCTCTTGTAACGCCCGGAGTATCATCAACTATA
The DNA here is from genome assembly GCA_045652165.1 of Acutalibacteraceae bacterium. Taxonomy (GTDB): domain Bacteria; phylum Bacillota; class Clostridia; order Oscillospirales; family Acutalibacteraceae; genus CAG-177. Next base: position 47,827 of record JAZRTQ010000030.1, on the reverse strand, counting down.
GAAAGTCTTGCACCTACAAGCTTATTGAAAAGCGTGGATTTGCCGACATTGGGTCTGCCGACTATTGCAACAACATTTCCTGCCATTTATATACCTCCAGTCATCGCATCAAGCAGTTCATAGCCGCTTGAGCCGTTTTGTTTAACTTCAACCCCCAGCTTTTCGGAAAGCTGAGAAACCGTCATATCGTCAAGGAACATATCGCCCTCGCTGCGAAGGCAGTTGGGCGGAATGATAAGCTCATCACCCAAATCCATACCCTCAACCGCATCGGCAATATCCCTGCCGCAAAGCAAGCCCGAAACAGTTATCATTTTGCCGAAAAGCTTGTTTTCGGCGGCAACAACATTTATTTCAAGACCCTTTATTTTTCTCATTGCCTTATCCGCAAGCGATTTTATCAGCGGATAAGCCGCCTTGCCCGTAACGAGCGTTACTTTTCTTTCAAGGCTTTCAATCTCACATTCGGCAAGAGCATCTTCAAATTCGGAAATCAGCAATGCCCACATTCCCACGCCGTTTTCAAGCTGCGGGAAGCCGTTATAATAATCGGCATCGGGCATTTCCCTGCCCGCCTTGATATAGAATTCATCTGCCGCAAAAGCGATTATTTCGCCGTGCTCTTTTTTTAGCTCCGCATTGCAACGGTCTATTATATCAATAACCTCTGCCGCAGTTTTTTCATTATACGGTTCAAGAGGATAAAGACCTTCTCTGTGGTCAGTCAAGCCTACGGGCACAGCCGCAATGCTCTGAACCGCGGGATAAAGTTTGAATAATTCTTTTATGCTGAATTCAAGTTCTTCACCGTCATTAATACCCGGGCATAATACAAGCTGTGTGTTTATTGAAATTCCCGCTTCAGCAAATTTATAAAGATATCTGAGCGACTCACCTGCATAAGGATTAAGCATCATTTTAACTCTGAGTTCAGGATTCATTGTGTGCACGGAAATGTTAACGGGGCTTATATGCATTTCTATTATTCTGTCTGCTTCTTCTTCGGTAAGATTGGTGAGTGTTATATAGTTGCCGAAGAGGAACGAAAGTCTTGAATCATCATCCTTGAAATAAAGACTTTCTCTCAAACCCTCGGGAAGCTGGTCAATAAAGCAGAAAATGCATTTGTTTTTGCAATGACGCTGTTTATCCATAAGATAGGTTTCAAATTCCAGACCTATATCTTCATATTCTTCTTTACGGATAACAATAATCTTTGATTTGCCGCTTTCCTCTTCAAGAACAAGCACAAGCTTCATATCCTTGATATAAAACTGATAATCAAGCACATCACGGATTTCATTTCCGTTGATTTTTATAAGCATATCGCCCGCCTTGATTTTCTTTGAAGAAGCAAGGCTGCCTTTTTCAATTCCCGTTATTTTTACCGCCACAATCTCACCTGCCGATACTAACCGATTTTAATTCATCGTACAGTATAACACAAGTTATATATAAATAACAATAAACTTTTTGTAAATATTTAAAATATTTTATTATAATTATATTGTAAAAATCCAACAGTTGGGTTATAATCTATAGTGAATAATTATGTGTAAAGGTCAGGAATAAAATATGTTTGTAGATATTGCAAAAATAAAAATCAAAGCGGGTAACGGCGGCAACGGAGCAGTAAGCTTCCACAGAGAAAAATATGTTGCTGCAGGCGGACCCGACGGCGGCGACGGCGGCAGAGGCGGCAATGTTGTTTTTCAGGTTGACGATAACCTCTCAACCCTTGCCGATTTCCGTTACAAAAGAAAATATACCGCACCTAACGGCGGCAACGGTTCAAGCGGCAGAAAAAGCGGCAAACGCGGCGAAGACCTTGTTATCAAGGTTCCCCGCGGAACAATAATCCGTGAAGTTGAAAGCGGCGCTGTTATGGCAGATATGTCAGGTAACGAGCCTTTCATCGCTGCAAAAGGCGGCAGAGGCGGATGGGGTAACCCCCACTTTGCAACTCCCACAAGACAGGTGCCCCGCTTTGCCAAAAACGGCACTCCGGGTGAAGAATGGGAAATCACTCTTGAACTTAAACTGCTTGCAGATGTGGGACTTCTCGGTTTTCCCAACGTTGGCAAATCAACGCTTGTTTCCGTTGTAAGCCAGGCAAAACCCATTATTGCCAATTACCATTTCACAACCATAACACCCGTTCTCGGAGTTGTTTCTCTCGGCGAGGGCAGTTCATTTGTTATGGCTGATATCCCCGGACTTATTGAGGGTGCGGGCGACGGAATAGGTCTCGGACATGAGTTCCTTCGCCACGTTGACAGATGCCGTTTGCTTGTTCATATTGTTGATGCGGCAGGAAGCGAAGGCAGAGATCCCATTGAGGATTTCGAAATAATCAATAAAGAGCTCGAAAAGTTTGACCCCGAACTCGCAAAGAGACCCCAGATTGTTGTTGCAAACAAAATTGACCTTTGCGAAGACGGTCAGCTTGAACGTCTTGAAAAATATTTTGAAGAAAAAGGCTATGAATTCCATACAATGTGTGCTCCCATAGCAGAGGGCACGGATGAAATTGTAAGCGCAATATGGAATAAGCTTCAGGCCCTGCCCCCCATCAAGCAGTATGAGGCAGAAAGCATTCCTCTTGAAATGTTTGAAAAGACTAACGATAAAGGATTCACCATCAGAGTTGAGGATAATGTTTATTTTGTTGAGGCTCCCTGGCTTCTCAAAATCCTTAATCAGACCGACCTTGATGACTATGAATCTCTTCAGTATTTCCAGAGAATACTTATATCAAGCGGCATAATTGATGCTCTTCACGACAGAGGCATCAATGAGGGCGATACAGTTTCGATTTATGACCTTGAATTTGATTTTGTGAACTGATTGTGAGGTATACTTCTTGAATTTATTAATCGATAAACCCGTTAAAACATCTTCTCTCAGTCCGTTAACCCTTGCTTTTATCGGCGACACTGTTTTCGATTTGCTTGTGAGAAGTGAGCTTGTTTGCGAGGCGAACCGCCCCGTTAATGCTCTTCACAAATCGGCAAGTCAAAAGGTTTGCGCCGCCGCTCAGGCAGAGGGAATCAAAAAAATTCTTCCCCTGCTTTCAGAGGAAGAAGAAACCGTGTTTAAAAGAGGCAGAAACTCCCACACAGGCGGAATTCCCAAAAACGCTTCAAGTGCCGATTACCATTATGCAACAGGACTTGAAAGCCTTTTCGGTTGGTTATATCTCAACGGAAATAACGAGCGCATAATGGAATTATACCACAAAATCAGCGAGCCCTGCGGAGGCGAAGAATAATGAAAATCTCCAAAGAAACCGTTTGGGATATAACAAAAAATAATGTGCTGTGGATTATCGGATGCTCGCTTTACGCAATAGGAGTTAACTCGTTTTCTCTTCCGAATTCAATAGCACAAAGCGGCGTAACGGGTCTTGCCATCATTTTAAATCATCTTTTTGATGTGCCCGTTGGTACGGTAAACTTTATTCTTAACATTCCCCTGCTCATTCTCATGTGGGTTTTTCTGGGCAAAAAGCTTGTTGCAAGAACTCTTTGGGTAACCGTTCTTCTGTCGGTTGCACTTGATGTTTTCGCCATTTTTATGCCCGCATACACAGGCGACAAAATTCTTGCCTCTCTGTTTTGCGGTGTGCTTCAGGGCGCAGGCCTCGGCCTGATAATGATAACGGGTGCAACAAGCGGCGGAACAGATATTATCGCAAAACTCATCAATAAAAGATGGCCGCATATAACCGTCGGCAGTATGGTGCTTATTTCAGATGCAATTGTTGTCGGTGCAGGAATGCTTGTTTTCGGAAGCTTTGAAAGCGGACTTTATGCAATCATACTCATATTTGTCAGCTCAAAGGTTATCGACACAATGATTTACGGCACAGGAAACGGCAAAATGCTTATGGTTGTTACCCAAAAAGCCGATGAAGTTTCAAAAGCCATCATAAAATCAACTCCCAGAGGAGTTTCAATACTTCCGGCTGTCGGTGCATACACAGGAGAAAACAAAAACATTCTTCTTTGCGTTGCAAGAAAATCCGAAATTTCAAATATCATCAAAATTATAAAATCCATTGATGATAAAACTTTTATCATTGTCAGCGAAGCGAACGAAATACTCGGCGAAGGCTTTAAGCAAACAACCTGATGCCCCTTTCGGGCATTACATAATGCTTGACAAGGCAATGTTTATTGTTATATAATATTTAGGTTAAAAACACAAAAAGTGAGGTTTTATAAATGTCAGGCCATTCAAAATGGAGCACAATTAAACGTAAAAAAGAAAAAACCGATAATCAGCGTGCAAAGATTTTCACCAAAATCGGCAGAGAAATCGCTGTTGTTGTTCGTGAAGGCGGACCCGATCCCGCTTCAAACTCCAAGCTTAAAGATGTTATTGCAAAGGCAAAGGCAAACAATGTTCCCAACGATAACATAGAAAGAATTATCAAGAAGGCTGCAGGCGAAACAGGCGGCGCAGATTACGAAGAAATCGTATACGAAGGCTACGGTCCCTCAGGTATCGCAGTTATCGTTGAAGCTCTCACCGATAACCGCAACAGAACTGCAGGCGACGTTCGCCATTACTTTGACAAATACGGCGGAAATATGGGTCAGAGCGGTTGCGTTTCCTTTATGTTCTCAAAGCAGGGCGTTATCGTAATCGAGCAGGAAGACGTTGACGAAGAAAAGCTTATGGAAGATGCACTTGAAGCAGGTGCAACAGATTTCATTACAGAAGACGGCGTTTTCGAAATCAGAACAGAGCCCAACGACTGCGGTGCGATCCGTGATGATCTTGAAGCAAAAGGCTACACATTCGTTTCTGCAGAAGTTGAATATGTTCCCTCAACATACACTGCACTCACAAATCCCGATGACATCAAGAATATGGCAAAAATGCTTGAGATGTTTGAGGATAACGATGATGTTCAGGCTGTATGGCACAACTGGGAAAATGCAGATGACGCTGAATAATTAAAGCAAAACGGCAGGATTAAATCCTGCCGTTTTTTCTTTTGTAAAATATTTATATTTATTTTTATATAACTATTGAAAAATCATAAAAAAATGATAAAATTAGAATGATAAACTTTGTTAAAAAACGGAGGTAAAACAATGGCAAAATTTCTTTTTTCGGCTTTTGCAGATGAAGCTTCACCCATGATTTCGGAGCAGATTGAAGCTTGCAAAGCCAACGGAATAGACTACATTGAACTTCGAAATGTAGACGGTAAAAACATCTCAAATTTCACTGTTGAAGAAGCAAAAGAGCTCAAGAAAACCCTTGATGCAAGCGGAATAAAGGTTTCTTCAATCGGATCCCACTACGGCAAAATAGAAATAACAGATGATTTCGCTCCCCACTTTGAAGCATTTAAAACAACCGTTGAGGTTGCAAAGGTGCTTGAAACAAAATACATAAGAATGTTCAGCTTCTTCTTCACTCAGGGTCAGGACCGTGACGAATATAAGGATGAAGTTTACGCAAGACTTACCACTATGGTTGACTATGCAAACGAACACGGAATTCTTTGCTGCCACGAAAACGAAAAAGGCATTTACGGCGATGTTTATGAGAGATGTCTTGAAATCGCAGAGCATTTCGGTGACAGACTCGGTTGCATTTTTGACCCCTCAAACTATATTCAGTGCGGCACAGATACTCTTGAGGGATTTAAAGCTCTCAAGGATTATATCACATATTTCCACGTTAAGGATTGCATTGCGGAAATTGACACCGTTGTTCCTGCCGGTGAAGGTGACGGACATCTTGAAGAAATTCTTAAGGAACTTGACAAAGAAGAAAAGGTTTATTTTCTTTCGGTTGAGCCTCATTTAAGAGTCTTTGAGGGCCTTGACGAACTTGAGCCCGACGATGCAACTGCATCAAAAATGAATCAGAAATATGTTTATCCCGATAATAAAACCTCATTCGCAGCAGCTTGCTCGGCAATTCATAACATTATCGAAAACAAGGTTCAGCCCGTCAGACTCGGCATTATCGGCGTTGGTAACATGGGTAATTCCCACATCAAAATGAACCTTAACGGCGAACATTCAGAGCTTCGTATCACTGCTTGTGCAGACATCGTTCCTGAAAGAGTGGCGGCAGCAAAAGAAAAAATGCCCGAAATCAAAACTTTTGACAGTGCCGAAGCACTTATCGACAGCGGTGAGGTTGATGCTGTTATTATTGCAACTCCTCACTACGACCACTCCCCCATTGCAGAATATGCATTCTCAAAGGGTGTTCACGTTCTTACCGAAAAACCCGCAGGCGTTTACACAAAGCAGGTAAGAAAAATGAACGAGGCAGCTGCAAAAACAGATCTTGTTTTCGGTATTATGTATAACCAGAGAACAAACTGCGTTTACAGAAAAATGAAAGAGCTTGTTGAAAGCGGCGAACTTGGTGAAATCAGAAGAGTAAGCTGGATTATCACCGATTGGTACCGCACTCAGGCATATTATAACTCAGGCGGATGGAGAGCAACCTGGGGCGGCGAAGGCGGCGGTGTTCTTCTTAATCAGTGCCCCCATAATCTTGACCTCTGGCAGTGGATTTGCGGTCTTCCCGTTAAGGTTAAGGCTTTCTGCCACGAAGGCAAATGGCACGATATTGAAGTTGAAGACGACGTTACAATTTATGTTGAATACGCAAACGGCGCAACCGGCACATTCATAACAACAACCGGTGACTGCCCCGGCACAAACCGCTTTGAAATTACTCTTGACGGCGGTAAGCTTGTTTGCGAAAACAATAAGCTTATGCTTTATAAGCTTAACGGCAGGGTTTCCGACCACTGTGCAAATGCAGCTGAGGGCTTCGGCTGGATTGAAGGCGAATGGATTGAAGTTGAAACCGACGGCAGAAACAAGCAGCACTCGGAAGTTACAAACAAGTTTGCGGCAGCAATTCTCCGTGGCGAGCCCCTTGTTGCAAAGGGCGAAGAGGGCATCAGAGGTCTTTCAATTTCAAATGCCGCTCACCTTTCATCCTGGCTCGGCAAAGAAATCGAGCTTCCCGTTGATGAAGATATTTATTACGCAGAACTTCAGAAAAAAATTGCGGCAGGCAATGCACACAAAGAAAATGTTGTTGAAGGAATCCAGAGCGATATGAGCTCAACCTTCTGATTCTGAAAGGAACTTTTATGAAAGTTGCAGTTATAGGATGCGGCGGTGTATCCAAAATGCATTTCATGGCATTAAGCAGCAATCCCGACACGGAGATTGTTGCTGTTGCCGATATAAAGCCCGAAAGAGCAGACAGAGCGGCTGCAGCATACGGCGGAAAAGCTTATTATGATTTTGATGAACTCATTTCCACCGAAGAGCTTGACTGCATTCACATCTGCACTCCGCACTATCTTCACACATCAATGGCAATAAAAGCTTTGAGCAAAGGGATAAATGTTCTCACAGAAAAACCCTGCTCCGTTTCTGCCGCAGAGATCGATGCTTTATGTGATGCACAAAAGAAAAGCGGCAAGCAGGTCGGCGTTTGTTTCCAGAACAGATATAACTCCTGCGTTCAGTATATTAAAGAAACTATCAAAAACGGCTCGATGGGCAAAGTTAAATCAATAAGAGCGTTCGTTACCTGGAACAGAGGTAAGGATTATTATTCCGATGACTGGCACGGTACTCTTGAAAAGGAATGCGGCGGAGTACTTATAAATCAGTCAATTCACACAATTGACCTTATTCAGTATTTCGGCGGCAAATGTAAAAACCTTACCGCCCATATTCATAACGACCATCTCAAGGGTGTTATTGAAGTTGAAGATACTGCAAACGTTTTAATGACTCTTGAAAACGGGGTTAATGCAGTTCTTTATGCAACAACCGCGCATTCCGATGATTCCCCTGTATTGATTGAAGTTGCTTTTGAAAACGGCAAGCTTCGCTCAGAGGGCGAAAAGCTTTATTTCTTTGACCAAAAGAATTCTATCGAAGAAATTGAACTTAATGCCGATAAGGCTTGCCACGGAAAAAGTTATTGGGGAAGCGGTCACACCTCTTTGATAAATGATTTTTACGATTGTTTGAAACACGGCAGACCCTTTGAAATCGATGCATTCGAAGGCAGTCACGCTGCAAAGATTGTTTGCGGATGCTATGAATCATCGGCTCAAAACAAAGATATAGAAATAAAATGATTAAAGGTCGGTTCCGAACGGAACCGACCTTTATTTTATCCTTGCTTATCCTGATTTGATATAAACACATCTGCAACCTCGCTGATGGTTATGAATGCCGCAGGGTCAATAGCGTGAACAATATCCCTCATTTTTGCAACCTGAAAACGGTTAACAACAAAATAAACAACCGTCATTTCAGCGTCTGAATAGCCGCCCTTTGCGCCTATTTTTGTCATTCCGCTTTCAAATTCTTCCGTTAAAACCTTGCATATTTCATCAGGTTTTTTGGTAACAATCATCGCACCCTTTGCTCTGTCAAAACCCTCAACAACAAAGTCAACAGTTTTCAGAGCACCCGCGTAAGTAACAATTGAATAAAGCGGCAAAATCCAGCTTTCAATAACAATTCCGCAGATTATATAAAGAATAACATTATAAATCATAACAAACGTGCCAACCGTTATTCCGAGCTTTTTCGAAAAAATACCCGCCATAACTTCTATTCCGTCCATTGCGCCGCCGTAACGGATTGCAAGACCGCTTCCGAGACCGGAAATAATTCCGCCAAAGAGCGCACATAAAAGCAAATCCGTTCCCGCAAGAGGAGATGCAACGCTGACATCAATCGGCAAAATATCTGTTATAAGCCAGGCTGAAACCGAATAAACCGCAACCGTATAAACAGCATAAAGTGTAAACAGCCAACCCTGTTTTTTAAACCCGAACAAGAACAACGGAATATTCAGCAAAACAAGAAACACCGAAAGGGTAAATCTTTCGGGCGTTATCTGAGCAAGAAGCATTGAAGTGCCTGAAATTCCGCTGTCATACAAATTAACCGGATAAAGAAAAATCGTTATACCTATTGCGTTGATTACACCTGCAACGGTAAGCATCAGCAAATTTTTAATTTTTATTTTTTTCAAGGATTTAAGTTTATCCATTAATTACCGCCTTTCATATTTATAGAAAAAAATAAAAGGCAGGGGCTTTGAGCCTCTGCCGCTTTATTTTGACTTATGCTTCTTCCTTAACTACTACCTGCTTGCCGTTGTAGTAACCGCATTCAGGGCAAAGTCTGTGAGTTCTCTTGAGTTCACCGCAGTTTGAGCACTTTTCGAGCTGGGGAGCGGACATCTTCCACACGTTTGAACGTCTCTTGTCTCTTCTTGCCTTTGAAACTCTTCTCTTGGGTACTGCCATTCCTAAGCACCTCCTTAATTTTGTGCTTTATTAAACCCTGGGGTTTTTATTTTTAATTATCCAAAAGCTGCTTGAGCGCCGCCAATCTGGGGTCAATCTCTTTTTCGCAGCTGCATGAACCTGTGTTAAGGTCTTTGCCGCATTTTGGGCAAATCCCCTTGCAATCTTCGCTGCAAAGGAACTTTGCCGGAAGATCAAGGAAAATATCCTCTGTGACGAGTTCATCCAAGTCAAAACGAAGCTCATTAACAAGCAACAGCTCATCATTGTTCTCATCATTAAGGTGGGTAACAAGGGTATGAAAAATCTTGATCTGAAGCGGAACATTTATGGGTTTCGCACAACGGTCGCAATCAAGCTCAAGCGCAAAATCCGCACTTGCACTGATTTCAACAATGCCCGTGTAGTTGCCTACACTGCCGCTGACCTTAACCGGAGATGTGAACGGCATAAAACCGCTTAGCTCATGGGCGGAAAGGTCGAGCTCATAATCGAACTCTTTAACCATTCCCTCATTATTAAAAATCGGTTCTAAATCTAAAATCATAAAATTTCACCTTAAGGTGAATGGAGCAATTCGAACCGTGATTTTCACGGGCGCATTTCCGCTCACTCATCGTTAAAATACTCGCAAATCCGAAAGGATTTGCTGCGTTTTGTGCCTTGATTGACCTGAAATCCGCTCTGTGAAAATTCTTCGACCCGAAAACGGAGAATTTTCAGCCGATTTTTGGTTGTTGAGGTTGCAGGAAGGCTGACGCCTTTCAATGCCGAAACTCCGAAAAGCGGCGAAAAGACTCGCTTTCGGGCAGGTTCGGATTACTCCATTCGCCTCAAAATCACGCACATAATATTATATATAGGTATTCGTGATTTGTCAACTAAATTTTTGATTTAAATCAGATTTTTTCGCAAAATGTAAAGATTTTTTCGGGAAGCTCTTCAGCATCAGCAGAAACTGTGAATGTGAAATTCTTCTCTGAAATCTTGCTGAGATTTGCAACCTTTTCAAGGAAATCAGCAAGATCATTATAATCTCTGCCGCCGATTCTGAGAGTTGCGTCAATAAGGATATCTGTTATGTCATGGTCGCCTGCAACAACGCCGCAGAGGAAGCCATAGAAAGCATCGTAGCCCGATACGCCGTAGTGATCGGTTTCAACAAGTCTTGCACGGTAGTTTACATCATAAGTAAGAAGTCTTTCTTTCTCAATGCAAACAACATTGCCGTTTGACTTTTCAACAGCACCGTTTACAAGCTCGATGAGTTTCTTTGTTTTGCCGGAGCCTTTGTGACCGAGAATAAGATTAATCATTTTAAATTCCTCCTGTTTTTATATGAATTTGGTTAAAAGTTTATAATAAATCAACGGCGGCAAAAGCCGGCACGGTTGATGCCGCCAATGATTTTTATCAGTTATTGATTCTTGCCTCAAGAGAAGCTTTTTCGGATTCGTATCCGGGTTTGCCGAGAAGAGCAAACATATTCTTTTTATAGCTTTCAACGCCGGGCTGGTCAAAGGGATTAACACCGAGAACATAACCCGAAATACCGCAAGCCTTTTCAAAGAAATAAATCATTGCACCAAGGTTATATTCATCCTGCTTATCAATTTCAAGCACAATATTGGGAACATCGCCGTCGGTATGTGCAAGCACGGTGCCTTCAAAAGCTTTTCTGTTAACAAAATGAAGGGTTTTGCCTGCAACAAAGTTGAGTCCGTCTCCGTTAACATCATCGAATTCGATTTCAACATCTGTTTTGGGCTCGTTTACCCACATAACAGTTTCAAAAAGGTGACGCTCACCCTCCTGAATATACTGACCGAGTGAATGAAGGTCTGTTGAGAAAATTGCCGAAGCAGGGAAAATACCCTTATTCTCTTTGCCTTCGCTTTCGCCGAAGAGCTGTTTGAACCATTCTGCCCACATTGTCATTGAAGGCTCATAAGCTGCAAGCATTTCAACTTTTTTGCCGCTTCTGTAAAGAAGATTTCTGATTGCGGCATATTTATAGCAATCGTTTTCTTCAATGTTTTCGCAAGAATATTTTTCTCTTGCATCTGCAGCGCCCTGCATAAGTGCATCAATATCAATTCCTGCTACTGCAATGGGAAGAAGACCTACCGCTGTGAGCACGGAATATCTGCCGCCTACATCATCGGGAACAACAAATGTTTTATAGCCTTCCGCATCGGCAAGAGCTTTGAGTGCACCCTTTGCTTTATCGGTTGTTACATAAATTCTTTTTGCAGCTTCTTCTTTGCCGTATTTTTCTTCAATAAGCTTTTTGAAAACACGGAAAGCAACTGCAGTTTCTGTTGTTGTGCCTGATTTTGAAATAACATTTATTGAAAAATCCTTGCCTTCAACAAGCTTTATAAGCTCGGCAACAGAAGCTGAACTGATGGTGTTGCCGCCGAAATAAATATCGGGTGTATCTTTCTTAACAAGGTTGTAGTTATTTGACTTAACAAATTCAATTGCGGCTCTTGCACCGAGATATGAACCGCCGATACCGAGAACAACAAGAACCTCGGAATCTTTTTTTATCTGCTCGGCGCTCTTCTTGATTTCTTCGAATTCTGCCTTGTCGTAATTAACGGGCAAATCAATCCATCCGAGAAAATCGTTGCCGAGTCCTGTGCCTTCATGAAGCATTTTATGTGCCGCCGAGATTTCGCTCTGCATTGAAGCAAGCTTTTCGTTTGCCGCAAATTCGCCGGCATACTTCAGATTGAGTTTAATTGACATATTTTCTTTTGCACCCCTAATTGCTGAGTATTTAATATATTTTACCCTATAAACGCTCTCATTGCAACAGATATACAGAAAAAATATTTAAAAATTTTAATTTTTCTGCTCTTGAGTGCTGAAATATAATTAAACTCCGCCAATTTTATGTTACTTTTATTTTATCATATATATTTTAAAAAAGCAATTATATATTTTATTTTAAAACAGCCTCAATAATTCTCTCAAAAACAATTCTGAAAGTCAGCTTTCCCACAGCGGAAGGAGCTGTAAGATTATAGCTTCCCACCTCTTCATCGCCGATTTTAAATTTTACCGTGCCGAGTATCTGACCCTCTTCAACGGGCGCCTGAACATCCAGCGCAAGGTCAATATTCTGCGTCATTTCCTTGTCTCTGCCCTTTTCTATAAGCAGAGGCTCTGTTTTGGGAATAACGGGCTGAATGCTCTTTTCCACTCCGCCGATAACGCCAACCTCAGGAATAAGACTCTCATCAATCCGCGGGGTAAAGGTTTCATAATTTGCAAATCCCCAGTTAAGCATCGCCTTTGCGGTTTCAAAACGGTCTGCACTGTTACCGCTTCCCATTACAACTGCAACAAGATGCGTTTCTCCCCTCTTCGCGCTTGCGGAAACACAGCAACCTGCTTTTGAAGTTGTGCCCGTTTTAAGCCCCGTTGTGCCCTCATAGAAACGAACAAGCTTATTGGTATTCACGAGCTCGGTTTCGCCGTTTCTGAGCGAATCCATCCAGATTGTTGTATAATCCGTTATCTTTTCGTGTTTAAGCAATTCTCTTGACATTATTGCAACATCAAGTGCGGTTGTGAGGTGATTTTCTGTTGTGTCATCAAGACCTGTGCAGTTTTCAAAATGGGTGTTTGTCATTCCGAGTTGCTTTGCTCTTTCATTCATCATATCAACAAAAGCTTCATTACTTCCCGCAATATGGTCGCCCAGAGCCGTGCAGGCATCGTTTGCGCTGTAAACCGCCGTTGCCTTGAGCAAATCATCAACCGTCATCTGCTCGCCCTCTTTCAGCCATATCTGCGAGCCGCCCTTTGCTGCTGCCTGAGCACTTACGGTTACCGTATCCGAAAGCTGCATTTTGCCGTTATCAATCGCCTCCATAAACAAAAGAAGCGGCATTATTTTTGTTACCGATGCGGGATAAAGACGCTCATTTTCATTATATTTCATAAGCACTTTGCCCGAGCCTACATCCATGAGCACCGCCGCTTTTGCCTTGATTTCAACGGGAGGCTTTGCTTCTTCGGCACCAACAAATACTGCTGAAGAAAACAAAATTGAAACGGCAACCAAAACCGTTAAAGATGTTTTGAAAAATTTTTTCATATCAAATTCTCCTTTCAAGAAAATATATATGATTATCGGCATTGATTATCACTTGTTTTTCTGTTATAATAGATAAAGTTTGATTTGTGACAAGGAGGAATAATATGAAGGCTGCATTCTATACCCTCGGCTGCAAGGTTAATCAGTATGAATCGCAGGCAATGTCGCAGAGTCTTGAAAATCACGGCTTTGAGATTGTTGACTGCTCTGAAAAAGCAGATGTTTATGTTATAAACTCCTGCACCGTTACCGCCGAAAGCGACCGAAAAACCCGCCAGACCGTGCGTCATTATAAAAATCAAAATCCCGAAAGCATAGTTGTACTCACGGGCTGTATGCCTCAGGCTTGGCCCGAAGCAGGCAAAGAGCTTGAACAGGCAGATATAGTTATGGGCAATAAAAGCAACCGTTTTCTGCACGAATATATAATGAAGTTTATAAGCACCCGAAACCGAATTGTTGCCGTTGAAGAACATATGAAAGGCGATGCTTTCTGCGGCGATACCATAACGGATTTTCGCGAAAGAACAAGAGCAAGCGTTAAAATCGAAGACGGATGCAACCGCTTTTGCTCATATTGCATTATCCCCTACGCAAGAGGCAGAGTCCGTTCAAAGCCATTGGAAGAGCTGAAAAACGAAATTGCATCGCTTGAAAAGAACGGTTTTTGCGAGATAGTGCTTGTTGGCATTAATCTTTCCGCTTACGGCACAGATTGCGGCAGCAGCATTGTTGAAGCAGTTAAAACCGCCGCATCTTTTGACGGAATAAAAAGAGTTCGTTTAGGCTCTCTTGAACCCGACCATATAACCGATGAAATTATTGATGAGCTTGCAAAAATCCCCGAATTCTGCCCGCAGTTTCACATTTCGCTTCAAAGCGGATGTGATAAAACACTGAAAAGAATGAACCGCCATTATAACTGCGAAGAATACAGACAGCTTTGCAAAAAGCTTCGTTCATCATTCAAAGATACAACGCTCACAACAGATTTAATGGTTGGTTTTCCCGGCGAAAACCAAGAGGATTTTGAAACATCCCTTGCTTTTGCAAAGGAAATCGGTTTTGAAAAAGTTCATGTTTTCCCCTATTCAATCCGCCCCGGCACCCCCGCTGCAAAAATGACCGATCAGGTTGACAAGAGCGAAAAATCAAGGCGTGCGGCAATTATGATTGAAGAAACAGAAAAAATCAGAGCTGAATTTATGAAAAATCAAATCGGCAAAGTGCTTGAAGTTCTTCCCGAGGAATTTCACGGCAACTGCGTTCAGGGTTACACCGCAAACTACACGCCCGTTAAAATCAATGGTATTAACGAAATCCCCGACGGAATAATAAAAGCAAAAATCACCGCAGTTGACGGCGATTTTTGTATAGGTGAAATATTATAAGAATGACCGATGTTGTTTTGCAACATCGGTCATTTTAATTATTCCTCATATTTATGGGTTTTCGCAAAAGCAAGCTGGCAAGTGCTTTGCCGTTAAACGGAATAAGCGGATAAAGATAGCTCTGACCCGTAACTGTTTTGGTGAATGCAATCTCAAGTGCAATAATAACCAGACCGCCGATAAATCCCCAGATGTTAAAGAGTGCAATCAATCCAATAAGCGTCATTCTTTTGAGCTTGAATGCATAGCCGAGTTCAAAGCTTGGCTGGGTATAGTTCGTAACCGCAACAAACGCCATATAGAGCACAACTTCAGGCACAAACCAACCTGCGGACACCGCAAACTCGCCCAACACCAGAGCACCCACAACACCGAACGAACTGCTTAATGCATTCGGTGTGTTGAACGAAGCAAGCCTTATTGCATCAATAACAAGCTCAACAATATAAAGCTGCGCAATTACGGGCACAGTGTTCGGTTTTTCAATTCTTATAAAATCAAGCCACTCGGGAATATATTCGGGATTTTGAACAAGCAGATACCAAACGGGAATAAGCAAAAGGGTTAAAGCAAAAATAATCATTCTTGTTATCCGCAGATATGAACCGATAACGGGCGACATATAATAATCGTTTGTATCCTGCAAAAAATCAAATATTCCCGAGGGTATTATCATTGCGGAGGGTGTATTATCAATCAGCAAAACTATACTTCCTTCAAGCACGCTTGCCGCCGCGGCATCGGGTCTTTCGGTGTACCTCACCTTCGGAAAAGGATTATACCATTGCTTAGGCACAAGGCATTCAACAAGGCTCTGCTGGCTCATTGTGAGTGAATTTATTTTTATATCCGCAAGCTTTTTACGAAGCGTATCAAGCATTTTGCCGTTCACTTTATTATTCATATAGCAGATAACAACATCAGTTTTTGATTTTATTCCCACTGAGGTGATTTCCATTGTGAGATTAACATCTCTGATTTTTCTGCGAACAAGTGCGGTATTGAACACAAGAGTTTCAACAAAACCGTCGTGCGGTCCGCGAAGCACTCTGTCGTTTTCAGGTTCTGCAACACTTCTTACGGGATAAGTTCTTGCATCAATAATCACGGCATCGGTATAGCCCTCAATAACAAGCCCCACCGCTCCCGACAAAACTGAAGTTATAAACAAATCTGCTTTGTTTGTTATATCGGTTTCAACATATGGAATATAACGGTTGGCAAAATCTCTTGCGGTTGGCAGATTTTTTATTGTTTCTTCGGTTGCCGCCATAAAGCTTGTTATTATTTTTGTCATTTCACCGTCTTTACAAAAACCGTCAACAAAATACAGTTTGGCATTCTTTTTATCGATTTTCAAATCTCTGCCAACAAGGTCAAAGCTTTCTTTTAACCGAAGCTCCTCATCAAGCATTTTTACAGTTTTATTATAATCGGAAGAAAATAAATTTTCCGTTTCAATCACACCCAAAAATAAAAATGGTGACAATTCTGTCACCATTTATTATTATCAAATTATTTATCTGTATTCATTATATAAATCAACTATTGCGTTCCAGGTGAGCGGGCCAACCGAGCCGTTATCGGGCAAGCCTCTTATTCTCTGCACTGCCTGAACTGCAGCTTTTGTTCTGTCACCGAATATTCCGTCAACCGTCACCGAAGGCACTCGGTTATCATTCTGCGCAATGGTTCTCAGGAAAGTCTGAAGCTGTGTTACAACATTGCCGCTCGCACCGGTTGTCAACGCATAGCCCGGATAAAGCAACGAAGAATATGCTCTGTACTCATCGGGCAAAGAATTGAGAATGCTGAAATATGCATCCTGCAAGCGATACCAAGTGTTTCTGCCGACTATTCCGTCAACTGTAAGACCGTATTCGCGCTGAAATGCTTTAACGGCATCCTCGGTTGCTCTGCCGAATATTCCGTCAACTGCGATTTCGGGCAAACGGTTATTGAAAAATCCTACAAAGGCAAGATAATACTGAATTGAGCGCACATCATTGCCTCTGTCGCCTCTTTTGAGCACAGTGCTGAATATTCTTTCAACCTCGCTCATTGTTATGCCCTCGGAATAAAGCTCGGAAACTTTTTTAACCGCATTGTAAATCTGCTTAACCTTATACCAGGTTGCTTTGCCAACTATACCGTCAACCGCAAGATTGAATATGCTCTGGAATTTTCTTACCGCCGCCTGCGTTGCGGCATCAAAATAACCGTTCGCATTCGGAATAGAGGGTATTGCGGGATAATTCTGCCTTATCCTGTTCAGCTGACGCTGAATTGTTCTCACATCCTCACCTACCGAGCCAAGCCTCAGAAGTGTTCCGGGATAGGATTCAAGGATGTTTTTTACGGGTGCATTACGAACAATATTGACATCATTGCCGTAATAATTCTGAAGAATCTGATAAGGTGTTCTGCCTTGATTTGCAAGCGTTACCGTTCCCCATTGTGAAAGACCTCTGCAGGTTACGGTTCTTCCGTCACAGTATTCTGTGAAATAAGGCTGAATCTGATTTCCTTTGGTCACATAGTCATTGAAAAGTTCATCAACAATTCTGCTTATATTAGTAAAAATATCTCTTCCGTCAACATAAGCCTGGTCATATGCGGTTGAATTTGTTATATCAAAATTATATCCTCTGCTGCGATAATATTCAGTGAAAATTCTGTTGAGTGCAAAGGAAATCTGTGCATAAATATTTGCTCTGAGAGCATTTTCGGGCCAGGTCGGATAAATTTCGCTTGACGCAACATTTTTGATATAATCCGTGAAAGGAACCCTTACATTCGGGGCATCCGAATTCGGTCTGCCGAGATGAACTGTTATATAATCGGGTATTACGGGTGTTACCACTTAAGCCACTCCTTATAATGTATTTCTTCGAACTTCGTCAATAATAATCGGTTCAGGCTCGTCTGTGCCTGCAGTTTTTGCAAGCATCTGAACGGGCTGAATTGATTCAACGCCCGAAAAAACGGGCACATTATTGAACAAAGCTCTTACATATGAAGGATGCTCAACATAAACCATATATGTTGAAAACGGGGGCACACCGCCATTATTCGGCGACTGCGAAAGTTCTCTTGACGGTGCAGGCAGAATAATGCTCGGAGTTGAACCGCTTATATCTGTTAAGCCATCGAAAACCGCAACGCTGCCGCTTGGCAAGGTTAAAAACATCATAACCCTTGCGCTGCCTATTCCAAAAGCTCTGTCGGATGCATAAACTTCAACTCTTATTGTTCCGCTGTCGGGATTATCACGAAGATACTCATTGATTTCTCTGCATCTTCTTCTCTGTTCTTCTGTTGAATTGGGATTTCTGCTTATATTTTCACAAGATGAACGGAGCATATCCGCTACATTTGTTGTTTGCAAATCCGTATCGTCAATTGCCCTTCTCTGCATCGGTTGCGCTTGTTCAGCCTGCACTGCAGTTGATGCCGCTGCGGCAACCGGCAAAGGATTTTCCCTGTCTCTGACATATTCTGTTTGATTATTAACAGCATCCGCCTGAGCCTTTTCTCTTGAATCCAGATTATCTGAAAGTGAGTTTCTTCGGCTGAATTCCAGCATTTCACGTTTGTATTTATCCATCAGTTTTTCCATTTCAATTCTGTCCATCAATATGCCTCCTGGTTAATATAATAGTAATGACATACCATTCTCATTATATTAATCAAATCATATTTTGTGACAGAAAAAAGCACCCACTGATTACTCAGTGAGTGCTTTGGAATTGTTTAATCAGGAATTAATCTTCCTTTTTCTTTTTTGCAGTCATTACATAAGCTGCTGCAGCTGCTGCAGAAATTGTTGCAAATGCCGCTACACCTGCAAGTGAACCGGTGTTGGGGATTTCAACGATTTCGCTTTCCCAAGTTGCCTCGAATATCATATCCTGAGCGGGCATTTTTTCGGGAACTTCAGGATTCCAGCCTGCAAACTCTGCACCGTCTTTTGCAGGCTTTGCGGGAACAGGAATCTTTGTGCCTTCAACAACCTTGTATGTCTTGTAAACTTCACCGTCAACAATATAAGTTACTGTGAAGGTGTGCTTTGCAAGCTGAGAAGCACCGAAGATTACAAGAATACCGCCGATAATTGCTGCACCTGTGATAAGTGTTGCGCTAAGACCTGCAAGACCTGCGATTACGCCGCCGCCGATTACTGTGCCGCCGATGATAACTGATACAAATGTCTTATCAATTTCATACTTTGCAACAAATTCACAATCGTGAGCAGGCATTGTATCAGGAACTGCGGGTTCCCAGCCTACGAACTTATATCCGAACTTATTGGGTGCTGCGGGAACATCAATCTTATCGCCTTCCTTGTAGTTCTTGGAAGAGATGATTACGCCCTCTGAAATGAATGTTGCTTCATATTCATCAGTTGTTGCAGTGTTCTTGTAGTTTGCTTCAAATACAAGATTCTTTGCAGGCATTGTTGCATAATCAGCAGGTGTCTTACCTGTTGAATCTGTCCAACCTGAGAATTCTTTATTGGCACTGCTTGAAGTGGGGATATCTGTTGTCTTGGGAACTTCTGAACCGTAAGCAACATCCTTAACTTCATAGAATACCTTGCCTTCATTCATATAAGTTACTGTGAACTTTTTGGGAGTAAGCTGTGCATAAGCGTTGATGTCTTCTGTGCCCATTGTTGCTGCGATGTCGTTACCGTCTGCATCAACCCACTTTTCGAAGTCAAAGCCTACGATATCGTTTGAAGCGGGAACAATGAAGCTTATTGCATCGCCTTCCTTGTAGCTGTCGGAGTCATAAAGAGCGCCGCCCTTTACAAGGTAGTAGTTAATCTTATATGTCTTAACAATGATTTCTTCCCACTGTGCGGTGTAAACTGTGTTTTCACCGGGAACTGTTGAGGGAACATTGTCAATAATATTGCCTGTTGTTGATTCAAGCCAACCCTTGAATTCATAGCCTTCCTTAGTGGGATTACCGGGAAGATCTGTGATGGCTTCGCCTTCTTCAAGCTGTTCTGATGTCCATGTGCCTGTTGTGCCATCAGCGAATTTACCGCCGTTGGGGTTAACAGTTACAACGAACTTATCGGGAACAGGTTCGTTCCACTGAGCAACAAGAGTGAAGTCATATGCAGGCATATTTGCGGGAATTTCAGTAAGTGCTGTTCCGTCGAGTGTTACAATCTTCCACTCCTTGAAGGTGTAGCCGCCTTCTCTTGTGGGCTGCTCAATAGCACCGATTGCTTCGCCTTCTTCGCGGATAATTGTCTTTTCGTCTGTTCCGTCTGCGAACTTACCGTTGTTTGCATCGAGAGTAAGAGTATAGGTGGGAACTTCTTCCCATGTTGCTCTGAGGCTGATGTTGCCATCAGGCATTGTTGTGGGAATTGTTGCGGGAGCACCTGTGTTTGTATCTACCCAACCTGCAAATGAATAACCGTCGCGAGTGGGTGCTGCGGGAATTGCAGGAACAAGTGTTGCAAGAATTGTGTTATAAGCAACATCTGTTGCAATAAACTGAGCTGAACCGTCTTCAAACTCACCGTTTGCGGCATCAAGAGTGATAGAGTAAAGCTTTGCAACATAATCTGCAAATACTGCAATATCCTCTGCGGGCATCTTATTATCAGTGGGCATTCCTGTCCAGCCGTTGAATGTGTAACCAACCTTATCTTCTGCTGTGATGGGAACAATTGTTTCGCCAGCCTTATACTGCTGTGTGCCGAGAGCTGTTGTTCCGTCGAAATACATAACAGTGAACTTAGTGGGCTCAACTTCTTTCCATGTTGCAATGAGAACAAGGTCTTTTGCGGGCATTGATGTTACAACTGCGTCTGTTGCTTCATCTACCCACTTATCAAATACATAACCTTCCTTTTGAGGAATGGTTGAGGGAGCGGGAAGAACATCACCTTCAGCTGCGATGTTTGAATAGCTGTCCTGAACTGTTCCGTCTACTTTATAAGTTACATCGAAGAGTTCAGTCCATGCTGCATAGAGGTTTACGTCATTTGCAGGCATATTCTGAGGAATATTGTCTACGCTGCCGTTTTCATCAACCCAGCCGAGGAATCTGTAGCCATCCTTCTTGGGATCGCCGAGAGTTGCTGTTATAAGCTTTCCTTCTTCGAGAATTGCTGTGTAAATTCCATTACCGTTATTGAACTTACCGCCTGTTGCGTCAAGAGTAAGAGTATATGTCTTAACCTCGGGCTCAACAGGATTCATTGTCCATTTACCGATAATTGTTACAGCTTTGTTGGGCATTGTGAAGCTTGCGCCTGCGCCGTATTTTGCGCCGTCAATATACCAACCGTCAAATGTATAACCTTCAACAGCTGTGGGGAATGTGGGAAGAGCAAAGCTTGAACCTGCTTCCTTATTTCCGAGTGAATAATCATTTACGCCGGCGGGAACTTCGCCTGTGTAATCAACTGTTACAGAGCTTTCAATTATATCCCATTTTGCTTCGAGGGTTACATCGTTTGCGGGAACTGTATACTCAGCACCTGCATCATAGGTGTTTTCACCATCTGTCCAATAAAGGAATATCTTGTTGCCGCTTGTTTCAGTTGCTTCAGGAAGAGTAATCTTTTCGTCAGCCTTTGCTTTGATACTGTCGATATGGTTTCCGCCTGCTGTATCAAACTGAACGGTAACTGTGTTTGCAACATATTTACCTGTAAGAACAACATTTGCTGCGGGCATTCGGAATGATGAACCGGGAACATAAGTTGCTCCGTTATAGGTCCAGCCTTCAAATGTATAGCCGTCAACAGTTTCGGGAACTTCAAGAGCAAACACATCATTGATGTGCTTTCCTGAAAGTGCTGCAGGAACAGTTGCACCGGGCTTATTATCAGTAATTGTATAGGTTACTGTGTAATCAATAGCTGTATAAGTTCCGTCGAAAGTCTTGTTTCTTTCGCCCATTGTTTCGCCTTCAACTACACCCCAGTTTTCAGTGAATGTGTAGCCTTCCTTAACGGGAGCTGTGGGAGGAACGATTTCTTCGCCGTACTTATAAGTCTTTCTTGAATGCTCAACACCGTCGATGGTGAAGATAGCTTCAGCGGTAATCTGTTCCCACTTAGCAACATAAGTCTTTGTTTCGGTAAGAGTTGAAGGAACAGTGGGTTCCCAACCGATGAACTTATAGCCTGTGCGTGAAACAGCGGGAGCTGCAAGTTCTGTGCCCCATGTTCCGCTTACTTCTGCATTACCTGCAGTAATTGTGCCGTCGTTTGCATCAAATGTTGCTTTGAATGTTGCAAGCTCAAAATATGCAACAAGCTTATTATCTGCAAGTTCTTCAGCTGTTATTGAAAGGATGTTGTTTGCATTGTCAGTATCGGGAACGTTGCTTTCTGCAAGGTTAAGTCCCTCATAATCAATAACAACATCTGCTTCTGATGTTACATCGTCAGCAACGATCTGAATTGTGTTGCCGCTTTCGGTAGTACCGGTCTTGAGAGTTTCGATATATTCACCTGTTGCAGGATTTACTGTATATATATATATAGTATAGTCTGCTTTACCGGTGGGGATGTATTCCCACTGAGCTGTAAATGTTACAGGCTCGTTGGGCATTGTTGTTGTGTTGGGAGTCCAACCTGCGAATGCGTATCCATCTATACCGTTGAGTTCGGGGAACTCTATTTCAGCACCGTATTTAATAAGCTGTGAGTAAACAGCTTCGCCATTTACTTTGAAGGTTGAGCCGTTTGCATTGAATGTTGCAAGGTGCTCATTGGTCTTCCATACTGCATAGTAAGTTGTGTTCTTTGCAGGCATTGTTTCGGGGAATGCAACTACAAGGCCGTCCTTGCTTGTGCTCCAACCGAGGAATTCATTGCCTTCAAGAGTGGGCTTTGTGGGCTCATTGATTGCATCGCCGAACTTTGCAACGATTGTTGCATCGCTTGTGAGAACGCCACCGTTTGCATCAAGAGTTATTGTAACTTCTGCGGGTTCTCTTACTGCTGTGAACTTGTCACCGCCAACAGGCATTGTTGCGGGAACGCTTTCACCCTTTTCGTTAACCCATGCTGTGTAGACATAACCTTCAACAACGGGGAAATCGGGAGCCTTAACGGGAGCATCTGTTTTTTCAACTATAATATCAACAAGAGTGCCGTCTTCATCGTAGAATTCAAGCTTATATGTCTTTGCGTTCCAGATAGCCTGAGCTTCGAAATCTTCTCCACCCATTGTTGAGGGGATTTCTTTGCTCCACTTAAGGAAATCGTAACCGGGCTTTTCGGGAACATAATTCTGAAGTTCTTCAAGTGAATCGCCAAATGTTACTGTTTCTTCCTTGATAACTGTTTTGCCGTCATCGTCAAAAAGTGTAACTTTGAAATCTGCGGGTTCATAAATTGCATTGAAGGTAAGTCCGCCTTCCTGCATAATTGAACCCTCAACCATGGGATCCCACATAATAAAGTCATGACCGTAAAGTTCGGGGTTCTTTGCAGGAGCAGCTACTTCTTCATCAAGAAGAGTGGGAACTGTCTGTGATTTTGAACCGTCTTCAAAGCTGCCTTCGCCTGCATTGAAAATTGCATCATAAACAAGTGCATCATCGGTTGCTTTGAATTCTGTGTTTTCTGTTATTTCATAGGGGAAGGTTGCAACTGTTGTTGTGTCGTTAACAGTCCATGCATTTGCCTTATATCCTTCAGGAATAACATCAGCTGAAATTTCATCGCCGTAATATGCTGTTGTCTGATACTTAACTACGCCGTTATCTGTGAACTTAACTGTATAAACATTCTGGTTATAAACAGCTTCAAAGTCCATATCTTCGGTTACTGTTGCGGGAAGAATGTTATCCCATTCAACAAATGTGTAACCGGGCTTAACGGGATCTGCAGGGAATGAGGGAACTTCGCCATGGTTATAATAATATGTGAGAAGTTCTACTTCTTCGTTATCTTTATTTAAAAGCTTGCCGCCGTCTGCATCAAATGTGTAAATGTAAACGATGGGTTCAAAAATGGGATAAAGTTCAACGTCCTCTGCGGGCATTGATGTGGGAACTGCAACCAACTTGTCCTTATCGGTTGACCATCCCTTGAACTCTGCGCCTTCCATTAAAGGACCGCCGGGAACTGCTGTGAATGCAGGAAGAGCTGCACCGTAAAGAACAGGAATTGAATCCGTCTTTGAACCTGTAGCATCCTCAAAATGGAAAATTGCCTGATATTTGTTTCTTGCGTAATAAACTCTGATTACGGAAGAATTATCATCTGCAACAGTAATGCTTGTTATATTTTCCTTGCTCTCATCAAGGTGGAAACCTGTCTGAGGAACTGTGGGATAATTAACAACTGTGCCTGAAACTTCGGGAACCTGCTGCTGAGCTGTGGGCTCTTCAGAATATGTTCCGTCTGTAAGCATTTCAAAAAGCTCTACTGTGTAGTAGCTGTCACTCTTACCGTAGATCGCATAGAGTTTAATATCCTCATAATTATGTGTAAGTGCTGCGATCTGATCATCTGAAAGAACTGCACCGTCAGCTGTAAGTGACCAGCCTGCAAAAATATAACCTGACTTCTGGGGAAGAACTGAAGTTATACCTGATACAGCATCGCCGATAACGCCTGAAACGGTTCTTGTTGTTACGGGATCTCCGTCGATATTGAATGAACCGCCGTTTGCATCGAGGATTACATCGCTGAACACTGAAATTGTTGCGAGTTCCTGATCTGTAACAATTTCAGGAGTCCATAAGAAATTGAAGTTGTAAGCATCATCACCGCGAGTTGTTGAAGAACCCTTGGGGAAGTTAAAGAGCATCATATGCTTTGTGTTTGTTGCAACCTGAGGAGGAAGGCAAACAGTACCTTTATTTCCGGGTGTTCTTACTACTTCAGTATCTTTAACTTCGAATGTGTATTCATAAAGATATTCAGTACCATCAAGCTTTGTGTTATAAGGTGCTGAGGTGAAAGCCAAGCTGCTCTTAACTGCATCATAGTTTTCAACGAAATCAGAAAGGGAAACTTTTGTTGTTTTGTTTCCTTCGCTGTCTGTTACCTCAACAAGCTCACCGTTAAGATAGTTATTAACCGGTTCACTATACTGAATGGTCTTCTGGAAGCCTATGTTTTTGCTATCCTTTGAGAACCACATTGTTGCATCGTCTTTAGCTCCCAAGCCAAGGTATGTGCTGTTTGCGCTGTTGGTAAAGAGCACATTTTCCTGGGGCTTATTTCCGTAAGCATCAAGAATAGTGAAAAATCTGTTGTCAAACAAAAGAGCTGAGTTTGATGAGTTGGTGTAGTAATCAGTTGTTACCTTTGCTCTCATCTTTACTTTTTCACCGGGCTTTGCTCTGTCGGTCTTAATATCCCAAGCACCGGTTTTTTCATTGTAACGGTAAAACTCATGGACAATTGTGATTTTGTTACCGTCGTCAACCGCCGGATCCCAAGCAAAAGCGGCAATTGACATTGTGCCGATCATCATTGCAACAGCAAGAAGCACTGCCAATGATTTCTTTAAGAATGTCATATACGATATTCCTCCTTGAATAATTCTTGAAAGCGGCAAGCGACACTTTCATATAATACAAGTTATTTTAACATATTGCTTTGAATAATTCAAGCATATTTTTAATATTTATATATATTATTTTATAATAAATGTTAGTCAGATTTCCTTATTTGCTCAAAAATCATTTATCACCGTTATCGCTTCCGGTATCAATAACCTTTGCAGCTCTGATTTTTGCAAGTTCAAACATCATTGTGTCGCGTGTTTTTCCGTGAACATTAAAGAATAAAAGTGTTGCGCCCTTCATAAATCTTCCAATTGCGGGTGCAAGAGCAAAAACCGTCCAGATGCCTGCAAGCATACCTGGGTCTGTCTGCGGAATCTGCACTCCGTTTTCGTTGATAAGCGGAACGTAGTGGATTGCGGCAACCGCAAAAGCACTTATCATTTTTGCAGCTGCATCGGAAGCAATTTTGAAATAACCCATAGCCGCAGTTATTGTTGCTTCGTTACGCACACCCGATTTCCACTCAACATAGTCATAAAGATCGCCGTTGAGAGCGGTGCTGCAGTATCTCTGAATGCTGTTAAGCGAACCGCAGAAGGTAAGGGCAATTATAATCCAGATAAGGTTGAGGATAAAATGATCTTCACCGAAAGGCTTATAACCGACGATCCACATAATGAAATAGCAGAGTCCGCAGAACATATAACTGCCTGCAGCGAGATTTCTCAAGCCGAATTTTTTGGTAAGCTTCGGTGCAAAGGGAAGAACAAAATAGCTGGGAAGGCCCGTGAAAAGACCTGCAATTGTTCCGTAAGAAAGTCTGCCCATACAGTTAAGCCAGAAAAAGTCTTCAACCATTGATCCCGTGCTTTTTCCGACCGCAAAGAAGTTCTTGATAAGAAGAACCCACATCGGACGGCACGCACCGATTGTTTTGATTGTTTTAACAAGACCCATTTCGTTCATTTCGCTTCTTGTTGAAAGCGGCATTCTTTCTTTAAGAGAGAAGAAACCGTAAATTCTGAACGCAATAACGGCTATTACAAAGACTATCGCACCGCCCGTATAAATATTACGGGAACCGACATTAAGTACCTGAGGCAAGAAGTCAACAAGAACCGGGAAAAGCGAGGGAAGCCATACGCCTACAAGGTCTGCATATGCATCGGTTGCAATAAGTCTGTTTCTTTCTATCGGGTTTGGTGTTATGTTAAACAGAATTATGGAATAGCTCGTGTCATAAAACGACTTTGCAATAGAGCCTATATAGTTGAATACAAGGAACGACACAAAAAGATATATCTGTGACATACCTCCGGGAAGAAGCCACGGCGACAGCGAAGCAAACACCCAGAACGGCAAGGTAAGAACAATATACGGTCTTACTCGGCCCCAACGGGTTCTTGTTCTGTCAATAATCAGGCCCGAAACCGCATTGTCAACAGTATCCGCAATAAAGCTTATTGTTTCCGCAAGTCCCCACGTTTTTGCATTGATTCCGAGGAACTGAGTAGCAAAGAAAAAGAGCTTTTTGCTGAATGTATTCCACATTGTATCGCCCATACCCGAAAGGATATAAGCAACATAGTGACGGGGGCTTAAATAGATTTTATTTTGGTTGGAAAACTCTCTGAGAACAGCCTCGTTATTATCTGATACGGGCACTGAACTTCTTGTTTCTTCAGCCAATTTCAACACCTACCCTATAGTCAAATTTTCAATAGTTTGCAATAACCCAATATATCGTTTATTTTATTATATCTCAATAAAAAAATCAAGCACATTTACAAAAATATGAAATGTACTTGATTATTTTTCTTTTATATAATTTTAAATTTAATTAAAGAGCAATTATTTCGCTTGCGAGAGGTTTCTTGCTTCTGTTGCTCCAGAATCCGTTTGCATAAATTTCAGCAAAATATTTCTCACCTTTTTTAAGACCTTCAACATCAACGCTGATGCTTTCAGGCATTTCATAAAGGTGATAGCAGCTCCACACAGTTACATTTTTCACAATTACTCCGCCTTCGGTTTTAATGAAAACATTATAGTCATTTACATAGTCTTCAGAAGGAGTTGCCTGATTGAATTTTACGGTAAAGCCGTCTTCTTTTATATTGATTATTTCTGCCTTTGAACCGTCAGAGAATGAAGGACAAGCAGTTGTTTTATATCGTTCATCGGTATAAAGATAGCTCATCGGATCCCATGCTGAATCGATTTTCCATACAAACGGGAAGAAATTTGAGGTTATCAGATCATAGGGATAAATGCGCACTCTGCCCTGCTCATCTGCTTCAACAATAAGCATCTGGGCCGCCTTTTCTTTTTCAGGCGGGAATGTGCCGTAAACCTTGTCAAATTCATCAAGCTCAAAATAGCTCAATGTGCCTGTTCCGAGGCAGGTGAAATGTCTTTGATGAATTGAACGGGGGTCATTGATGGGCGCATGGGAATGGCCTGAAAAGTTTATTACCTGCGGATAATCCATAAGTGCAGGAATAAGTTCATCTTCGCCCCAGTAAATACTTCCTGAAACAGTATCTGTGATATGGGGATGCTGGAAGAAGAAAATGGGTCTTTGCGGTGCAGCTTCCGCAGCTGCAGCGAGTTCCTTTTTCGCCCAATTCTGCTTTGCTTCATCAAAATGGCAACCGTTTGTGCAGGTTACGCTGATAAAATGATAGCCGTTGATAACTGTATGTGTGTCAGTTTCCTGCGAAAAGATTTCTTTGAACTTTTCAATGGCAGCATCTTCGCCTTCGCCGTGGAATTCATGGCTTGCCATTGAAAGATTAACCTTGGTTTCTGATTTTATGTTTTTATCAAGAGTGTCTTTGAAAGCAAGCATCTGTGCTCTTGAACCGTTATTTGCAAAGTCACCGACAACATAAAGTGCATCAAGATTTGAGTATTCCTCTTTCTCGCTAAGCTCATATGCTGTTTTGATAGCCTTCTCCATTCTTTCTCTTTCAACGCTGTGCTCATCTTTATAATGAACATCACTTACAACCATAAATCTGAGAATCGGCTTAAAATCTTTATCAAATCCCATTTTAAAATCCCCTTTTTTGAATTAAAAGGGCTGTTTCAAGGAAACAGCCCTTTAAGCATTTTTAAATATTAGAGAGCACCCATAAGGCCCATTATTGACTGGTAAATTGCCTTTACTACACCGGCAATATCGATCTGATTAAACCAGCCTGCAAATGTGCTGAGAAGTGTTGCCCACTTGATTTCCTTAAGTCTTTCAAGGAATGATTTGGGGCCTTCTTCTTTTTCGGTCTGTGTAAGTTCGATTTCGTAACGCTCTGTGTTGAAATCTGTGCCTGCAGTTACTTTTACATAGTAAACGCCTGCTTCAAGATTAGCAAATGAGAGCTCTGCACCCTTTGTTTCTGTTGCAATAGCCTCGAGAACAGCTTCACCTGTAAGATTATCTGCTGCATAAACATCAACATACCACTGAGCAGCTTTATCCATCTTGTCAACATATGCGTTAACCTTAAGGATATAGTTATAGCTATCAGTTGTTTCAAACTTGAAGTAGTCAACATCACCTGCATGTGTTAATGAAGCAACGCGTGAGTTATCAACCTTATCTGTTGAAACAGAAATCTTTGTTGCTGCTGCAGGCTCGTTGTTATATTCAAATTCTGTGTTCTTATGGTCATAGTTCCAGAATCTGATTTCATATCCACCTGTGCTGCCGTCTATGCTTGTAACCTTAAGGTAATATGTCTTGCCGCCTTCAATACCAACACTTGCGCTCATTGCACGTGTTTCACCGGGAGCAATTGTAATCGAACCGAGAACCTTTTCCTCAGTTGATGTGCTGAAATATGTAACAAGCTCTGCTTTGTAGCTGCCTGCTGAATTTGCATTGTTGAAAAGATAGAAATAGATAGAACCGTCTGATTTCTTAGTGAAGCTGTAGTAGTCAACATCTGTTGCAGAAGAAATAAAACCTGCATATTTCTTTGAACCTGTGTTGTCGCCTTTGATTTCGTCAACTGCTGTTGCTGTTGCTGAATCATCGTTGGGTTCTTTTTCTGCAACTGTTGTTGTGTCTTCAGCTACTGAAACGGTGTATGAAAGTGCTCTGTCAAATGTAACGGGAGTTACTTTAACATAATAATCACCGATCGCTACGCCAAAAGCTGTTGATGTAACAGTAGCATCACTGCCCTTCGAAACAAAGCTTGCAAGAACTTTTTCTTCTGCATCAATAACTTCAACATTGAAATAACCAAGTGTTGATTCGTTTGTTGTGTGCTGAAGAGAAACGGTCAGAAGACCTGCTTTTTTAGTTGTAATTTTAAAGTAATCAACATCATCTGCACTGTCAAATGCACCTGTAATTGAACCGCCAACAGCAAGAGCGTTTGCTGTTGCAATAGTGTTGTTATCGCCATTTTCAGTTGCAGCTGCTGCAAAAGCGGTTGAAACACAACCTAAAGCGATAATAAGAGCCAAAAGTAAAGACAGAATTGATTTTACTTTTTTCATTTTTCGTCCTCCTGATTTATATCGAGAATTTATTTGTAGTTGGATTTTAACACATTATTTATTAAATGTCAAATCATTATATACTGTCAATTATTAACTTTCAATGAATTTTGCACTTATAGACAAAAAACGGCACCCTTTCGGGCACCGTTTTATAAATAAAATTAATACATTCCGCCGCCCTGTGCTGCCATAGCTGCTGCCTGTGCTGCATCTGCTGCGGGATCGGGCTTATCGGTAACAAGGCTTTCTGTTGTGAGTACCATTGAAGCAACCGATGATGCGTTCTGAAGAGCAGAACGGGTTACTTTTGTGGGGTCAAGAATACCTGCTGTTGCCATATCGCAATAAACATCCTTTGCAAAGTCATAGCCATAGCCGATTTTGCCGCTTTCCTGAATTGCATTGATGATTATTGAGCCTTCAAGACCTGCGTTTGCCGCGATCTGACGAACAGGCTCTTCAAGTGCCTTAAGCACGATCTTGATACCTGTTTTTTCGTCTGCATCTTCAACATTTTCGAGAAGAGCCTTAACGCTGTTTGAAGCATTGAGAAGTGCAACGCCGCCGCCTGCAACACAGCCTTCTTCAACAGCAGCCTTTGTTGCTGCAAGAGCATCTTCAATGCGAAGCTTCTTTTCTTTCATTTCGGTTTCTGTTGCAGCACCAACCTTAATAACCGCAACACCGCCTGAAAGCTTTGCAAGTCTTTCCTGAAGCTTTTCTCTGTCAAAATCTGAAGTTGTGTTTTCTATCTGGAGCTTAATCTGTGCAACTCTTGATGCAATGTTTTCTTTTTCGCCTGCACCGTCAACAATAATGGTGTTTTCCTTTGAAATCTTAACCTGACGTGCTCTGCCGAGCTGTGCAAGCTGAGTATCCTTAAGTTCAAGACCGAGGTCTGATGTGATAACCTCGCCGCCTGTAAGGATAGCGATATCCTGAAGCATTTCCTTTCTTCTGTCGCCGAATCCGGGTGCCTTTACGCAAACAACAGTAAATACGCCGCGAAGTTTGTTAACAAGAATTGTCGAAAGAGCTTCACCCTCAACATCTTCTGCAACAACAACAAGCTTTCCGCCTGCGTGCATAATCTGCTCAAGAAGAGGAAGCATATCCTGAATGCTTGAAATCTTTTTATCTGTGATAAGAATAAGAGCGTCGTCAATAACCGCTTCCATCTTATCGGTATCTGTTACCATATAGGGTGAGATATAGCCTCTGTCAAACTGCATACCTTCAACAACTTCGGATTCGGTAACAGCAATCTTTGATTCCTCAACGGTGATAACGCCGTCTGCGGTAACCTTTTCCATTGCGTCTGCAATGAACTTGCCAACCTCTTCGTCTGCTGCGGAAATAGTTGCAATTCTTGCAATATCTTCTGAACTTGAAACGGGCTTTGAGTTATTCTTAACTGCTGCAACCGCTGCTTCAACAGCCTTTGCCATACCCTTCTTAACAACCATAGGGTTAGCACCTGCGGTTACATTCTTCATACCCTCTCTGATAAGAGCCTGCGCAAGAAGAGTTGCAGTTGTTGTGCCGTCGCCTGCTACATCGTTTGTTTTTGTTGAAACTTCCTTAACAAGCTGTGCACCCATATTTTCAAATGCATCCTCAAGCTCAATTTCCTTTGCGATTGTTACACCGTCATTGGTGATGAGAGGAGCACCGTATTTTTTATCAAGAACAACATTTCTGCCTTTGGGTCCGAGTGTTATTTTAACTGTATTTGCAAGCTTATCAACGCCTGCCTGAAGAGCCTTGCGGGCTTCTTCACCGTAAATAATCTGCTTTGCCATTAATGATTTCCCCCTTAATTATTCTACAATAGCAAGAATATCGCTCTGACGAACGATTGTATATTCTTCTTTGTTAAGCTTAACTTCTGTGCCTGAATATTTGCTTGTGATTACTCTGTCGCCAACCTTAACATACATTTCAACTTCATTACCGTCAATCATTCCGCCGGGACCGACTGCAACAACCTCTGCAATCTGGGGCTTCTCCTGAGATGCCGCTGCAAGAATGATGCCGCTGCTTGTTGTTTCTTCAACTTCAACCGCTTTAACAACAACTCTGTCTGCAAGGGGTTTGATAGTCATATTTATTACCTCCGTAAATTAAATTACAAAATCATTTTAGCACTCTTGCACTTCGAGTGCTAATTTGTATTGTAGACACTTTTTCAGGAAAAATCAAGCCTTTTTTCCAAAATTAACAATATTGTCATAATTATATTCATTTTGCATTGATTTAATTATTTGTTGCAAAAGAAAAAGCACAAAGAAAATCTCCTTTGTGCTTAAAATTTAAATTCTTTTGTGAAAATATGTTTTCTGTTTTTGAAATATCTTATGTTTATTGCAAGCCAGATAATCATAGAAACAAGCTGTGAAATAAAACAGATGATGGATAAAGTCAACTCTGAACTGCCCGTTATCAGATTACCTTTTAAGAGAACTATAAAAGCAGACACATATACAGTGTAAAAAACAAAGATGATAACTCTATGAATACACAGATGTTTCAATGTATTTTTTCTGCGGTTTATAATGCAATAAGCCACATAATAGTAATATCCTGCAAAAAATATTTCAATAAGCCCCGCTATCAGAAACAGTGTTTTAAATTCATTCCAATTAAGAAATGCAAATTTCTCAAGCAAATCTTTATCTGCAAACCTCAGAAGATTCACTGCAACTCCCGGTATTTGAATAACACCGAAAATGATGGCACAAAGACCGCAAAAAGGCATATATAAATATGCGAGAAATGAGCACCAGCCCATTCCCGACTTTATTTCTTTTTGATTTATGCCGCAGTTAAGACAAAAATCTGTTTCAGCCGACATTTCATAGCCGCAGTTTTTACACTTCATAAACCGGTATCACCTCTATCAATAATTCTAAATTAGCATAATCATCGGAAGTTGTCAATAAAAAAAGAGAGCAACCTTGCGGTTACTCTCCAAAAAATATTTTTTAATTATTCAGCGATATCAATAACAACGCCTGAACCAACAGTTCTGCCGCCTTCACGGATAGCGAAACGGAGACCCTTTTCAATAGCGATGGGAGTGATAAGTTCAACGTTCATGTCAACGTTGTCGCCAGGCATACACATTTCTGTGCCTTCGGGAAGGTTGATAACGCCTGTAACGTCAGTTGTTCTGAAATAGAACTGAGGACGATAGTTGTTGAAGAAGGGAGTATGACGGCCGCCTTCTTCCTTTGAAAGAACGTAAACCTGACCTGTGAACTTTGTGTGGGGGTTGATTGAACCGGGCTTGCAAAGAACCTGGCCACGTTCGATTTCTGATCTCTGAACACCACGAAGAAGAGCACCGATGTTGTCGCCTGCCTCTGCGTAGTCAAGGATCTTACGGAACATTTCGATACCGGTAACAACTACCTTTCTCTTTTCGTCTGTAAGACCAACGATTTCTACTTCTTCACCAGTCTTGAGCTGACCTCTTTCAACTCTACCAGTAGCAACAGTACCACGACCTGTGATTGTGAATACGTCTTCTACGGGCATGATGAAGGGAAGGTCTGCCTTACGGTCAGGAGTGGGGATGTATTCGTCAACAGCAGCCATAAGCTCGTGGATGGGAGCAAGTTCTGCTGCAGCGATATCGCCACCTTCATAGCTGAGAGCCTGAAGAGCTGAACCCTTGATGATGGGAGCTTCCTCATCGAAGCCGTACTCAGCAAGAGTCTCACGGATTTCCATTTCAACGAGCTCGAGAAGTTCGGGGTCGTCAACCTGGTCAACCTTGTTCATGAAAACGATGATCTTGGGAACGCCAACCTGACGAGCAAGAAGAAGATGTTCCTTAGTCTGAGCCATGGGGCCGTCTGTTGAAGCGATAACAAGGATAGCGCCGTCCATCTGAGCAGCACCAGTGATCATGTTCTTGATATAGTCAGCGTGACCCGGGCAGTCAACATGAGCATAGTGACGGTTGTCTGTCTCGTACTCAACGTGTGAAGTGTTGATTGTGATACCGCGCTCTCTCTCTTCGGGAGCCTTATCGATGTTAGCGTAGTCGATGAAGTCTGCGCCGCCCTTCATAGCGAGGGTCTTTGTGATAGCAGCTGTAAGAGTTGTCTTACCGTGGTCAACGTGACCGATAGTACCGATATTAACGTGGGGCTTGCTACGTTCAAATTTTGCTTTTGCCATTGGTATTTCCTCCCTTTTAATAAGCAAATATAAGTCTATGCGTGTGCATAGCTCCATTTTACCAATTTAGATATTAAATTTCAAGTCTTTTTTTGAAAATTGGAAATAATAAATTATTTCTCGTTAATAATCTTTTCAGAAATTGACTTGGGAACTTCAGCATAGTGGCTGGGTTCCATTGCATACTGACCTCTACCCTGTGTTCTGGAACGAAGAGCTGTTGCGTAACCGAACATATTTGAGAGGGGAATGAATGCGTTGATCTGAACAGCACCTGTTCTTGTTTCTGAACCCTGAATCATGCCGCGGCGTGAGTTGATATCGCCGATAACATCGCCCATGTAATCATCGGGAACGATAACAGCAGTTTTCATAATGGGCTCCATAAGAACGGGAGCAGCCTTCTTCATAGCGTCCTTGAATGCCATTGATGCAGCAATCTTGAAGGCCATTTCTGAAGAGTCAACTTCATGATATGAACCGTCGTAAAGTGTTACCTTAACGTCAACAACATTGTAGCCTGCAAGAACACCTGTCTGCATAGCACCCTTAACACCGGCTTCAATAGCATTGAAGTATTCCTTGGGAATAGCGCCGCCGACGATGTTGTTAACAAACTCGTAACCCTTTTCGGGATTGGGTTCAATTCTCATCTTAACATGACCGTACTGACCCTTACCACCTGACTGACGTGAATACTTAGTATCAGTATCAGCAGCCTGAGTAATTGTTTCACGGTATGCAACCTGAGGCTGACCAACATTAGCTTCAACCTTGAATTCACGAAGAAGTCTGTCAACGATGATTTCAAGATGGAGCTCGCCCATACCTGCGATGATGGTCTGTCCGGTTTCTTCATCTGTGTAGCACTTGAATGTGGGATCTTCTTCAGCGAGCTTTGCAAGAGCAATACCCATCTTCTCCTGACCGGCTTTGGTCTTGGGCTCGATAGCAACTCTGATAACGGGCTCGGGGAATTCCATTGATTCAAGAATTACGGGATGTTTGGGATCGCAAAGGGTATCACCTGTTGTTGTCTGCTTAACACCAACGCAAGCAGCAATATCACCTGCATAGCAGCAGTCAATATCCTGTCTGTGGTTGGAGTGCATCTGCAGAATTCTACCCATACGCTCATTATTATCTTTTGTTGAGTTGTAAACAGAAGCACCTGTTTCAACTTTACCCGAATAAACTCTGAAGAAGCAGAGCTTACCAACGAAGGGGTCAGTAGCAATCTTGAATGCAAGAGCTGAGAAAGGCTCGTCATCTGAAGAATGTCTTACTTCCTCTTCCTGTGTATCGGGATTGATGCCCTTGATAGCTTCGATATCAGTCGGAGCGGGCATATAGTCAACTATTGCGTCAAGAAGGAGCTGAACGCCCTTATTACGATATGATGTGCCGCAAACAACGGGAACCATAGCGTTATCAATAGTTGCTTTTCTGATGCAGGTCTTGATTTCTTCAACAGTGAGTTCTTCACCCTCAAAGAACTTCTCAAGAAGTGCATCGTCTTGCTCTGCAACGGACTCAACGAGTTCGTTACGATATTTTTCAGCAAGCTCTTTCATATCGTCGGGAATATCGGTAACAGTGATGTCAATACCCTTATCATCATTGTAGTAATAAGCCTTCATGATAACAAGGTCGATAATTCCTTTGAAATCCGATTCAGCACCGATGGGGAGCTGAATGGGAACAGCATTACACTTAAGGCGTTCCTTCATCATGTCAACAACACGATAGAAGTTTGCACCCAAAATGTCCATCTTATTTACATAGACCATTCTGGGAACACGGTATTTATCAGCCTGTCTCCAAACGGTTTCAGACTGTGGCTCAACGCCGCCTTTAGCACAAAGAACTGTAACGGAACCATCAAGAACTCTGAGTGAACGCTCAACTTCAACTGTGAAGTCAACGTGGCCCGGAGTGTCAATGATGTTTACACGGTGGTCCTTCCAGAAACAGGTGGTAGCAGCGGATGTGATAGTGATACCACGCTCCTGTTCCTGCTCCATCCAGTCCATTGTTGCAGCACCGTCGTGTGTTTCGCCAATCTTATGAGTCTTACCTGTGTAGAACAGGATACGCTCACTGGTGGTTGTTTTACCGGCGTCAATGTGAGCCATAATACCAATGTTTCTGGTCATCTCAAGAGATACCTGTCTTGGCATATGAACCTCCGAAAATACTTAATAAAATATAGGTTGATTGCGGTAAGATTACCATCTGAAATGTGCGAATGCCTTGTTGGATTCTGCCATCTTGTGTGTATCTTCACGCTTCTTGAATGCTGAACCTGTTGAGTTGGTAGCATCAATGATTTCGTTGGCAAGTCTTTCCTTCATTGTTCTCTCTGAACGAGCACGGCTGTAGGTTGTGATCCAACGAAGACCGAGAGTCTGTCTTCTCTCGGGACGAACTTCCATGGGAACCTGATAGGTTGCACCACCGACACGGCGAGCCTTAACTTCGAGAACGGGCATAACATTTTCCATTGCTGCCTCAAAAACCTCAAGGGGCTCCTTGCCTGTCTTTTCTTTGATAAGGTCAAAAGCATCGTATACGATCTTCTGAGCTACACCCTTCTTACCATCATACATAACATTGTTGATAAGTCGAGTGACAAGTTTTGAGTTGTAAAGCGGATCAGGCAAAACTTCACGTTTTGCTATATTGCCTCTTCTTGGCACTTTACTTCCCTCCTTCATAGTAATGATATCATAGGTACTCGAGTGACAAATTCCCGTGGCGCCAACGCAGAAGCATACTATCTATATATAATATACTCTCACATTGGTCGAAAAACATTCAATGTTTTTTCGCCTGCAAGAAGATTTGTCTGCTAACTAAAAATTTTGCGGCAAATTATTTCTTTGCTGCCTTAGGACGCTTTGCGCCGTACTTTGAACGGCTCTGCATTCTGCCGTTAACGCCCTGGGTATCAAGTGTACCGCGGATGATGTGGTAACGAACACCGGGAAGGTCCTTAACACGACCGCCGCGGATAAGCACTACTGAGTGCTCCTGAAGGTTATGGCCAACACCGGGGATGTAAGCTGAAACCTCAATGCCGTTTGTGAGACGAACTCTGGCAATCTTACGAAGAGCCGAGTTGGGCTTTTTGGGGGTTGCAGTCTTAACAGCGGTGCAAACGCCACGCTTCTGGGGTGAGTCCTGATCTGTAAGAACATTCTTCTTTGAGTTGAGACCCTTCAAAAGTGCGGGAGCCTTGGGCTTCTTAACAAGTGTTTCTCTGCCGTTACGAACAAGCTGATTAAAGGTAGGCAAAAATACTCTCTCCTTTCTGTAAAATTTATATCGTGTTATGAACCCCGCACCCGAAAGCACAGGGTTCTGGACACCACAATTTTAGATTTTATCACAGGATAGTCCTGTTTGTCAACACTTTCTACAAAAATTACTCTGCATTTTCAGCAATATTACCTAACTTCTGTGTTGCAAACACTTCAACATTGCTGTAGCATTTCATACCTGTGCCTGAGGGGAGGAGTTTACCGATGATTACGTTTTCCTTAAGACCTACAAGAGGATCTGTCTTGCCCTTGATAGCGGCATCGGTAAGAACTCTTGTTGTTTCCTGGAATGATGCAGCTGAAAGGAATGAATCTGTTGCAAGAGAAGCCTTTGTAATACCCATAAGAGTGGGCATTGCCTCTGCAAACTTGGGCTCTGTGCCCTTTTCTGTAGCTTCGCGTGCGATACGCTCATTCTCTTCGCGGAGTTCAACCTTATCAACAACAACGCCGGGAAGGAACTTGGAATCTCCGGGTTCGGAAATTCTTACCTTTCTCATCATCTGGCGAACGATAACTTCGATATGCTTATCGTTGATATCAACACCCTGCATACGGTAAGTTCTCTGAACTTCTCTGATGAGATAATCATGAACTGCTTCAACACCGAGAATTGCAAGGATGTCTGCGGGGCTCTGCGCACCTTCAGTAAGCTGTGCACCCTTGGGAATATGCTGACCTTCTTCAACCTTAAGACGGAAGCCGTAAGGAATAAGGTATGCTCTTTCATCACCGTCTGCACCGGTAACGATAACGTGCTGGCTCTTCTTGATTTCGCGGAAGGATACGTCACCTTCGATCTCACTCATAATTGCAAGAACCTTGGGCTTACGTGCTTCAAAGAGTTCTTCAATTCTGGGAAGACCGGTTGTAATATCCGACTGGTCAGCAGCACCACCGGTGTGGAACGTTCTCATTGTAAGCTGTGTACCGGGTTCACCGATTGACTGAGCAGCAATAATACCTACTGCCTCACCAACGGTAACGGGATCGCCGGTTGCAAGGTTTGAACCGTAGCACTTGATACATACGCCGCGTTCAGAGCAGCATGAAAGAAGTGAACGAATCTTGATCTGTGCTTTGCTTCCTTCAGGAAGTTCACCGGATGCAATCTTCTTTTCTGTTTCTTTCTGAACACTTGCTGCAACCTTTTCAGCCACAGCATCGGTAACCATTACATCCTTGCTTGCAAGGAGCTCGCCGGTTTCGGGATCAATGTAATCTTCAAGAAGGTATCTGCCTGTAAGTCTTTCTGCAAGACCAACAATCTTTCTGCCGCCGAACTTGGGATCGCCGTCATAAATATCATAAACATTGATACCGTCTGTGCAATGGCAGTCTTCCTGATGGATGATAACTTCCTGTGAAACGTCAACAAGACGGCGGGTAAGGTAACCCGAGTCAGCTGTACGAAGAGCGGTATCGGCAAGACCTTTACGCGCACCACGGGAAGAAATGAAGTATTCTGAAATATTAAGACCCTCTCGGTAGTTAGCCTTGATGGGAACCTCAATTGTTTTACCTGCTGTGTTTGCGATAAGACCACGCATACCTGCAAGCTGACGAAGCTGTGAATCGTTACCACGGGCACCCGAATCAAGCATCATATTGATGGGGTTGAACTTATTGAAGTTCTTCTTAAGTTCTGCAGCAACTTCCTTGGTACAGATATCCCAAGCCTTGATAACAGCCTCTGAACGGTCATCATTTGTCATGAAGCCTCTTTCATAGCTGCGTGTGATTTCTGCAACCTTTGCTTCCGCCTGAGCAAGCAATTCCTTCTTCTTGGGAGGAATTGTTGCGTCGCAAACTGCAACTGTGATACCGCTTCGTGTTGAATATCTGTAGCCCTGTGCCTTGATTTTATCAAGAACATCAGCTGCAACTGCGGTACCGTGAACCTTAATGCATCGGTCAACAATTTTGCCGAGCATCTTCTTATTAACAAGCACATCAACTTCGGGAGTGAAGAGATTATCGGGATTTGTTCTGTCAATGAATCCGAGATCCTGAGGAACGGGATTATTGAAGATAATCTTACCGAGTGTTGTTTTAACAAGCTTTGTTACGGGCACACCGTTAACCTCTTTGGTCATACGGATTCTGATTGTTACGTGAAGACCGATATCGCCTTCATCATAAGCCATCATAGCTTCGTCAACGCTTGTGAATGTGCTATATATATAATGTTTTTCACCGTTTTCATCAATAAACTCGGTGGGAGCACCGGGCTCGTGAGGATCTTCGGGTCTGTAATCTGAGTTTGCGGGGTTATTATCGTTAACAAGAGTAAGATAATATGAACCCAGAATCATATCCTGTGAAGGAACCGCAACGGGACGTCCGTCTGAAGGCTTGAGGAGGTTGTTTGCAGCAAGCATAAGGAAACGTGCTTCTGCCTGTGCCTCTGCTGAAAGAGGAACGTGAACAGCCATCTGGTCACCGTCGAAGTCAGCGTTGAAAGCGGTACATACAAGAGGATGAAGTCTGATTGCTCTGCCTTCAACAAGAACGGGCTCGAAAGCCTGAATACCGAGTCTGTGAAGAGTAGGAGCACGGTTAAGCATAACGGGATGGTCTTTGATAACGATTTCGAGTGCATCCCAAACTGCGGGATTTGAACGTTCAACCATCTTACGTGCCGACTTGATGTTGCCTGCAACTTCTGTTTCAACAAGACGCTTCATAACGAAGGGCTTGAAGAGCTCAAGTGCCATTTCCTTGGGAAGACCGCACTGATAAAGCTTGAGTTCGGGACCAACAACGATAACCGAACGGCCCGAGTAGTCAACACGCTTACCGAGAAGGTTCTGTCTGAAACGGCCCTGCTTACCTTTAAGCATATCTGAAAGCGATTTGAGTGCTCTGTTGTTGGGACCTGTTACGGGTCTGCCTCTTCTGCCGTTATCGATAAGTGCGTCAACAGCTTCCTGAAGCATTCTCTTTTCATTTCTGATGATGATATCAGGTGAGCCGAGCTCCATAAGCTTTGCAAGACGGTTGTTTCTGTTGATAACACGTCTGTAAAGGTCATTAAGGTCTGATGTTGCAAATCTGCCGCCTTCGAGCTGAACCATAGGTCTGAGTTCGGGAGGAATAACGGGAACAACATCAAGAATCATCCACTCGGGTCTGTTGCCCGACTGTCTGAATGCTTCAACAACTTCAAGACGCTTAAGAATCTTTGCCTTCTTCTGACCTGCAGCTGTTTCCATCTCTTCCTTAAGCTGAGCTGAAAGAGCCTCAAGATCGATTTCAGCAAGAAGCTCTTTGATTGCTTCTGCACCCATACCTGCTCTGAAATCATCTTCATATCTGAGACGATACTCTTCGTAATCCTTCTCATCAAGAGTCTGGCACTTTTCAAGAGGAGTATCGCCGGGATCGATAACTATGTGCTTTGCAAAATAGAGAACCTTTTCGAGGTCTCTGGGTGATATATCAAGGATAAGACCCATTCTTGAGGGAATACCCTTGAAATACCAGATGTGGGAAACGGGTGCTGCGAGCTTGATATAACCCATTCTCTCACGGCGTACCTTTGCTCTTGTGATTTCAACGCCGCAACGCTCGCAGACCTTGCCCTTATAGCGGATTCTTTTATATTTACCGCAATGGCACTCCCAGTCCTTCTGGGGTCCGAAAATTCTTTCGCAGAAAAGACCGTCTTTTTCGGGCTTGAGAGTTCTGTAATTTATAGTTTCGGGCTTTTTAACTTCGCCCTTATCGCTGCCCTCTTCACCGCCTGCCCAGGCAATAATCTGTTCAGGAGATGCGAGGCCGATTTTTATTGATTCAAATGTAAGATTGCTGTTTGATTCAATGTTTTCCATCAAACGATGCCCCTTTCCGTTAATTCTTATTGGGAAAATGGCGATTAATTATAATCGTCCTCCGAGCTTTCAAATTCAAGACCGAAATCTTCTGCGCTGTAATCATCTTCGAAATCTGCATAGATTTCATCATCTGCATCAGCGTCTGCTCTGATAAAGATATCGTTCTCTTCGCTCTCTTCATCAATGATAAATTCGTCGCTCTGTTCAACGTCATTTACACTCTGGAAT
The DNA here is from genome assembly GCA_045652165.1 of Acutalibacteraceae bacterium. GTDB lineage: Bacteria > Bacillota > Clostridia > Oscillospirales > Acutalibacteraceae > CAG-177. The sequence goes on along the minus strand of JAZRTQ010000030.1, from coordinate 6,395 downwards.
GTCTTGTCGTCAGGAACAAAGCCTGCATCGTCATTATCAAATGACTGACGAAGGTCAATTTCCTCATTGTTTTCATCAAGAACCTTGATGTCAAGTGCGAGTGACTGGAGTTCTTTGATAAGAACCTTGAAAGATTCGGGGATGCCGGGTGTGGGAACATTCTGACCCTTGACGATAGCTTCGTAGGTCTTTACTCTGCCCACAACATCGTCAGATTTAACAGTAAGAATTTCCTGAAGAGTATATGCTGCACCGTAAGCTTCAAGTGCCCAAACTTCCATTTCACCGAAACGCTGACCGCCGAACTGAGCTTTACCGCCGAGGGGCTGCTGTGTAACGAGTGAGTAAGGACCTGTTGAACGTGCGTGAATCTTATCGTCAACAAGGTGATGGAGTTTGAGGTAATACATAACACCTACGGTTACGGGGTTATCAAACTTTCTGCCGGTACGTCCGTCAGTAAGGATTGATTTACAGTCAAGGCGAAGCTGGGGAACTGATTCGGGGTCAAACTCAACGCCCTTTTCAGCAGCCTTCTTCTCTGCTTCTTCCATTGCAACGCGGTTTGCTTCAATGAATGCGTCTCTGATATCGTCTTCGTGTGCACCGTCAAATACAGGAGTCATCATCTTGCAGCCGAGTGCTCTTGCAGCAAAGCCGAGATGAACTTCGAGAACCTGACCGATGTTCATACGTGAGGGAACGCCGAGGGGGTTAAGAACGATATCAAGAGGTGTACCGTCGGGAAGGAAGGGCATATCTTCCTGGGGAAGAATTCTTGAAACAACACCCTTGTTACCGTGACGGCCCGCCATCTTATCGCCTACTGAAAGCTTACGCTTCTGTGCGATATAGCAACGAACAACCTTATTTACACCGGGTGAAAGCTCATCGCTGTTTTCTCTTGTGAACACTTCAACGTTAACAACAACGCCGTATTCACCGTGAGGAACTTTAAGTGAAGTATCTCTTACTTCCTTAGCCTTCTCACCGAAGATTGCGCGGAGAAGTCTTTCTTCCGCTGTGAGTTCGGTTTCACCCTTGGGTGTTACCTTACCAACAAGAATGTCACCTGAGTGAACTTCTGCACCGATGCGGATGATACCTCTGTCATCAAGATTACCGAGTGCATCCTCACCAACATTGGGAATATCTCTTGTAATCTCTTCGGGACCAAGCTTTGTATCTCTTGCTTCGGTTTCGTATTCTTCAATGTGAACTGATGTATAAACATCGTCACGAACGATTTTTTCATTAACAAGAACAGCGTCTTCGTAGTTATAACCTTCCCAGGTCATAAAGCCGATGAGAGCATTCTTGCCAAGGCTGATTTCGCCGTGGTCTGTTGCGGGACCGTCAGCAATAACATCGCCTTTTTTAACTTCCTGGCCAACTTCAACGATGGGTCTCTGGTTAATGCAGGTGCCCTGGTTTGAACGCATGAACTTGATGAGTTCATAATAGCGTGAGAAACCGTCAGCCTCTTTGATTGTGATGCTGTCTGCACTTACCTTGGTAACGGTACCGTCTGCCTTTGCAAGAACGGTAACGCCCGAGTCAACCGCTGCTTTATACTCCATACCTGTACCAACAAGAGGAGCACATGTTTTAAGAAGGGGAACTGCCTGACGCTGCATGTTTGAACCCATGAGAGCACGGTTCGCGTCATCGTTTTCAAGGAAGGGAATCATTGCTGTTGCAACGGACACAACCATTCTGGGTGAAACGTCCATATAGTCAACCTTTGTGTTGTCGATTTCAATGAACTCGTCTCTGTGTCTTGCGGTAATCTTTGCTCTTACGAAACGGTTGTTTTCATCAAGAGCTTCGTTACCCTGTGCAACGATGAAATCATCTTCCATATCAGCTGTCATATACTCGATTTCATCAAGTACAACGCCGGTTTCTTTATCGATTTTTCTGTAAGGAGCTTCGATAAAGCCGTATTCGTTAATTCTTGCGAAAGTTGCAAGATAGGATATCAATCCGATATTGGGTCCTTCAGGAGTTTCGATGGGACACATTCTGCCGTAGTGAGAATAGTGAACGTCACGAACCTCGAAACCTGCTCTGTCTCTGGAAAGACCGCCGGGGCCGAGAGCTGAAAGACGGCGCTTATGAGTAAGCTCGGCAAGGGGGTTGGTCTGATCCATGAACTGTGAGAGGGGTGATGAACCGAAGAACTCTCTGATTGCTACCATTACGGGGCGGATGTTGATGAGCGACTGAGGAGTGATTTTCTCATCCTCTTCCTGAGCCTGGATTGCCATTCTCTCGCGCACAACTCTTTCCATTCTTGCAAGACCGATTCTGAACTGATTCTGAAGCAGCTCGCCTACTGAACGGATACGTCTGTTGCCCAAATGGTCTATATCGTCAACTGTGCCCACACGCTTTGTGAGACAGTTTACATAGTTAACCGAAGCAAAAATATCGTCAACGATAATGTGCTTGGGAATAAGGTCATCGCAGCGTTCTTTCATTTCTGCAAGAAGGGCATCTTTATCGTCGCCGCACTTCTCGATTACTTCGTGGAGCACGGAATAACGAACCTTCTCGTTAATGCTGCAGTTTTCAAGCTCTTCCTTTGAGATTGACTCGGGAAGAAGAGCCTTTGCATCGACCATTCCGTTTGAAATAACGAAAAGCTCGCTGCCGTCTTCGCAGGCAACAACAACCTTCATAACGCCTGCCTGCTCTATTTCGAGTGCCTTCTGCTTGGTGAGGATTTCACCGGGCTCTGCAAGAAGCTCGCCTGTGTATTCTGAAATAACGGGCTGTGCAACCTTGCAACCGGGAAGTCTGTTCACAAGTGAAAGCTTCTTGTTGTATTTATATCTGCCTACACGGGATATGTCGTACCTGTGGGGATCAAAGAAAAGATTATCAATGTGCTGCTGGGCGGATTCAAGAGTAACAGGCTCGCCGGGACGAAGCTTTTTGAAAACTTCCATAAGGGCTTCTTCTGTATTCTTGGTTTCATCCTTCTCCATTGTTGCCTCAAGCTTGTTATCCTCGCCGAAGAAGCGGCGGATATCGTCGTTTGAGCTCAATCCGAGAGCACGGATAAATGCCGTGATATAAATCTTACGGTTCTTATCGATGCGAACATAGAAAATATCGTTTGCATCGGTTTCGTACTCAAGCCATGCACCTCTGTTGGGGTTGATGGTGCTTGTGTAAAGCTCGATACCTGTTTTGTCGTGTGTCATTCCGTAATATACGCCGGGTGAACGTACAAGCTGCGAAACAATAACACGCTCTGCACCGTTGATAACGAATGTACCGCTGTCAGTCATAATAGGGAAATCACCCATAAATACTTCCGACTCTTTGATTACGCCTGTTTCTTTATTCTGAAGGCGAACGGTAACTCTCATCGGGGCAGCGTATGTTGCGTCACGCTCCTTGCATTCACGAACCGTATACTTGGGCTTATCGTCCATACGGTAATCAACAAAGCTCAAAATCCAGTTGCCGGTATAGTCAGTTATATCTGCCATATCACGGAAAACCTCTTTGAGACCTGTTTCGATGAACCACTGATATGATGCTTTCTGAATTTCGATAAGGTTGGGCATATCCATAACCTCACGAATTTTACCGAAGCTCATACGTGTACTGCTTCCGCGTTTAACGGGATTCACTTTAAGCATTAGCTCAATCACTCCGTTTCTCTGATTCTTCCATCCCTGTAGGAAAAACGATTTTTTATTCTCGGAACCACTTATTGCACTATATTTTTACTAAAATAAACACGCAAAATAAGGCAAAATTATAGGGCATTCGGTTCCATTTTAAGATGCGATTTGATATTATAGTTATTTTTTGACAAGTTGTCAATAGCAAAATATAAAAATATTTTCATAAATATAAATATTTGTGCATTCATACGAAATTTTATAATTTTTCGTTTTTATTTTTGTTTATTATTTTTGGCGTTTTGTCTAATTTGACAATAAAAAACAGCTCTCCGTTTCATCGAAGAGCCGTTGTATCATAATGTAAATATATTCACTTTATTTCTTATTTGTTTATTATCGGAACAAACGCCTTTTCCGAACCGCAGGGCTTGATTTCGGGTTTGCTCAAAGAATAAATATCCCCTGCTTTGCACTCAATTGCAAATATTCTTTCCGCTTCCTCACCCAAACAAGAGAGGTCAGCAGCTTTGGTAATAACAGGAAGTTTTGTTTCACCTTTTATCTTCCGAAGTATTTCCGCACCGTTTGAATTAAAGCCCGTAACTCTGATATACGGCACAGAAATTGCAGAATCTTTTGCTGTTATTCCCAGAAATGAATTGAGAACGATTCTTCGTATTCTTGCGTGAGAATAACGCTTCGTTTTTGCTGTATCATATAAATCATTCAAAGAAACTGCTTTGCGTGCAGCTTCATAAATTCTGTTTTCAATTCCTTCGCTTATATCGGGTGCCTTTGCCAAATCCTCACGGCTCTGCATTCTTGCCGAATAAAGAACGGCATTTTCTGCATTTTTCAAAAACACGGGAGCTTCCCTTTTCTGCAATGCTCTTTCAAAGATTTCCGCTGCTTTTTCGGGCACAAAATCTTTCCATTCTCCGCCCGTTTCTATCATTTTTCTGATATATGACGCAGAGGCAATGCTTCCGTTTGTATTTATACCGTCGTGCTCTGCGCCTTCTCTAGGAAATGTTACGGGTTTCATTCCGCTTCCCGCTCTTTTGATTGCCGCAACATATTCCACACCGAGAATATTATTCGGATGCTTTATTATATCGGCAGCTTCCGCATTAACAAGTCTTAATGCATTTTCTCTTGCCGTTGCAAAAGAAACACCTTTATCAAGCTCAAATTTTATATGCGGTATTATTTCATCGCCGTAAACACAATCCGCCGCTGAAATTATTTTATCAATATCACCGCACTCGCTTCCGAAAACCAATTCATCAACACAGCCGAGAGCATCAAGGATTTCAACACCCGCACGGGCAAAGCTCTGCGCTCCCGAAAGAGCATAAACGCAGGGAAGCTGAATCACAAGGTCAACTCCGCAGGCAAGCGCCGCTTCGGCTCTTGTGCCGTGAGAAAAAACGGCAATATCGCCTCTTTGCACAAAATTACCGCTCATAACGGCAACAATATGCGTTGCCCCCGCCTTTCTTGCTTTTTCGGCAAGCAAAGCGTGACCGTTATGAAACGGATTATATTCAGCTATAATTCCGGCAACTTTCATTTTTTCTCCTCAAATCGAAATAATGCTTGCAAAATCAATATGATAGATATATAATATAACAGTTAAGTGCTTTTATCAAGCAAAAGTTTAAAATTTGGAGTGATAAGATTTGAAAATTCTCGTAATCAACTGCGGAAGTTCCTCTCTCAAATATCAGCTTTTTGATATGGAAACCGAAACAATGATTGCAAAGGGCAACTGCGAAAGAATCGGAGTTGACGGCAAAATCGGCGGTTCAACCGCAGACGGACGCAAGTTTGAATATGAAGTTGCATTCCCCAACCACACCACAGCTTTCCTTGAGGTTAAGAAAGTTCTTACCGAAGGCGACGCTAAAGTTATTGACGATATGAGCGAAATCAAGGCAGTAGGCCACAGAGTTGTTCAGGGTGGTGCTCTCTTCAACGAAAGCGTTCTTGTAACCGATGAAGTTGTTGCAGGTATCCGCGAACTTTGCGACCTTGCTCCCCTTCATAACCCCGCACACATTCAGGGTATTGAAGCTTGCACAGATGTTTTCGGCAAGGATTTCCCCCAGGTTGCTGTTTTTGACAACGCATTCCACTCAACAATGCCTCCCGAAGCATACCTTTTCCCCATTCCTTACGAATACTATGAGAAGTATCACGTTCGCCGCTACGGCTTCCACGGCACATCTCACCGTTTTGTAAGTGCACGCTGTGCAGAAGTTATGGGCAAAGACATCAAAGACCTCAAGATTGTTACCTGCCATCTCGGCAACGGTTCTTCAATCACCGCTGTTAAGGGCGGCAAGTGCATCGACACAAGCATGGGTCTTACTCCCCTTGACGGTTTCATTATGGGCACACGCTGCGGCGCTGTTGACCCCTCTGTTATCACTTATCTTCAGCAGAAGGAAGGCTGGACTCCCGCAGAAACCGATGCTATCCTCAATAAGAAGTCAGGTGTTCTCGGTGTGTCAGGCGTAGGCAGCGATGACAGAGACGTTTCCGCAGCAGAAGCAAGCGGCAACGAAAGAGCTCATCTTGCAAGAAGCATCCAGAAATATCAGGTTCGTAAGCTTGTAGGCAGCTATGTTGCAGCTATGAACGGCGTTGATGCAATCGTATTCACAGGCGGTATCGGCGAAAACACAATCGACCTTCGTGCAGACGTTTGCAAGAACCTTGCATATCTCGGTGTTGAGCTTGACGAAG
>JAZRTQ010000029.1:0-19705 GCA_045652165.1 Acutalibacteraceae bacterium | reverse complement strand
ACGATTATGATGATGCCTTATATCTTATCAACAACGGTGCCGACTGCATTATGAGCGATTACCCCGATATGGTTTTCGAAGCAGTTAAAGATGCAAATAATAAATAAAAAAATAAGGTGCAGGGTTCAACCCCTGCACCTTATTTTTTTATAGATTAACCGAAATATCTCTGAAGAAGACCTGCGAATGCCTTGCCGTGTCTTGCTTCGTCTCTTGCCATTTCGTGAACTGTGTCGTGGATAGCATCAAGGCCCTGCTCTTTTGCCATCTTTGCAAGCTCAAACTTGCCTGCAGTTGCACCGTTTTCAGCTTCAACTCTCATTTCAAGATTCTTCTTTGTGCTGTCTGTTACAACTTCACCGAGAAGCTCTGCAAACTTTGCAGCATGCTCTGCCTCTTCATAAGCTGCCTTTTCCCAGTAAAGACCGATTTCGGGATAACCCTCTCTATGAGCAACTCTTGCCATTGCAAGATACATACCAACCTCTGTGCACTCGCCCATATAATTAGCTCTGAGACCTTCGATGATTTCGGGGTCAACACCCTGTGCTACGCCGAGAACGTGCTCTGCTGCCCAGCTCATTTCGCCCTTCTGCTCATTGAACTTTGAAGCAGGAACACCGCACTGGGGGCACTTTTCGGGAGCTGAATCGCCTTCGTGAACATAACCGCAAACGCTGCAAACAAACTTTTTCATAACTTTTTCCTCCGTAAATTAAAAATATTTTTATTAATAAATTTATTTATTATCCGCACAAGCGTGACAATATCCTTGAAATAGAACCGAGTGGGTCAGGATAACTCCGTTAAAATGAGTTGCTGCTTTTTTGCAAAGACTTTTGCCCTCATCCATAAATATATCGAAAACGCCGCCGCAACCAAGACAAGCTAAATGATAATGCGGGGAAATGTTTCCGTCATATCTGGCTGAACCGCCTGAACCGATTCGGATTATCTTATCATCCGCCTCAAGCTGAGCAAGATTTCTGTAAACAGTTGCAAGGCTTATTGCCGGCATATCGGGCTTTAAAGAAAGATAAATTTCTTCTGCCGTCGGATGGTCGGTTCTTAAGCAAAGATTACCGTAAATCGCATCTCTTTGTCTGCTGTGTTTTGTCATTTCCTGCTCACCTCACATTCAATAATGATAATTGTTATCATTATTATATCAAATCTTTCGAGTTTGTCAATAGATTTTTTAAAAATTTTTATTTTATTTTGATTTTCAGAAATTGTTGACTTTGTATTTTATTCATCATATTATTAATACATTAAATATATAAATCGGAGAACAGTTATGATTAAAATTATAAGTTTAATTATGGGTCTTATCACTGCCCTTTCACTTGCAAGCGAAGGGATAAAATACGGGTTCTCTCCTACTCTTGAAATTGATGCGTCAGTTTCCGAAGGCGAAATTTCAAGCCGTGCATCGGGCTTTCTTTACGGGCTTGCCGAAAGCGGAGTGCCTGACCCCGCTATAGTTGAAAGCATAGATGTTGCTAGCGTTTCGCAAAAGGTAATTGACGGCTTACAGCATCCCGTTGGCGATATTGACAATGTTGCGGTTAACCTTAAAAACTGCGATTATACAGTTGTTTATCTGCAGGATTACTTTGACACCTGGTATTACTGCCATCAGGAAATTGCAGATATGCGTGCCGCAGGAACATATGACTGCGAAAAGTTTGTTGATGAAAGATTTTTGCCGCAAGTTACGGATATGGTAACAAAGCTCTCTGCAAAGGATTATTCGGATAAGCTGGTTTACTGCCCATATAATGAATGCGATAACACCGTATGGTTCGGCACAGCGCAAAACAACGGCGAATGGTATGCCTTTGATGATGAAGCAAAGCTGAATTTTTATAAAGCCTGGGAAAAGACTTTCAAACTTATCAGAAACATCGACCCCAACGCACTAATCGGCGGTCCGGGATATTGCGATTACGATAAATATGAAATTGAGCATTTTCTGAATTATTGCAAAGAAAATAACTGCCTGCCCGATATTATGATTTATCACGAACTCGGATTAACCTCTGCTTTGTTTTGGCAGGACCATATTGACGAATACAGAGAAATTGAAAAATCGCTTGGAATTTCAGAAATGCCGATTATCATAACGGAATACGGAACAATGGAAGAATGCGGAAACCCCGCAGATATGCTTCAGTATGTTGTTAAAATCGAGCAATCGGGTGCATATGCAAATATGGCTTTCTGGCGCCTTGCAAATAATCTTTGCGATACTGCGGCAGACAATAACAGCCCCAACTCAAACTGGTGGCTTTTCCGTTGGTATGCCGATATGGAAGGCAAATTACTCAAATCGAAAATCATCGATATTCTCCACTCCGATTTTGCAAATGTTATAAAATATAACAGGGATAAATTTCATTATTCGCATTTGACAGGCATAGCCTCAATGACCGAAAATAATGATGAGATAGAAATTCTTTGCGGCGGATGCGATTATACAAGCGATATTGTTATTAAAAATATAAACGAAACTCTTATCGGAAAGAAAGCCGATATAAAAATCGAATGCGTATACTATGAAGGTTTAAGCGGTATTGTTAATGAACCGATAACCGTTAAGGAATATACCGAAACGGTTTCTTTTGACCGCCTTAAAATCAAGCTTGATAATCCTGACCCGACTGCGGTTTATCATATTGTTGTTACTCCTAACAGCGGAACAGAGAAAGAATGCTTTGAAAACACCTCATTGCCCGTAAGATACGAATTTGAAGAAGGCACCCTCAACGGCACAGCATATACCTATGACAGTGCATACGCAACAACGGGGCTTATCAGCGGAATGGTTGGCGGTCTTGAGCACAACGGTGACGGAGTTACTGTTGAATTCAATGCACCCGAAAGCGGCGAATATGAGCTTGATATTATTTTCGGCAACTCCAACGACGGCAGAACACCCGATGACAGAAAAGATTCTTATGCTCTTTTAACTCTTGACGGTGAAACGGAAACAATAAGCTTTCCCAACACCATCAAAAGTGAATACACCGATAAATATATTAAAAATGTTTATCTCGAAAAAGGCAAACACACTCTCACACTTGCGCACAAAGAAGGCACTTTTGTTGTTGACAGTCTGCTGGTTAAGCCGTTTGAAAATAAAGAAGAAATTTCTGTTATCCCCGATGCAGACAGAACAACCGCAGAGAACAAATCTTTTCTTGCGGTTGCACCCTATGACGGATACTATAATGTAAATATCGGTATCAATGCAGAATTTACGGTTGACGGCGCTTACGGCACAATCTCTGACGAAGCTTGCGTTTATCTTCGCAGAGGGCTTAATTATATTGATATAAAAACAAGTGAAGATGTTGATTGTGTTATAACTAAAACAAAATCAAACTATTATTCTTTTGCGGTTAACCCGCTGGATATGACACTTTCAGACGGTGCTGTTTTGATAAACGAAAGGTATATTGACAGTATTTCAAGCAACGGCGGAAAGGCCGAATTTACAGTTAACGCCCCCGAAGCTGGCAGCTACAGAATGACCGTGTTTTATTCAAACAATGATGAGGGCGGAGTTCATTCATATAATGTTGACCTTATCGAAAGATATATAACCGTAAACTGTAATGGCGAAACTAAAAATCTCTGGTGCAGAAATACCTACAGTTGGGATACTTTCAAAACCGTTACCGCAGATATTACTCTTAAAAAAGGTGAAAACAAAATAGTATTTTCAAATGACGGCAGCGAAAATTTCAACAGCAGAGAAACCTTCGCTCCGTACATTTCAACCGTCACAATTAACAAAACCGTTTCAAATTAAGAAAAAGCGTAATTTCAGCAAAACTGAAATTACGCTTAATTTTTTATGGCTGAACAGGTACGGGATGATCCTCGCTCACATGTTCAATGGTTATAAAATTATTTCTTGCCGCATATGCCCATTTCATATTAAAGAGCTTGCAGGAAGCATCAACAGGCATATAAAGCTGACCTTCATTGCCTCTGTAAACCTCATTTCCGAGATTTATTTCGCCTTTTTCAGTTTGGGCTATGTTGCTGTTTTCGGTAAAGGTTACGGTGTGACCGTAAAGCGAAAGAGTCACTTTGCCTTTTTCACGCTTTTCTTCACCGCCGATAAAGCGGATAAGAGTTGCAAAAGGCAGATACCACACACCGTCTTTGTTTTCGGGCGGAGTTGATGCGGCACAAAGACCAAGGTCAACGCCCTTATAGAACATTCTTGTTCTGCCCGGTCCGAAAATCGGAGCAACGCGATAGGGTCTGATTTCGTCTTTTTCTTTATCAATAATGCACTCATCAACAATTCTGCCATCGTCAAGTCGGGAGGTAAAGGTTATTTTATCTCCGTCAACCTCAACAAGTGCATACATACAGTTCATTTCTTCCTGCGGATAGAACGAAGCGTGCCACACCTTATCGGTTGTTTTTGTTCCAGGAGGATTCATATGGCCGTTGCCAAGCTCATAATGAACGGTTCCCTGCGAGGGTTTATCAAAAATCTCTTCATTTCTGATAGGAAAGCTTCTTGAAAAATTATGCTCGTGACCTGAGAAAAGAACATCAAGCTTTTCCATACATTCACGCATCATCGGATAAGCATCGTCGTTTGCAAGGTTCGGTCCGCTGTAATAAATCGGAAAATGATAAGCTCCGAGCTTCCAGGTTTTATCGCTGTTTTCAATATCTTTAGCTGCCCATTCATTAACAAGCTCGGGCTCATTAACACCGAAAACAACAAAATGAACATTGCCGTAATCAAAAGAATAATTTTCGGTCTGCCAGCCTTCGGGGCCGTTTTGGGGATAAGAATGCTTAAGCTGAGTATTAAAGAATTCGGCAGGTTCTGCATAATATCTGCCCACTTCATTCGGGAAATACTGCTCGAAGCCTCTGTTATCGTGGTTTCCGCAACACATCATATAAGGCAGATGCTCCATTATCCCCTGCATTCCCTCATACATAGCATTCCATTGAATTTCGTGCTGACCGCAGTTGGTGTTATCTCCCGCGGTGAGAATGAATTTTACATCGGGATGCTTTTCAAGAGTTGCTTTCATAAACTTATTGAAAGCTGAATAATCGGGATTATAATGGTCGGTATCCTTCTGATGATCTGAAATCGCAATAAATTTAAATTTGGTAAGATTTTCTTCTTCTGTATCAAACCAATACTCATCGCTGCGGTTTTTATCATCGCCGCAGGTATAATAATATCTTGTTCCGGGTTTAAGGTTTTCTGCTGTTGCAAAGAAAAGGTTGCTGATGCTCACATCGCTTTTGAACGCTGTTACAACAGCTTGGGCTTTCAGCACTTCCCCGCCCTTTTCGTAGTATTCAATATATCCGTTTTCAACATCTTTGCTTGCACGCCATCTGACCGTCATTGAGGTTCTGGCATCACCCGATATGCCCAGCATAATCTGGTCGGGCTTTTCTGTTGCAAGTCTTAAATTAGGCTGTCTTTCCATTATAATCACCTTATTTAACTGTAATTTTAAAAAGTCTTGCGCCGTGGCTGTTGACCTTTGCAGAAAACTCTCCGTCTGTTACTGCAAATTTCTCGTGCGCCCACATATCCCAGACGCTGTAGTTAATACCGCCGATTGAAATATCGGAAATATCAAAAGAAATTTCTCTTTCTTCATCATCGGTATTGAAAAGGGCAACATATTTGCACTTATCGCCCTTTGAAGTCCAGATAATTTCACCCTTGCCGTCGGTTTCTTCTCTCTTGAACTGTCTTGCACCGCTTGAATTTTTAAGCATATCGATAAGCGCTCTGTTCTGAAGAAGAGATAGAGTAAACTCATCATTTTCACGCATTTCCGCACCAATCATAAGAGGTGAACGGAATATGCCCCAGAGAGTCATCATTGTTATCTGCTCATCCTTGGTAAAGCGGGTATATCTGTTTCTGTATTCGGGAAGTTCTTCTGTTTTTTGTATTCTGCCTATGGGAAGCATATCGCAATCGGGCCACGCACCGGGCTGAACATATTCCTGCCAAGCATAGCAACGTTCAAACATTGCGTGAAGTTTATCCCAGCTGTCCCAGAAATCGCCCGTCATTCGCCACATATTGGCGTTTGCAGCAAGATGCTCGTGCTCCCAAACGGGTGCAGGACCGGGAGAAAGGCTTAAAACCATATCTCTGCCGCAATTATCTATTGCCTTGCGAAGCATTTCAATTTCTTCTTTTGCGGAATAAGGGTTATCGGGCCATATCTCGGTGTTGGCAATATCATCACATTTTATATAGTCAACTCCCCATTCGGCATAAAGTTCAAAAATGGAGTTGTAATATTCCTGCGCACCCTTTTTGTGAGTTTCAAGGCCGTACATATCGGGGTTCCACAAACAAATCGAAGTAGGCTTTGCAATATCTCTTGCAGTAAGCCCATCACACTTGATTTTGGTGTTCATATGCGCCGCCTGACGGGGAATACCTCTCATAATATGTATGCCGAATTTAAGCCCGAGCGAATGAACGTAATCGGCAATGGGCTTGAAGCCCTTTCCGCCAGCTGAAGAAGGAAATCTTTCTACCGCAGGAATAAGACGTGAATATTCATCCATGCAGAGAGGTGCAAAATAATGGTAATAAAAACTGTCTGCAGTTGGTTCCGACCACTGAATATCGCAAACAATATATTCCCAGCCGTAATCCTTAAGGTGTTTTGCCATATAATCGGCATTGGCAAGAAGCTGTTCTTCATTAACTGCCGCGCCGTAGCAATCCCAGCTGTTCCAGCCCATAGGAGGCGTAGGCGCCAATCTTTTATGCATTTTAATCTTCCTTTCGGTAAATTCTTATTCCGAATTCAGCCTGAGTTTTCAGACACTTCAAGCTGTCAATTTTCTTTTGGTCTGACTCCCCTGTTTTATAATAGTAAGGTGTCATTTTAAATAAATTTTTAATATCTTCGTTGTTTTCAAGCTCTATTTCTTTGCAGATTTTTATTTCCTCTGCAAGTTCAAATCCCTGCAATGAAGCCTCGGGCACCTCATTCAGATAGGGGTTATCATATATTTCTTTTTTCAGCTCAAAAAGATGATTTTCAAGCGGAATAACTTCTATGAAAAGCCCTCCGCCTTTTAATACTCTGTAAAATTCGCCGTCCGCTTCGGGTGCAAAAACATTGAAAACGGCATCAAGCGAATTATCGGCAAACGGCAAAGAAAACACGCTTGCCACCGCAGTTGCAAATCCGCATTTACGTTTGAAAGCAAATTCAAGAGCATCCTTTGAAATATCAATTCCGAAAAAAGCCGCGGTTGAGCCGTTGTTTTTCAGCTCTTCAAAAATCTTTGAAGAATAATAACATTCTCCGCAGCCTGCATCGGCAATAAACTCCGAATTCTGCAAATATTTCATTGATATTCGGCAAAGCTCTTTGCGCAGAAATTCATAATAACCTTTATCAAGAAAATCGCGCCTTGCTCTTATCATAAGGCGGTCATCTCCGTGGCGTTTAGCCGATGATTTCTGCGACTGAAGCAGATTTACATATCCGAATTTTGACTTATCGAAGCAATGATTGTTTCCGCATTTGTAAAGCGATGTGCAATCCGAAAGATATTCTTTGCAGACAGGGCAGATAAACCCGCTCATTTAATCACCCTGCAGCTTTCAATTTTATTCATCATACTTCTGCCCACATCATGCATAAATCTTTCGCATGCAGGCATTAAATCTGCAGGGAACTTACGAAGAAAAGAATCTGCTTCATATGTAAAGTTGCCTTTATAGTTTATCTCACCGAGCGCAAGCAGAATTGCATCCCAATCCATATTCATAAGATAAGGAAGCTGGTGGCTGTCGTGGATATGATCATTATCGTGAATATGAAGCGCGCCGAGTCTTTCGCCACCCATTTCTCTTATCATTGATGCCGCATCATCTCCGACAAGACCGCAATGACCCAGGTCAAGACAGGTTGTGAAGTTCTTTGTGTTGAGCGAATCAAAATAATCGTTGAATTCCGAAGCAATGCTGCAAACATTGGGAACTATTCTGTTTGTTTCATTGTTCCAGCCCCACATATTCTCAAGTGCAATTTTCACTCCGTAATCGGCGGCATAAGGCTCAAGCTTATGATAAAGCTCCATATTCTGCTCTTTCTGATTGCTGCTGAACTGAACGGGATGAACAACACAGATTTTTGCATCGAGAACTCCTGCAATTTCAAGCGACCTTTTAAGCTTATCAAACATTTTCTCGTTATACTCCGCATTACCCTCACGGCATGACGGGAAAGGAGCGTGCGCCTGCTCAAAGGTTTTGCCGTAAGACGAAGCAATATCAAGCAGTTTTTTAGCGTGGTTCAGATATTCACCCGTGTTAAGAATATCGTCATCATCTGACATTTTAAACATAGAATAATCAAGACCGTCAAATCCGCTTTCACATATAATTTTTACAGCAGCTTCATCACCAAAGTGCTCCGAAAGAACCTCGGTCTGGGTAACAAGTTTCATAATCACGCCTCCATTTTTTATATAAAGATATTATATCAGCTTTATTCAAGGTAAACAAGTAATTAAGAAAAAAAGTATATTGTTTTTTCGTTTTTAAAAATATTAACATTTTCTTAATTGACTTTTCGAAAAAAATATAATAAATTAAAAATAATAGCATTATATTGGGGTGAAAGAGATGGCAAAAGCAGAATACAGAAGTTCAATCCGTTCTAAAAATTTAATTAAAAAATCTTTGGCAAAGCTTATTCATGAGAAAGATTTTTCCAAAATAACAGTATCCGATATCATCCGAGAAGCAGATATAAGCAGAGGAACTTTCTATGCTCATTACTCAGATATCAACGGCGTTGTTGAGCAGATTGAAAGCGAAGAAATAAAAAATCTTATGGATTTTGTTGAGAAATTTAAAATTGAAAATGCAGTTGATAACACTTCGCTTTTTATTCAGAAAATCTGCGAATATCTTTACAGAGATATTGAATACTATAAGATGCTTGCAAATTCAAACATTCTTAACAACTTTCTGTTCAGATTAATCAATATTTATTATGATTCTTTGATGGACTCGCTGGCTGTTGAAGATACTCCTGAAGCAAAAAACGTTGCAAACACCTATCTGCTCTATATTACCTCAGGAACAAAAAACGTTATAATTGCCTGGCTGAACGGAGATATTACCGGCACCCCCGAAGAATTTGCAAAAATCCTCGGTGACCTCATTGCGTGTTCAAAACAATATTCCGTTAAATTAAAATAAAAAACATAAAACGGCATCAGTTGTGCAACTGATGCCGTTATTTTTATCCTCCGATGCCGAGAGCTCCGAGAAGCCCGTATGAAAATACACTCATAATTAAATTTGCAATCAAAACACCGAGTGCAATTATAGGGAATGACGATTTGATTCTTATATCAAGAAGTGCCGCAATAAGTGCACCTGTCCATCCCCCTGTTCCCGGAAGCGGAATTGCAACAAAAGCAAGAAGGCCCCAGTTTCTCCATTTCTTAACCTTTTCGCTCTTTCTCATTGAGCGAACCTCAAGCTTTTCAACAAGCTCCGCTGTTGCTTTAAACCTTTTGAGAAATTTGAATATTCTTCTGATGAACAAAAGTATAAACGGAATCGGTAAAATGTTTCCAATATAGCAGATAACAAAAGCCTTAATAAGCTCCACTCCGAGAAGCTTTGCGGCTATCATTCCGCCTCTCAATTCAAGCACAGGAAGCATTGAAACGAAGAAAATTATGGCTTCCTCGGGAATGTTCCCTTGAAATAACCCTACAATATAATCTGTTAACGCCTGTGTCATTCTGTTACTCCTTATATAACATGTTGTTCAACAAGGAAATCGTGTGCACTGCGAAGAATGTTTCTGTCATTGATAAAGCGAAGGGTATCCATCGCCTTTTCATAACTGAGCCAGATATAATCCTCTATTTCTTCGCGCTGAATTGTTGTTTGGGTATCTTTGGTTTTGGCAAGAAAAATCGTTACCGATTTTTCAACTCTGCCCTGAATTGTATATTCGGATTTTGAGGCAAACTGCGGAAGAATCTGAATATGAATTCCCGTTTCTTCAAGCACTTCCCTTATTGCGGTCTGCTCAAAGGTTTCGCCCTTTTCAACATGACCTTTGGGGAATCCCCAATGGGTGCTTCTTCTGTTTTTGATAAGAAGATATCTGATTTCATCATTAATTCTGCGATAAACAACTGCACCGCAGGAACGCTCATAAAGACATTCAAGTTTGTAATCTCTTCCTTTTTCAGCAAATGCTATTGCATCCTCAATCTGATAAGAAATGAATCTCATGCTTTTCGGTGCAACAACATAAACAGCGGGACTTCCGTCGCTTCTTTTTATTGCAGCTATTACCCTGCCGTCAAAAGTTCTTACAGGATGGTTTATTCCCATTATATATGCTCCGTGAGAAGCATTATCATAACGTTTTTTTCCTTCTATCGCGCCGAAATTAAGCTGATAAACAAAACCGAACTGTCTGTTTACGGAGCGGATCGGGTTAGTTACCCTTACTCTGACATATTTGCCGAGCATTTTCACCACACCTTTCAAAAGGTCCGCAAGAACCCAGATTAAATACTCAAACATTATACAGGATTTTCTTGCTTAAAACAATAGTTTTTAACGGATTTTTTTATTTTTTTATAAGCTTAAGATAGTACTTGATTTATATATATAAAGTATGTTAAAATATTTTATCTATAAAATAACAGAAAGCGGTGAACCTATGAAAAGAATTCTTATTGCAGATGACGAAGCAAGAATAAGACGTCTTGTTTGTGACTTTTTAAAAAATGCAGGCTTTGAAACCGTTGAGGCAGTTGACGGCAAAGATGCAATAGAAAAGTTTTTCTTCGAAGGCCGCTTTGATCTTGTTATATGCGATATAATGATGCCCGAAGCAGACGGCTGGGAAGTTTGCAAAAAAATCAGAGAACACAGCTCCGTTCCCTTCCTTATGCTGACTGCAAGAACTCAGGAATTTGATGAGCTTATGTCCTTTGAATCAGGTGCCGATGATTTCGTTACAAAGCCTTTCAGCCCCACAGTTCTTGTTAAAAGAGTTGAAGCATTAATGAAAAGAAGCAACAGTTCTGTTGCCGATTCAAACCCCGAAACAATTAAGATAGATAATCTCGTCATTGATATACCTGCCCACTCCGTGAGCATTGATTCATTTGTTGTTGAACTCACAATTAAAGAATATAATATTCTTTTAAAACTGACTTCAACACCCGGAAGAATATATTCCCGAGAACAGCTTCTTGATGATATTTGGGGAATTGATTTTGCAGGTGACCCGAGAACGGTTGACTCCCACGTTGCAAGACTCAGAACAAAGCTCGGCAGCTGGGGTGAAAAACATCTTAAAACCGTGTATGGAGTAGGATATAAAATAGAGGTGTAAGAAATTTTGAAAAAGGATTTATCAAAAATCAGATTCAGCCGCATAAAAGCAAAACTCTTTGCAATTATAATGTCGGCTCTTCTTCTCTTTTTGATTATGATAGGTGTTTTCAGCACACCTATTCTTTTCAGAGTTTTTTCTCATCAGACTTACAATAATCTTATTGATATTGCCAATGACATTGCTTTGTGTTCACCAAACTCCGTAACATATTATTTTGACCTTCACTCAATTGCAGTCAATAACAACGTATCATTTGAAATTTTAAGCTCAAACGATCTTCTTATTTACACATCAGCAAAAGGATCTTCAGCTCAAAGCAGTGAGCATTTCCCCTCTTCAACTAATTATAAAAGCACCTATTCTCAGACAGAAAAATCAAATAATTATGATAAATATATTGATGACCATCTAAATTTTGAGATACGCAAAAAAATCGGAACAAGTGTTGAATATTTCGTATATAACCAAGAACTTATATCAGGTGAAATTGTTTATATATATTCCGAACTTGCCGATGTTGCGGCAACCGCTGATGTTGCGGGCAGAGTTTTCTCCGTTGTAAGTATAATCTTTATTATCATTCTTTCTTTGATTATATATATTGCGGTTTCGAAATTCACCAAACCGCTTGTTGAAATGAATGATGTTACAAAAAAGATGGCCGCTCTTGATTTCAAAGAAAGATGCGGAAACTACGGAAAAGACGAAATCGGTGAACTTGGCAAGAGCATCAACATTCTTTCAACCACCCTTAATGCCACTCTTGTTGATCTCAAAGATAAAAACGAGCAGCTTGAGAGAGATATTGAAAGAAGGCACGCTCTTGATAATGCCAGAAAATCATTTATCAGCAATGTTTCTCACGAACTCAAAACTCCTATTGCAATTATTTCAGGTTATGCCGAAGGTTTATGCGAAGGAATAAGCAATGACCCCGAGGTTATTAAGGAATACTGTCAGATTATAAACGACGAAAGCCAAAAGATGAATGCTCTTGTTGTTGAACTTCTTGAAATTTCAAAGCTTGAAAGCCAGACACAGAGTTTTGAACCCGCATATTTTGATTTAGGAGAAAAAACAGCCTCACTCCTCAGCCATCTTTCTCTTCAATTTGAAAGAAACGGCATAACAGTTATAAACAACATTCCTTCTTCGCTTATGTGCTATGCACAGGAAGATAAAATTGAAATCGTTCTTAAAAATTATATTACCAACGCTGTTTCACACTGCACTAAAGAAAGACAGATCGTTATCGGAAACAGAGATTTAGGTGATACCCTCGAAATAACAGTTTTCAACACAGGCAGCAACATCTCAGACCAAGATCTCCCTGAACTCTGGGATAGCTTTTACAGAGCAGACAAAGCTCACGGAAGAAGCGAAAACCGTTTCGGTCTCGGTCTTTCAATTGTTAAAAGTATAATGGACAGCCACAAATGCAACTATGGCGTCGCAAACACGGAAAACGGCGTTGTTTTCAGATTTGAAGTTTCAAAGGATTCAAGCTATTATGACAATAAAGATTAAATCTGCATTTTCAAAAATAATATGCATTGTAATCTGTGCGGCTACGCTCTGCACGGCATTCTGCTCGTGTTCAAAAAGCGAAGAATCCGGTGTGCGTACAATCAAATCAGTTTCCAGCAGAAACACAATAACAAATCTTAACGCAGATTATTCCATTCATTATGCAGACAGTGCCGATTCTTTTGATGAAAAAGTTGCTTCTTCGGGTCTTATAGAAATGCACATTGATAAGAAATCAAATTCTTTCTGCATTACCGAAACGGTCAGCGGTCAGATCTGGAGTGCATTGCCTTTATTGAGCGAAGTCAGCGGTAACGAAAAAAAGCAAACAGAAGCAAGCATTGCATCTCTTAAAATTTCGGGCGGTACCGATATATATTATCTTAACACACAGGATAACTCTCTTGCCTATAATAAAGCATCTTACAAACTGACCGATAACGGTGCAGTTTTCAGCTACGATATTTTCCCCGATGAAAAAACAGCTTTAAAAGAATCTTATGATAAAAATGACATCGGCTTTAATCTTACACTTAATGTCACCCTTGAAGACGGAAGTGTTATTGTTTCGATGACACATAAAAATTTAACAAATAATCCGGATGCATTCATTGAAAATATTGAGCTTCTTAATTATTTCGGCTCTTATTCTATCTCTGCGGAAGAAGATTTTATTCTTGTTCCTGACGGAAGCGGTGCTATAATCAAAACCGCAATTTATGATGAATCTTTTGAAAACCTTTCGTTTGATGTTTACGGCAATGATATTTCCGTAAACGACAGCTCTGCAAATCCCGCCATTGTTCCTGCTTTCGGAATAAAGCACGAAGATATTGCTTTTGTTTCGCTTATTCAGCAAGGCGATGCCATTGCATCAATTCATGCTCAGAAAGCAAAAAGTGCAGGCGAATACAACAGAGTATATCCCAGTTTCAATATAACCCCTGTCATCTACGAAGATGAAATAATTTATATTTCAAAATCCTCGCATAATGCAGAAATTTCTCTTTGCTACCGTTTCCTTTCAGGCATAAACGCAACCTATGCAGGACTTGCATCCGCTTGCAGAGAACAGCTTATCAGAAATTCTGTTCTTTCAACCGGTAAGGTTGAGCCTAGCGATTATTTGCCCTTATCGCTCACTCTTACGGGCGCTGTTAAAAAGTCTTTCGGCCCCGTCAGATATACCCATACACTCACCACCTTTGAGCAGGCTAATGATATGCTCATAAGAATGAAAAATAAGGGTATAAACAACATCAGCGTGCGATATACAGGAATTTTCAGCGGTGCAACCGATTCTGAAGCTATTGAAAATTCCTCTCTTCTTTCAAGACTTGGCGGTTCAGACAGTTTATCCGAACTTTACAGCTATATTTCAGCGCAGAAAATGAGCCTTTTCCTTGATGTTAATCTTCTTTCCGATGCAGAAGGTTTTTCGGGTAACGGTGCATCCAGCCTCAAAAAAGAACACACTTCATATATTCCCGAAAATAACCTTACCGAATATCTCGGAGATGTGGCAAAAAGCCGCGAAGTCAGAAAGCTCAGCAAGCTTTCAAAGGTTATTTCAGCTGTTCTTGCAGACACAAGATACTACGGATTCTCCGGATTTTCATTCAACGATGCAGGAAGCATTCTCTATTCGGATTTTTCTCAGGGCGGATTACTCAGAGATGAAGCTGCTGATGCTATTCAAAAAGCTATTGTTCCCCTCTCAACAGGTCATTCAACAATGGCGGTTAACGGAAACTTTTATATTCTCAAAAACATTGATTCGGTTATCAACCTCCCGCTAAAGGCAACCGCCGCACAAAGCGGTGCGTACTGCCCTGTTCCTTTTGTTGAACTTATTCTTCACGGAATTGTTGATTATTCGGGAGAACCTATTAATACTGATAAAAACATTGAAGAAGCTCTTCTCAGAAGCATTGAATACGGTGCTTGTCCTCATTTTGAGTGGAATTATGAGCCACAGGTTAATAATTCTGCAGATGATCCGTATTATTATGATAACACAATTAATATTGCCGCTGAATTCTACACCGGTGCAAATGAAGTTCTCAACGATTTGCGTGATGCAAGAATGACAGATCACTATGAGGTTGTTGACGGAATATTCTGCACGGAATATGATACAGGCGCAATAATTTATGTTAACTATACAAACAACGATTATTCCGTTATGGGTACCGTTGTTGAAGCAAGAAATTATTTAAGAATAAACTGATTCGGAGGTTTTGAATATGCCTTATATTAAAACAACTGTCAGCAAAGAAATCTCTTCAGATGTGCGCGACTCAATAAAAACAAAGTTCGGTCAGGCAATTGCGCTTATTCCCGGAAAGAGCGAAAGCTGGCTTATGCTCTCTTTTGAAGATAATATGAAAATGTATTTCAAAGGAGATTGCAGCGAAGAATACGCATATATCGAAGTTAGCATTTTCGGTTCCGCTTCCGATGCCGCATACAACAGACTGACCGGCGCAATATGCGAAATCATAAACGAAGAGCTTGATATTCCTTTGCAGAATATATATGTTAAATATGAAGAATCAAGCCATTGGGGCTGGAACGGAACAAACTTTTAAGATATGAGCGAAAAAAAGCACGAACTTATTCTTGTTTTTGTCGCTTTGATAATTTCCTGTTTCTTTTTAATTTATGAAGTGTTTGATTCTCCGAAATACGGAAAACCCGAAGCCGTTGAAATAATAACCTCTTCGTTTTTCCCTGAAGAAACCAAACCCGACCAAACAGGAAAAGTAAACATCAACACAGCTTCTCTTGAAGAGCTTTGCACACTTGAAGAGATTGGAGAAACGAAAGCGGCGGCAATTATAAAATTCCGTGAAGAAAACGGAGATTTCCGCACTGTTGAAGAAATAATGCTTGTTGACGGAATCAGCACGGAAACACTCAACAAAAACATTAACAGAATAACCATATAATACTTGTTATGTGTCGGCATATCTGTTATAATATTTCAGTTGCAGTTAAATACAGAGAGGAATTTTCATGGACAGAATTGAGATTAAAAAGCTTTTTGAATCCGCTGCGGATTATTCGGACAAACCCGTTACGGTTTGCGGCTGGATAAAAACGCTCAGGGATTCAAAAGCCATAGGATTTATTGAAATTAATGACGGAAGCTGTTTCAAGGGCGTTCAGGTTGTTTTTGAGTCAGAAAAGCTTGAGAATTACCGTGAAATTGCAAAGCTTAATGTTGGCTCGGCAATTAAGGTAACAGGCAAACTCATTCTTACCCCCCAAGCAAACCAGCCCTTTGAAATCAATGCTGACGAAATTTCCGTTGAAGCAACTTCAACCCCCGATTATCCCCTTCAGAAAAAAAGGCATTCGGTTGAATTCCTCAGAACAATAGCTCACCTCAGACCGCGTACAAACCTTTTTAACGCAGTTTTCAGAGTTCGCTCGGTTGCCGCTTATGCAATCCACAAATTCTTTATTGACCAAGGATTTGTTTATGCACACACACCCCTCATCTCCTGCAGCGACTGTGAAGGCGCAGGCGAAATGTTCAAGGTAACAACTCTTGACCTCAATGATATTCCCAAAACCGAAGACGGAGATATTGATTACGGCGAAGATTTCTTCCAGAAGCCCGCATATCTCACCGTTTCGGGTCAGCTTCAGGCTGAAACAATGGCTCTTGCTTTCGGTAAGGTTTACACTTTCGGCCCAACATTCCGCGCAGAAAAATCCTATACACAGCGTCACGCTGCCGAATTCTGGATGATTGAGCCCGAAATGGCTTTTGCAGAGCTCAGCGACAATATGTATGTTGCGGAAGCGATGATTAAATATGTTATCAATTATGTTCTTGATAACTGCAAGCAAGAAATTGAATTTCTTAATAAGTTCATTGACAAAGAGCTTGTTGAACGCCTTACCGCAGTTGCAGGCTCGGATTTCGGCAGAGTAACCTATACCGATGCAATTAAAATGCTTGAAGAGCATAATGATGAATTTGAATATAAAGTAAGCTGGGGCTGTGACCTTCAGACAGAGCACGAGCGTTATCTTACGGAAAAGATATTCAAAAAACCCGTTTTTGTTACGGATTACCCCAAGGAAATCAAGGCTTTTTATATGCGACTTAATGATGACGGTAAAACCGTTGCGGCTTGCGATTGCCTTGTTATGGGAATAGGCGAAATCATTGGCGGCAGCCAGCGTGAAGAGCGCCTTGACCTTCTTGAATCAAGAATCAAAGAGCTTGGTCTTGACCCTGAAGATTACAGCTGGTATCTTGACCTTCGCCGTTACGGTGGCGTTAAGCACAGCGGTTTCGGACTTGGTTTTGAAAGACTCGTTATGTATTTAACGGGCGTTTCGAATATAAGAGATGTTCTCCCCTTCCCCAGAACAACGGGTTCGGCAGATTTTTAATGAACAGAGAGGTAACAAAATGACTTTAATCAACAAAGCCAAAGACTTGCTTTCCGATATTTCGGTATATTGGAATGCACCTTTAAAAGGCCGATACATGCCTTTTAAAGAAATCGGAGCATACAGCTTCGGCGGAATCGGTATATACTGCATAAAGTATATGGCAACAACTCTTATGGTTGGCGGAACCAACGTTGTTTTTTCAAACGCAACGGGTATTCCTCCTGCACATATGCTTATCATTTATTATATCTGCGTTCTTGCAGGTATTCCTCTGACCGCGCTCAAGGCTCATCTTATTGACAATCTTCGCTTGAAGTCCGGTAAATACCGTCCCTGGATTCTCGGAATGGGTATTCCAACAGTTCTTCTCAGTATGGCGATTATATTTACACCGTACCATGAAATGTCAAAGATTGCGGCATATTTATTTGCAACTATATACAGCCTCGGTCTTAATTTTGTTTTCTATTTCTTTGAGGAGTCCTATGAAAACCTGATTTTCCTGCTTTCGCCCAACACGCAGGAAAGAGCGGACGTTACCTCCATAAAATCAATTACATATTCATTTGCACCCACAGTTCTTAATCCCCTGCTTCCTCTTATGGTTAAGATTCTTCATACAAACGATATGTATGATATAAGAATTTATCAGCTTCTTTTCCCCATCGTTTCTGTTATCGGTGTTGCACTCAGCATTATTGTTTTTGCTAACACCAAAGAAAAAATCGTTCAGGCAAAAACTCACGTTGCGCAGATTGGATTTTTCGATGCAATCAAAGCTGTTGCAAAGAATAAATATTTCTGGATTATCTCGCTTGCAGGCTGGATAGGTTTCCTTGAAAGCGCACAGGGATATATTCTCGGCTGGCTTTATAACTATGCTCATCTTTGCACAGACGGACAGTATTCCATCATTCAGATTGTTTACGGTAACGCATCTCTCTGGGGTATGCTTGCCGCTCCCTTCTGCATCCGCCGTTGGGGTAAAAAAGCAGTTCTTATTGTTACCAACTTATTTAATATTCTTTTCATTGCCCTTATGTATCCTTCGGTTGGCGTAAGATCAATATGGCTTGTTCTTATCTGTTTATGGGTTAATGCCGTTATGGGTTCATTCTCACATATTCTTACTCCCGCAATCAACGCAGACATCCGCGATTATCAGCAGTATATTTCAGGTGAAAGAATCGACGGTATGTTCAGCGCAATCGGTCTTATTACCAGCTTCATCACAATGCTCACCGGCACGGTCATCCCCCTTATCTTCGACAGATACGGAATTAACGACAACAACGGATACGAAAATGCTTTTGATATTCTTAAATTCGACCCCGATACTCTTTATTCCCTCATCAACCTGCTTATAATTCTTTCGGTCATAGGCGCAATAATGAATGTTATCCCCTATTTCTTCTATGACCTTACAGAACTCAAGCAGAGAGCAATGGTAAGCATCCTCAAAGTGAGAGCAATGTTTGAAGATTTCGGAAACAATGCGCTTAAAGATAAAGACCTTGTTGAAGGCGTTGAAATTCTTCGCACAGCTACGGAAAACTGCAACAGAGAACACGTTGTTGCAGATAAAAAATCTGATAAAAAGGCTTACCGCGAAGCACTCAAAGAGAATGAACTTATCGATATTTCCAAAATGGTTATGGCTGAATACAAAAAGTTTGAATCCAACGAATTTAAATTCAAGCTTGAACACGCCGCAGAAACCGTTAACGGCGGCATAAATGCCATTCTTGCGGCAGATGCTTCAATGCTTGCAGAAGCAAAAGCAATGCCCAAAAACACAGAAGAAGAAAAAGAAATCAGAAAATACTGCATCACATACGCAAAGCAGATGCTCAACAGCAAGAAGATTGTTGTTAACGATTACAACAGTTCAATGCCTGAATTTGATTCTGATATTTTTGATGCTCTTTTTGCAAAAGAAGATGCTAATGACGAAGCCAAAAAGGTTGCATATTCAAAGCTTGATGATGCTAAAAAATCAGGCAACAAAGAACTTGTTGCAGAGCTTAAGGCTCAAATCAAAGCACTCAACAATGAGTCATATTCAATCAAAGGCGAAATCAAGCAGGCAAGAAGAGAAAGCCAGAAATACACCAATGCAATCAAGCCTTATGCTCAGGCACAGAAGCTTCTTCAGCAGAAAGAAGATTTTGAAAAGTTTGCTGAAATCGAGGCCCTTTATGACAATGCGGTTGCCGCAGTTGCAGAAGAAGAACGCATTGCAAAAGAAAAGGCAGAAAAAGAAGCTCTTGAAAAGAAGCTTGACAAAGAACGCAGACTTGCTGAAAAGAAAGCAAAGAAGAATAAATAAA
>JAZRTQ010000028.1:0-11677 GCA_045652165.1 Acutalibacteraceae bacterium | reverse complement strand
CCTCTGCCTTCATATATGCCAGCGATAGCGCCGTTGAAGAACATAAAGTTATAACCTTTTTCTTCAATCTTTTCACCAAGATAGTAAACATAGTCGCCTGAAAGGTCTCTGCCGTTATCGATTTCGTCAACAGGAAGACCTGCAACGTCGGGGTGAGCAGCAATGTTAACGATCATTGTGGGTTTGATGCTTGCATCATCGGGAGTGAAAACAAATCTTGCAAGATCTTTAATGAGTGATGTTGACTGTGATCTGTTCTTGTTGTTGAAGTATGAGTTTTCTTCATCGCCGATTTCCTTAACTGCATATGTAAGGGTACCGGGAGTCATGCTTTCAACAGCTTCCTTCATTGCGTTTGCAACGGTTTTGTATGCAAACTCCATAAAATCAGCATTTGCGCCTCTTTCCTTTTCAGCGAAGGGAACATATGAAAGAGCAAGGTTTTTGAAGAGCTTGGGGAAAAGGTTGGTCCAAAGACCCTGGGTGTCGATACAGCTGTGAGTATGTGTTGATGAAACGTTGATGCTGTTGAATTTAACGTTGGGCATAAGTTCAACAAGAGCAGCGCGGATTTCTTTGATGTCACCGTTTGAAAAACCGATGCAGTCGATGTTTGCAAAAACTGCAACGCCTCTGTCTGAACCGTCTTCAAGAGCGATAACTCTTACCTGCATATCATCAATGATTTCTTCGATCTCGTTAACCATACCGTTGTTGGGATCGATGAAACCGCCGAGATAGTAGCCTGATTTTTCGCCTTTTTCAACAGCTTCTCTGAGTTCATCGGGGATAAGAGATGCCTTTGCGTGACCGAGGCTCCACTGAGCATCAGCTTTTGCTTCTTCTTCCCAGGTTTCTGTGCCTTCATAGAAGTTTTCAACAACTCTGTCTTTAACTTTAACAAAATCTTTACTGTCGGGAACAATTGCATTAATTGCACCAACAAGTGATGTGAAGATAACTTCAACAATGCCGAGTCCTACATTCTCAAGTGTTTTTCCGAAATCTGCAGCAGCAGATGCGCCCATTGATGATGCACCTCCTACAAGAAGTGAAAACACAAGAAGTATGCTGACAATTTTTGCGCTGAATTTTTTCATAATAGATTTCTCCTTGCTTTTTGCCACCGATAGGGTGACTTGATTAATTCATAATAGCACTTTTTGGATTAACTGTAAAGCCTTTTTTATAGGTATTAACAAAAAAATATTCCTTGAAAAATTTTTAGGGTATATTTTTAACAAAAATACATTTGAGTGTTGAAAAAACTAAAAATCAAGAGTATAATATATAAAATTATACCCGAAAGGCTGATGAAGTTGAGCAGGCAGAAGCGTGTTGCTGCAATACATGATATATCCGGCATAGGCAAATGCTCCCTTACTGCTGCAATCCCCGTTATCTCGGCGGCGGGTATAGAAGCGGCTGTTATGCCAACCGCAGTGCTTTCAACCCACACGGGCGATATGAAAGGATTTACCTACAGGGATTTAACAGAGGACCTTGTTCCTTTTTATAATCATTGGAAATCTCTTGATGTTGAGTTTGACGGTATTTACAGCGGATTTTTAGGCTCGGTAAAGCAGGTTGACATCGTATGCGATTTTATTGATAAATTCAAAAATACCGAAACGGTAATCCTTGTTGACCCTGCAATGGCAGACAGCGGTCTTATGTATACAACATTTAATAAAGAGTTTGCAAAGGAAATGAAAAAGCTTTGCAAAAAGGCTGATATAATTGTTCCGAATATTACAGAAGCCGTTTTTCTGCTCGGAGAGGAATATATTGAACCGCCGTACAGCGTTGAATATATAAATAGTTTACTTTTAAAGCTTTCGGCACTCGGCCCGTCAATGGTTGTTTTAACAGGTGTTCACACCGAAGAAAACAAAATAAGCTGCTTTGCTTATGATAAAAGCAAAGAAGAATTTTTTAGATGCGATTCCGAAAGATACAGCGGAACATATTACGGCACGGGCGATATTTTTGCTTCGGCATTGCTCGGAGCTTATCTGAACGGAAAAGATATTTTCAAAAGCACGGAAATTGCCCTTGATTTTACTTGCGGAGCGGTAAGACGCACATTTGAAGCAGGCACCGATACAAGACTCGGAGTTAATTTTGAGCAGGGTATTTCCGATTATATTAAAAATCTGGAGGGATAAACCGTGAGTTATGCAGATAAGGTTTTTATTGAAACCTGCAAGGATATTCTTGAAAACGGCGTTTGGGACACAGATCTGGATGTTCGCCCCAGATGGGAAGACGGTACTCCCGCCCACACTATAAAAAAGTTTGGCGTTGTTAACCGCTATGATCTGAGCAAGGAGTTTCCGATGCTCACTTTAAGAAAAACATTTCTTAAGAGTGCTGTTGACGAAATGCTTTGGATATGGCAGAAAAAATCAAACAATATCAATGATTTGGGCAGCCATGTCTGGGATGCCTGGGCTGATGAAAACGGCAGCATAGGTAAAGCATACGGTTATCAGCTCGGTGTTAAGCATCATTATAAAGAAGGGGATATGGATCAGGTTGACAGAGTTCTTTATGACCTCAAGCATAATCCTCAGAGCAGAAGAATTTTAACCAATATTTATGTTCATCAGGATCTGAGCGAAATGGCTCTTCATCCTTGCGCATACAGCATGACGTTCAATGTTTCGGGCAATAAGCTCAACGCTATTCTTAACCAGCGTTCGCAGGATATGCTTGCGGCAAACATCTGGAATGTTGCCCAGTATGCAGCATTAACCTGTATGCTTGCTCAGGTGAGCGGATTTGAGCCCGGTGAATTTGTTCACGTTATTGCCGATGCTCATATTTATGACCGTCACGTTCCCATTGTTAAGGAGCTTATTGAAAAAACTCCTTTTGATGCTCCGACGGTAACTCTTGATAAGAGTATAAACGATTTTTATAAATTTACTAAAGACAGCTTTACGGTTGAAAATTATAAATTCCATGAATTTACCGCTAAAATTCCCGTTGCTGTATAAACAGAGGATAAAATGAAAGCAATAGTTAATGTTGATAAGAATTGGGGAATAGGAAAAGGAAACGATCTTCTTAATCATCTTTCTCCCGATATGAAATTTTTTAAAGAAAAAACAACCGGCAATGTTGTTGTTATGGGAAAATCAACTTTTCTTTCTTTTCCCGGGCAAAAAGCTTTGCCTAACAGAGTTAATATAGTTTTAACAACAGATAAAAGCTGGGGTGCAGCCGATGTTATCGCTTGTCACTCTCTTGATGAGCTTTTTATTCAGCTTGAAAGATATGACACGAATACCGTTTATGTTATAGGCGGTGAATCGGTTTATGAACAGCTTTTGCCTTATTGCAACACAGCTTATGTAACAAAGGTTGAAACTGCAAAAGAAGCAGATAAGTTTTTCCCGAATCTTGATGAAAATAAAGAATGGGTTCTTTCGCAGGATGGGGAAATGCTTGAGCATAACGGTGTGAATTTTAAATTTACAACTTATATAAAATGAGGCGAAAATTATGGGAAACATCTGGCACGATATAAATCCCAAAAGGATAACACCGGAGGATTTTATTGCTGTTATTGAAATCTCAAAGGGCAGCAAAAGAAAATATGAGCTTGATAAAGAAACAGGCTTTATGATGCTTGACAGAATTCTTTATACATCAACTCATTATCCCGCAAACTACGGTTTTATTCCCCGCACATACGGCGATGATGAAGATCCGCTTGATGTTGTGGTTTTATGCAGCGAGGAAATTGATCCCATGACCCTGGTGCGTTGCTATCCTATCGGTGTAATAACAATGAAAGACAGCGGAAAATTTGATGAAAAGATAATATCAATTCCGTTCAACGATCCGACATATAATCACTATAAGGATATTTCGGAGCTTCCTCCTCATATCTTTGATGAAATGAGGCACTTTTTCTCGGTTTATAAATCTCTTGAAGAAAAAGAAACTGTTGTTGATGAGGTTCAGAACAGAGAAAAAGCAGTTGAAATCATAAAAAGCTGCATTGATAATTATGTTGTCAATTTTTGCAGATAATTAAAATTTATTTTATTAACAATTCTGCCGTTTCCGGCGGTGAATATTATTAAAAAGGAGAGAAAACAAAATGGCTATTTATTGTCAGGAGCCCTCAAGAACTTTCAGCGAATATCTTCTCATTCCCGGATATACATCCAGAGAATGTATTCCCGCCAATGTGTCGCTTAAGACTCCGCTCGTAAAATTCAAAAAAGGCGAAGAAGAATGCCCCCTCAGCCTTAATATCCCTATGGTATCCGCTATTATGCAGTCAGTATCAAATGATACAATGGCAATTGCTCTTGCAAAAGAAGGCGGCGTTTCCTTTATCTACGGTTCACAGAGCATCGAAGACGAAGCTGCTATGGTTGCCAGAGTAAAGAGCTACAAAGCAGGCTTTGTTGTAAGCGATTCAAATCTTAAGCCCGATTCAACCCTTGCTGAAGTTCTTGCTCTTTTTGAAGAAACAGGCCACAGCACAATGGCAGTTACCGATGACGGCACACCTAACGGAAAGCTTCTCGGTGTTATAACAAGCAGAGATTACAGAGTAAGCAGAATGGACGTTGCAACACCTGTTTCGGAATTTATGACTCCCTTTGCAAAACTTATCACTGCTCCCGAAACAACAACTCTTAAGGCAGCAAATGATATTATCTGGGAAAACAAACTCAATTCACTTCCCATTATTGATAAAGACGGAAAGCTTCTTTATTTTGTTTTCCGTAAAGACTATTCACAGCATAAAGAAAATCCCCAGGAGCTTCTTGATGCAAACAAGAGTTACATTGTTGGTGCAGGTATCAACACTCTTGACTATGAAAAGAGAGTTCCCGCACTTGTTGAGGCAGGTGCAGACGTTCTTTGTATCGACTCATCAGAAGGCTATACAGTATGGCAGGAACAGACTCTTGCATTTATCCGCGAAAAGTATGGCGATAAGGTTAAGGTTGGCGCAGGTAATGTTGTTGACCGTGACGGATTTATGTTCCTTGCAAAAGCAGGTGCAGACTTTATTAAAGTTGGTATCGGCGGCGGTTCAATCTGTATCACAAGAGAAACAAAGGGCATCGGCAGAGGCCAGGCAACAGCTCTTATCGAAGTTGCAGCTGCTAGAGATGAATATTTTGCAGAAACAGGCATCTATGTTCCCATCTGCTCAGACGGCGGTATTGTTCACGATTACCATATGACTCTTGCTCTTGCAATGGGTGCTGACTTTATGATGCTCGGCAGATACTTTGCAAGGTTTGATGAAAGCCCCACAAATAAGCTTATGATTAACGGCGCATATGTTAAGGAATATTGGGGTGAAGGCTCCAACAGAGCAAGAAACTGGCAGAGATATGACCTTGGCGGCAAATCAAAGCTCAGCTTTGAAGAGGGCGTTGATTCATATGTAACCTATGCAGGTCCTCTCAGCGATAACGTTGCAAAGAGCCTTTATAAGGTTAAGTCAACAATGTGCAACTGCGGTGTAACTAACATTCCTGACCTTCAGAAGAATGCAAAACTTACCGTTGTTTCTGCAACAAGTATTGTTGAGGGCGGCTATCACGACGTTACACTCAAAACAACCGCAACTTCAGGCAGATAAATAATTAAAAAGCAAGACCTCTGATGAAATTTCATCAGAGGTCTTTTTTTAATATCTGTTTCTTACTCTTTCGGCAAATGCAATCATATCTTTTATTTCAAGTGCTGTTCCGTCATCGAGAATGGCTTTGCCCGTAAGCTTGCCGAAAACTTTATTTGCATTCTGTCTTATAAAAAGAATTCCCATATCGGTTATGGTTTCAAAAACGGGAATAAAATTCATATCAAATCGGCCGTCAGAGCTTATGAATTTCCAGGGCTTCTTTGTATCATCCTCGGGAATAACGAATTCAATTTTGTCAAATTTATGGCATTTTCCGTCATAGAATATCATATTTTCGCTTGCAGCAGAAGTGTTGCCGAAGCCGTAGCCGATGTTATAACCGAAACGCTTGTTATTGATAAAGCCGTTTCCTGTGCCCCAATACCAGGTGTTGTCATATGTCCAGACGCCTCTGCCCCAGTCAAGGGTTGCAAAATGCTTTTCGGGAGAGAATTCTATTGTTCTGCCGCCGAATTTCAGATATCCTTTTGCGGGCATACAGTTGATTTTCTGGTTGTAGTAAAAGGCAGTTTTGTCCTCATCCCAGGGGGTTGCGATAACCATTGTGTCATCGGGATTTTTTTCAAGGAAAATATCAAACTCCATTTCATCGTGTATGGAGCATTTCTGATATTTACCAATCAGCCGTCTGCCATCCTTTTCGTGAATATATGCAAGGCTGCAGTAACGGTCTTTATAATAAATATCGCCCGTTGAGCTGTCGGTGGGCATATTGAGCTTGCCTTTAGGCATAATCAGGGGAGTTATGAAATCATATTTTTTCTGTTCTTTGAAATCATAATACGAAGCGTTAGCAAGTCCCATATAGCGGTTATCTGCAATTACCGTGCTGAATGCACCGTTTTCATCGGCAATAACATAATAATCCCATTCCTTGATGCGCATTTTGTTTGCCTTAACATCAAAGGGGCTGTATTCAAAAATAAGCTTCGTTGCCCAACCGGGCTCGGTAAGTGAGCCGTCCGGACCAAGCAATCTTCTTTTTATTTCATTTGTTATTTTCATTTTTTATTCGCTCTTTTCGGTTATCTCAAAATCAGGCTCTTCCGCATTCTTCATATGCGAAATAAGTATGTTTTTAAGGCTTTCTCTGATTTCTTTATATTCGGGTTTGCAGATAAGATTATTCTTTTCAAACGGGTCAGCCTCTAAATCATAGAGGAAATCTTCTGTATAGATGCTTGAAAAAGCGCGGTCTTTATTTGGCGAGGTAACGCTGTATTTCCATTTTGAAGTTCTTACAGCTCTGCCGATCTGACTTTCGGAAATCTGAACAAAAACGCTTTCGTGCCCTTTTTTATCTGCAAGGCTCTTACCCATAAAATGAGAGGGAATCTCAACACCGGCAAGGTCAAGAACGGTTGCGGGCAAATCGATGAGCGAAACAAGATCTTTCACTCTGCCGCCGCCCGTAAAGCCGCCGCCCGTTATAACGAGAGGAACCTTTATGCTTGCTTCGTGGCACGAACGCTTATATTCGGCATTTCTTGTTCTGAAATGGCAGCCGTGGTCGGAGGTATATATAATAATTGTATTATCATATAAGCCTTCTTCTTTAAGAGCTTCAATAAGCTTTCCGAAGTTATAGTCAACTCTGTTGCAGCAGGCGAGATAGGATGAATATTGCATTCTCCAATCGCCGAGTGTGCCTTCGAGGTCACCGGGAAGCTCATAGTTTATAAAATTCTTTTTTGCACCTTTCGGAGCTTCAAACCTGAATCTGTCATTCTGATGGTGAGGCTCAAGCTGCGAAATAAACATAAAGAACGGTTTATCGTGCTTTTGCTCTTTTATATATTCAACGGCATAATCATTGATTCTGTCTGCTCTGTAGCCCTTGAAATTGAGCTTGTTGCAGTTTTCGTCATAGACATAGCCGTTATAGCCGTGAGAAGTGAATTCAAGAACATCGGAAGCTCTCCAATAATCATATCCGCCACGGCGCTCCTTGGGGGTAGGCTTTGTTTTAAGGTTATGCTCTTTATCCGAGGCAAGGTGCCATTTGCCTATATATGAAGTGTCATAGCCCGCATCTTTGAGATAATGAGCAATTGTTTTGCAATCAAGAGGCAGGGCAATATCATTTCTGTAGCAGCCATTCTGTGTTGCATAAACGCCGCTTTGAAGGCAGGCTCTCATAGGTCCGCAAACGGGCTGGCAGGAAAATGCATTTTCAAAAAGAGTTCCCTCTTTTGCAATTGCATCAAGATTTGGGGTTACGGGCAGTTTCTGTCCGTAACATCCTGCGGAATCCGCTCTTTGCTGGTCTGAAAAATAAAATATAATATTAGGTCTGTTCATTTTTTTACTCCCTATCTTATTTCACGAAGTTTATCAAGCACATGGAGAATAAAATCCATCATCGGACAATAGCCTGAAAGCTGATTGTAAAGGCTTCTGTAGCGTTTACAGCCTCCGCCGCATATCTTCTGAACGGGGCAGGTGGGACAAAGCTTATTTTTTTCTTCATCATATTCCATAAAGCTTCGAAGTCCGCCGCTGTTAAGTATATCGTTAATTGTTGAATTGTTTATGTTGGGGCATTCAAATTTATCAATGCAATAAAAATCACAGGGATAGCAGGTGCCGTCGGCTTCAACAACAAGCTGGGCATTGCATCTGCCGCTTGCGCCGCATTGCTCTGCATATCCTCTGGTTATCATTGAAAGCAGATTATCAAAATCTCTTATGTAAAAATGTCTGCCTGCCGAAATCTCTTTGAACCAAAGATTGAACAAACGCTTTTTAAACCTTGCAAGACCTTTGGCATCAAGGCTGAAATCGCTTTTTGCTCCGTCAAGCGGGTCAAGACAATATATGGGCTGAACATTTCTGAAATCATTCTTTTTGTAAAAATCAAAAAGCTTTGCTGCATCTGTTTTTGCGGTTATTACGGAAAGAATATTAAAATCAACACCGTGCTTTTTAAGAAGTTCAACACCGTTCATTGCTTTTTCAAAAGATTCCGAACGAAAAGAGTTGTGAATAGGTTCATCGCCGTCAATCGAAACTCCGATAAGAAAATTATGCTTTTTGAAAAATTCGCAGAATTTTTCATCAATAAGAGTGCCGTTTGTCTGTAATGAATAGTTAACAACGGTGCCTTCCGTTTTAAGGGTTTCAACAGTCTGAATAAAGTTTTCAAAAAATTCCAAGCCTGCAATTAAAGGTTCGCCGCCCTGAAACATATAATGAATATTTGAATTATCTCCGCAGAAATCAAAAATTTCGCGGATAAGCTTTTCGGCAGTTTCAGCCGTCATAACCGAATTTGAGTTTTTTGTTCTGTTTTCAGCTTCATCGCAATAAAAGCAATAACTGCATTTGAGATTGCATAATGAAGATGCAGGTTTTACCAAGGCGGTCATCTGCCGCATAAAAACACCTCTTTTGCCAATTATATTTTAAGGTGATAATAATGAAAAAATATTTTATGAGTTTTGCCGTTGGAGCAATAGGATACGGTCTTGCCGAGGTTATTTTCAGAGGCTACACCCATTGGTCAATGGCTCTGGCGGGCGGAACGGTTCTTGTTCTCTTTACTCTTATTAACCAAAGCCGCAATATTCCGATTATAATAAGATGCCTGCTCGGAATGGTTATTATAACAAGCATAGAGTTTGGCATAGGTATGCTTGTTAATGTTGCCGCAGGGTGGAATGTATGGGATTATTCGGATAAACCGTTTAATGTTATGGGTCAGATTTGCCCGCAGTTTTCAGCGGTCTGGTTTTTGGTGAGCATTCCCGCTTTCTGGCTCAGCTCATTTATTGAAACCCGTGTTGAATCAAAAACCAAAATCAGTTTGCGCTAAGATAGTTTTTGATTCCGTCAACCGTTGCTTTTGCAAGAATATCTCTGTTCTTTGCAGTTTGCAGAACCTGACATTCTTCGGTGTTTGAAACAAAGCCGTATTCAATAAGAATTGCGGGGCATTCTTCAACTCTGGCAACTCTGAATGCATAGAAATTTGAGCCTCTGTCTATCTTGACGGAGGTGTTATCTTTATATATTTCATTCTTATATGCGTTAACAATGCTTTCGTGCACCGCTTTTGAAAGAGGCTGGGAATATGCTCTGTAATAATAAGCCGATGTTCCTGTTGCGGAAGCGGTGGAGCTTGAATCGCAATGGATTGATATGAACATATCGGGGTTGCGTTCACGAACGGCATTATTTCTTTCGGTATAGCTGACCCATTTATCTGACGAGCGGGTCATAACAACAGTTGCGCCCTCTGCCTCAAGAAGCTCTTTAACCTTTGTTGCAATTGAAAGGTTAATATCTTTTTCTGCACCGAGGCTTGTTGATGTTACCGCGCAAGCCGCACCGGGGTCGATTCCTCCGTGACCGGGGTCAAGCATAATTACAGCGCCGCTCAATGATGAGGGTTTGTGGCTGAGTGTTATAACAAGCATTCCGTTATTGTTATATTCATAATGGAAGCCATAGAATTTTCCTGCCTGAGCAAGGGTAAGAGTGAGTGTAACCGTTTTTTTGTTTTGGTCTGAACTCCATTTTGCACTTTTGCAAACGGAATTCATAAACGATATGTCGCCCGAAGCTGCTACGGTATCGCTGAAAGTTATTTCAATTGCCGTGCAGTTAAGCTCGGAAACGGTTACGGGTCTGCCGTTATATAAGCCGTATTTCTGACCGAGAAGCTTTGCATTGAATGCAACCGAACGGTTCATATCAAGAGTTATAACGGTTTTGCCGTTATTGCAGTTGCTTGAAATAACCTTTATACTGTTTGACGGCATAATATAAGCGTTATCAACTGTTTTAAGATGGGTTATTTTGCCTTCTGTTCCCGAGGGAAGCCTTTCTTCACGAAGAATGGGAACCTTTACACCCGAGCTTAAAATATAATAAGTATCTCCGTCATATTCCGCACTTGCGGTAACATAGTCAACCGTTCCTTTAAGAAGCGGTGAACAGTCGGGAACAGAGAATGTACTTGTTGTGTTTCCTGGATATGTTTCAACATAGTCATCAATTATTTCGCAGATTTTTGCTGTGCCGAGACCGTAGTCTTTTGTGTAATAATATCTTTCAAGCAGGTCTGACGGATTAATGCTTGGAGTATCTGAAGATGTGCTCTCATCAGGATTATTTGATGTATTTTCAGCTGTTTCACCCGAGCCACCTGTTGACATTTCAGATGGAAGAGTTACCTTTTGTGTGGTTGTCTGAGTGGTGGGAGGTAAGGTTGTCGGAGGCGGGGGAGGAGGCAGTTCTTTTGCTGAAACATTAACGCTCGCACCCGTCAGCGATTCCGAAAGCGTTTTATATTTTGCCGAAACCTTGTAGCTTCCGAGCTTCTGAACAGATGTTGTGCTTGCGGGAGTTTCAAGGGTTGCGGTGAAGGTTGTGAAATCGGATTCGGTATCGGGTGAATTATCTTCGTCGCCATCAATAGCGGGTGCTTCGCTCATTTTATATGTTTTACCGTTGAACGAAACTGTAAGCGTTGCATCTTTAAGAGCAACCGCTGAAACTTCAATCTGCATTCCGCCGGGAACGGTTATATCCTTTTGAGGCGAAACAGATTTAAGAAGCTTGATTTTATAGGTTACATTGTATGTGTATGTTTTACCCTTGTGTTCAAATTTGATTGTATTGTTGCCCGGATTGAGGTTGCAGTCAACAGAAAAATCGCCCGTCTTGGCAACTTTAAGTTTCTGCCCGTTACATAAAAGTTCATATGCAGGGCTGCTCGAACCTCTGAATGTTATAACCGACTGTTCAACCGTTATTGATGTTTTTTTGTGGTTTGAAACAGTAAACTCCTTATCAAGCAGATAGGTGTCACGCTCTTTGATATAGTTCATAACAATATCTGTTGCTGTGCCTGAAGCGGAAGCAATGTCCGAATAATAGTAAAATGCAAGACCTTCACAAAGCGACATATCAGCTGATTTTGCTATGAGGTCAATCATATCGGAAGCTTTTTCTGTTGAAAAGGATTTTAAGCTTTGCAGGTTGTGA
>JAZRTQ010000027.1:0-24003 GCA_045652165.1 Acutalibacteraceae bacterium | reverse complement strand
TGTTCACTGAGCTTTTCCCCAAGCTTGATCCCATGCTCGCAATGGTGATCTTTGCGGTTATCATCCTTATTTACACCTTCCTCGGCGGCTACAAGGCTGTTTGCTGGACAGACTTTTTCCAGGGACTTTTGATGCTTGTGGCACTTCTTGCAGTGCCGATCGTGCTTGCGGCGTCTGATATTTTCGACACAGGTCTTCTTGCAACAGTTCCCACATATGTTGACGGTGATGCAGTAAAAGAATGTGCTTTCGGAACAAGCCTTTTCGGCGCAAGCTGGCAGGATATCGTAACAGGTCTTTCGTGGGGACTCGGATATTTCGGTATGCCTCACATTATCGTAAGATTTATGTCAACAAAGAATTCAAAGGTTCTCAAAAAATCGGCAACAATTGGTATTGTATGGGTTGTTCTTTCGCTCGGCGCAGCAATTGCAATGGCAATTCTCGGCAGAGCATTTGCTCCCACACAGGCACTTGTTGATGCAGGCAGCCAGGAACTTGTTTTCGTTACTCTTGCACAGAAGCTCTTCCCCGGATTTGTTGCAGGTCTTCTTCTTTCAGCAATTGTTGCTGCCGCAATGAGCACCGCAGACTCACAGCTTCTTGTTGCTTCATCATCATTCACAAGCGATATTTATAAGCCCGTTTTCCGCAAGAATGCATCCGATAAGGAAGTTCTTTGGGTGGGCAGAATTATCGTTCTCATCATCGCTGTTATCGCTTACTTCATCGCAAGCAGCAAATCAGAAGGCGCAGCAACCATTATGACTCTTGTTGATAACGCTTGGGGCGGCTTCGGTTCAGCTTTCGGTCCCGTAATTATCCTTTCACTTTTCTGGAAGAGATTTACTTATAAGGGCGCTATCGCAGGCGTTATCGGCGGCGCAGTTGTTGACGTTCTCTGGATGAACTTCCTCACAGAGAGCACTGGCGTTTATGAGCTTCTTCCCGGATTTGTTGCAGGTGCTCTTTTTGCAATTGTTGTTTCACTTATTGACAAAAAGCCCTCCAAGGAAGTTGAAGAGCTTTTCGAAACAGCTGTTTCAGCAGAAATCGAATAATTCAGGAATAATCAGACCGCTGTTTCCTCTTTTGAGGGCGCAGCGGTCTTTTTAAACAGTTTATTGTCTTTTTGTCTAAATTTGTGTTAATTTTTTCTATAATATTGTCCAATTGAATTTATTTTGCTTTTATGATAAAATAATAAAACAAGGACAAAAGAAAATGCATAAAAAATCGGAGGGTTGAAATGCAGAAAGACACAAAACAAGCGATAAAAGATACCTTTATTGATCTTTTGAGAACAAAACCGTTTGATAAAATAACGGTTCGTGATATAGTTGAATCCTGCGAAATAAACCGCAATACTTTCTATTATTATTACAGCGATATTTATGACCTTCTTGAAGAAGTTTTCAAAATAGAGCTTACCGAGATAACAACGGTTCACGAAACAGGTGCATCCTGGATAAAGGGCTTCACAAAAGTTGGCGAAGTTGCTTACAGCAACAAAAAAATAATCAGCAATATCTGCTCATCGCGAAGCTATGAATATCTTGAAAACTATATGTATAAGGCTTGCCGTTTTGTTATAGTTGACCTTGTCAGCCAGATGGCAGAGGGAATGGATGTTCCCGATTCAGATATTGAATTTATTTCATCGTTTTATGAGCACGCGTTTTTCGGCATAATCAGCGAATGGTTCAGAACAGGTATGCGCGAAGCACCCGATGAGCTTGCCCAGAATTTCTGGCTTGTTATCAGCGGAATAAAAGTTGCGCTCCAGAGAAGCGAGAAAAAACACAGAGCAATGAAAAGAAGAGGCAATGTTTAAGTTTGAAGATGAAAATATAATAGTTTGCGTTAAGCCTGCGGGTGTTCTCAGCCAAAGCTCTGAAAAGGATGAGAATATGATTTCGGTTCTCAATAAATATTTTGAGGAATCGTGCAAAACCTGTCAGGCTTATCCCGTTCACAGACTCGACAGAGAAACGTCGGGTCTTATTGTTTATGCAAAAAACAGCCGTGCCGCGGCAAAATTATCGGAGCAGATTGCGAAAAACG
Organism: Acutalibacteraceae bacterium; assembly: GCA_045652165.1. Lineage (GTDB taxonomy): Bacteria > Bacillota > Clostridia > Oscillospirales > Acutalibacteraceae > CAG-177. The sequence continues at coordinate 21,939 of JAZRTQ010000027.1, read as the reverse complement.
AAATTAAAAAGCGATATTTTGCCGTAATAAAAGGCGCCCCCGAAGAAAAATCGGGAGTGCTCAAGGATTTGCTTTTCAGAGATAAACAGAAGAATAAAAGCTATGTTGTTAAAAGAAAGCGCGGCGGTGTGAAAGAAGCTTCGCTTGAATATGAGGTTATCGGTGAAAGTGACGGTATGTCACTCGTTGATATTCTGCTTCATACGGGCAGAACGCATCAGATAAGAGTTCAGTTTTCAAGCAGAAAAATGCCTCTTTACGGTGACGGAAGATACGGCGGAGGCGGCGGAAATCTTGCTCTTTTTGCCCACAGCCTTGAATTTAAACACCCCCTAACGGGTAAAGAAATGTGTTTTACCGCTCTGCCTGATACTGAGGAGTTTCCTTGGAACAATTTTACTTATGAACATAATACTTGACATATTTTATAAAAAATGGTATTCTTTATAAAAATAAAATGCATTAATGTGCATATAAGAAAGGACTAAACCAAAATGAAAAAGTTTTTAGCAGTTTTCTTCTCGGTTATGTTTGCTCTTTCAGCAACAACAATGGCTTTTGCAGGCGCAGAGAACCTCACTTGTGATTCTTGCCTTGCTGTTCTTGAAACAGAGGAAGCATATAACAAGCATGTAGCAGGCGGCGGATGCCTCGTTGATTACGATCCCTGCCAGTACTGCAAAGCTAACATTGCAAAAGACAACCTTGAAGCTCACGAAGGCATTTGCCCCGACGGTGCAGGCACTTGCGAATTCTGCGGCGAAGGCTATGCAACTCAGAATGCATATGCTGAGCACAAAGAAAGCGAATGCAAGGTAACAACAGCTATCGGTGACAAAGTTCCCGTTGCAACAATCTTCGATAAGATTGTTGAAGCTCTTAAGGGCGTTGACTGGATGGGTCTTGTTGGCAAGATCGGCGACTTCATCGGCGGTATCGACTTTGGCGGTCTTATCGAAAAGATTAAGCCCGTATTCGAGAAGATCATCGAATTCGTTCAGACCAAGATTGCATAATTTTAATTAAAAGCTTTAAGAGGCTGTCTCGTTTGAGGCAGCCTCTTTTTATTGACAAAAACAGGGTGCAATGATAGAATTATAATAAGGAAATATTTTCTTTATTATAAAGGAGAAAATTATGATTTATTATTTTTCGGGAACGGGCAATTCCCGTTATGCCGCAGAAAAGCTGGCGGCAACTCTGGGCGATAAAGCTTATGATATTGCAAAGGTTATCCGAGACGGTCTGCCCGAAAATGCGGGCGGAGAAGCAACGGGCTTTGTTTTTCCCGTGTTCTTTTCGGGTCTGCCCGAAATGGTTAAAAGATTTGCCCAAATTCCCGAAGTAAGAAAATCGCTCGGAAGCTATATTTACTGCGTTATAACCGTTGGTGCAGATGCCGCCGCGGCAGATAAGCTGCTTGCAAAAGCGCTTGACCGCAGAGTGGATTACAGCACTTCAATTATAATGCCCGATAACTACGTTATTGTTTATGACCCCTGCGTCAAAGAGAGAGCGTTCAAAAAAGTTTGCAGGGCAGATAAAAAGCTTGAAGAAATTGCGGCGGATATTTCAAAGCATAAAACCAAGGGCAGCAGCGGAATAAAACCGTGGATTCTTACGGCGGGAATGTATCCGTTTTATAATCTTTTCAGAACAACAAGATTTTTCTTTGCTGATGAAAAATGCACGGGCTGCGGAATGTGCGAGAGAAACTGCCCCGATAAGGCAATTGAAATGCGTGATGGCAAGCCAGTATGGATTCAGAAAAAATGCCAGCATTGCACGGCGTGCATAAACAGATGCCCCGTCAAGGCTTTGCAGTTCGGCAAAAAAACCGCCTCAAGAGGCAGATACAATATATGGGAACTCACCAAGTAAGGAGAATGAATTATGATAGTTAAAAACTTTTTCGGAACAACAGCAGACGGCAGAAATGTTGATGTTTATACTCTTCGCAATTCAAGCGAAACTGCAGTTGATATAATAACCTACGGCGCAACGGTAAACAGTATTTATGTTGCCGATAAAAACGGCGTTTTTGCCGATGTTCTTGCAGGCTTTGACACCGTTGAGGGCCACGAAAAATATTCCGATTATCAGGGTATGACCGTTGGCAGATATGCAAACAGAATTGCAAACGGTGCTTTTGAAATAGACGGCGTTAAATATGAAGTTGAGAAAAACGAAAGAGGAATAACCTGCCTTCACGGCGGCGCAGAGCTTTCAAGGGCTGTCTGGAATGCACTCATTGTTGACGATAATTCAATTGAAATGAGCTACACAAGCCCCGACGGCGCAATGGGCTTCCCCGGCAAGGTTGATTTTAAAGTGACATTCACTCTTCATGAGGATAATGCTCTTAAGATTGATTATTTTGCCGTAAGCGATAAAAAGACTGTTATCAATATGACAAACCACGCATATTTCAACCTTGCGGGCAAGGGTGATATTCTCGGTCACGAGCTTATGATTAATGCTGATGCATATACTCCCATCGATGAAAACAGCATTCCCACAGGTGAAATCCGCCCCGTTGAGGGAACTGCATTTGATTTCAGAACCTCAAAGCCCATCGGCAGAGATATAGCAATGAACGATGACCAGCTTGTTATCGGCAAGGGATATGACCATAATTTCTGCCTCAACGAGGGCGACGGTCCCGCGGCTGTTGCATATGACCCCGAAAGCGGCAGAATGATGGAAGTGTTTACTGACCTTTGCGGCGTTCAGCTTTACACGGGCAACTTCCTTGACGGCACAAATCCGGGCAAAGAGGGCAAGCCTCTTATTCAGCACGCGGGCTTCTGCCTTGAAACACAGTTTTATCCCAACACACCCAATATGCCCGAATTTCCGCAGTGCACAGTTGATGCAGGCGAAAAGTTCAGAACCTGCACAGTGTTCAGATTTTCGGTTAAATGATAATAATTTGTTCATTTTTGCGGCTTAATGGTAACAAATTATTATTCGCTAATTCACAGATTTTTTAAAAATTTGAGTATAATAAGAATTGAAGAAAATATTTCCGGGGAGGGAAATTGATATGGCAACCGAAAAAATTCTTGTTGTAGATGATGATACCAATATTTGTGAGCTTTTAAGACTTTATCTTGAAAAAGAAGGTTATGACGTTATTATTGCAAACAACGGTGCGGATGCTGTCAGAATTTTTCAGGAGCAGACACCGAGCCTTATGTTGCTCGATATAATGCTTCCAATGCTTGACGGCTGGCAGGTTTGCCGCGAGGTCAGAAAATTCTCGGATAAGCCTATTATTATGCTTACCGCAAAGGGCGAAACCTTTGATAAGGTGCTCGGTTTTGAACTGGGTGCGGATGACTATGTTGTTAAACCCTTTGATGCAAAAGAGGTTATCGCAAGAGTCAAGGCGGTGCTTCGCAGAAGCGGAGCAGGTGCGGCAACAAGCATAAAAGAAGTGAGCTTTGATAAGCTTGTTATCAATTTAACAAACTATGAGCTTCGTGTTGACGGCAAAAAGGTTGATACTCCGCCCAAAGAGCTTGAGCTTATTTATCACCTTGCAAGCAACCCCAACAGAGTTTTCACAAGAGATCAGCTTCTTGATGAAGTCTGGGGCTTTGATTATTACGGCGATTCAAGAACAGTTGATGTTCACGTTAAGCGACTTCGCGAAAAACTTGAAGGCATTTCAGAGAAATGGGAGCTTAAAACAGTTTGGAGCGTCGGCTATAAATTTGAAACCAAAGACTGATTTTTCGGGCGGTGAATTCTGTGGCTGTTAAAAGGAGTTCCGGTCTTTTCCGGAAATATTTTATAGTTACAATTTCAATTATTCTTGCAAGCTTCGTCTTTATAGGCGGAGCTCTCTTGCTTTTGGTAACATCGCTCTGGATGAACGAAAAAGCGGAGCTTCTTAAAGAAAACACAACAAGAGTTTCGCAGAACATAACGGATGTTCTTGAATCCGATGTGCTTGGAAGCAATTCAACAAACTCGGTCATTCTTATATGCAACACGCTTATGCAGATTTCAAATGCGGTTGATGCCGATATGTTTATGGTGAGCGCAAGCGGTGAGGTTGTTTGTTGCAAGGAAAGCCTTCAGTCAAATATGAATCTTTACACCGGCAACTGCATAGTTCACGATAAATATATTATTCCCGAAGAAATAATGAAGCAGTCCTTGCAGGAGCTGCACAGCTCAACGGGCGACCTTGGCGGTTTGCTGAAAGACTTGCATTTTATCGTCGGTTCACCCGTTACCGTTTCGGGCAAAACCATAGGTGCCGTGTTTGTTATCCAGCCTGTTATAGATGGTCTGACTCCGTATGTTGCGGGAATTTTCAGAATGTTCTTTTTTGCGGTGCTCTTTGCACTTGCGATGGCGTTTATTCTTGTTTATGTTGTGACATACAGACTCACGAAGCCTTTGCGTGAAATGTCCGATGCGGCAAAGCAATATGCAAGAGGAGATTTTTCAAACCGAATTGCAATTAAAAAATCAAAGCTTTTCAAGAGCAATGAAATAGATGAGCTTGTTCAGGCGTTCAACTCAATGGCGCAGGAGCTTGCAACTCTGGAGCATTCAAGAAGAAGCTTTGTTGCAAATGTTTCCCATGAATTAAAAACGCCCATGACAACAATAGGCGGATTCATAGACGGAATTCTTGACGGAACAATAGAAAAAGAAAAAGAAAATCAATATCTGAGAACGGTTTCCGATGAAGTCAAGCGACTTTCCCGCCTTGTTACGGGAATGCTTAATATGAGTAAGATAGAAGCGGGCGAGCTTGATATAAAACCGCAGAAATTTGATATTTCAGAAATGATATTCAGAACCTTGCTTGCTTTTGAAAGAGTTATTGACAGCAAGCATATAGAAATCCGCGGTCTTGAAACAATGGAAAGTAATCCCGTAAATGCCGATAAGGATATGATAAATCAGGTTGTTTATAACCTTATTGACAATGCGGTAAAATTTACACCCGAGGGCGGATATATAGAAGTTGCCTCGAAAGCGGACAGCGAAAAAATAATTGTTAAAATCCGTAACAGCGGAAAAGGCATACCCAGCGAAGAAACAGACAAAATATTTGAGAGATTTTATAAAGTTGATAAATCCCGCAGTTATGATGTCAAGGGAGCGGGAATGGGTCTTTTTATAGTCAAAACAATAATTGAGCTTCATTCGGGTCAGATTATTGCAAGAAGCGTGCCGGATGAGTATGCCGAATTCATTTTTCAGCTTCCCGTTGAATGAATTATTGATGATTTTTTAAATTAATGTTCAAAATAAGTTAATAAACTCAATTTATTATATACCCATAGACACAGCGGAGGTATTTTATATGGACGAAAATTTTAACAACGGATTTGAAAACAAGTTCGATGCAGAAAACGCAGAGCAGGTTGATTTTGTTCCCGCAGAGGAAGAAAAAGAAACTGTTGAGCAGCCTGCAGAAGAGGTTTCTTTCACTGCGCAGGAAAAGCCTGTTGAGCAGAATGAAACAGAGGTTGAGCAGCCTCCCGTTAATCCGATTTACAGTAATCAGCCCTATTCGGGATATAACAGCGGCACAGCATATTACAGCTATCAGCCGCAGGCTCCCGCACAGAAGCCCGCAACCAAAAAGGGCATAAAGATTTTTGCGGCACTTATTGCTTTTGTTATTGTTTTCTCTCTCGGTGCAGGTGTTGCAACCGTTATAAAATATTCAAACAATAAACAGAGCGATGAAATAACAAACGAAATCGTTCAGAACGGTGCTCCCGATGTAAATATCAATGCATCACCCGTTTCGCCGACAAACATCACCCTTGAAGGCGCATTGACAACCGCACAGGTTGCCGCTAAGGTTAAGTCAAGCATTGTCGGCATTGTTGTTTATACAAACCGTTCGAATTCTTCCGCAGGCGAAGGCACAGGCGTTATTATGGGCGAGGATGATTCAAGAACCTATACCTATATCATAACCTGCGCTCACGTTATCAGCGATGCGGGTGTTCAGGTAAGAGTTCAGACCGAAGACGGCACAACCTATGATGCCGAAATAGTAGGTTTTGACACAAGAACAGACCTTGGTGTTCTTCGCATCAAAGCAGCAGGTCTTCAGGCGGCTGAATTCGGAAATTCGGATTCTCTTCGTGTCGGCGACCCCGTTTATGCAATAGGTAACCCCGGCGGCGTTGAATTTTTCGGTTCGTTCACAGGCGGTTTTGTTTCCGCTATCGACAGACCCGTAAGCAGTGAAATCGGCTACACAATGAAGTGTATCCAGCACGATGCCGCAATTAATCCCGGCAACTCGGGCGGTGCGCTCGTTAATGCATACGGTCAGGTAATCGGCATCAATTCGCAGAAGATAGCCGCAACCGAATATGAGGGTATGGGCTTTGCAATCCCCATCACCTCGGCAAAGGGAGTTATTGAAAATCTTATCAGCCACGGTTATGTGCCTGACAGGCCGATGCTCGGTATAACCTATTATCCCGTCAGCGCAAGCCAGCAATACAGCATGATTGCACAGATTAAGGGATTGCCCGCAGGAACTCTTATCATTAATGAAATCAGCGCAGAAAGCTCCCTTGCAAACACCGAAGCAAGACAGTATGATATGATTATTGCCGTTGACGGCGAACCTCTTACAACCGCCGATGTCCTTCTTGAAAAAATTGATAACGGCAAGGTTGGCGACACATTCACTCTCACTCTTTGCAGAGTAAACAGCAACTATACAATTAATGAATTTGATGTTGAAATTTCTCTTGTTGAGGATAAGGGTGGCTCAGAGCCTATAACAACAACCGTTCAGTATCTTGACCCGTTTGAATATTTCAATAATCAGTTCGGCTTCGGATATTAATTTAAAATGCAAAAAGCAACATCGTAAAGATGTTGCTTTTTTTATGCCTAAACCTCTTCAATTATTGCACAGATTATTGTCATATCATCATATTTTTCGCCAAGCTTTACTCTTGCGGTGTTGAGCAGAAGTTCGGCAAAATCGCTTGCAGAAGAACCTGAAAAGCCTTTGATTTCATCGGTTATCCAGCGGTTTCCGCAGCCCATAATTCCGTCGCTGGCAAGAATAATCATATCGCCGCCGCGAAGTTTGAGAGCATAGCGGCTGAAGGATACTTTGTTGAGTATGCCGAGCGGAGTTGACGGAACTTCAGCGGTTTTAACTCTGCCCGAGCAGGTATAAAAAGAGGGTGCCGCACCCGCCTTGAGAAGGGTTGCGGAGCCGTTGAACAAGTCGATTTCGGCAATGTCGAGAGTGGAGAGAGATTCATCTTCCGACTTAACGGCAAGGGCGGTGTTGGTTATGCTCAGAGCTGTGTCGGGGCTGACGCCCGCCCTTATAAGCCGTGAAAAAAGTTCAACCGTCATTGCAGAATCAATGGCGGCTCTTCCGCCTGTGCCCATTCCGTCGCTCAAGATGATATATGCCTTCGAATCGGTCTGGAAGCATTCAAAATAATCGCCGCAGAGCTTCTGATTTGAACAGCTTGCCGAGGAGGAGCCGAGCCTTACTTTGAAAAGTTCTTTTCTTATAAAAAGCAAATCCTTGCTGTCTTTGTTCTGCCTTATTTTCGGCGGCATAAATTCCGCGCCGAGTTCTGCCGAAACGGCGGCGGTCAGCCTTGTCAGGCTCGTGCCTGCGGGAATTTCCTCAACCGTGCAGGTGAGGCGGATGGCGCCTGATAACGCTCGTGTGCACGAAACTTTTTTAACTTCAAAATCAAATTCTCCGAGCACTCTTGATGCCGCTTTTTCGTGGTTAAAAAGAGTGCACGCTCCTTCTTCAAGCTCCTGCGAAATCTCCGAAAGCAGGCTCGAAATCCATTCAAACTGCCCGCAGGCAAGCTCGCGGTTTCTTGCGGAATTTGCCTGAAGAGCATTGATGGCACTCTGTCCCGCATATATTTTATTGAAGCTGTCGGCAAGTCTTGGCACGCTGGGGCATTTTGAATTGAAATTAACCGAAAAATCCTCTGCCGTAACGGTATCTCCGCCAGCAAGCTTTGCGGTTATGTTTGCAAATTCTCCGTTTTCAGGGCAAAAAGTGCTTTTAAGCGGGCATTGTGAGCATACTCTTTCGCGAACTCTCATACAAACCATAATATCCTTTGCGGGTGCAAGAGCTTCAATTCCTTCCGAAACCTTTGCAACACAGCTTGAAACCGAGCCTACGGCTTTTGAGGTTTCCATAAGCCGCTCGCTTGCTCTGTGAAATTCGGTTTCTATTCGCTTCCTTTGCGGGTTAAGAATGTTTGCCCTTATTTTTGTAAGCTGTTTGCCCGGAACGGCATTAAAAATTATGCTTGCTGCCGCCGCTTCGGCAAAAACCGAAATTCCTTCCGGTGTGCCGTCGATCAGAGCGGCTATACCCGCAGTTGCCGAAAAAACAAGCGAGCAGATGAGTCTGCCGAATTTTGAAAAAACGCCCGCAACAAGTCCGCAAATTCCGTAGCAGAGGCTCAGGGCGATGCTTGTGCCCGAAACAGCAACGCTGACCCCTATTGCCGTGCCCGAAATACTGCCTCCGCTCTGGCTGAAAAGATAGGCGGCGGTGATGATAATAAAAGAGCCGAAAAATCTTGCGGGACGAAAGCCCATAAGACTTATTTCTCCTGTTCCCAGAAGCAGGGTGCAAAGGCTTATGATAATGCAGATAAGGCTGTGATTATCAAGCATATACGGGCTTTGTCTTTTTCTTATGCATTCGTTTGTGCCCGAATAAAAAACAACCGACCCCGCACAGAGAAGAGCCGAGCAGAGGTTGAGCAAAAGAGCATTGAGCGATGGTTCATATGAAAACATAACCGCACTTGAGCAGGCGAAATACAGCAGAAAAACCGAAACCGAAAGCCAGGTTTTCTGATTTTTGACCCTGATTTTTTCAAGCGCGAATTTTACTCCCGCAACTCCGCACAGAGGAATGAGCGAATTGAGCAAAGCTCCCTCGGACAGCCTGAAAACGCTTCCGAGAACAGCACCCGCCGCGGCAAAAACCATTTCCCGACCTGTGCATGCGGCAACAAGCCCTATGCTCAGCGGAACATTCAGCGAAAGCAAACCCGCCCCCGAAAGAATAAACCCGCAGAGGAAATAAACGGAGCAGGAGAGTATGAAAACTCCCTTATCCCATAAAGAGTCGGTTATATCCCGTTTTTCCGATATTTTTGTTCTTTCCATAGTTTTAAAATTCCTTTCGATACTGATACAAAATTAATGTAACCTCACCGAAAGAAAAAAACTGTCAAAAATTAAACACAGTAAAAATTTTCCGAATAAAATTTTTAAAAAAATATTATTTTTACTGTTTATTTTTAATCTTTTATGATATAATAAATTGAATATAGTCAAAAACTGTCACGAAACAGGAGGTTGCCGCGGTTTATGGATACACAGAATGAACGTCAGGGTCTTATCATCGGCAGAAATGCCGTTGCCGAAGCCCTTAAAAGCGGAAGAGCGATCGACAGTCTTTTGGTTGCAAAAGGCGAAAGAGGCGGTTCGATAGGTAAAATTATTGCACAGTGCCGCGAAAACGGAATTGTTGTTAAAGAAACAGACCGCAGAAAGCTTGATAAAATCTGCGAGGGCGAAAATCATCAGGGCGTTGCGGCTTGGGCGGCAGTGCACGAATATTCGTCGATAGATGACATACTTAAAAATGCAGAAAGCAAAGGCGAAAAACCCTTTGTTATTATCTGCGATGAAATAGAGGACCCGCACAATCTCGGTGCAATAATCAGAACGGCGGATGCCTGCGGTGCTCACGGAATAATCATTCCCAAAAGAAGAGGCGTTGCTCTCACCTATGCTGTCGGCAAGGTTTCGGCGGGTGCAGTTGAATATGTTCCCGTTGCAAGAGTTGCAAATCTTCCGTCGGTTATTGAAGAACTCAAAGAAAAAGGCTTCTGGGTTTACGGCGCCGATATGGACGGAACGCCCTGGGATAAGCAGGATTATTCGGGCAGCGTTGCTCTCATTGTCGGTTCGGAAGGCAAGGGAATCAGCCGCCTTGTAAAAGAAAAATGCGACTTTACAGTTTCTCTTCCGATGAAGGGAAAAATAAATTCTCTCAACGCTTCGGTAGCGGCGGGAATACTTATGTATGAAATAGCTAAACACAGGTAGGTGAAAACTTTGAGCGATAACAACAGAATCTCCGATATGAGTGAGCTTGACGCCATTCTCGAAGAAGTGAGAAAGGCAAAAGAACTGCAGGAAATTGAAATTGAAGCCGAAGAGCCTTCAAAAACCTGGTCGCTTGAAGATATTGACAGGCTTATTGCGGGTGCAAACGGCGAAGAATATGTTCCCGAAGAAAAAATTGAACCGACTCCCGCAAAGGATTTCGAAAGAATTCTCAGCCGCGAGTTTGACACAGGTCTTTTCACCATTAAGCCCATGGAAAGCGTTGAAAAAGCAGAAATGCAGGATATTTCTTCCGATTCGGGCGAGCATGAGGTTGAGGGTCAGGAAACATTTTTCACGGGCGAAGAAATTGATGAATCAATTTTTGAAATTGAAACAGTAATTGTGCCCGAGGATGAACCCGAGCCTGCATCAACAAAATTTGAGTGGCAGAGAGCTGCTGAAATTGCAGAGGCAAAAGAAAAAGAGCTTCACAGAATAAAGCCTTTCTATGAGGGCGATAAACCTGCTTCGGAATTCTTTGCAAAAAAGGAAGAAAAGCCCGAAGAAACAGAAAAGATAACAGAAGATGATTACAGAACAAGATTCTTCAGCAAGCTTAAGCTTGAAAAAACCGCAGAGGTTGAAATTGAGCCTGAAGGCCCCGTTGACAAATCGGGAATAGTTATTGCAAAGCCCGAGGGAGCATCAAGCGAAACGGGTCTTGACCTCCTTCCCAAGGTTCTTGCGGCAGAAAGTCTTATTGATTATGAAGATGAAAAAACAAGAATAATCAAGCCTGACGGTGCAGCGGTCAAACCTGCGAAAAAAGAATACAGCGATGATGTTGACGGTCAGATTATGCTTACGGGATTTGAAGAAATCGTTGATGAATCTGAACCCGACCAGACAAGCGAAACCGATGTTGAAACAACTCTTTGGGAAAAACGCAAGAAAAAGGCAAAGGCATTCAGAATTGTTGACACATCAGAAATAGATAATAATTTTGAGGGCGAATTCGAAGCTCCTCCCGAGGAAATTGCCAAAGAAGAAAAAGCTCTCAAGAAAAAACAGAAGAAGCTTGCAGAGCAGCTTGAAGAGGAAGAAAAGTTCGTTGCCGAAGAATATACAGCACCCTCCGAAAGAGCAAGAATTCACACAAGACTTGGTGAAATTGCTTCGAAAGCAACGGTGGGAATTGCACTTGTTGGTGCGGTTGAGCTTATTATGGTTATTCTCAATATTCTGCCTTTAATCGTTACAAAGCTTGATATTGAAAGCACCTTCTTTGCCGCCGGCTCGGTTGGTCTTAATGTTGCAAACGCAGTTCTTCTTATTGCGGTTGCGGCAATAAACAATGTAAGATTTGTTGACGGCTTCGTTTCTGCTTTCAAACGCAATTTCACAAGTGACAGTGCAGTCAGCCTTGCCATTGCGGTTGCGCTTTTGCAGAATACCCTCTCGGCGGTTATCGGCGGAAACGAGCTTGAAACCGCAGTTTTCTCAATGGCGGCGGTTTTCGGCGTGCTTGTTCAGAAAGTAACCGAAAAAATGAATGCACAGCGTATTCTCGGCAACTTCGAGGTGTGTGCATATAAATATGAACATAATATGTATGCGGTTCATCCGTTTGAAAATGAATCCGAAATTTTTGAACTCGGCAGAGGTCTTATGATGGGCAATGCGGATTTGCTTTATTCATCAAAGCTTTCATTCCCTTCGGATTTTATCAAAAACTCCGAAAAGAATATTGAGAATAAAAAGCTTCTCAACATTCTTATTCCTGTTTCGGCGGGTGCATCGGTTGTTGCGGGTGTTCTTGCAGGAATAATGAACGGCAGCGTTATGACAGGCTTTGCGGCATTCACTGCAACCTTCTGCGTATCTTCGCCCATATTCACTTCGTTTATCCCCGCATTTATCGAAAGAATAACAAACCGTGACCTTAATGCAACAGGCACGATGATAGCAGGCTCTGAAACTGTTGAAAAAACAGCGGGAGCAAATGCGGTTGTTATGGATTCGGCAGATATTTTTGACCGTTCGCAGTGCACAATGCACGGAATGAAGAATTTTGAAAATATCAGAATTGATGATGTTCTTCTTTATGCAACGGCTCTTGTTATCAAATCGGGCGGACCTCTTCGCGAATGCTTCGAACAGGTTGTTGACGGCAGACAGGATATTCTTCCTCCCGTTAAAGAGCTTGTTTATGAGGATAAACTCGGCATTGCGGCAAGAATTCATAATCAGCCCGTGCTTCTCGGTAACAGAAATCTTCTTGTTCATCATAATATCGAAGTTCCTGAAAAATCGCTTGAAGAAAGATATTCTCACAGCGGCAGAAAGGTTATGTATCTTGCTGTTGCGGGCAAAATTGCGGCGCTTTTCGTTGTCAGCTATGCGGTTGATAAAAATCTTGAACCTTATTTCAGGCAGCTTGAAGCCAACGGAATTCAGGTTCTCGTAAGAACAAACGATGTTAATGTTACCGAAGAGCTTGTTGCAAGCAGCTTCGGTCTGCCGCAGGAAACCTTCAAGGTTCTTTCTTCCGTTGCAGGCAGACTCTTCAAGAGAAGAAGAGATGCGGTTTGCGACAAGCTTCCCGCAGGTATAGTTCACGACGGAACAGCTTTTTCAATGCTCCGTGCAGTTGCCGCGGCTTGCAGCATTTCAACAGCGGTGAAGCTCGGCTCAATTATCCAGATAATTATGAGCGTTCTCGGATTTATTGTTTGCACAGCGCTTTATTGCACTTCGCTCGGTTCGGTTGTAACAGGTCTTACAGTGCTTTTGTTACTTGCCGTTCAGCTGGCAGTTCATATTGGAATAATGTTTTTGGGAAAAATAAAGTAAAAAAAGCTGAAAAACCCCTTGACAAATGCGTAAATATATATTAGAATAACTTGCACAATAAAGCAGAGCAGATTTGGCTCTCACCTTCCGGGTAAAGTCCCGTGTTGGTCAATAGCTTCTTTTTAACAGCCGTAATGGGCTGTATTGAGCGTTGATTTAATGCGAGGACAGAACTCTCTGCCCTCGCTTTTTTTATCAGTTTTCAGGAGGTGCTTCAACATCAGCAGCAAGGAACAGCAAATTCAGATCAATGAAGAAATCCGTGATAAGGAAGTCCGCGTAATTTCAAACGACGGCGAGCAGCTCGGCATTATGTCGGCAGCAGAAGCTCTTAAGCTTGCAGAAAACAGCAATCTCGATCTTGTTAAGATTGCTCCTATGGCAAAGCCGCCCGTATGCAAAGTTATGGACTACGGAAAGTTCAGATTTGAAAAGGCAAAGAAAGAGAAGGAAGCAAGAAAGAACCAGAAAGTTATCGACATCAAAGAGGTTCGCCTTTCTCTCAACATCGATACCCACGATTTTGAAACCAAAATCAACCACGCCCGTAAGTTTATCGGTTCAGGCGATAAGGTTAAGGTTTCCATCCGTTTCAGAGGTCGCGAAATGGCTCATCCCGAGCACGGTCTGACCATTATGAACCGTTGTTCGGAAGCTCTTGCCGATTGCGCAAACGTAGAGAAGCCTGCAAAGCTTGAGGGCAGACAGATGCTGATGTTTTTGGCTCCTAAAAGCTCGAAATAATAAAGTTGTAAATTATTAAGGAGGATATTATTATGCCTAAGATTAAGACTCACAGCGGTGCGAAAAAACGCTTCAAGATTTCAAAGGGCGGCAAGCCCATGCGTGCCCACGCTTACAAGTCACACATTCTCAACAAGAAGACCACAAAGCGTAAGAGAAATCTTCGCAAGACAACTGTTGCTGACGTAACAAACTGCAAGCAGATCAAACGTCTTGTTCCTTATAAATAATTCGGAACTTTGTAAAACTTTAACTATCATATAACGGAGGATTTTAAAAATGGCACGTATTAAAGGCGCTATAATGACTCGCAAGAGAAGAAATAAAGTACTCAAGCTCGCTAAGGGCTATTACGGCTCAAAGGCAAGACTCTTCAAGACAGCTAAGCAGGCTGTTATGAAGAGCGGTAACTACGCTTACATCGGCAGAAAGCAGAAGAAGAGAGATTTCCGCCGCCTTTGGATCACAAGAATTTCAGCTGCTTGCCAGGCAAACGGAATGAACTACTCATCATTCATCAACGGCCTCAAGAAGGCAGACATCACTCTTAACAGAAAGATGCTTGCTGAAATCGCAGTTGCAGATCCCGCAGCATTTACAGCTCTTACAGAGAAGGCAAAGGCTGCTCTCAACTAATTAAATAAAAATTAACGGAGATTTGGTTTAAACCAAATCTCCGTTTTTGTTTTATAAAAGTGAAGTACGGCATATGTCGTGTGAAGTATTGCTTCGCAAAGTGAAGTTTGCCTTCGGCAAGTGAAGTACACCTTCGGTGTGTTTCGGACGGGCGCCGCTCGTACCCATTATATTTTCTTTTCTCTGAAAGGCTTGATTATAGCAACAAGACCGATAACGGTTATGATTGTTTCAATCAGCATATATGAGCCGTTATAAGTGAGCGAATAAACCGCAACAAGCTGACCTTCGGGGCAGTAGCCCTGCCATACGGTTATGCCGCTTATAAAGTGGCATAAAAATCTGATAAAGCAAACAACAAGTCCGCCTGCAACGATTTCTGCGGTTTGTTTGCCGCCGATTTTGCCCTTGAACATTCCGCCAAGACCGAGGCATCCGAAGGCTACGAGGTAATCGGCAAGCGCAACAATAAGATATGCCGCAAGGCCTGTAACATAGCTGAAATTCTTGAAACCCATCATCATTTCAAAAAGGGCGAGCACCATTGAAGCGGAAAGTCCGTATTTAAGCCCGTGACGGTAAGAAATGAGAATAATCGGCACCTGACCGAAAAGGCTGAAACCTCCGCCGTAAAGAAACGGCCACGGAAGAGAATCCGAAACGGCGAAAAGTGCGATTGAAAGAGCAACCATTATTGCGCTTTCGGCAAGTGCGTGTGTGTGGGTGAATTTTTTTGACATAGAGAAAACTTCCTTTCTCGGGGAGCAAACAGAAACGCCCAACGAAAACTCGTTGGGCGTAAAAACTGCAATTATGCCTTTTCCTACGCCCGCATTATCGGGATCAGGTTTGAGGGTATAATCTCAGCCGACTTTTCAGTCAGCACCCCTTTGGTTTTTTTACATTATAGTGCGTTTGTTTTTATTTGTCAAGAGCTCTTTTGCCTTCTTCGGTGTCGCGGTAATACTGGGTTTTGGGGTTCGGATGCTTTCTCGAATTCCAGACCTCGTCCGCAACGGGCTTCCAGGCGGCGGCAAATTTATCGCATTTTGAGCAAAGCGTTTCAACGCTTTCAGGCTCGATAAGGTCGGTTGACCTTGCGCCTGTTTCATTTATCATTCTGCGCAGGCACTCGGGATTTTCGAGCATCGGGCAGGGTCTTAAGTGGTTATCGTTGAAGGGCTGATTGTGCCAATATGCCTGGAAAAGAGGATTTTTAAGACCTTCAAGCAGAGTGTGGGTTCTGATGTTTGAATCCGAATAGTGAACAAAAACGCAGGGTTCCATATCACCCTCGGAATTAATGTGGAAATAGTTTCTGCCGGCTGCAATGCAGCCGCCAACATATTCCGCATCGTTCTGGAAATCCATAACAAACATCGGTTTGCCCGTTTTGCTGTTTCTCACCTTGCGAAGCCATTCATACATATAAACTCTTTGTTCGGGTGAGGGGATAAGGTCAACAACGGCATCGTGGCCGACGGGCATATAGTTGAAGTAAAGACCGAAGCGTGAACCCTTGCTTATAACCATATCAAGGAATTCATCGCTTGTTACATAAGGAATGTTTTTGCTTGTATAGCAAACGGAAATGCCGAAGAACAAGCCGTTCTTTTTGAGCAAATCCATAGCGTTGACTGTTGTTTTGTATGCACCATCGCCGCGGCGGAAATCGTTGCTCTCTTCGCTGCCTTCGATGCTCAGCGCAAGAGCAAGGTTGCCAACCTCTTTCATCTCATCGCAGAAAGCCTGGTCAATGAGGGTTGCGTTTGTATATGCAAGAAATGCACAGTCGGGGTTTTCTTTGCAGAGGGTGAGAATCTCTTTTTTCTTAATGAGAGGCTCACCGCCCGTGAGCATATAAAGATGAGTGCCGAGTTCTGTGCCCTGATTAACAATGCTTCTCATTTCGTCCATTGAAAGATTGGATTTGTGGCCGTATTCGGCAGACCAGCAACCCTTGCAATGAAGATTGCAGGCACTTGTTGGGTCAAAAAGAAGAATGAACGGAATGTTGCATTTATATTTTTCTCTGTTTGCACGCACAGCCTTTGTGCCGTTTACGCCCGCACCGAGACCCAAAGCAAGAAGCATTTTCTTTAAAACCTGAGGGTCAAGCTCATTGATGATGTTCATTGCAAAGGTGTTCCAGACATTTTCGGGGTCGTTAACAGCATTGCGGAAAGCGTCAAAATTCTTTTCAGGGAAAGCGCCGCCCATAAATTTCTGGGCAATGTTGATGAGCTTAACAAGATTTTCGGCGGGATTCTTCTTGATGTATTTATAAATTCTGTCAAAAGCCAATGAAGCCGATGCTCTTTGAAGTTTTTCTTTTGCTGTCATAAAGATAAATCCCTCCTTACATTTAAAAGTATACTAAAATAGTTTACCACAGTATCTTTGTAATGTCTATAAAAATATTTGTAAATTTTTTTATTTTGTTGCTTTATTTGTCAATTTAAAGTATTATTAACATTATAGGAAATCTTTTCGGAGGATATACATGAAAGAAAAGCTTTTACGCGGGTCGCACGCAATAGGGCTTGCGGCAAGAATAGTTGTTTCCGTGGTGATTATTGCGGTTATCATCTGGAAATTTGAAGAATTTCAGAATATTGATGTGAGAGGAATAGTTTCCGCTTCGGGCAGTTTAGGAATAGCGATTGCAAGCATACTCGGAATTTATCTGCTCAAAGCAATAGTTTTTGTTGTGCCCGCTTCGCTGGTTTATATCGCAGTGGGACTTGCATTACCAACCTTTATTGCAATTCCCGTTAATATCGCGGGTATTATTCTTGAGGTTTGCGTAACTTATCTTCTCGGAATAATGCTTGGCGGCAACATAGTAACAAACAAGCTCAAAAAGGTTAAATACGGCGATAAAATTCTTGCTCTTCACGAAAAGAACAAGCTTTCTGCCATTTTTGCAATAAGAGTTCTGCCGATTTTTCCGATTGATATAGTCAGCCTTTTTCTCGGTGCGGTAAAGATGAAATTTGTTCCCTACCTGCTCATATCGCTTGCGGGAATTTTGCCCAGAGTTATTCTTTTTACAATTCTCGGCGACGGACTTTATGATTATATTCCTATGCAGAAACTTATGGTTATTGCGGCGGTGCTTGTGCCGGTTGCACTCATAGTATGGATAATCAGATATGCTCTCAAATCCAAAAAGAGCGAAGAAAATGCAGAAAATCCTCCCGAAGAAGAGAAAACTGAACAGTAACAAAAAGAGCCAACGAAAAACGTTGGCTCTGATTTTTTATACAAGTTCTTTTACAAGCGCCTTAATCTGCTCGATATTTTCATCCTTCACAGCCGAGTGGATTGTAACGGTTGTGTCGGTATAGGTAAGGTCTTTGCAAAGCTCAAGCATCTTCTTGATTTTGTTTGCCGCAACGGGAGCCCAGCTTCCGTTTTCGATAATGCCGATGGTGCGGTTTCTGTAGCCTCTTTCGGCAAGGTCGCTCACAAATTCACGCATAAAGGGGAAGACATCGCCGTTATATGTGGTTGTTGCAAGAACGATTTTTCCGTAACGGAAAGCATCCTCAACAGCCTCTGCCATATCGCAGCGTGCAAGGTCATTAACGGTAACTTTGGGGCAACCCGCAGCTTCAAGCTCTTTTGCAAGAATTTCAACCGCTTTTTTGGTGTTGCCGTAAACCGAAGTGTAGCAGATAACAACGCCCTCGCTTTCAACGCCGTAGGATGACCAGGTGTTGTATAAATCAAGATAATATCCGAGATTTTCTTTAAGAACGGGGCCGTGAAGAGGGCAGATTATCTGCACATCAAGACCGCCGAGCTTTTTGAGAACTGCCTGCACCTGAACGCCGTATTTGCCAACGATGCCGAAATAATATCTGCGTGCCTCGCAAGCCCAGTCCTCATCGGCATCAAGTGCGCCGAACTTGCCGAAACCGTCGGCAGAGAAGAGAACCTTGTCTTTGCTGTCATAGGTCATCATAACCTCGGGCCAATGCACCATCGGTGCGGTGCAGAATGAAAGAGTGCGGCTGCCGAGATTGAGGCTGTCGCCGTCTTTAACAACAATTCTGCGTTCTGCATAATCGGTGCCGAAAAACTTCTGCATCATAACAAAAGCTCTGTCTGTTGCAACAACAACGGCATCGGGATATTCTGCCATAAATTTATCAATGTTTGCGGAATGGTCGGGCTCCATATGCTGAACAACAAGATAATCGGGAGCTTTATCGCCCAGAATATTCTTTATGTTGCCGAGCCATTCTTCGCCGAATTTTGCATCAACCGTATCCATAACTGCGGTTTTTTCATCGCAGATAAGATATGAGTTATATGCCATTCCCTCGGGAACGATATACTGACCCTCAAAAAGGTCAATTTCACGGTCATTAACGCCTATATATTTAATGCTTTCGCTAACCATAGATTCTCCTTTATTTGAGGAAGCCCTGAATGATAACCTCTTCCGCCTCTTCCTCGTTCATTCCGAAACTCATAAGCTTTATGAGCTGGTCATTATTGATTCTGCCGATTGCCGCTTCGTGAACAATCTGAGCATCGGCACAGTTTGCAGTTATGGCGGGCACCGAGCTTACGGTTGCATCATCCATAATGATTGAATCGCACTGCACGTGGGCTCTGCATTTTGCATTGCCAACCGCATTCGGATAGAAAAGCTGGGTTGAATTATCCTTTGCAACCGAGCGGGAAATAATCTGCGAAGAAGCATCCTTGCCGTTAAGACGAACCTCCATATCCGAACGGGCATACTGCTTGCCGTGGGTAAGAAGTCTTTCTGTCATAATAAGCTTTGCGCCCGATGCAAGGTCAGCTTCGGTTTTTCTGACTGTTGAGTCAACGCCCTTAATCTGAACCATTTCCATTTCGCAAACGGAATTTTCGTCCTGAAAAATATTGGTTACGGGGTTAAGAATTCTTTCGCCCGTGCCTTCGCCCTCACCGTAATGTTTTTCAACATATTTGACTCTGGCATTCTTACCGATGTGGAAAGAGTGAATGCCGTCGTGCTGTGAAGCGGAATCGCCGCTGTTATGAATGCCGCAACCCGCAACGATAAGCACGTCTGCATCGTCGCCGATATAAAAATCGTTATAAACAAGGTCATTAACGCCCGCTTCGGTTATGATAACGGGAATGTGAATGCTCTCATTTTTGGTGCCGGGGGCAACAATAATATCTATGCCGGGCTTGTCTTCTTTATTAACAATTTCAATGTTTGCCGTTGAGCGTCTTGAGTGTCCGCCGCCGTTTTTGCGGATATTATATGCACCTGCGGGAACCTCGTGAAGGTCGGCAATAGCTTCAAGAAGCTGAGAATCTATTCTTTCCATCTCAGTTTTCCCCCTTTCCTCTGAAACCGCATCCGCTGCTGAATTCACCCATAAGTTTGGGGAAAAGCTCATCCTTGGGACCGATTTCCTTAACCTTGCCGTCTGCTACGATAACCATTTCATCGGCAAGCTGCATAATTCTTTCCTGATGAGAAATAACGATAACGCTGTTGTGATTTCCGCTGCTCATTGCCTTGAAGCTTTCAACAAGCATTGAGAAGCTCCACAGGTCAATGCCTGCTTCGGGTTCATCGAAAATTGCAAGGTCAAGCTTTCTTGCCATAAGAGTTGCAATTTCAATTCTTTTTGCCTCGCCGCCCGAAAGGGAATTATCCATTTCGCGGTTGAGATAATCCTTTGAGCAAAGACCCACGCTTGTGAGGTATCCGCAGCATTCGTCTTCGGGAAGCTCGCTGCCCGCCGCAAGAGAAAGAAGACGGCGAACGGTAAGGCCCTTGAATCTGGGGGGCTGCTGGAAAGCGTAGCCGATTCCGAGCTTTGCTCTTTCGGTAACAGACATATCGGTTATGTCAATATCGTTATAGTATATCTTGCCGCTTGTGGGTTTTTCGATACCCATAATCAGCCTTGCAAGAGTTGATTTTCCGCCGCCGTTGGGGCCCGTGATAACGGTGAACCTTCCGTCAGGGATTTCAAGATTTATATTATCGATTATTTCAAGAATTCCGCCTTCGGCGTTAACCTTGAACGATACCTTTTCAAGCTTTAACATAGTCATTCTCCAAATAAGATATTGATACATTTTATGTATCATCATATTATACCTTATTTATCGCCGATTATCAACAGAAAAAGCATAAAAATTTACTGTGCAAACATTTCCTGAAGAGTGCTTGAAAAGTATTTTAAAAAGAATTGACAAAGCAATTATTATCTGTTAAAATAACAAGGCAATTTTGATATGGAGAGTTGTCCGAGTGGTCGAAGGTGCAGCACTCGAAATGCTGTGTGGGGAAACTCACCTAGGGTTCGAATCCCTAACTCTCCGCCAATAAGCAACCGCAATCTTAGGATTGCGGTTGTTTTCTTTTGTTATGGATTGATTTTTATTGCTGCCTGTGATATAATAGATTTAATAAGTGAGCTTATATATTTTCAGCACTTTTTCTTTATAGGACGAGGCTATAAAAATGGTCGGGGAAATCTTGATCACTTATTAGACATTCGTGAACCAATGAAAATATTGATCTTAGTTCAATTCTCGTTATAAGTTCAAGAAAGTAATTGTGCGGTCTTATAGTAGATCCCTTATTTTTTCATTGCTTTACACCATAATTACGAGCCAATGATTTTATCCATTGGTTTTGTTTTGATGCGTGTAAAGTGATAAACCATAGTTTAATTCCTTCTATCCTTGCACTGTCAAAACGACTGCAAGGATATTTTTGGCTCAGAAAGGAGCTATGATATGGGTAAGAAAATTTCGGGCAAGACTCATTCGAAAGAACAACTTGATAATTGGGCTAATCAGAATAACCCCAATAATAAAGCCTACAAGGCTAACAAAGATAATCATTCGAATCAGTTAAATCCAAAGCACAAGACACACCAACAAATCCATAACAGTAATCGCCGTAACAAGCATTACCAACCTTGGGTTGATTGGGCACCGGATTACATTGAGTATGACGATTAATTCGTCCTCGCTAACTCCTTGAAGGCTTTCGCCCTCAAGGAGTTTTTTGTATTTTTGAATTCGGTGGCCAAAGGAAATAGTTGTTCGCCACTTGATTTTTTCAGAATATCGTGGCATAATATTTTTAGAAGCACCCATACTATAATCCCTCGCGATTAGTGCGTTGGATTCACTGGTTTGGGTGCTTTTATCATTTTATCCCAATGCCGTTCCTATTGCTAATGCACTTGCTTTTTTACTCTCACTGTCAATGTGACTATAGATATTAGCGGTAGTTCCCATATCGCTGTGACCAAGCCAATCCTGAATCATTTTCATTGGCACTCCGCTCGAGAGAAGTAGCGATGCGCAGGAGTGGCGCAGGTCGTGGAAGCGGATTTGCTTCAGCCCATTATCCTTAAGAATAATTTTGAAATGGTCGGACACATAGTCGGGCTTTATAATCTCACCGACTGCATCGACACAGACGTAGTCGGTGTATTTTTTACTGTAGCCTCGGCGCATTACCCGCTTCATTTCCTCTTGCTTTTCTCTCTCGGCAAGTAAGGCCTCTTCAACCTGCGGTATGAGGGGGAG
>JAZRTQ010000026.1:0-33131 GCA_045652165.1 Acutalibacteraceae bacterium | reverse complement strand
ATTCCAGAGTGCCGAAAGATCTGCTTTTTCAAAAAAGCTTTCAAGCAATTCAACGGTTCTTTTTTCTCCGAACAGCTTGCTCAGACCTTTAACATCGTAAGGTGCAAACCAAGACTGCTGAAGAATATTGCTTTCAACGCATCCGTCATCATCATATCCGTTTCGGATAACCAGCATAAAACCGCCAAACTTATTTCGAGGCGCCATAAACCCAAGCCTCGGTTTGAAATTTTCTTTATATCGTTTTACTCTCTCAAGAAAATATTCCGCATCATCTTTTTTACCCATCGCCAAAGCAAATTTATACATAGTATAATCCGCAAGAAGATATTCAAGAGTATCGCTCAATTTTTTGGGAACATATGCTTTCTCTTTATACTGCTTGCAATCAGGTCTTATGGTGTTGAATTTTTTGCCGTTAAGTGTTTCGGCACAAATACTTGACGCTTTTGCAATATCGTATGCTTTTTTGCAATCGAAATTTCTTATTCCTTTTGTATAAGCATCGGCAACAACAATCAGGCCGGGGTCACCGACCATACAGCCCGCATCAATGCCCATAAGCTCCCAACGCGGAAAAGATGAATTGTTTTCTTCCGCAATTTTCAAAAGAGAATTAACATCATCGTTAACAATATCAGGTCGGATAAGGGTAAGCAAAGGAAATTCGCTTCTGTAAACATCCCAACCGCTGAACATTGTTCTGTGTTTATAATCAGTATTTTTCAGAATTTTTCCGTTAAGAACAAATCTTCCGTCTGCATCTGCAGATGTTCTCGGGTCCAAAAGTGTGTGATAAAGGCAGGTATAGAATATTTTCTTATCAGTTTCGTCGCTGCCCTGAATTTCAACACCGTCAAAAACCTTTTCCCATGAATCTATGGCATTTTCCGCCATTTCGTCAAATGTGACATTCTCACATTCAACAGAAAAATTATTTCGGGCGCCTTCAATATCAACATAAGAAATACCGCATTTTATAACAACAGGTTCCTTAAGCTCATTGCCGAAACGAACGAGTAATCCGACATCTTCGTGATTTAATTCGGTTTTGTTTTGAACAAATTCTTCATTTGAGAAAAACTGCATTTTCTTTGCAGGGTGAGATAATTCAATAACAAAAAAGAGATTGTATGAAATATTGCCGTGCCCTCTGCCAAAGCCGCCGCCAGCGGGGGTGCAATGAATACTTCCCTCAATTCTTGTATCGTTGACTATTTTTAAATTTTCAAAATCTGCGTGACCGCCGATTCTTCTTGAAAAATTAAAAATAACTCTTGCATCTTCATTCTCGGGATATGTAATGCGAAGCATACCCGTGTGCTCGGAAACGGTTGTTTCCGCAAAAATTCCGTATCTGTCAAGATGAACGGAATAATAACCTGCTCGGGCACATTCTTTTTCATGAAAAAACTCCGATTTCCATCCCTTTGTTCCTTTAACGAAAGGAATTTCAGCATTGCTTCCGCTTCGAAGGTCGGTATCACCGATAACGGGCATAATCTGAAGATTTCCCAAATCGCCGTACCAGCCTATACCGCTCATATGGTTAACACTGAAACCTTCTATCGTATTTTGGCAATAGTTGTATCCTGTTCCGTTATCTCCTCCCGTAACCGTATCGGGAGAAAACTGAAACATACCTCCCGGTACGCAGGCACCGGGATGAGTTTTTCCGCCGCCGTGACAGCTTTCTGACTGCTCATCGCCTACCGTGCCTATCATCGGGTCTATATATATCGCTTTTTTCATTATTTCACAACCTTAAAATGATATTATTTCTTTGACAGTAGGCATTGAAGCCTCGGCACCCATTCTGCTTACGGCTATACTACCCGCTCTGTTGCCTATTTCACAAGCAGAAATTATGTTTTTACTGCGAATAAATTCTAAAGCCATTGCCGCTGTAAAGCAATCCCCTGCCGCCGTTGTGTCAACAACCTTGCTCGGATATGCAGGTATTATTTTAAGCTCATTGCCATCCCAAACAGAACAGCCTCTCTCGCCAAGTTTCAGCACTGCAAAACGCGCCTTACTTCTCTCAAGAAGTATTTTCGAAGCGGAAAGAATCGTTTCTTCATTTTCGGGGAATATGCCCGTTAAAGCTTTGGTCTCGCTCTCGTTGGGAGTTATAATTGTTGCTCCCTGCATTTTTTCAAGAGCAAATGCTTTTGCAGGACCGCAGTCAATAACTGTTGTTATATTCTTTTCAATCGCCTTGTTTACTGTTTTTATAACAACTTCTTCTCTTGTTTCAAATTGAACAAGCAGAAGATCAAGAGTTTCATCAATGCTTTTTGATGCTTCATCTGCATTAATTTCGGCATTTGCACCCTCGTAAACAACAATACGGTTTCTGCCCTCGCCGTCAAGAATAATTGCGGCAAGACCCGTTTGCGAGCCGCTCACGGACACCGCAGAAACATCAACATTGTTTTTCACAAGATTTTCAAGCAGTTTTTTGCCGTTTGCATCATCTGCAACTTTGCCGATCATTTTGGTTTTTGCTCCGAGGCGGGCAAGACCGATTGCCTGATTGGCACCTTTTCCGCCGTTTGCATAACCGTAATTTGTTCCCAAAACATTCTCGCCGACTTCAGGAACTTTTTCCATATTAAGAATAATATCCATATTTATGCTGCCCATAACGGCGGCACGAATATTTTTATACATAATAACACCTATATAATCTCTCTGAATTCTTCCGCAGACTGCTTCATATCTTTATCTTTGATAAATAAACTGCTTGTTCCGAGAACAAAAATATCAGCTCCGCACTTGCTGAGTTTTTTTCCGTTTTCGGGGCTGATATTGCCGTCCACCTCAATGATAATATTATCGCATCCCCATTCATTGAGAAGTTCACGCATACGCAAGGTTTTACGCTCTGCACCCGCAAAAATTTTCTGACCCGCAAAGCCGGGACTTACGGTCATAACAAGAACCATATCAATATATTCTGTAAGATACTGCAGACTTTCGGGAGGTGTTTGTGGGTTAATTGCAACACCAGTTTTGCAGCCTTTCTGCTTTATCTGCGAAAGAGTTCTCTGAAGATGGTTTTCAGATTCATAATGAATGCAGATATAATCATTCTCATCAAGGTTCATTCGGTCAATAAATCTTGAAGGCTCATTAACCATCATATGAACATCAAGAGGAATGTTTGTTATTGCTTTAACTGCGTTAACAAAATCAAACCCGAGAGTTATATTCGGCACAAAGCTTCCGTCCATTATATCAATATGCAGATACTCTACACCTGCTTTTTCGAGCTCTTCAATTGCCGATTTGAGATTTGTTAAATCGGCACACATAAGAGATGCTGATAAATATTTACTCATTTTTTACTCCTCAATCATTTGCAGGATTTTACGGTTTCATATGCCATCTGCGGATAATCCGTCATTATGCAGTCGGCTCCGTTAAGGGTTAATGTTTTAACCTCTTCCTCATCGTTTATTGTCCAATACTGAAGTGCAATATTGTTTGAATGGGCATAGTTTATCATCTCTCTTGTTCCGAGATTGATAAGGTTATCGAAAGCACTTGAGCCATAAGGAATCTGCAATGCAACATATGACGGGCTTACATCTGAAAGTTCCCAATTCATTCTGAAATAGAAATAGAACTGAACAGCCTCTATTGCATCCGCTGTGCGTGAAATTTCGGGATAATTTTTCTTCATATAACTCGAAACATCGGGAGCAAAGGTTGACCAGATAACCCTGTTTTGCAAATTACGCTCTGTTATTACCGAATAAAGCTCATCAACTGCTTTCTTGCCGTTTGAGCCTATGCTCTTGATTTCGATAACATAATTATATTCTCTGCTTTTGCTGTTTGCTTCGATATAATCAATGATTTCTCCGCAGGTAACAACCCTCAGATTATAGGGAATATCATCCCCTCTTAAGCCTCTGTAGGGATACTCGCCGTTGACTTTGAAATTCTCGCCGAGATTGAGCACCTGAGCCTCTTCAAATGTTATTGAAGAAACCGCAACATTCTCTCTGCCGAACGCTTCAACGGCATTTGTTGTATCATCATATGTAAGATTATGATTAAGAACAAGCTCGCCGTCGGCAGTAACCTGAACATCAAATTCAAAGGTATCAACACCAAGTTCCGAAGCGTTTTCAATGATATTTTCAAATGCCATAAGGGTATTCTGCGGAGCGATACCCGCACCTGAACGGTGAGCCGAAATATCGGGGTCAAGATATTCCGAAATATACGGATTATTCGAATCGGGATATGTTTCAACGGTAGTGTTGGGGTCACCTGCATTACCCATTGTAATTAAAATGGGAATAAGCATAGCGGCTGCAACAAAGCCGTGAAAAATATTTTTTATACCAAGCAAAAAAGCAGACATATTACCCCTCCGGATAAAAATCAATATGCAACTGAATAATCTTTAACAAATGTGAAACCAACCGCTCCGCTGTGAGTTCCAAACATATTAACGGTAAGCTCAAGGGCAACAGGTGTTGTATAAACAATATGAGTTACCCTGCCGCTTTCTTTATTGATTTTTGCAGTAATCTCACAGTTATAATATTCGGTTGTAAATTTCTCAACAAAAGAAGCTTTTTCGGCAACTTCGCCGGTTTCAATTACATCGCAAACAGCACCTACGCCGACTCCCGCAGTAGGATTAATCTGGTCTTTAAGCTTAATGGTGATTACCAACTCTTCGCCGTTATCCTTACATTCAGCGCTTTTTACCGCCTCGGGCTTCAACTTGCTCACATAGCTCTGTTCGGGAACAAGAAATTCATTTGTTATATCGTCTCTTGTTTCGTAAACTATGGGGTCGGTATCATCTTTCATAAGAGTTTTCATCATATTTCGCGCTGTATTTTCAAGAAGTGCGGGAATGACAAGTCTGTCTTCGTTAACAATTCTTTTTTCAAAATTCTTAACAACCTTTTTTGCCTCAGGTTTAATTCTGTTTGCACTTTCATTGAAGAAATCCACAATATCCTCAACCGTTTCAGGTGTTACGGAAGTTGTTGTTTCTTCCTGAATTTCAACGGCTGTTGTTGTTTCATAGAGAGTAATATCAGGTTCACTGAATTTTTCTGAAGTCAGTTCAACATTATTGTGTGTTATCTGTTCAACAGTTGTTGTTTCATCTGATGCCAAGGGTTCTTTTTTGTTTGCACAACCCGTTGCAAAAATGAAAGAAAAAATCAAAACAAGTGAAACTGTTGCAACTGTAAAGCTTCTTTTTTTCATATGAACTCTCCTCAATTTTAAATTAATCACCAAGAAGACCGTAGTATCTGCCCATCCAATAAGGAAGAAGATAGATATAAGGCATCATCGCTCTCATACCGTTTGCACCCGCGGTGCCGGGAAGAGTTGATGTGCGGTTAACAATCTTGCTGTTGATATTAACAAATTCTTCGGCACCCGAATCGCAGATAAAGGGATTGCCGTCATAATGAACAAGAACTCTCTGCGAATATTCAACGGGATATTTAAGCTGAGCGGGAACACCCATTTCTTCCTGCTCGGTATCCCATACAATATCTTTTCTGTAGCTGTTATAAACAGGCCATCTCACAAGGTCAAGGTTCATTTCAGAAAGTGACTTTGCGGCATTTTCAATATCGCAGCTGTTATCGGTAAGTGCACCGTAAACAATATTGAAGAAAGGTGAACGCTCTGTTCTTTCGTATTCCCAATGATGGTTAAGACCCATTTTGAAAATTTCCTTGTGTGCATTGTTTTCTGTGTAAACAATAAGAGGATAAATGTTTGTGAAATCAAGCTGGTCATCTATATGAGCAACGTGACCGTCTTCGCACTTATACTGAATGCAGTTCATTGCATAATGATGCTTTTTGATAAGCATATCAAAAACTTCATTATATTTTTCATCGCCCGTTACGTGATATGTTGTTTTGAGGAACGAAAGGATTTCAAGAGAATTTGTGCCTCTTTCATAGAACCATCTGTCATCATTATTGAGAAGGTCAGGCTCCCAGTTTGCCCATGTTGTGGGAACACCGTCAACATCGGTAAGGTGGAAGTTATTCTCAATGATATGGTCTGTTATGGTTTTTACAACCTTGGCAATCTTTTTCTTTTCCTCTTTGTCTGCAACAAGGTCATAATAGATGCCATAAGCGAAATAGTGACCAGTCATTTCATCGCTCGAGGTTTCGCCGAGCCATTCGCAATCGGGATTATCCTTGCAGAAATGCCACTCTTCTCTGTTGCCCGTTGCAAAGTTTTCCTCGTGAGAATATCTTGTTGCTCTTGCAGTAAAGCCGGGCTTACCAGTTACTTCGGTGAGCTTAATCATTGCTTCCACTGCTTTTTTAGCATTTGCTTTAGCTTTTTCGTCACCTGTTACTTTATAGCGGAAACACTGGCTTGCGCAGTAAAGACCTGTGAAAAGTCCGTCATTATCGGAATTGGGAAGCCAGCCCGAATCCATATCGCCGTATTTACGAAGCTCTCTTGAAACCTGATAGCCTTCGTTTCTTACATAATATTTATCCGCAAGCTCGTCAAAATGATTTGCTTTCTCTTCAAGAGTCATATATTTTGAGGTAATAAGGCTGATACCTCTGGGGGTTACTGCGGCAATTGTTCCGTTTTCGGATACAGCAATTTTTGTAACTGTGGGATGCATAAGCCATACACCGAAGGAATAATAAGAAATTTTACCTTCGATAAGAGTTATAACACCCGTGTTTGTTGCAAAATATTTTTTGCCGTCTTCAGCAAAGAACATATCATTGAATGAGCCGTCGGGCACGGAATAGAAATCGTTACCATTAAACCAAAGACTTCTGCCATCATAGATATTAAGACCCTCGTCCGAGCCTACCCAGAGATGACCGAGGCCGTCAAGGGCAATACAGTTGATTTTCTTGCTGAGTGCTCCGGTTATTTCGGGGATAAGCTCTGCCCAATGGCGGCGCTTACCTTTCATTGACATAAGTCCCTGCTCTTTGGCACCGATAAAAACGGTTTCTCCGTATTTTGATTTATTATCATATGCAGCAAGGCAAACTGTGTTTTCGGGAAGACTTACTATTTCAACAAACTCTTCACCTTGCATAAGATAAAGGTCTGTTTCAGTAATAAGCCATAATGATTTATCAAGAGCTACCGAAATATCAACAACGGGAGAATCAAAATCGGCAATCTTTTTAGCCTTACCTTTTTTGATTTCAGCAAGAGAATTGCCGATTGCGGCATAAAGCTTTCCTCTTCTTGAGAAAAGCTTTGAAGCCTTGAATCCGAGTCTTTTGATTTTTCCCTCTGCGTATTCCGCAACACCGTCAGGCTGTGCAATATAAAGAGTTTCACCGTCAAAAGCCACAGACAACACGTTTTCAACATCTATTCCGTTATCCGCAGTTATAAACTTTTTGTCATATTGTTTGAATTCACCGAAATTAAGAGTGTTTTTCTTCATATATTTATTCCTCGTTATTATTTTTTCTTGGGCTTTTTAACTTTATTGAGCATTGAGTTTATTTCAAGAATCTGCTCTTTTGTAAATTTACCGCCGAGCATTGAGAAGATACGCTTAACGGTAAATCCGCTTGCCATTGCATAAACATTTTTAATCATGCCCATATCCAGCTTGAAGCCTGCAACCTCAAATCCGCCGCTCTTCTTGCCGTCCTTACCGGATGACATAGCGTTTTTAAGTTTAAGAAGGATTTTAACGGCAGCAACTTTTCCGCCAAAAGTTGACAAAATGTCGCCAATGGTATCGTTTATTGAAAATCTTCCGTCAGGCATTGTTATATCGAACCAGTTGATAACCTGGCCTTCTTCTTTCATAACATAAGCTTCGTTGGGTGTATCAACCTTGCGGATAACTGCGGTATCTTCAAGTTCACCCGCTTTAACGGTAAGGTTTGTTTCGCCCTCATTCTTTACTTCAAAATAGAAGAAGGGATATTTGCCTTTTGACTGTTTACCTACGCTTACGCCGTTTGCAAAAAGCTCAACCTCAGGCTGATTTGAATAAACGGTAACCTTTGTTACATCTTCAACTCTGTCGATATAGCGCTTTGAACAGATATGAACCATCGGTTCGGGATTAAGCCATGCCTTGTATGCATAAAATGAATCCTTTTTGTATTTTCTGTCAAAGGTCACAAGACCCTTGTGGTTCATACCGTTTTCGCCGCCTTCTGCACGGGCATCGGCAGCAAAATCAAACATATTCCAAACGTGAGTTGCCCAAAGATAGGGTCTTTCCGCAATCTGCTTTATGAGTTCTTCGTGATAGAAAGACTGATATTCTTCGGTGTAGTCACCCTGGGTGGGAGTTGAGGTGTGCCAATCAAGAGCCTCGCAACCGTATTCGCTGATACCGATAGGCTTGTTGGGATATTTCTTATGAAAATCATCGAACCAGGGGCCGTTCATATCGGTTGTTCCGCCGTACCAGCCGAAATAATGGTTATATGAAAGAATGTCGCTTATATGAACATACTCGGAATCGATTGAGCACATTGTAACGGAAGCAATTGTTGTAAGACGGGTTTTATCCATCTCGTGACAAAGGTCATTGAGTTTTTTATGGTTTCTGATAAGATCGGGATCGTTAGCGCCCGCAATTGTTATTTCATTTGAAAGACCCCATACAACGATTGAGGGGTGGTTATAGTTCTGAACAACAAGCTCCTTCATCTGCGAAACGGTGTTTTCGTAACCGTTAGGCATATGCTTTGAAATATAAGGAATTTCAGCCCAGAGAATAAGACCTGCTTCATCACAGAGGTCATAGAAAACCTGAGAATGCTGATAGTGTGCAAGACGGATTGTTGTTGCACCCACTTCAAGAATGAGATCAAGGTCTTCTTTATGATGTTCGGGAAGAAGTGCGTTACCGATTTCGGGTCTGTCCTGATGACGGGATACACCGCGAAGAGGATATTCCTCACCGTTGAGGAAGAAGCCTTTTTCGGGGTCAACGCTGAATGTGCGGCAACCGAAACGGGTTGAAACCTCATCAACCTCTTCACCGTTGCAGATAAGTGTTGCTTTAGCAGTGTAAAGATACGGGTCTTTTCTGCCGTGCCAGAGATGAACATTTTCAATTTTGATTTCAGCTTCGTCATCGCCGTCTTTCTCCTGCGAGGCAACAACTTCGCCGTCGGCAATAATCTCATATCTTACCTTGCAGTTATCATCATCTTTAATAAAGGTTTTGATTTCAACAACAGCATCTTTGCCCTTGATTTCGGGAGTAACCATAATTGCGGGCGAGCCGTAATAATCAAGGTCAAAATGATTTTCAGGAACACCGATTACACTTACATCACGGTATATACCGCCATAGAAAGTAAAGTCTGCATTCTGGGGATAAACTCTGTCATTGGGTGAATTATCAACAGCAACCGAAAGAATATTTTCTTCTTTTATATCTTTAATCTTTGCTCTGAATGTTGAATATCCGCCGTCGTGTTCAGCTATTTCTTTTCCGTTCCAATAAACTTTGCAGGAAGAATTCACACCGTCAAACTGAAGATATTTAACTTCTCCTTCGGGAAGCTCTTCAGACTTGATTGATTTTGCAAACCAGCAAGTGCCTCTGTAATAATCATTTCCGCCGTCCTGACCGTCTTTACCGTTCCAGGTATAAGGCAGATTAATACTTTCCCAATCAGCGGGAATTGCTTTGGGCGCTTCCTTTCCGCTTTTTGAAAAAAGCCAGCTTTCGTTAATTATTTTAATATTTCTCATAAGAACCTCCGCAAAAAATTTTTATCGCTTTATTATACTATAACAAACAACTAATTTCAACATAAATATATTGTTTATTATATTAACTTTGATTGACACCTTATTTGAAACTGTGGTATAATTCTTTGGTAAAATTTTAGTTGGGAGAGATTTTTATGTCCGTTGAAAACAAAACATATAAAATTACAAATCCTTATGCCGATGTTGTTTCTCTTCTCGGGAACAAAGATGCTCATTACAAAACAAATCTTCACACTCATTCAACCTACAGCGATGCAAATAACACTATGGTTGAAATGATAAACGGATTTTATGATAATGATTTTGATATTCTTGCCTTTGCAGAACACGGAATACACGGCAAGGAATGGGATAAAGACCCTTCAATCATTCCCCTTTTCCTTTTTCAGAATCTCTGGCACGGAAAAAGATGCCATCCCACAACAGAAGAATACAAAGCAATCCTTGAGGGCACACACAAAACACCCGATAATCTCCGCACAAAAAAACGCGGTCTTATGTGTGTTCCCGATGCGATTGAAGCCAATATGTTTACTCTTATGAAAAACCACGTTAACGGCTATTTCACTGATAACGCTTGCGAGGGTATTTACGGCAAAGAAAACGATTTTGAAGAACCCATCCGAAAAATCGAAAAAAGCGGCGGTATATCGCACATAAACCATCCCACCGACTGGCTTCAGGCAAGACAGAATCCCGATTGCGGAACTGACCCCGAAAATGTCCGCTATTTTGCCGACCTTTTAAGAAGATACCCCTCCTGCCTCGGAATAGAAGTTCTTAATATGTATGATATCCCCAACAGATGCGACAGAATTCTTTGGGACAGCCTTCTCAAAACACTTATTCCCGAAGGCAAAAGAACCGTGTGGGGCTTTGCAAACAGCGATGCCCACAGAGTTTGTGAAATTGACACCGCATATATGGATTTCATTCTTCCCGAATATTCTCTTGAAAATCTTCGCAAAGCAATGGAAAACGGCAATTTCTTTGCAATTGCAAGATATGCAAAAAATGAGCTTGGCGAAACCTTTGCAGGCTCGGGAGCAACTCCCGAAGTTACCGAAATTTCGGTTGACGATGAAAACGACACAATAACCCTTACGGGCATCAACTGCAAATCAATTGAATGGATTGCAGACGGTGAAATAATTCAGAGCACAGTTACGGAAAATGATTGCGAAATATCAACAACAATAAATCTTCGTGAATACAGCGACAAAATAAGCTGTTATGTTCGTGCACAGCTTAAAGGTGCAGGCGGAATTTGTCTTACACAGGCATTTGTCTGCGATGACGGAAACTTGGAAAGATTTATCGATACTCCTCCCGCAAAACAACCTATGACCGACGCACAGAAGCTAAAAAATAATTTCAACAATACCAGACTCGGTGTTATATTTAATAAAATTGCAAAGAAATAAAGAAACTGCGTATTAACTTTAACGGTTAATACGCAGTTCTTTTTTATTTAGCAATTATTCTGTTTGAACCGAAGAGATCTTTGAAGAAAGAAATAAGTTTCTGGAAAAATCCCGCTTTTGAAACAAGTCTTATTGATGTTTCAATACCTGTTTCATTTTCATCAATTATATCTTCACCGTTTTCATCAACCAGCTTTGCTTTTACTAAAACATCTCCGTTGCCTGTTGATGTTACGGCACAGGTCATTCCGTCTTCCGCAGGTTCGATCTCAACACCTGTTCCTTCAACGCTCCACTCAACCAATGCAGTTTCAGGCATTTCTTTTATGTCAACGTGAAGAATAAGAGTATCGCCATAGTTGATTTTTTCAACCGAGGGCTTTTCAATATTAATTGCAGTGTCGGGATGAGCGATAAGAGCAAATTTTGCGGTAAATATCATATTCTGTGCGGGCATTTTATCGGGAACATCAGGAGTCCAGCCAATAAAGGTATAACCTGATTTTACGGGGTCTGCAGGCTTTGTTATCTTGCTTCCTTCTTTAACGGTTTCTGTTGTTGTTCCGCTTTCTGTAATCCATTTTACGGTGAAATTCCTGGGAAAAACGATAATTTCGCATTCATCGGTAAAAGTGCCGTTTTCACCCTTTGCGGTAACTGTTATAACTGCTTCACCAAGACCTTTTGCAGTTACAAGACCGCTGTTGCTTACAGTTGCAACCGATATGTTATCGGAACTCCAGGTAACAGTTACGTTACTTGCATTTTCAGGATTAACTGTTGCATTAAGCTGAAGTGTTGATGCATTTAAAATGTCTGCGGACGCTTTATCAAGCATCACATTTTCAACACCGATAAGCTTGGGGATTTCTCTTTCATCAAGAAGATCTTTGCAAACAGAGCAACGCTCTTCTTCTTTGCCAAACGCATCAAGAGTGGGAGCAAGAACGGTATTCCAGCCACCGCTTGTGTGACCGTTTTGCTCAATAACTTTTCCGATTTCAGCAATAACACCGCACTCGTTAAAATATTTATCTCCCGAATATCCGTCAACATCGCATTCGGGTGCAATATATCCAACAGTTGTTTTTTCTGCATCATTATGAGTGTGATAGAATCTTGCGGCATAATTCATAAATTCATTGCCGTCACCGATCTGAATCTGACTCCATGATGTATAGCTTGTTTTAATTTCACTGAACTGAGAATCGTAATAGCAAACAGTCTTGATTTTGTCGCAATTCCAGAAAGCGTTGCCTTCAACAATCTGAACAGATGTGGGAATTGAAACTGTTTCGAGAGATCCGCAACCATGAAAAGCTTCGGTATCAATGGTATCTACACCTTCGGGAATATAAACATTCTTAACTTTGCTGCCCTTGAAAGCACCGCTGCCGATTCTTGTTACAAAATTGTTCCCGATAACATCAGGGATAACAACTTCTCCGCTTTCAGGAACATCGCAACCTGTTATAATAATCTTGCCGTATTCATACTCATAGCTGAAAATTCCGTAAGTTCCGCTTTCAGCAGCAAAAGCCGAAAAAGGAAGACAAGCCGAAACAATCAGCATGCAAAGTAAAGCTGAAATAATTTTAAGTGATATTTTCATTTTCTCACCTCATAAAAACTTTGGTTTTATTATCTGATATATAATAACACATTAAAAAGAAAAAATCTACATTTATTTTCGATTTTCCGATTATTGGATAACTCTTGACTACATAAAATCATTTTGATATTATTAATAGGTAGTATTTTAAAAAGGAGTGTGTTTATGGAAAACATTAAACAGGCTATTATAAACGGTAAAACCGCCCTTGGTATTGAGTTCGGCTCAACAAGAATCAAGGCTGTTCTTATCGACGAAAAGCATGAACCCCTTGCTTCGGGAAGCTATGATTGGGAAAACAGTTATGATAACGGAGTGTGGACATATTCTCTTGACGAAGTAACCGCAGGTATGCAAGGTGCATTTGCGGCTCTCAAAAAGAACATTAATGAAAAATACGGCGTTAAGCTTGAAACCGTTGGTTCAATGGGTATCAGCGGTATGATGCACGGTTACCTTGCTTTTGATAAAGACGGCAAGCTTCTTGCTCCTTTCAGAACCTGGAGAAACACAATCACAGGCAAAGCTGCAGAAGAATTAACCGCTCTTTTTGATTTCAATATTCCCCAGCGCTGGAGCATCGCTCACCTCTATCAGGCAATTCTCAACGGCGAAGAACACGTTAAGGATGTAACATTTATCGCAACTCTTGCAGCTTATGTTCATTGGAAGTTGACGGGTGTTAAAGCTATCGGTATAGGCGAAGCATCAGGTATGTTCCCCATTGACAGCAACATTAATGATTACGATAAAGAAATGCTTAAAAAGTTTGCAGATATCGATGCAGTTAAAGGCTTTGAATGGAAAATTGAAGAAATTCTTCCCAAATGTATGGTTGCAGGCGAAAACGCAGGCACTCTCACAGAGGAAGGCGCACTTCTTCTTGACCCCACAGGCGAATTCAAGGCAGGTATTGTAATGTGTCCTCCCGAAGGTGATGCAGGCACAGGAATGGTTGCAACAAACTCTGTTGCAGAAAGAACAGGCAATATTTCGGCAGGTACATCAATCTTCCTTATGGCTGTTCTTGAAAAGGCGCTTTCAAAGCTCTATCCCGAAATTGATATGGTAACAACCCCCGCAGGCAGACCCGTTGCAATGGTACACTGCAACAACTGCTCAAGCGAAATCGATGCATGGGCAGGTCTTTTCACAAGCCTTTGCAAAGAAATGGGTCTTGATATAAGCATTTATAAGGTGCTTGATAAGATGTTTGAAAAAGCTCTTGAAGGCGATAAAGACTGCGGCGGTCTTATTCCTTTCAACTACCTTTCAGGTGAAGTTATCACAGGTCTTGATGCAGGCAAGCCTCTCTTCGTAAGAGGACCCGAAAGCAAATTCAATTTTGCAAACTTCTCAAGAGCACAGCTTGCTTCTGCAGCCGCAACTCTCAGCATCGGTATGGAAATCCTTGCTGATGAAAACGTTAAGCTTGACAGACTTCTCGGTCACGGCGGATACTTCAAAGCTCCCCTTGCAGGTCAGACAATTATGGCCGCTGCTCTCGGTGCTCCCGTTTCGGTTATGAAAACCGCAGGCGAAGGCGGTCCCTGGGGTATGGCAATTCTTGCAAGCTATATGATTAACAAAGCAGACGGCGAAAGCCTTGATGCTTATCTCGAAAACAAAGTTTTTGCAGGCTTTGAATCAACTCAGGTTGCTCCCAACGAAGCGGATGTTGAGGGCTACAAAGTATTCCTTGATAACTATAAGAAGGCTCTTGCGGTTGAAAAGGCTGCCGTTGAAGCTTTCTGATAAGGAGAACAAAAATGAAAAACAGAGAATTTTGGTTTATAGTAGGCAGTCAGCATCTTTACGGCCCCGAAGTGCTTGATATTGTTGCAGAGCGTGCCGCAGAAATGGCTGAAAAGATTAATGCAAGCGCTCTTATCCCCTGCAAATTCATCTACAAAGCAACAGTTAAAACTCCCGATGAGGTTACAAATATCATCAAAGAAGCAAACTATGATGATAACTGCTGCGGTATTGTTACCTGGTGCCACACTTTCAGCCCCAGCAAAATGTGGATAAACGGTTTTTCAATGCTTCAGAAACCTTACTGCCACTTTGCAACACAGTATAACCGAGAAATCCCCAACGAAGAGATTGATATGGACTTTATGAATCTCAATCAGGCAGCTCACGGCGACAGAGAGCACGGATTTATCGGTGCAAGAATGGGTATGCCCAGAAAGATTATTATGGGATACTGGCAGGACGAAGCTCCCCTCAAAGAGCTTGGTCTGTGGATGAGAAGTGCAGTTGGTTACGCAGAAAGCAAAAATCTTAAGGTTGTTCGCTTCGGCGATAATATGCGTCAGGTTGCCGTTACCGAAGGCGACAAAGTCGGCGTTCAGATGCAGCTCGGCTGGCAGGTTAACACCTGGGCAGTCGGTGACCTTGTTGCAGAAATGAACAAAGTTACCGAAGCTGAAATTGATGCGCTTATTGCTGAATATAACGATAAATACGAAATGAACACAGACGATATTGCATCCGTCCGTTATCAGGCAAAAGAAGAAATCGCAATCAAGAAGTTCCTTGACAGAGAAGGCGCAAAGGCATACACAAACACCTTTGAAGACCTTCACGGAATGGAACAGCTTCCCGGCCTTGCATCACAGCGTCTTATGGAGCAGGGCTACGGCTACGGCGGCGAGGGCGACTGGAAAGTTTCTGCTATGACCCGCATTATCAAGGCAATGTGCGACGGTATGGGCGGCGGCAGTGCTTTTATGGAAGATTATACATATCACCTTACCGAGGGCAGCGAATATTCGCTCGGTGCTCATATGCTTGAGGTTTGCCCCACTCTTGCGGCAAACAAGCCCAGAATTGAGGTTCATCCCCTCGGAATCGGCGGCAAGAATCCTCCCGCAAGACTTGTTTTTGAAGGCAAGGCAGGCAGCGGCGTTGTTGCTTCTCTCGTTGATATGGGCGGCAGACTCCGTCTTATAGTTCAGGATATTGAGGCAGTTGAACCTATTATGGAAATGCCCAATCTTCCCGTTGCAAGAGTTATGTGGAAAGCAATGCCCGACCTTTGCACAGGCGCAAAGATGTGGATTATGGCAGGCGGTGCACATCACACCGTGCTTTCATATGATGCAACACCCGAAATGCTCGAGGATTTTGCAGAGATGTGCGGCATTGAATATGTTCACATTTCAAAGAACACAACTGTTGAAGGACTTAAGCAGCAGCTTTTCTTCTCGGATATTGCCTGGAAACTTAAATAAAACAAAAAAGCCCTCATCAATCCGATGAGGGTATTTTTATAAGCAAAAAGGGCGGTCACAAGACCGCCCTTAAAATTATTTAATGTTTGCTTTGAGAGTTTCAAGCTCTGACTTGAGAGTTGCGGGAAGTCTGTCGAACTTGCCGTAGAACTCTTCGATGCCTGCAACTTCATCTTTCCAGAGTGAAACATCAACGCTGAGAAGCTCTGCAAGCTGTGCATCGCTTACTTCATCTTCAATGCCTTCAAGATTGATGTCTGCTGCCTTGGGAACAAAGCCGATAGCTGTTTCGTCAGCCTCAACCTTGCCTTCGCAACGGTCAATGATCCAATCAAGAACACGAAGGTTGTCGCCGAAACCGGGCCACATGAAGTTGCCTTCGTCATCCTTACGGAACCAGTTAACATTGAAGATCTTGGGAGCCTTATCAGCATCAAGACCTGCACCGATGTTGATCCAGTGCTGCCAGTAATCAGCCATATTGTAGCCGCAGAAGGGAAGCATAGCCATGGGGTCACGGCGAACAACGCCTACTGCACCTGCAGCTGCTGCAGTTGTTTCAGAAGCCATGATTGAACCAACAAATACACCGTGGTTCCAGTCTCTTGACTGATAAACAAGGGGAGCAAGCTTTGCACGTCTGCCGCCAAATACGATAGCTGAGATGGGAACACCGTTGGGATTCTCAAACTCGGAGCTGATGCAGGGGCAGTTCTTTGCGGGAGCTGTGAAACGGCTGTTGGGATGAGCACCCTTTTCTTCGCTCTCCTGACCGTTCCAGGGATTGCCCTTCCACTCAATTGCATTTGCGGGAGGATTCTTATCAAGACCTTCCCACCAAACTGTGTTGTTATCAAGGTTATGAGCAACGTTGGTGAAGATAGTGCCCTTCATTGTTGATGCAAGAGCATTGGGGTTTGACTTAACGTTTGTGCCGGGAGCAACGCCGAAGAAACCGTTTTCGGGGTTGATAGCATAAAGTCTGCCGTCTTCACCCTTGCGGATCCATGAAATATCGTCGCCTACGCACCATACGCGGTAGCCCTTATTATAGTATCCCTCGGGAGGAATAAGCATAGCAAGGTTTGTTTTGCCGCAAGCTGAGGGGAATGCAGCACAGATATATTTGATTTCGCCGTCGGGCTTCTGAAGACCAAGGATGAGCATATGCTCTGCCTGCCAGCCTTCGTTCTTACCCTGATATGAAGCAATACGGAGTGCAAAGCACTTCTTGCCGAGAAGAACGTTTCCGCCGTAGCCTGAGTTAACAGAAATGATTGTGTTATCCTGGGGGAACTGGCAGATATATCTCTTCTCTTCGTCGATGTCGCATCTGCAGTGAAGACCGCGAACCCAATCTTCGCTGTCGCCGAGTGCCTTGAGAACATCGGAGCCAACTCTTGTCATGATAACCATGTTGAGAACAACATAGATTGAGTCTGTGAGCTCAATACCGATCTTTGAGAACTTTGAGCCAACGGGACCCATTGAATAAGGAATAACATACATTGTTCTGCCCTTGTAGCTATCCTTAGCGATTGAA
The DNA here is from genome assembly GCA_045652165.1 of Acutalibacteraceae bacterium. Classification (GTDB taxonomy): domain Bacteria; phylum Bacillota; class Clostridia; order Oscillospirales; family Acutalibacteraceae; genus CAG-177. The sequence goes on along the minus strand of JAZRTQ010000026.1, from coordinate 15,560 downwards.
TAAAGAAGCTCATATGCTTCTGCGGGATCCATCCAGTTGTTTGTGGGGCCTGCTTCTTCCTTTGTGGGAGCACAGATGAATGTTCTGCCTTCAACACGTGCAACGTCGTTTACTGCAGTGCGGTGAAGGTAGCAATCGGGAAGGATTTCCTGATTAAGCTTAATCATTTCGCCTGTTGAGCAAGCTTCTGCACGAAGAGCCTCGATCTGCTCCTCGCTGCCGTCGATCCAAACGATCTTGTCAGGCTTAACGAGTTCAACTTTTTCGTTAATCCATGAAAGAACGCTCTTGTTGGTAGTCATATTTTCCATAGTCTTTCTCCTTTCTTGCAGAAAAGCCACTAAAATTAAACAAATTTTTGAGGTTAAAAATCTTTGTTTTGTAACTCTTAACATATGCACAAAACATCTTTTCCAACCTTACCCATTATGATTATATCATACTTTTTAGTAAAGTCAATATAATCATCAATTTTTGCATTAAAATGTTTCAAAAAATTCATTTTTCGATAAAATATATCGAATTTTACTCATCAATCGGCATTGTTGCGAAAGCATTGAGGTCAAGACTTGCAATATTGCCCTTTTGGAATTCATAATATGCCTGTGCACCAACCATTGCTGCATTATCACCGCAAAGAGAAAGTTCGGGCATATAAAGCTGCCAGCCTTTTTCGTCGCAGACCTTCTGCATTCTTTCTCTTAAGCGTGAGTTTGCGGAAACACCGCCCGCCATAACAATTTTGTTAAAACCATATTCTTCTGCAGCTTTAACAGAATTCTTAACAAGGCAATCCGCAACAGTTTCAATGCAAGCCGCACCAAGATCGGGAACGCTTATCTCCTGCCCTTTTTGTTTTGCGTTATGAATAATATTTACAACTGCGGTTTTCAAGCCCGAAAAGCTGAAATCATATTCACTGCCATCAACTCTGGGATGCGGGAGTTTATAAACCGTAGCATCTCCGTTTTTGCTCACTCTGTCAAGATTCACTCCGCCCGGATAATCAAGACCCATTGCTCTTGCGGCTTTATCCATACACTCACCTGCCGCATCATCTCTTGTTCTGCCGATGATTTTAAAATCCGTGTAATCGTTAACCGCAACAATGTGACTGTGGCCGCCCGACACAACAAGACAAAGGAAAGGCGGCTCAAGTTCTGCGTGAGAAATATAGTTTGCAGCTATATGAGAACGCAGATGATGAACAGGAATAAGCGGTAAACCTGTTGAATAAGCAAGTCCTTTTGCAAAATTCACGCCTACAAGCAGAGCACCGATAAGTCCCGGTGCATAGGTTACGGCAATCGCATCAAGGTCTTTATATTCAAGGCCGGCATCGCTCACAGCTTTTGAAACAACGCCGCTTATTGCCTGCGCGTGCATTCTTGATGCAATCTCGGGCACAACGCCTCCATATATAATATGCTCCTTAACCTGTGAAGCTATTACGCTTGATAAAACTTTTCTTCCGTCTTCAACAACCGCTGCAGCTGTTTCATCGCAGGAGGATTCAATAGCAAGTATTTTCATTATTTTACCTCTTAACAAAATATTTGGTATAAATTATTCCGTCCTCTGTTGGGTCGGAATAAAAATTCTTTCTTATCCCGGCTTGCTCAAAGCCCTCAGAAATATAAAGTGAAATTGCCTTTTCGTTGCTTTTGCGCACCTCGAGCGTTATGAACTCGCACTCACGCTCATTTGCTCCCTCGCAGGCTTTTCTCAAAAGAGCACGTCCTGTTCCCCTGCCCCTTTGTTTTTCAAAAACAGCGATATTGGTTATATAGGCTTCACCGCATATTTCCTGCACGCCTATGTAACCGCACATCTCACCGTTTTCAACAGCGGCAAGAAAATGCGAATTTGAATTTTCAAGCTCCTGCAAAAGAGCATTTTCGCTCCAGGGCAAAGAAAAACATTCTTTCTCGAGCAAGGCAATCTGCGGAATATGCTCGGGCATCATAGGGTGAATTATCATTGATTATCCTCCGCAACAATGCTTTCAAACTGCGCTTCAAGAGCATTTTTGATTGAATTGGCACAAATCTGATATTCTTCAAGATTTCCGCCGTAAGGATCGGGCACACCGTTACCGAGAACAAGTATTTTTTCACTCGGAACATACATCGAAAGGCTGGCGGCGTGTTCCTTTGTCATACAAACAAATTTATCGGTTTCATCGAGTATATATGCGGTTATTCTTCTTGCTCTGTGAGCCGAAATATCAGTTGCAAAGCGTTCGCAAGCGCTGACGGCATTAACCGAAGGTTCGTCACCCGTCATTGCAAAAAGCCCCGCACTCGAGCATTCAATATCAGTTATATTTTTATCTTCAAGCATTTTTCTGAACAACCCCTCCGCCATAGGACTGCGGCAGGTATTGCCGGTACATACAAACAGTATCTTCAATGTTTCACATCCTTATGATTTTGAATCATACCAGGTTTTGCCTACTCCTACATCGGCAAGCATCTGAACACGCATTTTTACTGCATTTTCCATTTCGTTTTTTACAATCTGTGCAACAGCCTTTGCTTCGGATTCGGGCGCTTCAACTATAAGCTCATCGTGCACCTGCATTATAAGTCTTGCTTTGAAGCATTGCTCGTTGAGCTTTTTCCAGACTCTTATCATTGCTATTTTGATTATATCTGCCGCTGTGCCCTGAATGGGCATATTGAGTGCAACTCTTTCACCGAATGCACGCATCATAGCATTTGAAGATGTAAGCTCGGGCAAATATCTGCGGCGTGCAAAAACGGTTTCAACATATCCGTTTTCTTTTGCCTTTTCAACAACATCTTTCATATATTTGCCAACACCGCCGAAATGAGCAAGATAGCCTTTGATGTAGCTGTCTGCTTCGGCACGGCTGACTCCAATGTCTTTTGCAAGCGAGAAAGCACCTATGCCGTAAACGATGCCGAAATTAACCGCCTTTGCACGGCTTCTCATAAGAGGAGTTACCATCATAAGAGGCATATTGAACACCTGCGATGCGGTTATTGCGTGAATATCGTCACCGTTATTGAATGCCTTTATCATTTCGGTATCGTTTGCAACGTGAGCAAGCACACGAAGTTCAATCTGCGAATAGTCGGCATCAACAAGCACATAACCCTCTTTGGCTTTGAAGAATTTTCTCATTTCTCTGCCTACCTGCGACCTTACGGGAATATTCTGCAGATTGGGCTCGGTTGATGAAATTCTGCCTGTCCTTGTTTCTGTCTGATTAAGTGTTGAACGGATTCTTCCGTCATCGCAGATAACCTTTAAAAGACCGTCACAATAAGTTGATTTAAGTTTTGCATAAGTTCTGTATTCAAGAATTTTGGCAACAACGGGATATTCCGCCGCAAGACCCTCAAGCACTTCGGCATTGGTTGAATATCCGCTTTTTGTTTTCTTTTTGGCGGGAAGACCCATTTTTTCAAAAAGAGCTTCACCAAGCTGTTTGGGCGAGTTGAGATTGAATTCATAACCCGCCTCTTCAAAAATTTCCGCCGCAAGCTTTTCGATTCTTTCCTGCATATCATCGCCGAAATTTTTTATTCCTTCGGCATCAACAAGAAATCCTTCTTTTTCCATAGAGGCAAGAACTCTTGCAAGAGGAAGTTCGATTTCTTCAAGCAGGCGGTTCTGATTATTTTCATCGGTCATTGCGTTCATTTTTGTAAATGCCGCGGGAAGATATGCGGCATAAACCGAAGTTTCATCGCTTTCAACGCCCGCATATTCTTCAATTACCCTTTTCAGGTCATACGCTCCTGATGATGGATTGATTACATACGCGGAAAGCATTGCATCTCCGCATACAGAATTTATTTCAATATCATTACTGTAATCATAGAAAAAAGCATAAAGCTGTTTTGAATTATATGTGTATTTCTTTATATCTTTATTAAACAGAAATTCTGTGCAGAATTCTGTATATCCGTCATTTTCGGGCTCTGCCTTTGCAACTCCGTTATCTGCTTTGAACCAGAAAATACCGCTGTCAAAAACAAAATAGGCTTCTGCGTCTTTTTTAAGTTTGTTATAAAGGAACTTCAAGTCTTCCTGAGCATAGCATTCGGTAACAACCTTTTCTTCATCAGAGTCCGCGATTCTTTCGGGCGCTTTAAGTTCAAGCTTTTCAATCATTTTGAACATTTCAAGCTCTGCAAGAAGATGTGTTGCCTTGATTGCATCGGCATCCTTCGGAACATAATCCGAATATGATTTGCTCACGGGAGCATCGGTGCGGATTGTTCCGAGTTCACGGCTCAGATATGCCATTTCACGGTCATTTGCAAGCTTATCATGAACACCTTTTTTTATATCAAGTGTTTCAAGATTTGCATAAATATTATCAATCGAGCCGAAACGGCTGATAAGGTCTTTGGCAGTTTTTTCGCCGATACCCGCAACACCCGGAATGCAGTCTGAACTGTCACCCATAAGAGCCTTAACATCAATGAGAAGCTCGGGTGTTGATACAAGATAATCTTCGGTTATTTTTGCCGTATCATAGCAAACGCTCTGGGGTCTGCCCATTTTTGTTGAAGCAAGAAGAACATTGACATTCTCGCGAACAAGCTGAAGTGAATCTCTGTCACCCGTTGCGATATAGCAAAAATCATCTTTTCCGCACGCAGAAGCAAGAGTGCCGAGAATATCATCCGCTTCCCAACCCGGAGCTTCAAGAATGGTATATCCCATAGCAGAAAGCAATTCTTTGAGCGGAGCCATCTGCTGGGCAAGCTCGGGAGGCATTCCCTTTCTGTTTGCCTTGTAGCCCGAATACATTTCGTGGCGGAATGTGGGAGCCTTAACATCAAATGCTATAGCCACCGCATCGGGAGAAACCTCTTCCCTGAGTTTAAGCAATATATTAATAAAACCGTAAATACCGTTTGTAAATTGTTTTCCGTCTTTGGTTGTGAGAAGCTTTATGCCGTAAAATGCACGGTTAAGAATACTGTTGCCGTCAAGTGCCAATAACTTCATTCCAAATCACCTCATATTACATTATAACACATACTTTTTGAAATAGCAATCAATATGGTTTTGAAAGGTATATTTCCGCCACAGCATCGTTAAAAATCTTTGAAATAGCCTCGTATTCCCGCAGATTTTCGCCTTGCTGTGACAAAAATCTTCTCTTTCAAAACTGCTTCGCATCTGAAATGCAATAGGTTGCATGCAGTCGGGCATTTCTTCGATGCAGACATACGAGGTATGTCAAAGAGAAAAATGTCCGAATGTGCGTAAGATATTGTATTTCAGACATATGGGATTACTATTTCAAAAAGTATATTGTAAATTTCAGCATTTTTTTGAATTTTATTGAAAATAGTTTAAATAAATGATAAAATAACAGTATTATTTATCAGGAGAAGCTAATGAAAATAGGAAATTTTGAAATAAACGGATATGCCGCACTCGCTCCGATGGCGGGTGTTACAGACAGAGCTTTCCGCGAGATTTGCATAGACTACGGTGCCGCTTATGTTGTGAGTGAAATGGTAAGTTCAAAGGGTCTGACAATGCACGACAGAAAATCAGACACTCTGATGGCGCTTGGAGAAAAAGAAAAACCCGCCGCAGTTCAGATTTTCGGCTGTAACCCCGAAACAATGGCGGAGGCTGCAAAAAAAGCAGAAGCAACAGGTTGCTGCGCAATAGATATAAATATGGGCTGCCCCGCCCCTAAAATTGCGGGCAACGGCGGCGGAAGCGCACTTATGAAAGACCCTGAATTATCTGCAAAAATAACCGAAAAATGTGTTGAGGCAGTCAGCATTCCCGTAACTGTAAAAATCCGCACAGGCTGGGATGAAAATAATCTGAATGCGGTTGAAATGGCAAAGATGCTTGAAAATGCAGGTGCATCCGCACTCACAATTCACGGCAGAACAAGAAAGCAAATGTATGCCCCTCCCGTTAACATTGATATGATTAAGCAAGTTAAAGATGCGCTTTCAATTCCTGTTATCGGCAACGGAGATATTGTTGATGTTTATTCAGCAAAAAAGATGTATGACCGTACCAGATGCGATTTCATAATGATCGGCAGAGGTGCCCTCGGTTCTCCCTGGCTTTTCACTCAGGTAAATGAATATCTCAAAAACGGAATAATCCTTCCCGATCCCACGATTGAAGAGAAAATGAATATTATGATTAATCATATTGGCCTGCTTTGCAAATACAAAGGCGATTTCATTGGTATGCGCGAAGCAAGAAAGCACGCCGCTTGGTATATCAAAGGAATACGCGGTGCGGCATCGTTAAGACAAGAAATCGGATCACTTGAAACAATGGGTCAACTTGAAGATATTGCAGAAAAAGTTATAGATTCAGCAAAAAGCAGTCAGCCTTAAACTGACTGCTTTTTGCATATAGAACACATCAAAACAGCAATTTTTAACTGTTACAATGTGCATTCTACCAAATTTTTGCAAGATTTCAAAATAACACTTGCAAAAATCCCGCATATATTATAGAATATAATCTGTTGCATTACAATAATCGGAGGTTTATTCCAATGAACATTAAAAATCTTTCAAAAGAACAGCTTTCAGAGCGTCTTGAAGCTCTGAAAAATGAATATAATTCATATAAAGCTCTCGGATTAGCACTTGATATGTCAAGAGGCAAGCCCGGTGCCGACCAGCTTGAAATTTCAAATGAAATTCTTTCTCCTGAATATCTCGGCGATTTCAAAGCATCAAACGGTTTTGAAACCCGAAACTATGGTGTGCTTGATGGCATTCCCGAATGCAAGAAGCTTTTTGCTGAAATTCTTGAAGTTCCCACAAACAACATTATTGTTTTCGGAAATGCAAGTCTTACAATTATGTATGACTACATTGCTCAGTGTATGCTTTTCGGCGCAGGTGCTGAGCCTTGGAGCAAGCAGGAAGGAATCAAATTCCTTTGCCCCGTTCCCGGTTATGACCGTCATTTTTCAATTCTTGATCATTTCGGAATTGAAATGATTAACATTCCTTCAAGCGAAAACGGTCCTGATATGGATATGATCGATGAGCTCATTAAAGATGAAAAAGTTAAGGGTATCATCTGCGTTCCTATGTATTCAAATCCCTCAGGTATTACTTATTCTGCTGAAACAGTTGAAAGATTTGCCGCTCTTAAACCCGCCGCAAAAGATTTCAGAGTTATATGGGATAATGCATACTGCGTTCATCATATCGAAGATACCCACGATTCACTTCTTAATATATTTGAAGCTGCAAAAAAATACGGAACTGAAGATTACTTCATCGAAGTTACTTCAACTTCAAAAATTTCATTCCCCGGTTCAGGCGTGGCAGCTCTTGCAGCATCAGATGCAAACATTGTAGCTATCAAGAGCAGAATGACTGTTCAGACCATCGGATATGATAAGCTTAATCAGCTTCGTCATGCAAACTATTTCAAAAACAAAGCCGGCGTTGATGCTCATATGAAAAAACACGCTGAAATCCTCAAGCCCAAATTCGATGCCGTTCTTTCTGCTTTTGAAGAAAAGCTTTCAGGCAAAGGTATTGCTTACTGGACAAAGCCCAACGGCGGTTATTTCATCAGCCTTGATGTATATAACGGCTGTGCAAAAAGAACTGTTGCTCTTTGCAAGGAAGCAGGCGTAACACTTACTGGTGCAGGCGCAACTTATCCGTACGGAAAAGACCCTGAAGATAAAAATATCCGCATTGCCCCCACCTTCCCCTCAAGGGATGAACTCTGCAAAGCGGTTGAGATTCTTTGCCTTTGCGTTGAAATTGCTGCAATTGAAAAGATTCTCTCTGAATAAAATTAAAAATAATTTTATTTTCCTATTATACCGAGCCTTTTTACGGCTCGGTATTTTTATTTATGTTATATTTTTACTCCTCAAACAATTTATTATTCAGAATATTTAAGGTTAAAATAACTTTATTCTTTTTTTGTATTGACTTAATCTGACATATTTTGCATAATTAAAATATTGGAGGCGATTATATGAGCATATTTAATATTTTCACTCTGCTTGGTGGACTTGCTTTCTTTCTTTTTGGAATGAGCACAATGTCAAGCGGGCTTGAAAGAGTTGCCGGCGGAAAGCTTGAAACCATACTCGGTAAAATGACTGATAAGCCCATTAAAGGGTTGCTTCTCGGTGCAGGAATAACCGCAACAATTCAGTCATCTTCTGCTGTTACGGTTATGCTTGTTGGTCTTGTTAACTCAGGTATAATGAAATTGGGCCAATCAATCGGAGTTATAATGGGTTCAAATATCGGCACAACCATAACCGCCTGGGTGCTCAGCCTTGCAGGTATTGAAAGCGATAATTTCTTTGTCAGTATTTTAAAACCCGCTAACTTTTCACCGTTAATCGCACTTGCCGGTATCATTCTTATTATGGCGGCAAAAAAGACCCGTTCCAAGGATATCGGTGCTGTTATGATGGGCTTTGCTGTTCTTATGACAGGTATGGAGCTTATGAGCACCGCAATGGATCCTCTTGCAGAAAGCGAAAGCTTTAAAAACGCAATGACGCTTTTTAATAATCCCCTCTTCGCACTTGCCACAGGCGCAATTCTCACAGGTATAATTCAGAGTTCATCCGCTACAGTCGGTATTCTTCAGGCTCTTTCAATAACCGGCGGAATTTCCTTCGGAATGGCCATTCCCATTATTATGGGTCAGAACATCGGTACTTGCGTCACATCTCTTATTTCAAGCATCGGTGTCAGCAAAGCTGCAAAAAGAGTTGCCGCTGTTCACATTTATTTTAATCTTATCGGTACTGCTTTTTATCTTTCACTTTATTATATTCTTGATGCCATATTTAAATTCGCATTTTCCGATTCAGCTATCGACCCTCTCGGCATTGCTTTGGTTCACACAGTTTTCAATGTTGCAACAACAGTTCTTCTTTTCCCCTTTACCAAACAACTCGGTATGCTTGCTGTTAAAACCGTCAAAAGCAAACCTTCGGATAACAAAGGCGTTTTCCTCGATGACAGACTTCTTGCAACACCTTCTCTTGCTGTTTCCGAATGCCGAAACTATACAGCAGAAATGGCAGAAATTGCAATGAAAACCCTTGTTAATTCTGTTTCGTTGCTTGACGGATATTCACAAAAGCTTGCAGACGGAATAAAAGAAGATGAACAAAAGCTTGATGATTATGAAGATAAACTCGGTACGTTCCTTGTTAAAATTTCAAGCCAGAAACTTACTGATTCAGACAGCAACACTATTTCCACCTTGCTTCACACCATAGGCGATTTCGAAAGAATCGGTGACCATGCGCTTAACATTGTTAAAGTTGCAAAAGAAATTTCAGATAAAAATATCAGTTTTTCTCAGCAGGCAAAAAATGAACTTGCCGTTGCAACAAAAGCAATAAATGATATTCTTTCAATAACAGTCAAAGCTTTTAAAGAAGATGATGCATCACTCGCACTTGATGTTGAACCGCTTGAGCAGGTTATTGATAAAATGCTTTCCGAAATAAAGAAAAGACATATCAACAGACTTACCGGCGGCGACTGCACAATTGAGCTTGGATTTATTCTTTCAGATCTTCTCACAAACTACGAAAGAGTTTCTGACCATTGCTCAAACATTGCGGTTTGCATTATTCAGATAAGCAAATCTGTATTTGACACCCACGAATATCTTAACGAATATAAGAATGCGGGCGGAGAATACTTCACAAACACTTATAATGAATATAAAGGAAAATATATTTTACCTTAAGGTGAGAAAAATGAAAAAAATTGTTTCTGTATTATTATTACTTTTAATCACTCTGGCATTCTGTTCCTGCGATAAATTAACCGACTTTCAGCCATTCAATGACAAAAAAACGCTGGATACTCTTCCGAGTAATTCAACAGAATCACCTGAAAACAAAACTGTTGGCGAAGGAAACTCAAGCTTTGTTCTTGAAGTTTATGACCGAAACAGTAACGTCAGTCTTATTACCGTTAAAACAAATCAAAAAACTGTTGGCGAAGCACTTCTTGAATCAGGGATAATCGAAGGTGAACAAGGCCCGTACGGTCTTTATGTTAAAACAGTCAACGGAATTTATGCCGACTATGACACAGACGGTGCCTACTGGGCATTCTACATAAACGGCAAATATGCCGAAACAGGCGTTGATATGACAGAAATTGACGAAACTGCCGTTTATTCATTCAAATGCGAAACTTTTTAAAAGAAAAACGGAGCACAATTTATGTGCTCCGTTTTTTATTATACATCAAATAAAAGTTTTCCGTATGAGGGATAAGGCCAATATTTTTCTGCAGTAATTGTTTCAGCTTCGTCAACTGCCGTTCTGAGACTATCCATATCAGGGATTATAACTGATTTGAACATTCCTGCCTGAGCAGCTGTATCTGCACAATCCTTTACCTTTTCAGCATCAGCTTCAAGCTTTGCGGTTCTTTCATAAATCAAAGCAGAAAGCTCTGAAAGTTTTGTAACGGTTTTTTCTTCATATGTGCAGTCGGCTGTTGCAAATGCCGTTTTCTTTGCAACTGCAGTTTCGCTGAGTTCTCTGATATATGATGAAATGGCAGGAAGAATATCTTTTTTCGCCATATCAATCATTGTTCTTGCTTCAATATTAATTGTTTTGCAATAAATTCCGAGATAAATCTCATAGCGTGACTCAAGCTCTGTTCTGTTGAATACCTTGTGGTTTTCAAAAAGCTCAATATTCTTATCTGCTATAAGACAAGGCAGGCAGTCGGGTGTTGTGGGAAGGTTGTAAAGTCCTCTCTTTTCTGCCTCTTTAACCCATTCATCATCATAACCGTTGCCGTTGAAAATGATTCTCTTATGGTCTTTAATGGTTTTCTTGATAAGTGCGTGAAGTGCTTCTTCAAAGTTTTCAACATTTTCAAGTCTGTCAGCATATGATTTGAGCGACTCTGCAACTGCTGTGTTAAGAACTATATTTGCACTTGAAATAGAGCTTGAAGAACCAAGCATTCTGAATTCAAATTTATTACCTGTGAAAGCAAAGGGTGAAGTTCTGTTTCTGTCGGTTGTGTCCTTGGGGAATCTGGGAAGAACGTGAACACCAACCTTCATCTGAACCTTTTCTTTAGCATCGTATGCGGTATCGTTTTCAATCGCTTCAAGAATTTCGTTAAGCTCATCGCCAAGGAACATTGAAACTATTGCAGGAGGAGCTTCATGGGCGCCAAGACGGTGGTCGTTACCCGCACTTGCAACCGAAAAACGAAGCAAATCCTGATAATTATCAACTGCTTTGATAACTGCACAAAGGAAAAGAAGGAACTGCGCATTTTCATAAGGAGTTTCGCCGGGTTCAAGAAGGTTAACTCCCTTATTGGTTGAAAGCGACCAGTTATTATGCTTACCGCTTCCGTTAACACCCTCAAAAGGCTTTTCGTGAAGAAGGCAAACCATACCGTGCTTTCTTGCAACCTTCTGCATAAGCTCCATAATAAGCTGATTATGGTCTGCAGCGATATTGGTTGTTGCAAATATGGGAGCAAGCTCGTGCTGTGCGGGAGCAGCTTCGTTATGCTCAGTTTTGGCAAGGATGCCGAGCTTCCAGAGTTCTTCATCAAGCTCTTTCATAAATGCTGCAACTCTGGGCTTGATTGAGCCGAAATAATGGTCATCAAGCTCCTGACCCTTGGGAGGCTTTGCACCGAAAAGAGTTCTTCCTGTATATTTCAAATCTTTTCTCTGCTCATAAAGTTCTTTATCAACAAGGAAATATTCCTGCTCGGGGCCAACGGTTGTTTTAACATTTGTTACTTCCTGACCGAAGAGTTTGAGAATTCTTACGGTCTGCTTGCTGATTGCTTCCATTGAGCGAAGAAGCGGGGTTTTTTTATCAAGAGCTTCGCCGCCGTATGAGCAGAAAGCTGTGGGAACACAGAATACGCCCTCTTTAATAAATGCATATGAAGTGGGGTCCCAGGCAGTATAACCTCTTGCTTCAAAGGTTGCACGAAGTCCGCCCGAGGGGAAGCTCGAAGCATCTGATTCACCTTTTACAAGCTCTTTGCCCGAAAACTCCATAATAACATTGCTGTCTGAAGTGGGAGAAATAAAGCTGTCGTGCTTTTCGGCGGTGATACCCGTCATAGGTTGGAACCAATGGGTATAATGAGTTGCGCCGTTTTCAACAGCCCAGTCCTTCATTGCATTGGCAACAACATTAGCAACAGCTATATCAAGACGTTTGTTGTCCTGAATAGTTTTCTTCATTGCCTTATATGTTTCTTTCGGCAGTCTTGCCTTCATGGCATTATCGTCAAACACCATACAGCCGAAATAATCGGGAACACTTTTCATCCTTTTATCTCCATTCATTCATTTAGAATACAATTTAGTATATATTCATTTTTTATCAAAAGCAAGAATATTTTACTTATTTATTTATATTCTGATATTCTCACAATAACAAAGCCCGCCAAAGCGGGCTTTTTGTAAATAATTGCAATGCAATATTATTTAATTCCGTCTATTTTTTTAAGCCAGATTGTTCCTGCAGCATCACTGGGCATTACCCATTCGTTTTTCGGTGAAACCCCGACACTTCCGAGCTTTATACCGTCGGGAGCACAATTGCGTTTGAACTGCTGAGTGAAGAATCTGCGATAGAAAACCTTGAGCCATTTAAGGATAGTTTCCGAATCAAAATCGCCCGCAAAAGCTTTGTTGGCAAGCATATAAATCTTTTCAGGTTCAAAGCCGTATCTCAAAAGATTATAAAGGAAGAAATCGTGAAGCGCATAGGGACCCACAATACTTTCGGTCTGCTGTGCGATTTTGCCCTGTGCATCGGGAGGAAGGAGTTCAGGGCTGATGGGAGTATCAACAATATCAATGAGATATTCTGCCGCTTCATCAAAAATGCCGTGCTTGATAAGGCTGTCTATAATCCAGCGAATAAGCGTTTTGGGCACATTTGAGTTAACCGCATACATACTCATATGGTCGCCGTTATATGTGCACCAACCGAGAGCAAGTTCGCTCATATCGCCAGTGCCGATTACAATGCCGTTTGACTTGCCCGCATAATCCATAAGAACCTGTGTTCTTTCTCTTGCCTGGGCATTCTCATAGGTTGCATCGTAATTATCGGTTTGCTGACCGATATCTTCAAAATGCTGAAGGCAGGCTTCTTTGATGTTTATTTCTTTTGAGGTAATTCCCAAAGCTTTCATCAGTGAAAGAGCATTATTATAGGTTCTGTCAGTTGTGCCGAAACAAGGCATTGTAATACCTATAACATCGGTTAAAGGTCTGCCAAGCTCTTTAATCGCCTTAACGCTGACCAGCAACGCAAGCGTTGAATCAAGTCCGCCCGAAATACCGATTACTGGATTTGAACCTGTTTTCTCAAGTCGCTTTTTCAGTCCCGCAACCTGAACTTCAAAAAGTGAAAGACATCTTTCAATTCTTTCTTTTTCGTTTGAAGGAATAAACGGAAGCTTTTTCACCTTTGCGTATTCGCCACAGGATTTGAATTCATTTTTATTAATGTCTGCAAACTCAACACTCTCTGCATAATAAGATTTGCACTCATTAAAAAGAGCGTTTCCGAGTCTGTCATGATTTATTTTTCCTGTGTCAATATCCGAAACTATCATATAATCGGACGAAATATTTTCTTCGAGTTCGGAAACGATTTTTCCGTTTTCCGCAATTGCGCTGTATCCCGAATAAACCGCCTCGCTTGTTGATTCCTTGCAGCCCGCAGAGCAATAAGCATAGGCGCAGATATTCTTTGCAGAATAATTTTTTGCAAAATCTTTAGTAAAAACTCTTTTGTCGACAGTTTCTGCTGTTGCAGAAGGGTTAAGAACAAGCTGAGCCCCCGAAAGGCAAAGCAACGAACCGGGCGAAACAGGTGCGAGTGCATCATCAGAAATTTCAACTCCGATTTTAATGCCTGAACAGTCATAAATAATATTTCCAACAGGAATATCATATTCTTCATTCAAACCGAAAACAGAAGATTTAACAGAATTTTCCGAAAGAGCATTTCCCGAAGAAAACCAACGGTTTTTGCCTGAATACTGCTTTGGAACAATCCCCTTGATTTTGCCGTTATTTATCATCAGAGCGCAGTCGTATACAGCTCCGCCGATTTCAAACGGAGCACCGATTAATGCAACAATATCTTCATTTTCAGTAGCTTTTGCAACCTTTATTATTGCTTTTTTTGCCGCATCCAGCAAAGTTTTTTGCATAAACAAATCGCCGCAGGTAGCTCCCGTTACGCAAAGCTCGGGAAACACAACTGCATCAACGCTTCTTTTGCAGGCAAGCTCAATAAATTCAATTATCTGCTCTGTGTTGAAATCTACATCGGCAACCTCAACATCAGGCACCGCGCAGGCAACTCTGAAAAAATCAAACATATCAAAACCTCTTTTCGGTTTAATCATCTAATTTTACCATATGATTACATTATTGTCAAAATATTTATAATGCGTGATTGACTTTAAAGAAAAAAACTGATAAACTTTTCCTTTAGAAAGAAGGTATATTATGTCTCCTGTTCTTACAGAAAATGAAATAAAAAAACGTGACCGACGCATTATATTTATTTGCTGGCTTGCATACACTGCCGCATACATCGGCAGACTCAACTACAATGCCTCAATCGTTGCTCTTATTGATGACCTCGGCGTTACAAAAGCAGATGCAGGGCTTGTAAGCTCATTTTTCTTTTTTGCTTACGGCGCAGGTCAGCTTGTTAACGGAATTCTCTCTAAAAAATACAATTCAAAAATAATGATTTTTGCTTCACTCATAACATCGGCAGTTTTAAATCTGATTATGCCTCTTTGCGGAGACATTTCGGTTATGAAATTTGTGTGGATGTTTAACGGTATGGCTCAATCCGTTTTATGGAGCACACTCATCAAAACACTTTCTGACCTTGTATCAGATAAAATGCTGCCCAAAGCAATTCTCGTTATGAGCACAACCGTTGCCGTAGGAACTTTCACTTCATACGGCATTTCGGCTCTTTGCGTAAACTTCGGTGCCTGGCGAGTTGTTTTCTTTGTTGCATCCGCCGTGCTTGCAATAAGCGCATTTGTATGGATTTCGCTTTACGGAAAAAGCGGCAAAAAATCAGCTGAAATTCAGGCAGAAAAAGAAGAAAAGGTTAAAATGGGCAAAGGAATTATCGTTGCTCTTGCCGTTACCGCTTTTGCGGGAATTGCAAACGGATTTATAAAAGACGGCATCAACACCTGGGTGCCCTCGGTGCTTTATGAAGAGTTTAAAATCTCGCAGTCTTTCTCAATTCTTCTCACTCTTCTTCTTCCCCTCCTCTCAACTTTCGGTGCTGCAATCATAAAGAAAATTCACGAAAAAATCAGTTCTCATTCCGTTATGAATTTTATTATGTTTGCTCTTTCCGCACTTATTTGCGCAGGAATACTTCTTTCAATGAAAATCCACAGCCTTGTCACCATTATGATTTGCTTTATATGCGTTGCTTGCTGTATGGCTATGATAAACAATGTTATAACAAGTATGTTTGCTCTTGACAACCGCAGACTTCTTAA
>JAZRTQ010000025.1:0-45833 GCA_045652165.1 Acutalibacteraceae bacterium | reverse complement strand
AGATATGAGTCGGTTGTTTCGGCAATTGTTTCCAAAACATCCGTTCTTGAAAACGCACATAACGAAAAGTTAAAAATCGAAACCGATTCCGAATATTTTTTCGAAGATGAATATATCCCGACCTCATTTGAACCGTTTCTTTTCAATTCGGTTTCATTAACCAAGCATTTCGTTCCGTCAATGACACTTTCCCAAGCGGAAGAAACATATAAAAATATCAGCCGCGGTATGACGGTTGAATACTCATCAGACGGCATCAACTATAATCTGCGCTTTGTTTCCGAGGAGCTTGTTGAAGAATACTCTGCGGAATACAACGAAGAATTCGACTCTTTCAGATATATTTTCAGCACCGAAGATTCAGAAGAAACCCGAACCGAAGAGTTTCTTGAGTTTATTAAGTTTGAAGACGGTGCTTATGCAATTCAAAGCCAAAAATCACGGTGCTATGTTGATTTCGGTGAGAACGGCGAAATTGAATATTTCTGCTGTGCCACCCTCAAAGGCGGCGAATATTCGCTTGACGAAAGCATCTTTCCTCAAAAGGAAGCTCTCTCATCTGATTGGGTAACCGAAAAAGGAAAAAACGCCTTTGAAAGCATTCATACATATGAAAACGGAATACTGACTCATTCCGAATGCAGCAGCGGACCGTGGAAAACGGTTAACATAACCGCAGCAGACTTCAGTTCAGCTTTTTATATATGATATACTGCCGCATCTTTATGATGCGGCTTATTTTCGGGTGAAAATATGAATGACAAAATAAAATCCGTTTGCGGATATCTTGATAATATTCCTGTAAACTACGAAATAACTGAACATTCCCCCGCCGCAACAATAGAAGAATGCAGAAAAATTGAAAAAATACTTAATGCTGAGATTTGTAAAAATCTTTTTTTGAGAACGGGCAACTGTTCGTCATATTATCTGCTTATTTTGAGAAATGACAAACCTTTTGTAACGAGCAAAATTTCAAAGCTTCTGGGTTCTTCAAGACTTTCTTTTGCTTCGGGAGAAGAAATGGAAACTCTTCTCAACACCTCCCCCGGCTCGCTCAGCATTCTGAGCCTGATTTTTGATAATGATAAAAAAATCAGACTTGCCATAGATAAGGATGTTATTGACGATGAATTCTTTTGCTGCCATCCTTGCGACAATTCAGCAACTTTAAAGCTGAAATCATCCGATATCACAAATGTCATTCTTCCCGCGATGGGAATAAGCCCAATTATAATTGAAACCTGATTTTTACGGAGATTTTTATGAGCATTTTTGAAAACAGTCAAACCCAATTTATCGTTTCGCAGATTATCAGCGCAGTAGCCACCCTTCTTCTGCTTCTTTCGTTTCAGCAGAAAACCCATAAAAAAATTGTTCTTATGCAGGCGGCGTCGGGAGTCCTCTTCGGAATTCAGTATATGCTTATCGGCGCATATGAAGGTATGATATGCAACTATGTTGGCGCAGTAAGGTCCATCGCATATTCTTTCAGAGGCAAAGCAAAAATTGTTGACAGCCTTTTATGCCCTGCATTTTTCGCAGTAATTTTTACAATAAGCGGAATTGTTACATATAAAAACATCTTCTCTCTTCTGCCCATTGTTGCAATGTGTATTTCTTCATTTGTTCTCTGGTCGCAGAAAACGCAGCAGCTTCGTGCACTTTCAATGCCCACCTCGGCAATGTGGCTTGTTTATAACGCGGTAAGCCACTCATATGTTGCTGTGCTCACCGAAGTGCTTAATCTTATTTCGATCGTTATTGCTCTTATCCGCTTCAGAAAGAAAAAATCATAAAATTAAAATGGCTTGCAAAGGTTAAATTCCTCTGCAAGCCATTTTTTAATATTCAAGTTTTATTCCGCGGTCAAGAGGATTTGTAACATAAACATCGGGGCAGATTTTTTCAAGCTCTTTTGCGCATTTTTCAGCTTTTTCTTTATCTTCAAACAACCCGAAAACGGTTGGCCCGCTTCCGCTCATCTGGCAGAGAGATGCTTCATAAGCTCTCATTTTTTCTTTTATTTCAACCCTTTCGGCAACCTCGATAACCTGCTCAAAAACGTTGCCTGCATAGCGGCATATTCCTTCAAAATCGCCTTTTTCACAAGCATCAAGCATTCTCATTGAATCGGGATGGTAAATATATGAGCTGTCTGCATCGGCATAAGCCTGAGCGGTTGAAACACCTTTTTCGGGCTTTGCCAGAACAACAAAGCAATCCTTAAGAGGTTCAAGTTTTGAAAGCACTCCGCCCGTATTCTGCGAAAGGCAGGTGCCGCCGACAATGCAGAAAGGCACATCACTTCCGACCGATAAACCGATTTTGCAAAGTTCATATTCGGAAAATTCTGCATTGTAAAGTTTGTTTAGTGCAACAATAACAGCCGCCGCATCAGCACTTCCGCCCGCAAGTCCGGCTTCAAACGGTATATGCTTTTCAATATGTATCTTAACATCGGGTTCTTTGCTTATTGCGTCAAAGAATTTTTTTGCCGCCTTATATGCAATATTCTTTTCATCGGTTGGCAAACGGCTGTCGGAGCAGGTCAGAAAAATGCCTGCTTCATCGGATTTTTCAACAGTTACAACATCCTCAAGCCCAACGCTTTGCATAACCATAAAAAGGCTGTGATACCCGTTATCGAGCTTGCCGACAATATCAAGAAAAAGATTGATTTTTGCCGGTGCATAAGCAGTTATTTTCATAGTGACGCCCCTTTCAGTTTCATTCAATGGGTATAAGAGTTGGTGTTCTGCCCTGATAAATTGCTATTTTATCAAAACCGCATTTAAGCGCAAGCTCATAGCCTTTATCTATGCCTGCACCCAGATGCTCCGCATAATGTGCATCCGAGCCTATGGTTATAAGATTTCCGCCAAGCTCTTTATATCTTCTTAAAATACTCTCGTCAGGCGAGGTAACGCCGATAGGCTGGCGAAGACCTGCTGTGTTGATTTCGAGAGATTTCTGATTTTTTATGAGAGTTAAAAGAATTTCATCAATAATTTCGCCAAAGCCCGACATATCAACCTTCTTGCCGTACTTACCCACTATATAACGCAAAGGATAAGTTAAATGAGCGAGGGTGTCAAAGCCGTTCCATTGAGCAAGAAGAAGCTCCTGCTCAAAATATTGCCTTAACAAATCCATATAATCTATGCTTTCATCGCTGAAATCCATATAATAAAAATCCTGAACATTCGGCAGATTATGAATTGCACCGATAACGAAATCGTATTTCATCGTCTGAAGAAGTTTATCTGCAACGGGCTTATCATAAACAGCCTGACCGAGTTCCGCACCTACACAGACTATAAGCTTGCCGTTAAATGCAGAGCGTGCCTTTGCAACTTCAAAGAATGACTGAATGGCTGTGCGGTCAAAATTATCTTTATAAAATGCATCTATTTCAAGATGGTCTGTAAAAGCAACCGCACGCAGACCCTTCATATATGCGGTTTCACAAAGATACATTGTTGAATGGTTGCCGTCAAACGAATTATCGGTATGTGTGTGAAGGTCAACAAGATTTTTAAATTCCATTTTGTTTTCTCCTTTGAAAACAGTTTACACTTTATATTAACACATTTTTTCGTATTGCAACAGTAATTTTTCAAAAAATGTTGTTTGATTTGCATTTTTATGGTAAAATATTTAAAAATTATTTTTTAAGGAATAAATCATATGAAAATAATCGTTACGGGAGCCAAGGGTCAGCTCGGATATGATGTTGTTTTGCAACTTAAAAAAAGCGGACACCTCGCAATTGAAGCGGACCTTCCCGAGCTTGACATTACAGACCGCTCTGCTGTTGAAGCTTTCTTTAAAAAGCACAACCCCGACGGTGTTATACACTGCGCCGCATACACGAATGTTGACGGTGCGGAAACTGAAAAAGAGCTTTGCGAAAAAATAAATTACATCGGCACAAAAAACATTGCGGAATGCTGCAAAATGCATAACTCAAAGCTTGTTTATATCAGCACCGACTATGTTTTTGACGGTAACGGAAACGAGCCTTTTGAAACCGATGCCGCAACCGCACCCTGCAATTTTTACGGCAAAACAAAGCTTATGGGTGAAAACGCAGTTAAGGAAATCTGTGATAAATATTTTATTGTAAGAATTTCTTGGGTTTTCGGCAGTAACGGCAAAAACTTTGTTAAAACAATGCTTCGTCTTTCAAAAGAAAGAAATGAAATAACAGTTGTTTGCGACCAGATAGGCTCCCCCACTTATACACCCGACCTTTCCGCACTTCTTTGCGATATGATTAAATCCGAAAAATTCGGTATATATCACGCAACAAACGAGGGCTTTTGCTCCTGGGCGGAATTTGCCGCTGAAATAATGAAGCTTTCGGGCGCGGAAACAAAAATAATTCCCGTTGCAAGCAGCGAATATAAAACTGTTGCAACAAGACCCGCAAATTCAAGAATGTCAAAAAAATCCCTGGAGAATTCAAGTTTTGACAGACTTCCTGAGTGGCAAAACGCACTTGAAAGATTTCTTTTGCAGGAACTTAACAAATAAGATGTAAATAATGTAACTTATTTTATTTTTCTTTAAAAGATAAATAACTTTCAATTATTATATTATAATTAGTTGATAAAATTTTTACGGAGCGACTTTATGGATAAAAACAATAAAAAAGTTAATAGCCCAAAAGACGCACCGTCTGTTTTCGAACCGAAGGCGTTTGACGAAATTCCCGACGGTTTTTATGATATGGGCAGCATTTATCAAAACAAGCCCAGAAGCCGTGAAGAGGAGCTTCGTGAGCGTGACGAAAAGCGTCGTGCAGTTGAAATGCAGGCTATCAAAGAGGATATTGAACGCAGATATTCCATTCAGCTTGAAACTGCTCAAAACGGAGAAACAAGCAGTCCGTTAATTGCAGAGGATACTCAGGCAGATGAAAATATCGTTAAGGAAGAGCTTAAATATCTTGACGAGATAATCAGCCTCGGTGCATCATCCGTTTCTGCAACTCAAAACACGGAATCGAAAAAATGCGAACCCCAAAAGTCACAAAAAGAAAACATAATTTATGAATATATCAGCAGCTTCGGCGATACAATTATCAGATTTATAAAGCAATTTATCCTGCTGATAATCAAGTTCATAAAAATTCCTCTTGTTAAAATAGGAAACCTTCTGGGCATTGCAACTTCAGGAACAAAAAAGAGAATAAAAAAATATGCTCGTTCGACTCTTCAGGAAGTTGTTTACTTCCGCAGAGAAATCAAATCTGCATTAAGGTCAATTAACAAAACCGTTAAATCTCCTCTTAAATTGCCCGCAGTTCTTATTCACTACATAAAAAAAGCATTTTTAACTCATAAAACTTTACTGAAAACAATTTTCAACACAGCATTACCCGTTACAGCGTTTTTGATTTTGCTTGTAACCATTAATTATTGGAACAGCGTAACTTTTGCTCTTGAGGTTATTTATAATGACCAAAGCATCGGATATATAAGCGATGAATCGGTTTATATTGAAGCAAGGGATATGGTTAAAGACAGACTCAGCGCAGGTTCGGGAACGGTTGAGGCAACCGTTGCTTCCCAAGCACCAAACCTTAATGCGCACTATGCATTAACCCTTGTTTCTCTTGAAGAACTTAACGATGCTCAGACCATTTCTGATAAAATGATCGAAAATTCCGTTGATAATCTTACTCACGCCTGCGGAATTTATATCGACGATGAGTTCATTTGCGCAGTTAAAAACGAAGCTGACGCAAAAATAGTTTTTAACAACATCCTGTCCCCTTATGAAGCTGAAGCAAAAAACATCGGCTATATAGTTGGCTTTGCAGAAAAAATAGATTATGTTCAGGGACTTTACCGCGATGATGAGAGTGTTATGTGGGATGCAACAAAGCTGGAATCAACTCTCAACAATAAACAAAGTGCTGTTATCCACACCGTTTCTGAAAATGATACTCTTGAAAGCATTGCCGATAAATACGGTGTAAACAAAAGCAACATCCGTGCCCTTAACCCTGAAATTGATTTTGATGCACTTGAAGAAGGTTTGAATATAACTGTTAAAGAAGCTGAAAAATATATCAGCATTAAGAAAACAGTTACAACAACAAGCGTCAGAGATATTCAATATGAAACAGTTAAACGCCGCGATGCAACAAAATACAGCGGCTACAGAAGCATTATTCAAAAGGGTGTAAACGGCAGCGAAAGAGTTACCAAAACACAGATTTACATTGACGGAATTCTCACGGATACCGAATATTCATATGAAACTCTTGAACCCGCAATTGAAGAAATTGTAACCGTCGGCACCAAAACATCATATAACGGAGTTTATATCGGCGAGGCATCGGAATCAGGCTTCTTATGGCCCGCCCCGAGCTGCCACAGAGTAAGCTCGCCTTACGGCTGGAGAAACAGCGGCTGGCACAACGGCATTGACCTTGTTAAGGCAGGCGGCGGAGCACTCGGCACACCAGTTATCGCTTCAAAGAGCGGCAGAGTTGAGGTTGTTCAGCGTTCAAGCTCAGGCTACGGAAATATGGTGCTCATCAACCACGGTGACGGCTATAAAACAAGATATGCCCATATGGTTAAGGGTTCAATAAAAGTTTCTGTTGGTGATTATGTTGAGGCGGGACAAACCATAGGCAAGGTTGGTTCAACAGGTAACTCCTCGGGCCCCCACCTTCATTTTGAAGTAATCGTTAACGGCGAAACAAGAAATCCCAGAAATTATATTTCATAGAGTGACGGGAGCAATCTGAACTATGCCTGAAAGCGAGTCTTTTCAACGCTTTTCGTCGTTTCGTGATTGAAAGGCGTCAGCCTTCCTGCTCACTCAACCGCCAAAAATCATTTTAAAACCCTTCGCTTTCAGGTCGAAGATTTTTTATCGTGGGGATTTTTGGCTTATCAAGGCACAAAACGGAGCAAATCCTCGAAGGATTTGCGAGTATTTTAACGAAGATAAGGCGGAAATCATCCGATAAAAAACACAGTTCGGATTATTCCCGCCACTCTAAAAATCCTCTGCAATAATTGCAGGGGATTTTTTCAAAAAGTGAGTGTTTTTCCCTTTTCAAACGAATAATTAGTGAAAGTGTTAACACGGAGGTGTCCAAATGGATAACGGTGAAAGTAGCTACCGCCGTTTCCTTAACGGAGACGAACGTGCTTTTTCGGAAATAATCGGAATGCACAAAGACAATTTAATATTCTTCATTAACCGCTATGTCCGCAATATTGCCATAGCAGAAGAGCTTGCCGAGGATGTTTTTGCAGAGCTTCTTATTCACAAAAGAAGATATAATTTCAAAACATCTTTAAAAACCTATATTTTTACTATAGGAAGAAATAAAGCCGTCAGCTATGTCAGAAAATGCGTTCGCCACCCCGAATGCGCTTATGAATACATAGAAAGCGAAAGCGACCGCAGAAGCCTTGAGGATGAATTCATCCAAAGAGAGAGGGAAAGAGAACTGCACGAGGCACTTAACAAGCTGAATGAAGATTACAGAACCGTGCTTCACCTCATATATTTTGAGGAGATGAGCTATGCCCAGGCGGCAAAGGTTATGAAGAAAAACACCAAACAGATAGAAAACCTGGTTTACAGAGCGAGAAATTCGCTCAAAAAAGAAATTGAAAAGGAGGCGAAGCTCTGATGAAAAGCAGAGAAGAATTTGAAAAAAGCGTATTTGCAAAAAGAGATGCTTTGTTAAAAAAACGCAAAAACAGAATTGTTGCAGTTGCAAGCCTCGCCTGCACGGCACTTTGCCTTACCCTTGCGGCATCGGCAATAAAACCGATGAAAACCGCAAGCCCCGGCGGTACGGGAAATACCGAAATATATTATGACGGTGCACTTGAGCACGAAGAAAGCGAACTCGGTCTTTTCGGCGAGATTTTCCGTGAAGACAGCGATAAAACAACTTATGCAGTTGAAAATGCAGAAGGTATACCCGAAGAAGTAACGACCTCATATCCGAAGCAGTTCGGATACTCACCCGCGGGCAATACAGAAATCGCAATTGAAACAGAAAAAGAAACCTATATTTTAAAATACACCCTGACAGTCCCTTATTCCAAGCCGGAAAATCCGCTTGCGGGCGAAACCGCATTGGCGCCCGAATTGGGTGGCGAACCCGCAACCTACACCTATCCCGACGGTTATACAGAGCCTTATTTTGAGGGCGGTCAGCCGAACACTCAAAAAGAAGCATCCACAAAAAAATATCCGAGCGATGATGAAATCAGGGCGGCTGCTCTTTCATATCTGACCGATGCTGAAAAGGCAATGATAATAGATGACACACCATCAATTGCAATGACTCATTACACCGACAAAACAAAGGGCGATGAGTATGAGATTTTCTACAGAACGCTCACGGGTAAAATAAAAATCGTTCTTCTTGTTGATACTCTTGAATTAGTGGAAAAGAAGTGATTGATATGAAAAAGGCAATATCTCTTTTACTTGCGTTTTCTCTTATTTTAAGTCTTTTCGCCTGCGGCAAAGAACCCGTTTCCGATAACATTCAGGAAACCGTATCGGAAACACATAAAGAGGTTATTGAAAGCATAGCGGAAATTTTGACAACTATTGTTGCCCCCTCAACCGTGCCCGAATCAACAACAAAGCTCAGATGTCTTGAAACAAAGGAATTTGCACCGTCTCTTGCATATTGCACAGCCGATTTCGGTATAAGACTTTTCAACGAGGTTCAGAGTGAGCAGAAAAATCCGCTTATCTCTCCCCTTTCCGTTGTTTCGGCAATGACTATGGCAGGTCTTGGTGCGGACAGCAGAACTCTTGAACAAATCACCGATATTCTTAAATATGACCCCGAAAAGCTTGCGCTTTATCTTCGGAGTTATATGAACAATGCGGAAATGACAGAAGGCATAAGCCTTGCGAACTCCGTTTGGCTCAACGGCACGCGTTTTTCCCCGAAAAGCACATTTATAAGCAACTGCACTCAATATCTTGATGCAGAGGTTTTCTCCGACCCGTTTAACAAATCAACAGTAAACAAGATCAACAATTGGATAAATCAAAAAACAGACGGAGAAATTAAAAATGCTCTTGATGAAGTGCCTGCAAATGCAATGGCTTATCTCATCAACACCGTGCTCTTTGAAGCTGAATGGCTTAATCCGTACAAATCGTATACCTCAGTTCAGAATCAGAGCTTCACTACCGAAGACGGCAGAAAGCAAAATGTTTCAATGCTTTGCTCAAACCATTCTTCCGATGCGGTTTTCACTCTCGGAAAAACAACCGGAATTTTCAACAGCTACACAAACGGATATTCTTTTGTTGCCCTTCTTCCCGATGAAGGCGTCAGCATCAGAGAAGCGGCAAAAAGCTTTACCGCCAAGGAATTTATAAACACCGTGACAGACAAAACTTCACGCTCGCATTTCAAGAACACAGGCACGCTCTACAGTGTAAGGCTTCCGAAGTTTGATTTTGAATGCTCGTTTGAACTTAAGGATGCTCTTTCAAGAATGGGGGTTACCGATGCGTTCTGCGAAAAAGCCGATTTTTCAAAAATGGGCTCTTCACCCGAGGGCTATATTTATTTCAGCCGTGCACTTCACAAAACACACATTGCACTCACGGAAAAAGGGACAAAAGCAGGTGCCGCAACGGTTATGGAATTCAAAGCAGGCTCGGTAATGATTGAAGAAATAATACAGCTTCATTTTGACCGCCCGTTTCTTTATGCAATAGTTGAAAACGAATCGGGATTGCCCGTTTTCTTCGGTGCTGTTACGGATTTTGAATAAGGGGGATAAAATATGAATAAGAGCTTGGCAATTCTGCTTGTATTCACGGTTATTCTGTTTTTGTTTGCCTGCGGAAAGAATAGTACGATATCTGATTTTTCAGAAAAACAACCAGCTCTTACCGACGAAACATCAGAAAACCTCGAAAACAGTCTTTGCTCCGTGCCCACAAAAGCACCTGATTCCAAAAAAGCAAAATTTCAGGCTATCCGCACAGGCTGTTATTACAATACAAACTCGGAATATCCCGATTTTCCTTATACCGTTATCATTGAAACTTCAGCGGAATTAAAAAAATATATAAAAGAAAATGAAAATAACTTTGATTTAAGCCGTAAGGATGAAGTTTATGCCGACACAACCATAGGCTTTCTTGATGCGGTTGATAAATATGACGATGAATATTTCAAAGAAAATTCCCTCATAATCGCAGTTGATACTCAGCCGAGCGGGTCAATAAGATATACCCATACCGAGCTTGTGTGTTCCGAAAAAAACGAGCTGTTTGATACACTTCGGATTATAGAATATCACCCGTGTCTGCAAACCTGCGACGAAGCAGCCTGGCATATTATTGTTGAGGTGAAGAAGGGCGCATATGCCGATGAAATTGAACTGAAAATTTTTGAAGACCACGAAGAAGTGCCCGAATATCTGCGTTAATACTCGACAAAAATCCGAAGAAGTGGTATAATAATCAAAAATCACTTCGAGGTGGAATTATGGTTCAGGTTGCAGCAGCTCTGATTTGGCAGGGCGATAAATTTATGATTTGCCAGAGACCCGTAACAAAAACGAGGGCTCTTGAATGGGAATTTGTGGGTGGTAAAGCAGAAAAAGGCGAAACTCTTGAAGAAGCGTTAATCAGGGAATGCCACGAAGAAATAGGCGTTACGGTTAAGGTTGGGGAGATTTTTATGGAGCTTGACCACGTTTATCCCGATATAACAATTCATCTCACCCTTTTCAACTGTGAAATTGCCGAGGGCACTGTGCAAAAACTTGAGCATAATGACATAAGATTTATAACACCCGATGAAATTCCGCAGTATAACTTTTGTCCCGCAGATAAAGAAATTCTTGAAAAGATAATCAGAGAATGCAAATAACAGAATCCGCCCTTTACAGGGCGGATTTTTCTCTTGTTTATTTTAAAATAATGTGATAATATAAAATATATATAGCTTATATTTATTATTAACATATATTCAGGAGGTAACAGCTATGACAGAGCCTGCTTTTTATATTAATAACAGAGGCTGGTTTGAAAAGCTTTTTACATTTATGTATCACCCCGTTGTTATCGGTGCGGAAAATATTCCCGAAAACGGAAAAATTGTTATCGCAGGTAACCACACTCATTTCTGGGACTGCGTTATGGTTGGCTTCGGCACTCAAAGATGCGTTCACTTTCTTGCAAAAGACGATTTGATGAAGCCGCCCCTCAAATATGTTTTTGATAAACTCGGCATAATCCCCGTTAACCGCCGTGCAAAGGATAAGCACGCTCTTGCTTGCGCAATAGAAGTGCTTGAAGACGATAAGGTTATAGGCATTTTCCCCGAAGGCAAGGTTAAAACAAGGGCTGAGTGCCATCAGAATGTTATTCTGCCTTTCAAATACGGCGCAGTTAAAATGGCTCAGGTTACGGGTTCAAAAATTGTTCCGTTTTCAATAACGGGCAAATATAAGCTTTTCAGAAAAAGAATTCAGATTGAATTCTTTGAGCCTATTGAAATAACGGAAGACCTTACAGAATCCAACGAAAGGCTTATGAGCATTGTTGAAAAAGGTATTTTAAGCTCTGATAAATTTGTTTATAAAGATTATCACAGCGATAAAATTTCAAAAACTTGATTAGGAATGATTTTATGATAAAACAAATGCTCAAAAATCTTGCCGTTCCCTCCCCGATTGAAGTTTCGGGAAAAAGAGCCGAAACTGCAGAGGAATGGGAAAATATCCGCCCTCTTGTTGCGGATATGATGCAAAAATGCGAATACGGTTATCTGCCCGAAAAGCCCGAAAAGGTTAGCTTTGAAATAACAGAAACCGATAACCGATTCTGTGCTTCAAAGGCAACATACTGCAAGGTTGAAATCACTTCGGTTATAAACGGCGAAGAATTCACATTCCCCGTTTCTTATGTTTATCCTTCGGGAGGTTCAAAATTCAAGACCTTTGTTCACATTAATTTCAGGCCCGAAGTGCCCGATAAATATATGCCAACGGAAGAAATAATCGATAACGGCTTTGCCTGCGCATCGTTCTGCTACAATGACGTTACAAGCGATGACGGTGATTTCACAAACGGACTTGCGGGAATACTATATAAAAATTCCGAACGCACACTTTACTCCCCCGGCAAAATTGCAATGTGGGCATGGGCGGCAATGAGAGTTATGGATTTTCTTGAAACCCGAGAAGAGGTTGACCTTAAAAACGTTTGCGTTGCGGGTCATTCAAGACTCGGCAAAACAGCTCTGCTTACCGCCGCGTTTGACAGCAGATTTTCGGTTGCACATTCAAACTGTGCAGGTTGCAGCGGCGATTCACTCAACAGAGGCAAAAAGGCTCCCGAAAACGAACTGATTGCTCACATATCAAAAGTTTTTGAATTCTGGTTCTGCGAAAACTACAAAAGCTATGCAGGCAAAGATGATGAAACCGAATTTGACCAGAATTTTCTTTTTTCGCTCATTGCACCGAGAAAAATACATATTGCATCTGCAGAAAAAGATATCTGGGCGGCACCCGATAAGCAATTTCTTTGCTGCGCCGCTTCAAATGAAGTTTATGAGCTGTATGGCGAAAAAGGCTTTGTTTACACCGATAATGATTTTCTTAATTCAGATAAATATCTGAACGATGGCAATATAGGTCTTTGCTACCGAAAGGGCACGCATTATTTTTCACGCGATGACTGGCACGGACTTATGGATTTTATGAATAAACAGGCATAAAAAAATTCCCTTCTCACGAAGGGAATTTTTTGTTTATATTTTATCTGTAGAGAATCGCTGCAAAGATACCTGAAAGCTTGCCGAATGCAAGAAGAATCTCACCGCCGAAGTTAGTAAGTTTTGCAACAATTTTATTCATACCTATTGCTTTTGCAAAATCAGCGTTTTCAATAGCAAGGTCGGTGTATCTGATAAGCTTGCTATCGAAAGTTGATGTGTCATCCTCATTGATTGTAAGAAGTCTTGCACCTCTCATAACATCGTTACCGTAAGAATTAACTGTTGCACCGGGAGTGTTAATAATTCTGATGCCGTCCATTTCAACTTCAAAGCTGTTGATATGGTCGTGACCTGAAAGAATTCCGAGAACGTTTCCTGTTTCAACCATTGCATCGAACTGACCGTAGTTAATATAGCCGGGGCAAGGATATTCAAAAAGATAGCCTGAGAAGTTATTTGTTTTGGGAAGGAATGAATAAATCTTGCCGTTGAATTCTCTTGTAAGCTCACCCATTGCAAAAGGAGCTTCAACAAACATTTTATCATAAACATCGCTTACGATGATATGCTGGAAAGCAAGAGAATTAACCATCTTTCCTTTGCCGTCAACAAGCTTTTCGCTTTCTGACTTGTACCATTCAATCTGGTCTTCACGAACGCTGTCATAGCCGAGCCATGTGTCGCCGTCATGAATGCTTGTGCCTGAATCGAAAAGCCATACATTGAACTTCATTTCTGAACCGTCTGATGAATAAACGGGAAGATAATGGTTGGCTGTGCCGCTGAGTTCTTCAACCGCATCATAAGCAAGGCAGTATTTTCCACCGTATTTCTGATACATCTTAAGAAGAGCATCGTTATCAACACCCTGCTCGCGGTCATGGTTACCGAAAACAAGGGTAAAATAAACTTCATTCTCAACGAAGGGCTTAACAAGCTCTTCAACTGCAAGCTCTTTTGTTTCTGCTTTGTCAACTGTGTTGTCACCGCCGAGAACAACAAGATCAGGCTTATATGTTTTGAGAACGGTATCAATGAACACGAGCATTTCTTTGTTAGCAGGATAATTATCCTGACAGTCGCAAAGATGAAGAATTTTGAATTCACCGTTTTCATCAAAGCTGAGCTTTGTTTCTTCGGCACTTGCGCTTACACAGAATGCCGAGAAAATAAGGCAGAGTGCAAGCATTGCCGCAAAAATGCGTTTTTTCATTTTAACATACCTCCAAAGGATAAATTTTCACATAGAATTTTATCACAAACTGCGTTCAAAGTCAATGAAACTATTGACTTTGTTTAAATAATTAGTATAATAATTTAGGAGTTATTCTCAAATTCAAAGGAGATTTGAAAATGAAAATATATAACACTCAACAAAGAAAAAGGCTTATTGATTTTTTGAAATCCAACAGCGAAAAAGCCTTTACCATAGAAGAAATTCTTGAAAATATGCAAGGCGAGCAATTAAGCCAGAGCACCGCATACAGACTTATGACAAAGCTTGTTGAGGATAATCTTGTTCACCGTTCGGTAAAGGGCAACAGCAGAAGCTTTGTTTATCAGTATATTTCGGACAAGACCTGCGAGGGTCATCTGCACATAAAATGCACCGACTGCGGCAAGGTTTATCATCTTGACAGCGGAGTTACCTCAATTATTAAGAAAGATATTAAAAAGAACACTCAGTTTGAAATAGACAGCCACACCGTGCTTCTGGGCAAATGCGGCTGTAGAGTGACGGGAGCAATCCGGACAATGCCTGAAAGCGAGTCTTTTTAACGCTTTTCGGCGTTTCGTGATTGAAAGGCGTCAGCCTTCCTGCTCACTCAACCGCCAAAAATCATTTTAAAACCCTTCGCTTTCAGGTCGAAGATTTTTTATCGAGATGATTTTTGGCTTGTCAAGGCACGAAACGGAGCAAATCCTTTGCGGATTTGCGAGTATTTTAACGAAGAAAAGGCAGAAATCATCCGATAAAAAACACATTTCGGATTATTCCCGTCACTCTAACGGAGGAAATAATCAATGAAAAAAATCCTTGCCGTTCTTATTACGGCAGTAACAATACTTTGCATTTTCTGCGGTTGCGGCAATGTTCAGACCGAAGAACAAAACGGAATAAAAATCGTTTGCACGGCTTTTCCGCAGTATGACTTTGCAAAAAACATTCTCGGCGAAGCAGAAGGCTCTGTTATTCTGCTCACAGATAACGGTGCAGACCTTCACAGCTATGAACCCACAGCAGCTGATATTATTGAAATCGGCTCCGCAGATTTATTTATATATGTTGGCGGAGTTTCCGATGAATGGGTTGACGGCATAATCAAATCAGCAAATAATCCCAAATTGAAAACACTTGCAATAACAGATACTGTTGACACTCTTAATAATGAGATTGAAAACGGAACACATCATAACCACGAACACGAATTGCAAAAAGATGAACACATCTGGCTTTCGCTTGAAAATGCCGCTGAAATAACAACGGCAATAAGCCAAAAGATGTGCGAGGCAGACAGCGAAAATACTGCTGTTTATACCGCAAACGCAAATGCTTATATTGAAAAAATAAATGCTCTTGACGGCGAATATGAATCCGTTATCAATTCCGCCAAAAGAAAGGTTTTGCTTTTCGCAGACCGCTTCCCCTTCCGCTATCTTACCGAAAGCTATTCACTTGAATATTACGCCGCTTTTTCGGGATGTTCATCAGAAAGCGAAGCAAGCTTTGAAACAATGGCATTCCTTATTGATAAAACAAACGAGCTTTCCTTACCCGTTATTCTGACTATTGACGGCTCTGACGGCTCACTCGCAAAAACCGTAAGCGATGCAACAGGAGCAAAAATCAAAACTCTCGATTCCTGCCAGTCTGTAAGCATTGCAGATATTGAAAACGGCACCGATTATCTTAAAATTATGGCTTCTAACCTTGAAGTTTTAAAGGAGGCTCTTAACTGATGGCGTTAATAAAATGCTCGGGTGTTTCGCTCGGATATGAAGGCAAAACCATTGTTGACGGGCTTGACTTTGAGGTTAACAAGGGCGATTATCTTTGCATCGTCGGCGAAAACGGTTCGGGTAAGAGCACACTTATGAAAACTCTTCTGGGACAAAAGCACGTTATGGAAGGCAAAATCGAGTTCGGTGACGGGCTTTTGCAAACAGAGATAGGCTATCTGCCACAACAAACCGTTGTTCAAAAGGATTTTCCCGCATCGGTTAAAGAAATAGTGCTTTCAGGCTGCCTTAACTCAAGCGGAATGAAGCCGTTTTATTCAAAAGAACAAAAGCAGCTTGCAAAATCAAATATGCAAAAACTCGGAATTTCAGAACTTGCAAACAGATGCTACAGAGAACTTTCGGGCGGTCAACAGCAAAGAGTTTTGCTCGCAAGAGCACTTTGCGCAACGAAGAAATTGCTTGTGCTTGATGAGCCTGCCGCAGGTCTTGACCCGATTGTTACACAGCATCTTTACCACCTGATAAGCGATATAAACCGCGACGGAGTAACGGTTATAATGGTTTCTCACGATATGAATGCCGCTGTTGAATATGCTTCTCATATCCTTCACATAGCATACAGACCGAGATTTTTCGGCACAAAAGAGGATTACCTCAAAAGCGACATTTGCCGCTTTTTCACGGGTGAGGGAGGTAATTCAAAATGAATATAATTTCAACACTCACCTCTTATTTCAGCCATTCGTTCGTTCAGTATGCATTGATTGCAGGCGTTCTTATCTCACTTTGTGCCGCTCTTTTGGGTGTAAGCCTTGTGCTTAAAAGATATTCAATGATTGGCGACGGACTTTCTCACGTTGCATTCGGTGCAATGGCGGTTGGTGCAGTGCTTGGCTTTGCACCTATGTGGATAACAATGCCCGTAACGATAGCGGCGGCAGTAGTGCTTTTAAGAATAACATCAAATGCCAAAATCAAGGGCGATGCCGCAATAGCAATGATTTCTGTTGGTGCTCTCGCTCTCGGTTATCTGCTTCTTAATGTTTTTTCGGTTTCAACAAATGTAAGCGGCGATGTGTGCACAACCCTTTTCGGCTCAACATCAATTCTCACTCTTTCAAAAACCGATGTTTTTCTCTGCGCTGCACTCGCAATTATTGTTACTCTTATTTTCATTCTGTTTTACCACAAGATTTTTGCCGTTACCTTTGATGAGGGATTTGCTTCTGCAACAGGAATCAACGCGAAAACATACAACACAATTATTGCAGTTGTTACCGCTGTTGTTATTGTTCTTGCGATGAACCTTGTTGGCTCACTTCTTGTTTCGGCACTCATCATCTTCCCCGCCCTTTCAGCAATGAGGCTTTTCAAGAGTTTCTTCTCAGTTATAATAAGCTCTGCTTTAATTTCAGTTATCTGCTCCGTACTGGGAATACTTGTTGCAATTCTTTTCGGCACTCCCGTAGGCTCAACGATTGTTGTTGCCGATATTGCGGTTTTTGTTTTATCGGTAATATTCGGAAAACTTAAAAACAGATAAAAAAATAACCTCTCGGTCAACCGAGAGGTTATTTTTATTAATCAAAAAGATATACTCTTGTTTCGTAGGGCTTTGTTTCAAAGCTGTTGAGAGCATCAGAAACTTCATAGTTTGAAAGCATAAGCTTGCCCTTGCTTAAATCAAAGCCTGCGGGTGCGGTGAAATTAACGGGCTTATCGGTGAATGAGTTGATAACAAGCATTCTCTTGCCCTCATAATTTCTTTCATACACAAAAAGATTTCTGCTTCTCTTATAGTGAAGCTTGAAATCGCCGTAAATACAGATTTCATTTTCCTTGCGGAATTTGAGAAGCTTACGGTAATAATTAAGAATCGAATTCTCATCCTTTTCAGCCGCTTCAACATTGATTTCGGTGTAGTTGGGATTAACCTTGAACCAGGTGTTTTCGCCCGTTGTGAAGCCCGCATTTTTTTCTGCCGACCACTGAACGGGAGTTCTTGAATTATCTCTTGATGCACGGTTTGCAATCTTAAGGAACATTTTATCTGAAAAACCGAGTTTCTTGAAAAGCTGATATGTGCTCTTTACCTGGGTGTCGGTATAATCATCAACGCTGTTCATTTTAATATTCATCATACCGATTTCCTGACCCTGATAGATAAAGGGGGTGCCGCTCTGACAGATATACATTGTTGCAAGCATTTTTCCGCTTTCAACTCTGTATTTTTCATCGCCGTAACGGCTGATGATTCTGGGCTGGTCGTGGTTTTCAATATAGTTTGCATTCCAGGCAATGCCGTAAAGCTTATTCTGCCATCTGTTATAAGCTGCCTTAAGCTTATTGAGGCTGAAAGGCATCGGAATCCAGCTTACCATAAAGCTGTCTGCCTCCATATGCTGGAAGTTGAACATCATATTAAGAGTCTGGTTTGCACCCTCTCTGATAAAACGAAGAGCAAGCTTCGGAGTCATCATAGGTGCTTCGCCAACTGTCATACAGTCATAATCATCGGTAACTTTTCTGAATTCGCGAAGATATTCATCAAGTCTGGGGCCGCATTTATAATGCTCCATACCGCACGCAACGGGAATGGGGAAGCCGTTGGGAAGACCTTCTTTCTTTGAAATAAAGGTGATAACATCCTCGCGGAAGCCGTCAACACCCAAATCAAGCCAGAAACGGATAATATCCTTGATTTCTTCTCTTACCTTGGGGTTATCCATATTAAGGTCGGGCTGTTCTTTTGCAAAAAGGGTGAGATACCACTCATCAAGGTTTTCATTATAATGCCAACCGGGACCCGCAAAGGTTGAAAGCCAGTTATTGGGAGGCTTTTTGCCGTTAGGCTTCTTGCCCTTACGCCAGAAATAATAATCATGATAAGGATTATCCTTGCTTTTCATACTCTCTTTAAACCATTCGTGCTCATTCGAAGTATGATTGATAACAAGGTCCATAATAACTCTGAGACCCTTGCTGTGTGCGGCATCAAGAAGTTCTTTGAACTCTTCAAGAGTTCCGTATTCGGGTGCTATAGCCTTATAATCTGCAATATCATAGCCGTAGTCGTGCTGAGGTGATTTATAAAGCGGAGAAAACCAGATTGCATCAACACCGATGCTCTTTATGTAATCAAGCTTTTCAATAACACCCTTAAGGTCGCCGATGCCGTCACCGTTGCCGTCCTTAAAGCTTCGGGGCCAAACCTGATAGACTGCCATTTCTTTATACCAATGTTTTTTGATTTCTGCCATATCAATCAACCTCTCCTGTTATTTCAGTTGTTTCACCCGCAATAATTGAGGTGCTGATGCTATTTATTATATTTCCGCTTCCGTCAAGAATATTTAATGTGCCTTCACCTTCAGGAGCAACAAAAGAAAAGCTTCCGTCAGACAAAACCGTATACTTTTTTTCATTAAATTCAACTGAATCCACACCCTCATCATTTATTACACCTTTAAGAGTACCGACTGTTGAATCCGTTCGTTTTATTGCTTCTTCAACCGCAAGCTTTGCATTTACCATAGGATAATCATAAAGCTCAAGGTCATCAAAATATGAAGCTTCGGTATTGATCGCCGCCACATTGTCTGTTGCCGTGCAAACAATTTCTTTTATTTCAGGTCCTTTGAAATCAGGATTTACAGACCAGACAAGCGATGCAACCGCCGTGACAATCGGTGTAGCCATCGATGTGCCCGAAAGAGTACAATAATCGGAGTTTATATCAAGGCTGTAAATCTCATTGCCGGGTGCCGCTATTGAAACCGAAGGCCCGACATTTGAGTAAGCCGCCTGTCTGTATGTTCCGTCACCGTTATTTTCAGCCGCCGCAACAACTATAATTCTGTCAAGAATTTCGGATTTATCAATCTTTTTAAATCCTGTAAAAATATTGTTTTCATTCACCGATGAAAAGTGCCCGTTGTTGCTTGCATCTATGGGGTAACCGAGAATATTGCCGTTACCCGCTGCCTGAACTGCTACAAAGTCATAGCCCTTGTTCAAAAGAGATGACATAACAAGAGTTGTTGCTGCCGTGCCCAACACGCGGTTGACCCAAGGTGCCTTTGTGCCGACTATTCCGCTTGAAATCCCGAGCGAAAAATTAACAACCTTTGCACCCGCTTTAACAACGGCAGAAAAGCCGAAAAGAACCGCAAGCTCCGTGTTCCACATCTGAAGCCCTTCGGGAGACCAGTCAACGCAAATAAGCCTCGAATTGCTGTTAATACCCGCTATACCCTGCGAATTGTTTCTCTCTGCGGCAATAATGCCCGCAACGTGAGTTCCGTGGGTTGAAGGATAATTTCTGTTCAGCTGCTTTATGTTTGGGAAAAATATTTTATCCTGAAGCTCAGGATGTCCGCCATCGAATCCCGAATCAACCAGCCCGATATCGGCAGTTGAGAAATAGCTTTCGTAATCCCACGCCTGCCTTGCATCAACAGCTTCAAGCCACCAGTTATTGCCTTGAGGAACAATTTCATTCCACTCGGTCATTTCACCGAAGCTGTCATCGGGGGTTTGATTTGTTGTTATTTTTGATGCGAAAACAGGCATTGAAAATGCTACGCCTTCATTTTCGCTGAGATTTTTGCATTCCTCAATAATTTCTTCATAGTTCATTGCAGGATACTTCAGAACATAAAGGTCTGCAGGAGTACACCAACCAACAAGAATACCTTTGCACTTTGCAAAGAAATCAACCTTATCGGCAAACGGCATATCCTCATCAAGAAAAACCATTATTTTATTCTTTACAAAACCCGAAACCTCATCAACCTGAATAACATCCTCATCACTCATCTCGCCGAAGAAATCGGATTTTATCGCATCAAAAGTATACGGTATACCGTATACCGCTTCGCTGAGAGTATCGATAAATGAACTGAACGAAGTATAAATAAAGCTTGTCAGCGATATAACTGCCGACATAAATACGGAGAGTATCTTTACAAACATAAAAATCAACTCCTGTTTTTAAAATTATGAGTTTTTTCGTTTCTTTATAAGCTCATCAAAGGGAATTTGCGATATTATAATTGCCACAAACATTATAAGGCAACCCAAAAGCTCTCTGTTGCTTAACATCTGCTTGAGAAGGAGCCAGCCGAAAAGAACTGCAAAAACAGATTCCGTGCAAAGAAGAATCGATGCAACCGCAGGCTCGGGAGTGTATTTCTGACCGAAAATCTGAGCGGTAAATGCAACACCACAGCTCATAACACCTGCATAAAGCAAAGGAAGCCAGGCTGACATTATCTGGTCTATCTTGGGTTCTTCAAAGATAAACATACATATCACCGAAAGCCCGCCCGCCACAAAAAACTGTGTGCAAGAAAGAGCGATATTGTTAACCCTCTGGCAGAAATAATCTATAACAAGAATATGAATTGCAAATGCAAATGCACACGCAATTGTTATAAGCTCACCTTTGCCTATTGAAAAATCGCCTTTTTGGATGCTGAGGAAATAAAGACCCACAACACCGAACATTACACCTATCCAAACATTTATCTTTGCCTTTTGCTTAAGGAAAAGACCTAAAACAGGCACGATAAGCATATAAAGCGCGGTTATAAAGCCTACCTTACCCACATCAATATAGTTAAACGCATGCTGCTGCAGATTGCCGCCCGCAAAAAGTGCAAGTCCGCAGCATATACCGCCGATTGCAACATCTTTAAAGGGAAACTTTTTCTTTTCTGCCGGAGCAAGATTTTTATTTTCTTTTTTATGTTCTAACACAACAAGCGGAAGAAGCACTATTCCGCCGATAACGGTTCTGAGTCCGTTGAAAGTAAATGTTCCGATACTTGCGCCTTCGCTCTGCGCAACAAATGAAAGTCCCCAAACAACAGCTGCGAGAATACAGAAAAAAGGACCAAGAAATTTATTCTTATTAATATGTATCACTCCTAAGTATATTACGAAAAACCGCCCACAGAAAACTGCGGGCGGATAAAAAACGGATTATTCTGCTGCTTCTTCAGCAACTGCTTCCTCTGCGGGAGCTTCTGCTGCTTCTTCAGCAACTTCCTCGGCGGGCTCGATGAGAGCACGGATTGAAAGGCTTACGCGCTTCTTGTCGTAATCAACCGCTGTGATCTTGCAGTTTACCTTGTCGCCAACCTTGAGAACATCCTGAGGCTTGCTGATATGACGGTCAGCAATCTGTGAAATGTGGATAAGTCCGTCAATGCCGGGGATAACCTTTGCAAAAGCACCGAATGTTGTCATGCCAACGATTTCAGCTTCAACAACTGAACCTTCGGGATAGTTCTTCTTGAGGATTTCCCAGGGATTGTCTTCGTCTTTTCTGTAGCCGAGAGAAATCTTTCTCTTTTCTGCGTCAAGAGCCTTGATGTAAACTTCAACTTCCTGACCGATTTCGAATACCTCTGAAGGATTCTTAATGCGCTTCCATGACATTTCGGAAATGTGAACCATACCGTCAACACCGCCGATATCTACGAATGCACCGTAGTTTGTCATTGACTTAACAACGCCACTATACTGCTGGCCTTCTGCAGCCTGTGCCCAGAATGCTTCTGCAGCTTCTTTCTTTGCATCCTTAAGAACTGCACGGATTGAACCAACAGCTCTTCTTCTCTGCTTATTAACCTCGATGATGCGGAACTTAACGTTTGTTTTGAGAAGATCTTCAAGATTCTCGTCTCTGCGCTCTGTTGCAAGAGAAGCGGGAACAAAAACGCGAACATTGTTTGAAACAACAAGAACGCCGCCCTTGATAACTTCAACAACAGTTCCTTCAAGGATTCTGCCGTCTTCTTCTGCTTCAATGATGTCTACCCATGATTTCTGAGCATCAAAGCGTCTCTTTGAAAGCATTACTGTGCCTTCTGCATCATTTGTTTTCATAATGATAAGATCAATTTCGTCACCGATCTTAAGCTCTTTTGATGCATCTGCTGTGGGATCTGCACTGTATTCATCCATGGGAACAAAGCCGGCATGCTTTCTGCCGATATCAACACGGATTTCGGTAGGTGTGATACCCATAACGATACCTTTTACTTTCTGGTCGGTGCTCATGCTGCTGAGTGAAACTTCAAGAGCTTCTGAAAAGCTCATATCATCAGTAATCGTAGCTATAGAAGGCACCTCCTCTACCTGCAGATTTGTGGTTTCGTTTACGATTTCGGACATTTCTAAAAGTACCTCCTTAATTATTGCGGAAGGGGTTGAAGCCCCTGCCGTGACGCCGATTTCGGCGTATGGGGAAAAATCTATGGTCCTGAGCTCATCGGCTCTTTCCACCAAATATGTTTCGCAGTTTTCGCTGCTCACGGCTTTAAGCTTTGCCGTGTTTGAACTGTGCCGCCCGCCTATGATAACCATTGCATCGCATTTCTTTGAAAGCTCCGATGCTTCATCCTGCCTTTTTCGGGTCGCAAGGCATATTGTATCAAAAATTTTTGCGTTTGTACAGTATATTTTTATTTTTTCTTTACATTTTTTCCATTCATTTTGCGAAAAAGTTGTCTGCGCAACGGCTATTATTCCGTTTTCGAATAAATCGGCGTTTTTTTCGAACGCTGCATCAAGTTCGTTTGCATTGTTGAAAACAAAAACCTCACCTTTGCAATGACCGACTATCCCCTTTACTTCGGGATGTTCGGGGTCTCCTGCAACCAGAACAGGTATGTTTTCGTTTGAATTTTCGCTTACTATTGAATGGATTTTCTTAACAAAAGGACAGGTTGCATCGCAGATTTCAACCCCTGCTTTTTCAAGCTCTTCATAAACATTTTTTGAAACTCCGTGGGCGCGGATGATTACCGTTTCACCGCACTTTGCCTGAGAAGGTGAATCAATAACACCTATTCCTTTTGCTGCAAGGTCATCCGTTACCTGCAGATTATGTATGAGCGGACCAAGGGTAACGGCTTTTACGCCTTTTTCAGCAAGCTCATACGCTTGCGTTACCGCACGGTCAACACCAAAGCAGAAACCTGCCGTTTTGGCAAGGGTTATTCGCAATGTCCTAACCTCCACAGATCAACTATTCTTTCCATTATGTATGCGGCAACTGCCTTTTCTTCTGTTTTTGAGCCTTCCTCCGTAAATCCGAGTTCCTCATAAGGAATAAGTTCACCGAATCTTATGGTAATCTTACTGCCTCTTTTCATATCGTCTCTGTTATAAATTGAAACGGGAAGAACGGGGGCTTTTGCAGCCTTCGCAATAACAGCTACACCTCTTTTTGCTTTTCCGGGCTTATGGTCCTTGGAGCGTGTTCCTTCAGGGAAAAGTCCGAGAATTCTGCCCTCTTCAACAACTCTGATTGCATACTTCAGAGCATCTTTATCCATACCGCCTCTGACTATGGGGAAACCGTTCATTTTGGTAAGAAAATATTTTGCAATCGGATTGTCAAAAAGCTCTTTCTTTGCCATAAAATGCATCTGTCTGTCTTCGATAGGAATACCGATGAAAACAGGGTCAAGTGCGTGATTATGGTTTGCTGCCATAATAAATCCACCTTCAGCGGGGATATTTTCAAGACCTATATAATTAACTTTATACATCTTGTTTTTTATGTGAGAACTGAGGAAACGCATTTTTTCATAAAATTTGCTGTCACCTAAAACAGAATAGTCAAAACCCTTCATCAGACTTTCTCCTTAATAATTCTAACAATTTCTTTTACTGACTCTTCAAGAGTAAAACCCGTTGTGTCAAATACAACGCCGTCTTCTGCCGGCTTGAGGGGAGCTATTTCTCTGTGTGAATCATTATAATCTCTTTCGATTAAATCTTCAAGCACTTCTTTATAGCTGACCTCGCTTCCTTTTTCAACAAGCTCTCTGTATCTTCTTGTTGCTCTTTCTTCGGGCGATGCGGTAAGAAAGATTTTAACCTGTGCATGGGGCAGAACAACCGTTCCGATATCTCTGCCGTCCATTATGCAATTTGTTTTTGCCGCAATATTTTTCTGGAGGTCAAAAAGAAATGCTCTTACCTCGGGCACCGCCGAAACATCGGAAGCCGCCATAGATGCGGGCGGAGTTCTGATTTCAACAGAAACATCCTCTCCGTTGAGAAGCACTTTCTGCTCTCCGTTTTCAAAAACAAGGTCAACGCTTATTCCGTTGATGCTTTCGGCAACAGCCGCCTTATCTCTTGTATTTATACCTTTACGCAGTGCGTTAACACCAACAGCTCGGTAAAGTGCACCTGTGTCAACATAGACAAAGCCAAGCTGCTTTGCCGCACCTCTTGAAACCGTGCTTTTTCCTGCACCTGCAGGACCGTCAATCGCAACATTTATAACAGTATTGCTCATACCCGTATCCTCCGATTTTTATTATTCTGACTGAGCCGCACTCATTCCCGCAAGCCTGCCCGTTGAAAAGGCAATCTGCAGATTGAAGCCGCCCGTGTATGCATCCGCATCAATAACCTCGCCCGCAAAATAAAGTCCTTTGCAAAGCTTTGATTCCATTGTTTTCGGATTTATCTGCGAAATATCAACACCGCCCGAGGTTATTATCGCCTCTTTCACGGGACGGAAGCCCGTTACGGTAATGCTCATTCCTTTCAGCAATTTCACCAGCTTCTGTCTTTGCTCTCTGGTTATCTGATTAACCTTTGTTGAAAGACCTATTCCGCTGAGTTTTACTATAACGGGAACAAGTTTTTTAGGCAAAAGCGAATTGAGTGCGTTAATAAAATTTTTATTAGTATTTTCCGAAAAATCACGCAGTATTCTTGCGTCAAGCTGTTCTTCGGTAAGCGCGGGTTTTAAATCAATGAGTATTTTATATTTGCCGCTTTTCATATCGCGCATATGCGCGCTTGCACTTAATATCATAGGACCCGACACGCCGAAATGCGTAAAAAGCATTTCTCCGAAATCGGAATAAATTTCTTTGTTTTTCTCGGTATCAATAACTTTTATTGCTGTGTTACGAAGCGAAAGACCCATAAGGTCTGTGCAAAAGCCCTCGTGAATTTCAAGGGGAACAAGCGACGGTTTAAGTTCGGTTATTTTATGACCCGCCTGCTTTGCAAGCTCATATCCGTCACCGGTTGAACCCGTTCCGGGATATGAAAGACCACCGGTTGCAACAATAACTTTATCTGCATAAATGCATTCGCCGTCTTCGGTTTCAACACCTTTAACGCAGTCATTTTCAATGATAAGCTTTGTTGCCCTGCCTTTAATTATCTTTGAACCTCTGCAGGCAAATTTTGAAAGAGCATCAACAATATCCGCCGCATTATCTGAAACGGGAAAAACTCTGTTACCTCTTTCGGTTTTTAATTCAACGCCTCTGTTCTCAAAAAATTCGATTACATCAGAAGGCATAAAACGCGAAAATGAACCGTACAGAAATCTTCCGTTTCTCGGCACATTTGAGATAAGCTCATCGAGCGAACGGCAGTTGTTTGTTACATTGCATCTGCCTTTACCCGTTATCATAAGCTTTCTGCCCGGCTTATCATTTCTTTCAAGAATAACAGATTCTGCTCCGCAGGCAGCCGCATAACCCGCCGCCATAAGACCTGCCGCACCTGCTCCTACCGTTAAAACGGTTGTTTTCATTCGGCAGCCTCCTTATCTGTGCTGTAAACATGATATTCGCCCCAGATTTTTTCAAGCTCTTTGAAATTGGAATAAACTTCCTCTCTCTTTTCTCTTGCGGAAGCCGCAATAAGAGCTGTTATAAGGCTGAGTGGTGCAACAAGCGAATCAACAAACGATACCATATTGCTTTTTGCAACAAGCAGATGTGTTGCATAGGGTGCAATGGGTGAAAATTCGCCGTCGGTTATTGAAATTATGGTTACTCCCCTGTCCTGCGCAAAAGAAAGAGCCTTTGCAACCTGATTGGAATAACGCGGGAA
The DNA here is from genome assembly GCA_045652165.1 of Acutalibacteraceae bacterium. GTDB lineage: Bacteria > Bacillota > Clostridia > Oscillospirales > Acutalibacteraceae > CAG-177. Next base: position 19,222 of record JAZRTQ010000025.1, on the reverse strand, counting down.
GCTTATGGCAATGCAAACATCCTCGCTGTCAATACGAAGCATCTGCTCAAACATTTCGCTTGACGCAGAGGTATCTATAAGAACAACATTATCGTTAAGATATCTGAAATAGAACGCGGCAAAACTTGCAAGAGAAGCAGAGCTTCTTACGCCGAGAATATAAATTCTTTTTGCTTTGCTTATCGCTTCAACACTTTTCTCAAAAGCCTCCTGAGAAACACCGTCACGGGTTGCCTTAATCATTTCTATATCCGAGGCAAAAGCTTTATACATAAAGCCGTCGCCCTCATATCGGCTTGCGGCAACATCCATTCTCTGAACACTTGTGAGATGGCTTTTAACCATTTCCTGAAGGTGCTTTTGCAATTCGGGATAGCCGTCAAATCCGATACTCGTTGCAAAACGAACAACGGTTGACTCGCTTACTCCCACGGTTTTTCCCAATGTTGCCGCAGTCATAAACGAAGCTTTTTCATAATTGTTTTTTATAAAATCCGCAATTTTTTTATGGCTTTTAGACAGATTGCCGTAAATTCCGTCAATTTTAGCCTGAAAGTTTTCAGCCACTAAAACACCTCCGCAAACAAACGCATATATAGGTATAATACATCAAAAAAGCGAGAATTGCAAGTAGCTTTTATAAAACTTGCAAGTTTTCTTTCATTTTTATTGATTGACTACAGATAAAATATGGTATATAATTTATTAAAATAATTTTCAAAAGGAGGACAAGTTTTATGTCCTGCAGCAGCACTTTATGGTACAAATCACCCGCAAAAGCATGGACCCAGAGCCTGCCCATCGGTAACGGCACTCTCGGTGCAATGATTTACGGCGGAACAAAAGAAGAAAAACTTTGCCTTAACCACGATGAACTCTGGTCAGGCAGACCGAAAAATACAGTTAAAGAGGGCGCTCCCGAATCTTTCAAAAAAGCTCAGAAGCTTGCTCTTGAAGGCAGACTCAACGAAGCACAGACTGAAATCGAAACAAACTTCCAGAGCGTTTTCAGCCAGGCTTATATGCCTTTGGGAACAATGGAACTGAGTTTTGACCTTTGCGGTTCGGTAAAGAATTACAGAAGAGCTCTCGACCTCAACACCGCAATTTCAACCGTTGAGTTTGAATGCAAGAATGTTTCATATAAAAGAGAGTATCTCGCTTCTTTCCCCGACAAAACAATCGTTGCAAAGCTTACCTGCAGCGAGAAAAAGCTGAACTTTACTGTTGGTCTTACTTCAAAGCTTCGCGCCGCAAGCACCGTTGAGGATAACTGCATATATATGGACGGTGAATGCCCCGGTGAGCAGAATGCCGACGAACCCGCAAGCCCCAAATACTTTGACGAGCCCGAAATGAAGGGTATGAGATTCAGGGGTGCACTCAAAGTAGATACAGACGGTAACATTTCAAGAGCAGATGACAGAATAAAGATTAAGGATGCCACTTACGCTTATATTTATTTTGTTGCTGAAACAAGCTTTAACGGCTGGAACAAGAATCCCTACCTTGAAGGTAAGGAATATATCGAGCCTTGTATGAAACGACTTGCAGAGCTCAAGTCTTATGACGAAATCAAAGCAAATCATCTTGCAGACTATACAGAGCTTTACAACAGAGTTAAGCTTGACCTCGGCGGCGAAGAAGTAAATCTTCCCACAGACAAGCGTCTCAATGTTTTCAAGAAGAATAAGGCTGATATTCAGCTTATTGCTCTTGTCTATAACTTCGGCAGATTCCTTGCAATTTCTTCTTCAAGAGAAGGCTCACAGCCCGGCACTCTTCAGGGCATCTGGAATGACAAGGTAATCCCCCCCTGGAACTCAAACTACACAGTAAATATCAACACCGAAATGAATTATTGGCCCGTTCTTATGTGCCGTATGCCCGAGGTTAACCTTCCTCTTATTCAGATGGTTAAGGAACTCAGCGAAAGCGGCAAGATTTCGGCAATGGGTCAGTACGGTGCAAAAGGCTGGACTTCACACCACAATGTTGATATCTGGCGTTTGTCAACACCCGTTGACGGCAGTGCACAGTGGGCATTCTGGCACGGCTCATCAGGCTGGCTTTGCGAGCATGTTTTTGAACATTATGAATATACAAACGATGTTGAATATCTCAAGAACACCGCTTATCCCATTATGAAAGGTGCGGCAGAATTCTATCTTGATATTCTCACCGAATATAACGGAAACCTTGTTCTTGCTCCCGGAACATCACCCGAAAACGATTTCTGGTATGAAGGCAAGGAATGCAGCGTTGCAAAATATTCAACAATGTCAATGTCCATTGCGCAGGAGCTTTTCGAAAACTGCATTAAGGCTTGCGATATTCTCGGATGCGATGCCGATTTTGCAGAGGATCTGAAAGCGGCTCTTGCAAAATTCCCCGAATTCAAGCTCGGCAGCGAAGGTCAGCTTCTTGAATTTGACGATGATTATGAAGAAACTGAAATTCACCACAGACATTGCTCACATCTTTATGCACTTCACCCTGCAAGAATCATCACCGCAGACGGAACACCCGAGCTTGCAGATGCCTGCCGCAAAACCCTTGCACGAAGAGGCGACAACGGCACAGGCTGGAGCCTTGGTTGGAAAATCAACTTCTGGGCAAGACTTTTTGACGGCGACCACGCGCTCAAACTTATTGAAATGCAGCTTCGCCCCGTTAAGAGTGTTGGTATCAACTACACCAGAGGCGGCGGAACATACGAAAATCTTTTTGATGCTCATCCCCCGTTCCAGATTGACGGCAACTTCGGCTTTGTAAGCGGCATAACAGAAATGCTCGTTCAGAGCCACAGCGGAAAGATTTATCTTCTCCCCGCTCTTCCCTCAAAATGGAAGAACGGCAGCATCAAGGGCGTTCTTGCAAAGGGCAACGTTATTGTTGATGTTGAATGGAAAAACGGCAAAGTTTCAAGCTACAGCCTTGAAGGCAAGGGCGAATTCACCGTTATTATTGACGGAAAGGAAACTACTGTTAAGCTTGACGGTAAAAAGATTGAGGTTAAAATCTGATATGGAATTTGACCTTTACGATTTTGACAAAACGGTTTATCCCCACGATTCGGAAACGGTTTTTCTTTTCTATTGTATTTTACACAGACCGTATCTTATCTTTATAACTCCGTGGCTTCTTCTCAATCTTATTCTGTTTTTCCTCGGCTTCGGAGATAAATATAAAGGCAAGTGTTTCTCGTTTCTCCGTTTTATTGACGGAGAAAAAATGGCGGTTAAATTCTGGGAAAGTCAAAAGAAAAATATCTATCCCGTTTTCAATCCCGAAAACAGAGAAAGACCGATTGTTGTTTGCTCGGCATCGCCCGAATTTTTTCTTAAACCGATTTGCGAAAAATATGAGGTTCACACTCTTATTGCAACAAGAATGAACCCCAAAACGGGCGAAATAGACGGCTTCAACTGCAAAGATAAGCAAAAACCTTTAAGACTTGCAGAAAAGCTTCCCGATGCAAAATTCATAAATGTTTATTCCGATTCGCTGAAAAACGATATTCATATTTTTGAACTCGGTCAGAAATGCTTTCACGCAAACGGAGGCGTTATGACTCAAATCAGCATTGAGGATATCAGAAATACGGTAAATAAATAACCAAAATCTCCGTGAAGAGCTTCTTCACGGAGATTTTTTGTATATCGCAGTAATTTCAGGAAATACTTTCCTTGGTGATTATTATGATTTATTTTGTTATTCTTTCTGTTATTTCGTATCTGATCGGAAGTTTAAATTCCGCAATTATTATTTCAAAAAGAGTTTACGGCAAAGATGTAAGAAAGATTGAAAGCAAAAACGCGGGAGCCACCAATATGATGAGGGCATTCGGCAAAAAAGCCGGATTACTTGTTTTTTTGCTTGATTTTTCAAAAGGAATTCTGTCTGTATTTATTGCAAAAGCCGCCGTTACATTTTTTGATGCCCCTTATGAAACCGCCTTGTTTGCAGGGTTCTTTGCAATTTTCGGGCATATTTTCCCCGTGTTTTTCAAATTTAAAGGCGGTAAAGGCGTCGCAACTCTCGCAGGGGCGGCACTCGCACTAATGCCCGTTATTACCGTCGCTCTGTTTATTCTTTTTGCAGTTATAGTTTCAACCACAAAAATTGTTTCACTCGCTTCGGGAATCTGTGCCGCAGTTTTTCCGATAGCCGCATACTTTTTTGCCCCGAGCCATAATAATGAGCTTTTTATTTTCGGCTGCTGCTGTGCAGCATTGATGATAATAAAGCATCTTCCTAATATATCAAGATTACTTGACGGCCAAGAGAGAAAAATATAATTTTTTAGTTTCATCAAAATAAACGAAAATTTTTTGATTTCAGTTTCATTTTTACAAAAATTAACTTATCACTTTTTAAAAAACATTAAGATTCTTCTAAATTTCATCGGTTTCGAGTTTTATTAATTGACTAATTTTTTTATTTTTTGTATAATCTCACCTGTTGCGAAAATATTCTGTTTATCAAGAATATAAATGATTTTGGAAAGAGAAATTAAAATGGAGGTTAATATGGAAAATAAAAAGTACCCGTATTATCCTGTAGCAGAACCTGCAGACCTTAAAGATCTTGTAAGATTCTGCTCTGTGGAATTTGCCGACAAAACAGCATTCCACTATATGGATAATGAAATTGAAGTTAAAAAAAGTTTCGCACAGTTAAAGAAAGATATTGATGCTTACGGTACATATCTTTACTCTCTGGGCTATAAGAATTCTCACATTGCTCTCATCGGCGACAACTGCTATGAATGGATTGTTGCATATTTCGCAATAGTTAACGGAGGCAACGTTGTTATTCCTATTGATAAACAGCTTCCCGTTGAAGATATCGCAAAGCTTCTCAAGAAGAGTAACGCTTCTGCTATTCTTTATTCTCATGCTTACTCAAAAGTAACCGGAATTGAAGGTGTTGAACATATCGCACTTGACGATTTTGCCTCTCACACTTCAAACGGTCAGGCTCTTATTGACGCAGGCAACAGCGAATTTGCAGAACATAAAATTGATGACAAAAAAATGTGTGCAATTGTTTTCACCTCTGGCACCACTTCGGAACCCAAGGGTGTTATGCTCAATCAGCACAATCTTATGAGGGATGCAATAATAAGCTCCAAAAACCTTCTTGTTCCCGAAGGAACAGTATGCATTCTTCCTCTTTACCACACCTTCGGATTTATGGCAGGTGTTCTTTGCCAGATGCTCCGAGGATATCCTGTTTTTCTCAACAACAATCTTCGCCGTGTAATCGATGATATTAAGATTGCACGCCCCAGACACGTTGCCGTTGTGCCCATGCTTCTTAAAGTTTTTTATAAGCAGATATGGACCAATATCAGAAAAAGCGGAAAAGAAAAGCTTTTCAAAACAATGATTAAGGTAAGCAATGCGCTTCTCAAGGTCAATATAGATTTGAGAAGAAAGTTTTTCGGCAAGGTTATAGATGCATTCGGCGGCAGACTTGAAATGCTTATTACCGGCGGTTCTCCCATTGACGAAAAGCTTGTTCATGGATTTGAAGAAATCGGCATTAAAATCGTTAACGGCTACGGAATAACAGAATGCTCCCCCATTGTTGCAACAATGAGAAACGAACATTTTGCTCCTGCCAGCGTCGGTGCAGTTCAGCCCGGAATTGAAGCAAGAGTGGTTGACGGTGAAATCCAACTTAAAGGCGAAACCGTTTTTGCGGGATACTATAAAGATCCCGAATCAACCGCTGCTGCATTTGACGGCGAATGGTTTAAAACAGGCGACCTCGGCGAAATCGATGCCGACGGCTTGCTTTACATAACAGGCAGACTTAAAAATCTTATTATTCTTTCAAACGGAAAGAACGTTGCTCCCGAAGAGCTTGAAACAAAGCTTCTCGAAAACGTTGAGGAAATAAATGAGGTTGTTGTTTACGCTGAAAATGACAGAATCGCCGCTGAAATCTACCCCAATGAAGAGGGCGAAAAAATAAAAAGCGTAATCAAAGCAAAAATCCTTGAACTCAACAGAAATATGCCTTCTTTCAAGCAAATTGCGATCACAAAATTCAGAGACACTGAATTCCCCAAAACAACAACAAAGAAAATTAAGAGAAACTACTCAAAAGACCAGGAAAATAAGTAAAATAAAAAACCGCTGCAGTAATCTGCAGCGGTTAATTTTATTTTATTTTTAAAACCATAAGTATTGCATTAAAAATAAGCTTAAAGAAATCAAAAATGCCGTTAACTGCAATAAGGCTGTCGGTTTTTGAACCGGGCTTGATGTTGCCTGTACCCTCGCCTGCTGCTCCGTCAAAATCCGATGTATGAGATGTGAGCCACGAAATCATACCGTTGGGATATGTAAGTTTCACCTCTTCGCCAACGCCGTTAACCGTTGACATATAAGGATAATCTTTGTTTTCGGCAGAGAACAAATCGTGATTTACCGCAAACCAGGCGTGATGGCTGCTGCCGCATTTTTTGCCGTCTTCATAACATACTTTTGTAAGGGTTGAAAATCTGCATTCCTCAGGAATGTTTGAAAGACCTGTTATTCTTTCCCAAGTGGGTGAAACAGCAAGATAATAGTTAACAAGCGGGTCTCTTGTGCTTGAAATGAGCCAAATCGGCATATCCGAAAGATATGAAGCCATTTCATCATCGGGCGACCAAGCGGGGCAAATCGGGAATGCAGCCGCAAACATTTCAGGATAAGCAACTGCCATTTTAAGGGTCATTTTGCCGCCCATTGAATAGCCGCCTACATAGATTCTGCTCAAATCGATATTATCTTTATTTTTTGCAATAAATTCGTCTATTGCGGCTCTTAAAGGCTCAATCATTTCATTGCTCCAGAAGATACCGTTTTCTTCTCTTGAACGAGCCGCAAGAATAAATGCTCCGCCTGCAGGCTCAAAACGAGCCTGAAATTCATCGCTTGACCAATAAGCAATATTGCTTTTCTTGACCTGCAAGCCCTCGGAAGCACCGTCACCCATACCGTGAAGCCATACAACAAGCGGATATTTTGTGCTGTCGTTTTCTTTTACGGGTGAATAATATCGGTAGTCAACCGAATATTTTCCGCGAACGGGGCCTTCGCCTGCCTGAAACTGTGCTTTAAGTGCTTCAATATCTCCGTCAATGGACAAAGCACCCGCACAGACCGAGCACGAAAGCAGACAAATCATTGCAAGGAAAAGTGCTGTTAATTTTTTGAACATCTTCATTTTCAATTCTCCTTTATATTAATTCAATAAATAAATCGCATAATTAAGGTATCCCGCAAAGGTTACCCAGATAAGATACGGTATCTGAAGATATGCCGCAACGGGGCTGATTTTTTTGAATGCAATAATCATTACGACTATAGTAATCCAAAGCAAAACAAGCCAGATGAATGCAAACAGATACGCTTCCAGATTAAAGAATATTATACTCCAGAAAAAATTTAATGCAAGATTAACTGCATAAATAATTAAAGCATCTCTTGTTTCTTCGGGATTGGTATCCCTTTTGTTATAAACAATTGCCGCGCCGATTCCCATAAGAATAAACAAAACAGTCCACACAACGGGAAAAATCCACGGCGGCGGTGCAAGCGGCGGCTGTTCAATTTTTGAATACAAATCCATATTGTTCATTGTGAGCAATGCAGATATTCCACCGACAGCCAATGCAACAAACACCGAAATAACATAAGGTTTGATTTTCTTCCACACAATTATCACCTCGCGATAATCCTATGCTAAAAAATCAAACAATATCATCCCAATTTATCTTTTTATCCTTAAAATAATATTCTCGGTCGCGCTCGTTGATTTCACGAAGAATGCGGCAAGGGTTGCCGACAGCAACAACATTTGCGGGTATATCCTTCGTTACAATACTGCCTGCACCGATAACCGAGTTATCGCCTATTGTTACACCAGGAAGAACAACCACGCCCGCACCAAGCCAGCAGTTTCTGCCGATATGAACGGGCTGATTAAACTGATAAGCCTTTTCACGAAGCTCGGGCAGAATCGGATGACCCGCAGTTGCAATGGTTACATTCGGACCTATCATAGTGTAATCGCCTACATAGATATGTGTATCGTCAACAAGAGTTAAATTGAAGTTTGCATAAACACTGTTACCGAAATGCACGTGATGCCCGCCCCAGTTTGAGTGAAGCGGAGGCTCGATATAGCAATCTTCGCCGATTTCGGCAAACATATCTTTCAGCATTTCCGCCCTTTTGTCAAGCTCCGTGGGTCTTGTCATATTGAAATCATAAAGCTTGTCAAGGCACGCAAGCTGTTCGCTCATTATCTCATCACCGCTCGGGTAATAAATTTCACCCGTGTGAAGCTTTTCTTTCATTGTGCTCATTGAAATTCCTTTCAAAACAGCCCGAACAATTTGTCCGGGCTGTTGTTCGCTTTTATTTCACTATTCCTTCAAGGAAGTTGGTTTCGGTTACATAGCCCTCGCTGTTTATGCGGAAGGTTTTTGTTTCAAGTTTTCTGAAATCAGAATAGAAACCTGCGTTGATAATATCGCAGACTATTGCCGCTCTCACGGGCTTGCCTTCAGTTTCGCAAAGACGGATTATCGCATCGCCTGAACCATCTTCGCAAAGCTTGAATGCAACAAGCGAAACATTAGGCTTATTGATGCTGATAAAGCTCTTCTTTGCAGGAAGATTTCCTTTGTGATAACCAACGGGAACTGCAACAAGCTTGCAGTTGAGCATTGCTGCCTGCTTCTGCACTCCGCTGTTTTCAGCCTCGCCCTTATGAGGATAAACCGCATATTCAAATCTGTGCAAACCTTCATCTGTATAAGTGAAATCTGCCTCGGGTCTGTCTGAATAGTGGTCAGCAAAGATTGAGTTTCTCAGAAGAGTGAGTCTTAATGTGTTATCCGCACAGTCATAGCTGTATTTTGCATCGCTGATAAGTGCAACACCCCTGCCCTCTGCGGTAACATCGCCCCAGGTAAGTGCGGGTTCCTCTTCGCCGTTGCAAGGTCTTTTGATAAATCCTGCGGGAATTTCATATGTTGAAATCGGATTTTCGCCCTTGATTGTAACGGGCATTTTGAGCATTGTCAAAGGCTCCTGCCAAAGAGTTCTGCATTTTACGCGAAGCATTTTGCTTCCTGAAGCAAGAATGAAATCCTGAGTAAGATATGAACCGTTGTAAATATGTTTTACTCTTACAACCGCTCTTGCAAGTCCGTTTTCAATAAGCTCAACGGATTTAAGCTCCATTTTGCCGATTTCTTTATTGAACTTGAAGATGTTGTGTGCCCAGGTATCAGGCTCGGAATTATCGATTATTGTGGGCACGCAGAATTCGCCGCCAACATAGTCATAACCGTCTTCTTTTGAAACAAGGCTCTTTATTCCGCCTGTCTTTTCATCAAAAACAACCTTGAGATATTCGTTTTCTATTGCAAGTCCGTCAGCTGAAACATCAGTTGATTTTATTGAACATTCAACACCTTCGGAATCAGCGTGCCAGAGCCAGTAAACAGCATAGCCGAGTGCGGGAACTTTGGCGATAAACTCGGTGTCGAGGTGACTGTCGTTTGAGCGTGAGGAACGTACATTCTGGAATATAACCTCATTGCCGTCGCAATCGGTTACTTTTGCAGAAGGATGATATGTTCGCACAGCAGACTCAACCTCAAATGAAAGAGGATTGAAAACAATTACGGGTCTGGGGAATTTAAGGTTACGGCAATGGTGGCGTTCATTGCAAGAAACAGATTCGGAAACGCCGTCAAGCCAGGTATTGACCTGACCTGCAATTTTAAGCAATGCCTTGTTTTCTTCCTTTGCAGCAATGCTCATTGCGTGGCCCATTGTATCGCGCACATCATCATAAGCTTCCATTATGGAACAGCCGCAGAGAATATCGTGGAACTGATTGAAGCAAACCTCTTTCCATGCCTCACCGAAAGCTTCGGTTGCGGCGGGAAGATCTGAAATTGATGCACAAACAGTGTTCCATTTTTCCGCATTCTGAAGCCAGTATTCAGCTTTTCTGTTGAGCTGTTTAACCATTGATGTTGCCGAATAGCAACCGCTTGCATGGTGCTGAAGTTCATCATTCCAGATTGAAGTAATGTCAATTTTTGATGCACAGATTTCTTCAAAGAAATCATCGGGAGAAGAGAATTCAAGCTCATAGAATCCGTCTTCTTCAAGCTTTTTAAGATGCTCTATATCGCCCTTTGTGGGGCCGCCGCCGTGGTTGCCCACACCGTAGAAAAGCATCATTCCGTGGCCTGATTTATCTGCTCTTTCATTAAGGTTTGCAAGAGCACGGTCTATTCCCTGAGTTCCTGTTTCGGCATAACCCGTGGGGATTCTGTAAGTAAGCACTCTTGAGCCGTCTGCGCTGTCCCACCAGAAAAGGTTTTCGGGAATTTCGGCATTTTCGTGCATACCGGGACGCATCATTACATAGCATTTCATTCCGCCGTTCACAAGAAGCTGAGGCATCATTGCGTTGTGACCGAATGAATCAACATTATATCCTGTTGTGCAGATTCTGCCGAATTTTTCATAGTAATAAAGCTGGCTGTAAAGAGCTTGTCTTGCAAAGCTTTCTCCGCTGGGCATATTGCAGTCGGGCTGAACCCACCAGCCGTTTACGGGCACCCATTTGCCCTTCTTTACAAGCTTTGTTATCTCTTCAAAAAGCTCGGGATCGATTTCTTCAACCCATTTATAGTATGATGCGGATGAGCAGGTGAAAACAAAGCCCTTATATTCTTTTATTCTGTCAACTGCACTGCGGAAGGTCTGCAAAACTTCTCCGCAACCCTCCTGCCAGCGCCAGAGCCAGATGGGGTCAAGATGTGCATTTCCTATAAGATGAATTTTATTACTCATATCGCACCTCATTATTCAAAGAATCCGAAATATCTGCCAATCCAATAGGCAAATGTATAAACATAACAGTTTTCAACAACACGGTTACCGCCCGAATCTTCGTTTACAAGAGCAAGCGGGTTACGGTCATATTTTGAAATAAATCTTTCATCGGGAGGCAGAAGAACTGAAATTTCGCTGTGGCCAACCTCTAAAGGCTTAACGGGAATATCGTGTCTGCCCTTAAGGCTTACGCCCGAAGCAAGGCGGCTTGCGTTTGTTCTGTAGAACCACATTGCAAGCTTATCCAAATCAATCTCTTCATCGGGGCAGGAAATAGCGAAAGGTAAATCATATCCGGGATTGTGCTCTCTTTCAAGCGATGTTCTCCAGGATTTGAAGCCCTTGCGGTATTTTTCAAGAAGCTCTTCATTCTTTTCAAGAGTACAAAGACCCCAGAATGAGCATATGGCAAGCATATGGTCGCCATACATAATATCTTCAACAAACTCAATTCCCATTGACATTGTTGCCTGATAAAGACGGTCAAAATGCTTTTCGGGAAGGTCAGCATATCCTTTTTCGTTTATAAGGTAATCATAGCTTTCTTTCCACTTGCCCTGCTCACCCGTTATCTCCATTGTTACGAGGTGATACATAAGAAGTTCAGCTGAATTGAGGCAGGCATCAACCCAACCGAATTCGCTTGCAAAATATTCTTCATTCCATTTTGCCCAGGTTGTGGGTTCTCCGCTGTAATCAACAAGCTGATAACCGTTATCGATAATATGGTTCATCATACCTTTAACAGCTGATTTTATTAATTCACCAAGCTCGGCATCATCATCAACAAGATATTGATGGGCAAAAAGCAAAGCAAGGAAATGATGGGTGATTTCATCACTGCTTGTATCAGCTTTATAGATTATATCGTCATCTGTATAGCCTAAATCGGTATAAAATCTTGAAAGTCTTGCAGGAATTTCTGCCGAAGCATCGATTTCATATCCTACGCAGTTTCTCTTTTTGGACATCGTGGTTTCAAGGCAATATGCCTTGCCGCCCGTTTTTCTGAAGAAAAGTCCGTCATCGGGAACGGGTTCATCCGCAACAAGATATGTTCTTGCGGCAAAGCCGTTTCCTCTGCCGTGAACATGAAGAAGCAAAAGACAAACTTCAACCGCTTCAGTTGCAATTTTCTTTGCCTTGATTGTATCGGGATGGTCTGCACCTTTTTCTCTTTTAAAGGTTGCATATTTAAAAATTTCACCAATTGCAAAACCTACGGTAAATGTGCCGTCATTATCGGAATGTCCGTAAGGATAGCAGGTTTCGGGATTGCCGGGCTGAGCCATAGCTTTCTGGCTCATCATGCCTCTGCGGCTGACATATTTCAATGTTTCGGCAAGAAGAATATCCGCCTTTTCTTCGGCTTCAATATTCTTCATTTCAATATGTACCGCACCGGTATCGGTAAGCACCCAAACATTATCGCCTTCGGGAAGAATTGCTTTGATATTATTATCCTGCAAATCTCTGGGGGCACTGAAATACATCAGCTTATCTTCATCGATTACTGCATTCCTGTCATAACGCACAAGGCCTGTTTTTGCGCCGTACCATTCAATTTCTCCCGATTTTGCGCTGCACACATAATCGCTTTTCTTTGAAGGAAGAGGAAGAGGGAATCCCTCAAGGTCGGGCGCAGCACTCTTACACGAAAACAGCTCCGAAGGAACTCTTGAATCGGTAAGAGCATAAAAACTGCTGATTCTGCACAGATGAGATTCAAGTTTGTATGGTTTTTTCATATCTGAACTCCTGACTTTTAATGATATATACATAATAGCAGAGCTTAAAAATATATGCAATAAAAATTATATAATTTCTTTAAAAAATGACAGTTTACATATAAGACGCAAAATGATATAATAATATTTACACTATTGAAAAGCAGGTTGTTTTTATGCTGAATTTCAAAAAAATCACACTTGAGGATATTCCTGTTTTAAAATCCTATTTTGAAGCATATCCCAACAGACAATGTGACCGCACCGCAGGCGCAATTGCCATGTGGCGCGATGTTTATTATAACTACTATGCGATAACAGACGGAACAATAATCCTCTCTTCAAAGCCCGACGGAGAATACAGCTTTTCATACCCCATCGGCGAAAATCCGAGAAAAGCAATTGAAGAGCTTGAATTATTTTGCAAAGAGTTTTCCATTCCTATGAGATTTTTCGGAGTAAGCCCCGAAGAAAAGAATTATCTTCTTTCTCTTTATCCCGAAAGCGAATTTCATTCAGACCGCGACAGATTTGATTATCTCTATGAAAAAAATGCCATTCTTACACTCATCGGTAAAAAATACAGCACACAGCGAAATCATATAAATAAGTTTAAAAAGCTTTATTCTGATTGGAATTTCGAAGAAATAACCGATAAAAACATTCCTGAGATAATTGAATTTACAAAAGGATTTACTTTTAATTCTTCCGAAAAAGATGAGGATGCAACCAAAGAGCTTGAGCTTTGCTGCGAGGTGCTTGAAAACTATAATGCTTTCGGTATGTTCGGAGGTGCATTAAGAGTTAACGGAAAAATCGCAGGCTATTCAATAGGCGAAATAATCGGTGACACTCTTTTTTGCCACATAGAAAAAGCGGATATTTCGTATCACGGTGCATATCAGATGGTGACAAATCAATTTCTCCGTATGTTTGCGGAAGATGATGAAATCAGATTTGTTAATCGCGAAGATGACTGCGGCGATGAGGGGTTAAGAAAATCCAAACTTTCATATAATCCAATCGAATTAATAGAAAAAATCGAAATTAATGTAAATTTATAAAAAAGTTGCTCGGATACCCAGCGTATCCGAGTCTTTTTTTGTCAAAAACAAGTTTCTGTTTTTGTGCATTTTGCCGTTCAATATTTCCGTAAAAACAAAATTATTGTTGCTCTATACGATTTTGCTTCACGTCACTTTAAACCGCTGAATTATTGGTTGACAAGCCCCACTACTTTATATATAATATAAAAATACTGTAATAGAGTGAAAGTTTTCACTTTTTGCAGGATAGACACCTCAGTTGTTTTAAAGGAGAGATTCAGCAAATGAAAAAAATCACTATCGCAGACGCGACCCTCAGAGAAGGCTCACGCAGAGGCGAGCTTGCACTCAGCTTCAAAGAAAAGCTTGAAATCGCAAAGCTTCTTGACGCGCTCAATGTTGATGTTATCGAAGCGGCACCCATTGCCGACGAAAAAATTGACACCCTCGTTTTGCGCACAATCAGCCCCCTCCTAAAAAACAGCATTCTATCCTGCCCCGTAGGTTCATCCGTTGAAGAAGCAGACCGAGCAATGAGCTCCATTTCGGGTGCCAAGAAGCCCCGTCTTCTTGTTTCACTTCCCGTTTCAACAGTTCAGATGGAGTATCTTTGCCATAAAAAGCCCGCTGCAATGCTTGAACTTATCGCAACACTTACCTCTCACTGTGCTTCAATCTGCGGCGATGTTGAATTTGCGGCAGTTGACGCAACAAGAGCAGAAAAGAGCTATCTTTTTGAGGCGGTTAAAACAGCAATTGCAAACGGTGCAAAAACCGTTACTCTTTGCGACACCGCAGGCGCTCTTCTTCCCTCTGAATTCACATCTCTTATCGAAGAACTTTACGATACAGTTCCCGAAGCAAAAAACATTGCTCTCTGCGCAGAATGCAGCAATGCGCTTGATATGGCAAATGCCTGCGTATTCTCTTGCATTTCAGCGGGTGCAACTCAGATTAAAACCTGCGTTGGCAGCGATGCACTCCCCTCGCTTGAAAGTGTTATGAAAGCTCTTCAGGTAAAGGGCCATACTCTTGATGTAAGCTATGATGTTAACTCAATGGCTATCAACAGCTCTGCAAGCAAAATCCTTCGCATCGCAAACACAAAACATAATTCAAACTCACCCTTTGAAAACGGTGTGGGCGGTTCATCAGGCAATGTTCTTCTTGACGGAACAGCCGATATCTCCAAGGTAAGCAAAGCAATCGTTACTCTCGGTTATGAGCTTTCCGAAGATGATACCGCAAAGGTTTATGAATCTTTCTGCACTCTTGCAGGCAAAAAGCAAATCGGCAGCAAGGAGCTTGATGCCATTGTTGCAACCGTTGCTCATCAGGTGCCCCCCACATACAGACTTCAGAGCTATGTTATAAACAGCGGCAACATCATTTCATCAACAGCAAATATTGTTCTCGAAAAAGGCGACAGAACTCTTAAAGCTGTTGCAATGGGCGACGGCCCCATCGATGCCGCATTCCTTTCTATTGAGCAGGTTATAGGTCATCATTACGAGCTTGACGATTTCCAGATTCAGTCAGTTACCGAAGGCCGCGAAGCTATGGGTGAAGCGCTCGTTAAGCTTCGTTCAAACGGAAAGGTTTATTCAGGCAAAGGCATTTCAACCGATATTATCGGTGCAAGCATCATCGCTTATCTTAATGCCCTCAACAAAATCGTTTATGAGGAGAGCAATATATGATGAAACTGTCATTCTCAACCAACGGGTGGCAGGAGCTTTCGTGGGCAGAGTTCGTTGGCACAGCAAGCGAACTCGGTTACAGCGGAATCGAAATCCACAATATTACGGACAGCAGATTCACCGGCTCCGACGCACCTTTCAATAAAGCTAATTCTTCCGCAACCGTTCATAAGTTGCTTGAAAAGAATCTTTCAATCCCCTGCATCGACACCTATTGCAACCTTGCAGACGAAAATGAGGCTGATGCGGGCTTTGAAGAAATCGCAACCGCAATTGAAATTGCATCGAGAATAAGATGCCCTTATGTAAGAATTCACGCTTATGCAACCGGCGAAGGTGAGCAGGCTGAAAACTCAGCAGTAACATCACTCATCGGCAGACTTATAGAAAAAGCCGAGCAAGATAATGTTACTCTTCTTGTTGAAACGGTTGGCATTTATGCCGATACAGGCAGACTCCGCGATATTCTTAATATTTTTGCCTGCGATGCACTTGCCGCACTCTGGGATATCAACCATCCATACAGAGATTTCGGCGAAGAGCCAGACAAAACCATCACCAATCTCGGCGCATACATAAAGCACGTTCACATAAAAGACTCCGTTGTTGAAAACGGCGAGGTTAAATATAAGCTCCTCGGCGAAGGCGACCTTCCCATAGCTTCAATGCTCCTTGCTCTTGATTCAGTAAACTATGACGGCTTCCTTTCATATGAATGCCAGCCCGAAAAAATGGAGGATTTCGGAATTGCCGATATTGTTTTCCCCCATTTTGCGAATGCCATAAGCGTTTACGACACAAAGAAGAACACAGAAGAACTTCTTTACACCAACAGAAGCGGTTCGGGTAAATTTGTTTGGGAAAAGTTTTCTCTTGTTAATAAAACCTTCTCTCAGGTGCTCGACACTATGGTTGAGAAGTTCCCCGACCAGCTTGCTTATAAATACACAACACTTGATTACACAAGAACATATTCCCAGTTCCGCGACGATGTTGATACCTTTGCACGTTCGCTTATTGCTCTCGGTGTTAAGCCCGGCGATAAGGTTGCAGTCTGGGCAACAAACATTCCCCAGTGGTTTATCACATTCTGGGCAACAACAAAAATCGGTGCGGTTCTTGTTACGGTAAATACCGCTTATAAAATTCACGAAATAGAATATCTTCTCAGACAGTCGGATACTCACACTCTGGTTACAATTGAATCCTGCCTTGACTCGAATTATGCTCAGTCAATCGCAGAGCTTTGCCCCGAGCTTGAGGTTGCCGTTCCCGGCAAGCCCCTTCATTGCCGCAAGCTCCCCTTCCTCCGTAACATTATTACGGTTGGCTACCGCCAGAAGGGCTGTCTTACATGGGAAGAGGCTGTTGATATGTCGGTAAGAGTTCCTATCGAGGAAGTTTACCGCAGAGCCGCCGCAGTTGACTGCCACGATGTTGCGAATATGCAATACACTTCAGGCACAACAGGCTTCCCCAAAGGCGTTATGCTCACACATTATAATATTGTTAACAACGGTAAGATAATCGGCGACAGAATGGATCTTTCCACAGCCGACAGAATGATGATTCAGGTGCCTATGTTCCATTGCTTCGGTATGGTTCTTTCAATGACATCAATGATGACTCACGGCGGCACACTCTGCCCGCTGCCTTATTTCTCGGCAAAATCCTCGCTTGCCTGCGTTAATCTTGAACACATCACCTGCTTCAACGGTGTTCCCACTATGTTCATAGGTATGTTCCAGCATCCCGACTTTGCAAAAACTGATTTCTCATTTATGAGAACGGGTATTATGGCAGGCGCAAACTGCCCGCCTGACCTTATGAAGAAGGCCGCCGCAGAAATGAATATGACTGAAATCCTTTCTGTTTACGGTCAGACTGAAGCATCTCCCGGATGCACAATGGGTGAGGTTAACGAATCACTCGAAGACAGAACCGAAACCGTCGGCAGTGCATTCCCCCATATCGAATGCAAAATTATTGACCCCGAAACAGGCGAAGACCTTCCCGACGGACAGAACGGTGAATTCGTTGCAAGAGGCTATAACATTATGAAGGGCTATTATAAAATGCCCAAGGCAACAGCAGGTGCAATTGATGCAGACGGCTGGCTTCACAGCGGAGATATTGCTTGCAGACGCCCCGACGGTTACTATATGATTACCGGCAGACTCAAGGATATGATTATCCGAGGCGGCGAAAACATATATCCCCGTGAAATCGAAGAATTCATCTTCACCCACGATGACGTTGAGGATGTTCAGGTTATCGGCGTTCCCGATAAGCGTTACGGCGAAGAAATTCTTGCAAGCATCATTCTCAAAAAAGGCCGTTCAATGACCGAGGACGAAATGAAGGACTACATTATGTCACATATGGCAAGACACAAAGTGCCCCGCTATATTGAATTCGTTGAGTCATTCCCCAAAAATGCGGCAGGTAAAATTCTTAAATATAAAATGAGAGAAGAAGCTGCAAAAAAATACTGTCAGGAATAATTAAATATAATCTCCGAAAGGGTGTTTAAAAATGTTAAATATTAAAATTGAAAAAACAACTGCTCCCAAGCAGAAACCCGATGAAACCAATCTCGGATTCGGTAAGATCTTTACTGACCATATGTTTATTATGAACTACACCGAGGGTCAGGGTTGGCACGATCCCAGAATCGTTCCCTACGGCAATCTTTCTCTTTCTCCTGCTTGTATGGTTTTCCACTACGGCCAGGAAATGTTTGAAGGTCTTAAGGCTTATAAGGGCGCTGACGGCGAAGTTCGTCTTTTCAGACCTGAAATGAACGCAAAGAGAACGAACGACACTAACAAGCGTCTTTGCATCCCCGAGCTTCCCGTTGAGGATTTTGTTCAGGCTGTAAGCGAAATCGTAAAAGTTGACAAGGATTGGATTCCCTCCGCTCCCGGCACTTCACTTTACATCCGTCCTTTCATCATTGCAACAGACGATTTCCTTGGCGTTGCTCCCTCAAAAACATATCTCTTCATCGTTATCCTCTCACCCTCAGGTGCTTACTACTCAAGCGGCCTTGCTCCCGTTGGTATCTGGATTGAAGATGATTATGTAAGAGCTGTTAAGGGCGGTATGGGCTTTGCAAAAACAGGCGGTAACTACGCAGCAAGCCTTGCAGCACAGGTTAAAGCTCACGATGACGGTTATTCACAGGTTCTCTGGCTTGACGGCGTTGAGAGAAAATATATCGAAGAAGTTGGCGCAATGAACATCTTCTTCAAAATTAACGGCACAATTGTTACTCCGATGCTTAACGGCAGCATTCTTCCCGGTATCACAAGAAACTCAGTTATTGAGCTTTGCAAGAGCTGGGGTCTTCCCGTTGAAGAAAGAAAGATTTCCGTTGAAGAACTTCTTGAAGCACAGAACAACGGCACTCTTGAAGAATGCTTCGGCACAGGCACAGCTGCTGTTATTTCACCCGTTGGCAAGCTTCGCTACAAGGATGACGTTATGACAATCAACGGCGGCAACATCGGCGAAATCAGCCAGAAACTTTACGATACCGTTACCGGAATCCAGGGCGGCACCGTTAAGGATGAATTCGGCTGGGTAACAGTTCTTTAATATGAACACTAAAAGAATAACTCTTTTTGCAGGTCATTACGGCAGCGGCAAAACCAATCTTGCCGTTAACTATGCCCTGATGCTCAAAGAAAGCTTTGATAAGGTCAGCATTGCCGACCTTGATATAGTCAATCCCTATTTCAGAACAAAAGACAGCGAAAAGTTTCTTGAGGAAAGAGGAATACATCTTATTTCATCGGAATATGCAAATTCCAATGTTG